>JASFYY010000133.1:0-98995 GCA_045046875.1 Verrucomicrobiota bacterium | reverse complement strand
GACCGCTGTGCATTTCGCCCTTTGCAGGGCTGGGAGAATTGGATTTTTTACCCAGTGCTGCGCACTGGGCTATATCATTGAGCACCGTTGGTGCAAAAGAAATGAAAGCAAACTGTCCCGAAAGGACAAAATGTGATAGCTCAGTGCGAAGCGCTGGGGTTAGATCGGTTTTATTACCAGCCCTAAAAGGGCGACATGATGTTGATGGGTGATAAGGTAGCTTTCAATAACCAATGGCTAACTTTTTTGTCCTGCACCCAAATCTACCCGCCACTTCGTGCCACCACCAACCGTGAACCTTCATGTAAGACGATTTTCACTGCGGTGCCCTCTTCGATGAACTCACCGTCGGCGACGATGTCGAGCAGCTCACCCGCAAACATGCCTTTGCCTGCCGGGCGCAAATCGGCACTGACCACACCTTCACGGCCAAGCAAGTCACTCGCGTTGGCTGTATGTTTCCCTGCTTTTTCATCGGATCCGGTTTGCGGATCTTCCAGCTCATCCAGCGAAGCTCCACTGGCTAACGATTGGGTCAGGATCAATCCTCCTAATCTGCGACCCGTTGGCAGGTAGCGCATCAGTAATACAGCCATCACCACCGCTCCTACCACTGCCACCCCCAGCGTCATGACCGGCCCATTCAGCAACTCCCCCAGGGAAGGCGCTTGATCGACACCTTTCCAGTGGAATTGAAAATCAAAACGATCCACCATCGCCAGAATCAAAGACATGAATATCAACAGACCTCCTGCCAATCCCGGCAAAATAGTACCAGGCAGGATGAATATCTCCACCGCAAGCAAAATAAGTCCCAACACCAGCAACGCGGCCAGCTCATAACCAGCAAGATTACCGGCCAGGTTATTGCCAAAAAAGAACAGGGCAAAGGAGAGCAAAGAGGTCACTCCCGGCACCCCGAATCCCGGAGCATTCATCTCCATGTAAGCACCGGCCAAACCAAGAATGAGAAGCAGAAAAGAAAACTTCTGAATCAAATGGGCAAAACGCTCCAAGCCCAAGGGCTCCACCTGCAACAAGCTCCCCTTCAAGCCCTCCAATTCGATAATTTCCTCGATGCTGTTCGCCACTCCTTTTGCCAGCAAGGGTTTGCCATTAACGATCATAGTGGCTTCTTCAGTGCTCAGATGTAGCACCTTTCCCATCTCCGAAATAGTGACACCGTCTTTGATCACTTCAGTGTCGATCGTCACAAAAGCCTCCGCCACATCGGGATCATGACCTTTCAGCGAAGCCACATTGCGCACCAAGTCGCGCAACATCTCCCCCACTTTCTGTTTCATATTACCCTCCAGGTCACCGCTGGCGGTTACCGGTAAAGCCGAGCCAATCAAAGCCGCGGGCTTCATGTAAATATGATCGGTAGCAATCGCCACCAGACAGCCTCCGGACTCGGCAAAAGTATTCACAAAAGTATAAGTCGGGAAATCCACTTCCTGCAGCTCACGCATCATCAATTCGCCAGTCTCCCACACTCGACCCCCGGGTGTATTCATATCAAAAATAAGCGCTTCCGCCCCATCGAGACGGGCTTTTTTCAATACCCTTTTCATAAACTCAAAACGCGCCGTGATCATCAGGTCATCCATGCCAATTGGCACCACAAGGATTTTTCCCGCATAATCACCTGTGTTTCTTTTGCCAAACAAGCCGCCGCCATTCCCCTTCACTTCCTTTGAATCCACACCGGCCTTGTTATTGCCATCAGACCGGGCAAGATCACTCTTTGCGCCTTTGGCCTTGCCCTTACCACTACGCAATTGACTCAAATGTTTTTCGTAACTCGATGCGGTGTAAACAAGAGTTTCCTCCCCATCGCTCAAGCCCTCTTGCTTCAGCAGTTCTTTAATAGAGCCGACCACCGACTTGCCAAAAAGCGTTTGCCCGTCGGGCAACTTGCGAACCGCCTCATCAGCCGTCAGCGTCAACAACTCACCTTTGGCCGAAATCATTTCATCACCTATTTTCACCTCGATCTGACTATCGATAAAAGCTTCCGCCACTTGCGAACGGTGCCCTTTTTGTTTGGCCAGACCGCGTGCCTGCGCTTTCAGAATTGACAGCGACTGAGTTGACACAGGACGCGCAGCAGAAGATTTCTCCGACTGATCATCTCCGGTCGAAGCACTCGACCGTCCACCCGATGGCGAGGGGGCCGCTCCACCCATCACCGCAACGGGCGACAAATAAACCGTGTCACTGCCCAGCGCAATCAATGCACCTGCTCCAAGCGCCGAAGGGTTGGCGTAACTCACCGATGGCACTTTCACCTTGGGCAGTTCCTCCATTAAAAAACGAGCGACTTGTTCAGAGTAACCCGAGCCGGTATTCAGATCAAAAACCACCGCCTTGGCAGGTGCGGCAGCGGCATCCGAGATCAAACGACGCAAACTCCTGAAGCGACGGTCATCCGAGATATCCACATCTTCAATGCGAATGACAAGCACTCGATCCCGCAAGCCATTGGCGGCTCGCTCCTCCCCTTGAGGTGAACGGGTTTCCGCAGGCTGCTTTTTTGCCGCCAAAGTAAACAATCCAACACCGACCATGGCCAGATAGATACTTCGTCGCAGCAAACTCTTTGTTAATTTCGTCTCTAGCATTATAGAATAACAATTAAAACAGATGGAAGCCCCACCTTCCAGCAGTTAATTCAATAAGTCACCACATGGCCATCATTTCACCGGAAACGATTCAGCGCATCATCGCCGAGACGGATATCGTCGATGTGATCAGCAGTTATTTCCCGCTAAAAAAAGCGGGAGCTAACTTTTTGGCGCTGTGTCCTTTTCACAACGAGAAGACGCCCTCGTTTAATGTCACGCCCGCGCGACAGATTTATTATTGTTTTGGCTGTGGTGAAGGGGGCGACGCGATCCGCTTTGTGATGCGTTATGAAAACCTGACTTTCCCCGATGCCGCCTCACGCCTGGCCGAGAAAGTCGGTATCCGCTTGGAAGACGAAGTATTTGATCCCGACGCGGATCGCCGCCTGCAACTGCGGCGTCTGGTGGAAAAGCTGCACAAGGAATCGAGCGCCTGGTTTCATCAACTGCTGTTCCGCAGCCCTTCGGCCCAACACGCCCGCGACTACCTCAAAGCACGGGATATCAATTCAGAGACGGCACGTCGCTGGCAGTTGGGTTACGCTCCCCAGAACGGCGGTGCTTTGATCAACTGGGCCAAAGAAGCCGGCTTCTCCAACAAAGTGCTGCTCGAATCCGGGCTGGCCGCGCCCCAGGATGTCGACAACCCTGCGCGTGGTGTTTACGCTCGCTTCCGCGACCGCCTGATGTTCCCGATCTGCAATGATTACGGCAACGTCATCGCCTTCAGCGGACGGGTGCTGAGTCCCGACGCCAAGGGCGGCAAATACATCAACTCTCCGGAAACGATGTTGTTCAAAAAAAGCAAAACCTTCTACGGCCTCGACCGCAGCAAGCGACCTATTTTAAAAGCGGGCCAGGCGATCCTGTGTGAAGGTCAACTCGACCTCATCGCCTGTGTCGAAAACGGCATCGAAAATACGGTCGCCGCGCTAGGCACAGCTTTCACCGAGGATCACGCGCGCATTTTGAAACGCCACACCGATGAAGTGGTGCTGTGTTATGACTCCGATGCGGCTGGTTACAAAGCGGCGGCCAAAGCCTTCCGCCAAATGGTGACTTCCAACCTGGTGGTCAAAATCGCTCCCCTGCCCGCTGGTGAAGATCCGGATTCATTGATCAAAAAAGAAGGCGCTGAAGCCTTTTCAAATAGGATCAAGCAAGCTCCGGAATTCCTCGACTACCAGATCGATCGCGCTTCTCAAGAGCGCAATCTCGACGAAATGCGAGACCGGATTGAGTTCGCCAAAGAGGTGTCGGAGAACATTGCCCGCATCACCGACAAAATGATCCAGGATTCTCTGATCAGCCGGGTTGCCACCCGCCTCAGTGTGCCCGCAGATGACATCCGGCGTTTTGTCGGCGAATCTGATCAGGAAATAAAGCGCGCCCTGCGCTACAGCAATCGCTCTAAATACCGGACAGAAGAAGCCGACCCTTCACAAGCGCCTGCCCTGCCACCACTGGTGATCGACAACCACGCCATCCGTTTTTTATGCCAGATGCTGCTCACCGTGGCCGAAGCCCGCGACCTGGTTTGCAGCAGCCCTGAACCTGATTTTTTGAAAAATCTGGCGGGTAGCCAACTGTTGTCAAAAATCTGGCAGGGAAACTTCAACGCCGGCTCCACTGCCGACGTGGCCGCTTTTGCCAATAGCCTCACCGGCCCCGAGCAAGCTTGTGTCGCCCGCCTGCTGACCGAAACCATACCGGACAGCTCGGTGGAGCGTGCCACCGAGTGTTTGACAACACTCGAACGACAAAGCTTGGAAGCTCGCAAAAAAGAGATCCTTTCCCTACTCAAAGATTCTAAGCTCTCCGCTGAAAATGCCCATCAGCTCACCAAAGAACTTCTTGACCTCACTCAGCAGTTACAGGATATTGCCATGTCCCATTAAATAAGGGACGGGCTCGGTAAAAGGGCTATCATTTTTCATATTTGGCCTTATTGTTTTCAACAGTCAGCGGATAAATTCGATTCAAGCCCTTGTGTGATTTATCGCCACCTAGTCCGGAGAAAAAAAGATCCCTTCCTCATCAGTGAAAAAGAAAACATCCACTCGCAAAAAAAAGGTGCAAAAAAAATCAACGAACCCGTCTTCTTCGGCCTCGGATAAAAACTCGTCACAGGACATTGATTCACCTGAAATCCAGCAAAAACTGCGGGAATTGATCAAGCTGGCCAAAGAGCAGGGTTATCTTACTTTTGACGACATCAACGATGCCATGCCGGCCAACGTGGTTGATCCCGAAACGCTGGATCAGTTGATTCAGCGCCTGCGCAGCATGGAGTTCAGTATCATCGATGCCGCTGCGGTTGACCGTTTTAAAGACCGCAAAAAAAGCAAAGACATCGACGATGATGTCGAAGACAGCGCCCCTCCGAAAACGGAAGCCAAGCTCGACATCCTCGATGATCCGGTGCGCATGTATCTGCGCCAAATGGGACAAGTCCCCTTGCTCACGCGCGAGCAAGAGGTGGAGATATCCAAACGCATCGAGAAATCCGAATCCGAAGTCCGTCGCTGTCTCAGCAAATTTGGTTTCACCTGCGAGACCTATCTGGATATGGCCGAACGGCTGGAATCCGGGGACGAACGTTTTGACCGGGTGATCATCGACAAAAAAATCCAAAGTCGCGAGCGTTACATGCGCAAATTGGAAAAATTATGTCTGCAATTGACCGCTGCCCGGGATCAGGTCGCCGCGCTTTATATTCAAATTCAGGAAAGCCCGGCTAACCAGCAAGAGAACCTGGCTGAAGAATGGAAAAAATCCCACAGCGCCCTCGGACGGGTTTGCGGGCGATTTTTCTTCAAACAATCGGTCACCGAAGAATTTGTCAACGTAGCCGAACGTTATGCTGAAGAGAGCGAAGATATCGCCGCCGCTTTAGCCTCCGCCGACAGTGACGAAGAAAAAGCCAAGGTCGAAGCTCAAAAGCAGATTTTCGAAAGAGCCACCTGGTTGACCCAGGATGAGTTCATCCAGACTTACGATAGACTCACGGATTGGATACAAAAAGCTCGCAAAGCCAAGGACGAAATGGTGGAAGCCAATCTCCGTCTAGTGATTTCCATTGCCAAAAAATACACCAACCGCGGTTTGTCTTTTCTCGATCTCATCCAGGAAGGCAATATGGGCTTGATGAAAGCCGTCGAGAAATTTGAATACCGTCGTGGTTACAAATTTTCGACCTACGCCACCTGGTGGATTCGTCAGGCGATCACCCGCTCGATCGCTGACCAGGCCCGCACCATTCGTATTCCCGTGCACATGATCGAAACGATCAACAAGCTGATGCGGGTGCAGAAACAACTGGTGCAGGAATACGGTCGTGAGCCCAACGCCGAGGAAATCGCCGAAGAGATTCACCTGCCGGTGGAGCGCGTCAAAACCGTGCTCAAAATGGCCCAGCAGCCGATCTCACTGCAAGCACCTGTGGGTGACAGTGAAGACACGATTTTCGGAGACTTTATTGAAGACAAAGGAGCCGAGGACCCCAGTGACATGACTGGGTTTTCGATGCTGAAAGACAAAATCCGCGCCGTGCTCGACAGCTTGAACGAACGCGAACGTGCTGTGCTTGAACAGCGTTTCGGCTTGGTGGATGGCTACAGCCGCACACTGGAAGAAGTCGGCTCACAATTCAAAGTCACCCGTGAACGCATTCGCCAAATCGAAGCCAAGGCACTGCGCAAAATGAGGCACCCCACGCGGATCCGCCAATTGGAAGGTTTCCTCGAAATGCACAACTAAGCCCGCAACTTGACTTTAAACTGACGTCCTGAATAACGAGCAAGAACAACGATGCAATTCCTTGGCGAACATTCCCCCTTTCAATCCGAATCAGGGGATCTGCCGAAAACTTCAAGGAATGACACCTTGTTCCTATGGATCGTAGCCATCGCGGTATTGGTGGCGCTCAATGCTATCGCCTGGGTATTCTGCATGTATGTTTTTGGTCACCCGGAAATGCCGTTCAACTACCGTCTGCTCACCCAGGTGCAAAAAATAGATCCGCTGGCCAGCTTCACCCCGGTCACCGCACCGAGAGGCAAGTTCAAAACGGTCAAACAACTCTATGCCGAGCAATTTGATTACAGTCCGGCCAAACTGAAAGGTTTGAACGCCATCCTCAAACGCAATTACCTGGGCAATTACAAAAGCTTTGCCGACATCACCTACGTCGGCGGAATCTTCCAAATCGAGAGCATCAAAATTCTCGGGCCAGACGACGTTTTCCCCTCGGGCATAGCGTTACGGGCGCGGGCCGAAGGTTACCCTTCGGCTCTGATCGATTACATCCTGCCCATCCCCGAGATGAAAAAGTCGCCTTTCAAGGTAGGCGACACTCTGACTATCAGTCGCTCGGATACCTGCGCATCCCTGTTACACATCGAGAAACTGGCCGATGAAGAAGCTTGTTTCACCATCACCCCCCTGGTCAGCCGCGACTATCAAATCGCCGGTGAACAGAAGTTAGCCGTCAGCCCACCGAAATTTCTCAATCTCAAGGGGTCGTGGCCGATTTCTCCTCCATCCAAGCCAATCAGAAGAGCTGCGACGCCCGGATCTCCCACCAGCAAACAAAAAGTGGTCATTGCCCCCACCAAAACTGCTGCCCGCCCGGCTAAAAACTAACAGGCTTTTTGCAAAACAAATGCAACGTAAGCTTTGTTCCCCTGCCTCGTCCTCATACTGAGGCCGCGCCTTTTTCTTCGCACACCCATCCCCTACCTATGAAAAGCAAATCTTTATCCTTAACCGCTGTCACTTTCATCGCAGCTCTGGTGTTAGCCCCCCTTTCATCAATCTTGTCAGCAGATGCCCTGCCTATAATCAAAAACACCATTGATAAAATCACCAGCCACGATTTCCACGACTCCCGGGCGATGACCCAGGATCGCCAACTGAAAACCAGCGGCATCGCCGACCTCAATGATGATGATTGGAAAGTCCGCACCCTTGCATTGCGCGATTTTGTCAAAGCTGGTCAGTCAGGCATCCCTGGGCTGATCGCCGCATTGACTCACAAAAACCCTCATGTCCGCTACCTGGCAGCGGCCGCCCTGGGAATTCAAGCTGAGGAAAAAGCCATTCCTGCCTTGGCACAATTGCTCGCATCAGCCAATGAAAGCACGGTTCGTTCACAAGCAGTGATCTCGCTTGGATTGATTGGCAGTAAAAAAGCATTGCCGGCATTAAAAAAAGCTCTCGCCAATGACAAAGCACGGGATGTCACTCATCAATGTGAACTTTCCATCTACCAAATCGAAAGCGGAAAAAAAGCCAGTGCTGATTTGATCCAAGCCTACAGCTCACTTGATGAGACTACTTTCGACACGGTCAAAGTCGGCCAGGCGGCCCCTGACTTTGCCTTGTCGAACAGTGAGAATAAAACTTGGAAGCTCAGCGATCACAAGGGGAAAAAAGCCGTTCTCTTGATCTGGGTTTTTGCCGACTGGTGCCCGGTCTGTCACGGTGAGTTCCGCGAGCTTATGCATCTGCGTGAGGATTTCCAAAACGAGAACATTGAAGTCGTCACCATCGAAATCCACGACCGCTATCGCTGCCGGGTGATGGTGGGAAAAGAAGTGGATCCCAAGCACTGGTTCTCAAAAAAATCATTCAAAGACACTTACACCAAAAACATCTGGTGGCCGCATCTCTCTGACAAAGCCGGTGCCGTAGCCGCTACTTATGGCGCAGATCCGCTGTGTTTTGCCGTTCATTCGGAATACATCAATCGCCCGTCCACCGTCATTATCGATAAAGAAGGCATCGTTCGATTTGCCTACTACGGCACCTTTTATGGTGACCGTCCGAGCATCAAAAAGACCTACGAAATGATGCACGATAAAAGTTACCAGTTCGAGCACCCCAAACGCCTGCATCTTCAATGATTCTGTCGCTTGCGATTTTGATATTTCATCGTATAACCTTTATATCATGTCAGACACCCCCGAAACCATCACCCTCGCCATGATGCGCGAGTCCTTCTATTCAGCCGTTGTCAGTGACGTTCTCGACTCACTCGGCTACCGCGAACAATGCATCGCAACCGCCCTCGCCCCGATGACCGGAGTGCTTAAACTGGTCGGCAGATGCAAAACCACACAGTGGGAAGAAGTCGACAGCGAGGATCTCAAACCTTATGAATTAGAGCTCAAGGCCATTGATGAATGTCAGCCCGATGACTTGTTCATCGCCGCCGCCGACGGCTCTATGAAATCTGGAATCTGGGGAGAGTTGCTCTCCACTGCCTCACGAAACTCTGGCTGTGTCGGAGCGATCATCGACGGCGCTATCCGCGACATCGCCCCGATGCGGGAAATGCAATTCGGCGTATTTGCCGCCGGAGCCTGCCCTTACGACAGCTTGCACCGCCAGCGGGTCACCGCCGTTGATGTTGCCGTGCAGATTGGCGGTGTAACTTTTAATCCCGGCGACCTGGTGATCGCTGATGACGATGGAATCGTGGTGGTTCCCCAACAAGTGGAAGCCGAAGTCATCCGCGGAGCCTGGGAAAAAGTCCATGCAGAAAATGAAGTCCGCGATGCCATTCGGGACGGAATGACCGCCACCGCAGCTTTTGAAAAATACGGCGTGCTTTGAGATTTTTCCTGAGCCGCTATGAGCAAAAACTCCCCTCCCCGATTAAATGCCGACAGCTGCCGGAAGCGACAGGCTCGCCTGCAGGCTTACATGCTGGAGCAAAATCTGGACGCCGTGCTGTTCACCCACCGGCACTACGTTTACTGGCTAACCGGCTACTGGCATGACCAGATCCTCACCCCGACGGCGGCCCTTTTACTTGCTGACGGCCACACGCTTTTGGTCAGCCATTGCCAACCAGCTGATGCCCCCGCCGCAGATGAGCTCATTTCTTATCAACCGCAAAAGCTCTGCACTCTGGTTGAAAATCTCGACCAGGCCCTGTGCCTGCCACTGATCCCCCTCCTCAACAAGCTGAAAAGGCTCGGAGTTGATGGCTCTGCCCGTCCCTGGATCGCCGATAAGGTGGAGTGGGTGGACATCACCACTGACTTCCAATACCTGCGCCGACAAAAATACGAAGACGAAATAACCGCCATCCGTTACACCATCCAAGCCGCGGATGCGGTGTATCACAAAGCACGGGAGATCCTGCAACCCGGCATTTCCGAGATCGAGCTCTACGCCACTCTGCAAGCAAGTGCGATCGAAGCCGCAGGCGACTTGCTCTCCGGTTGGGGCAATGACTTTCAAAGTGGCACTCCGGGCGGACTCGCCCGTCAGCGGGCAGCCCAGCCTGGTGAGTTAGTGCCTTTCGACATCGGAGTCGGAGTGCGCGGCTACCGCAGCGACTTGTGCCGTACCTTCAGTGTCGATGGCAAACCCAGCGAGCTGCAATTGGAGGCTCATCAGCGGGTAGTCGGGATGCTCGAACAAGTAGAGCTCAGCATTCGCCCCGGCGAGAGCTGCCGTGCCCTGTTTGAAAAAATCGAATCCCAGCTCGATGATTGGAAAGGCTATCAATTCAAACACCACCTTGGCCATGGCATTGGCTTGGATCCGCATGAAGTACCTCGCCTCAATCCTTGTTATGACGACACCTTCCAAGTAGGTGACGTGGTAGCGGTCGAACCGGGGCTCTATGGTAAAGAGCTCAATGCCGGTATCCGCTTGGAACAGAATTACCTGGTGACGGAATCAGGGGTTGAGCGTTTGTCCTCTTTTCCCCTCGATCTATAAAAATCGCAAACTGCTAACCCCCTTCTTTACTAAACGATGATCGAGCTACAGAGCACCACTATTAAAGGCTCCGCAGACGGGCCTCACCTACTGATCACCGCAGGTGTGCACGGCGATGAATTCGAGGGGATTTTTGCCATCTATCAACTCATTCAACAAATAAAAGCCGCTGAATTACGTGGCACCCTGACCCTCATTCCCATCGCCAATCAATCAGCAGTGGACCTGCATCAACGCTGCGGAGCGGATGGTGAAAATCTTGCCCGCACCTTTCCCGGCGACATCAACGGCAGCCCGACCGAGCAAGTAGCCGCCGCAGTGAATGAATTCATAACTGCAGCAGATCTCTATATTGATCTGCACACCGGCGGCAGAATCATGGACGTCTATCCGCTGTGCGGTTACGGATTGGTCGCAGACCAGAATATCTTGGAAACCCAACGCCGCATGGCCCGGGCGATGGCATTGCCGCTGATCTGGGGAACATCCGCTGATTTGAACGGACGCTCCATGTCCGCTGCCCGTGATGCCGGTGTGCCGGCGGTTTACACCGAATACCGGGGGCCGACTCCCTGTAAAGGCAAAGGCGTTCAAGCCTACGTCGATGGCTGCCTTTCCGTGATGGCAGAATTTGACATGCTGGAACAAAAACCGATCACCCCGACCGTCGCTGCCACCATCGTCGAAGATGGACACCCCAGCTCCGGTCACATGCAAATCTGCAACCCTTCTCCGATCAAAGGGCTGTTTATCAACTCTGTCCAATTGGGACAAAATATTGCCTGCGGAGACCTACTGGGAAAAGTGATCGATCCCCTTACTGGCGCTGAACATGAAATCCGCTCAAAACAATCCGGTGCAATCATTGTGATTCGCAGCTATCCTCAGGTTGACGAAGGCGATGCTTTGGCCGTCATTCTGGAAAATCACAACGATACTTCCCCACCCTTTCAATTAATACCATGTTAGACAAAAAAGTCGCTTTTATAACCGGAGCCGCTCGCGGCATAGGAGCCGCCGTTTCCCATGAATTTGCCTCATCGGGTTATGCCGTGGCCATGATTGATAAAATGACCGACGATCTGCAAAAAACCGCACAAGCCGTTTCCGAGAAAGGAGTGCCCGTTTACCCTATCTCAGCCGACCTTTCCGATCTCGACGCCGCCCAACAAGCTGTGGCAAAAGTAGGTAAAAAATGGGGCCGCATTGATGCTCTCATCAACAACGCTGCGGTGCATGATTTTCGCACGATTCGTAAAATGACTCCTGAATCCTGGGATCGCATCATGCACCTCAACCTGAAAATCCCTGCTTTTCTTGCCCAATACAGCACTCCCTTTCTTGAAGCTTCCGGCGAAGGTGTCATCATCAACATCGCCAGTATCGACGCCCACTTTTGCAAAGGCGTGGCCCCGGCCTACGTGGCCTCCAAAGGAGGGCTGATCAGCCTCACCTTCGACATGGCCGCCTCACTTTCCGGAGCAGGGATTCGCGCCGTCGCGGTCAGCCCGGGAGCAGTGGACAGTGCTCTGCGCTCTAATTTGAAAAGTGAAAAAGGCTCGGATTTGACCAATGACTTCCGCTCGGCCAGTGAAGACTTCATCCCCTTGGGACGATGGGCCAGTCCGGACGAAATCGCCAAAGTCATCCGCTGGCTCTCCAGTTCGGACGCCAGTTACATCAACGGCACTGAGATCGCCATTGATGGAGGCATCTCCCACAACAATCTGTCCAATACTCTGAAAAAGAGAATGTATCCGGACGAGTTCAAATGAGCATTTGGCGATTCGCAGATCGCCTGCCCGCGATCCCTGAAAAATTCCGCATCACCCTCGGCGAAGGTGATACCCCCTTGCTTCGCTCAGTCAAAATAGGTCCCGCCTTGGGACTCGAGCAGCTCTATTTTAAAGTCGAAAGCGCAAACCCCACCGGCTCCTACAAAGACCGTTTTGCCGCCTGCGCCGTTTCCCACCTGGTGAAAAACAAAAACCAGCTCTGTCTGGGCACCTCAAGCGGAAATACCGGCGCAGCCCTGGCCGCCTACTCGGCAATCGCCAACCTCCCCTGCGTACTGGCTATCGTCGATACCGCCCCGCAAGACAAATTACAGCAAATGCTCGCTTATGGCGCACAGCTGGTCAAAATACGCGGCTTCGGCACTGACGCACGTATCACCAAAGAGATCTCACAAGGCCTGCTCGATCTCGCCCGCCAACTCAAAACCCAGGTGCAAATCAGTGCTTTTAAATATTCCCCAGCAGGCATGGCCGGAGTGCAAAGCCTCAGCTGGGAACTGGCTGAGCAATTACCCGGTGGAATCGACCACCTGTTTTCACCTTCCGGTGGAGGGGGGCTCACTTTGGCAGTCGCTCGTGGTTTTGAATCCACTGACACTCATTCCCCGGCGGTCCATTGTGTGCAACCCATCGGCAACAATACCATCGCAGGCCCACTCAACGAAGGCCGTGACCGTGCCCAAAGCTGCGGCGAATGCACCTCCCACATCAGTGGCCTGCAAGTGGCGGGCGTCATCGACGGCCACGACACTCTCACCGCCTGTCGCCAATCCGGCGGCAGTGGTCACCTGGTCACTGACGACGCCGTGTTTGCCTTACAAAAACGTCTGGCGCGGGAAGAAGCCATCTTCACCGAACCTGCTGGCGCAGTAGCTTTAACCGGAGCCCTGCAAGCCATCCAAAAAGGCACGATCAACAAAACAGATAAAATCGTCTGCCTGGTCACTGGCTCAGGCTTCAAAGACAATGTAGCCCTGCAAAAAATGACCAATGACCTCAACTGCCCCACCGTAGATTCCATGGAGGATTTCAAAAAAATCGTCACCCCCTAGATCTCTCTACCTCCTAGCCCCTACCTCCCCCCCATGCGCGTCGGAATCCTAGCTCTGCTCCACGAATCCAATACCTTCATTGAGGGGAAAACCACGCTCGAACATTTTCGCCAGGATGTCTTATTAAGCGGTGAGGATATTCGTCAGCACTTTAAAGATGCCCCTCACGAAATCAGTGGATTTTTCAAAGGATTAAAAAAAGCAGGAATCGAAGCGGTGCCCATTTTTGCCGCCCGCGCCTACCCCAACGGTACCATTGCAGCAGACAGCTTCGATCAACTGATCGAGCTGATGATGACTGAACTAGCCGCCGCCGGCCCACTCGATGGCATCCTCGCTGCTCCCCATGGAGCCACCGTGGCTGAAAACCACCGCGATGCCGATGGTTACTGGCTCGAAAAAGTGCGCCAATTCATTGGCCCGGACAAACCCTTGATCGCCACCCTCGACCTGCACGCCAATCTTTCCCGCCAAATGGTCGACTCCACCGACGCCCTGATCGCCTACCGCAGCAATCCCCACCTTGACCAACTCGAGACAGGTATGCGCGCGGCAGACCTGATGTCCCGGACTTTGCACGGATCCATCTACCCCTGCCAAGCCGCAGCTTTCCCCTCACTGGCGATCAATATCCAAAGCCAGAACACCGACCAATACCCGATGTCAGCGTTTTACGATCAAGTCGATGCCGCCAGTAACGGCCCGGATGTGATCAGTCACAGCATTTTACTGGGTTTCCCCTACTCCGATGTCGCCGAGATGGGCTCATCGGCCATCATTGTCACCGACGACCAAGCCGAGCAGGCGCAGGAACTTGCCTGGGCGATCGAACGCAAATTCATCGCCGAAAAAGACGAATTCGAGCCCGACTTCATTTCTGTCGAAATGGCAATGGAAAAAATCAGCGCCGCCCCGAAAACCCGTTTCACCCTGCTCGACATGGGAGACAACGTCGGTGGCGGATCACCCGCCGACAGCACTTTTTTGCTCCATGCCCTGCATCAGCAAAAAATCGCCGATGCCTTCGTCTGCATCTTTGATCCGGCAGCCGTAAAAACAGCAAGCGCAGCAAAACCCGGTGAGCTTTTGAAGCTTTCCCTCGGTGGGCACAGCGACCGCCATCATGGCCAGCCGTTGAGTTGCGAGGTAAAGCTGATCTCCTTGCATCAGGGCCGCTTCAGCGAAAGTCAGGCCCGTCACGGAGGATTCACCGAGTTTGACCAGGGGGCGACCGCCATTGTTGAATCGGATTGCGACATAACCATCATGCTCACCTCAAAAAGAATCCCTCCTTTCAGCCTTTCCCAACTCACCTCCTGTGATCTCAATCTGCAAGACTTTCGCATCTTTGTCGCCAAGGGCGTCATCGCACCACAAGCCGCTTACCGTGAAGTCTGCGATCAATTTATCCAGGTCAATACCCCCGGCTCCACCTGCGCCGACATGAAACAACTCGATTTCAAAAACCGCCGCCGCCCTATGTTCCCCTTCGAAGCGGTTTAAAAGGGGGGGGTTAAGATGCTGTTTCTTGAAAACAAGCCATGTTTGTTCCTCACAGCACCATCAGGCTTCCGCCATACTCGCTTTTTTCAACTCGCGTAACTCCTTGTCCACACAAGCCAAATACTGGGAAGTCGCGCTCAAGCGTCGTGCCAATAATTTGGCAATGAACTCGTAAAGAGCAGCATAAAACGAAGGGTTTTCATCCTTTGGCATCATGTGCTCAAGGAATTTCTGATCCACAGCGAGACAAAACGCTTTGCTCTTGGCCAATACCGAAGCACTGCGTGTTTCATCCTCCAGCGCGGCCAGCTCGCCAAAAATATCGCCAATCGACGACAAAGTCGTCAGCGTATCACCATCCTTGATCACCTCCAGCTCTCCCGTCAGCAGAATGAAAATACGCGTCGCATCCGCACCCTCGGTGACCACCGCATCCCCCGGTTCACATTCCAACACCGCACTGGCATCCAGCACCGCATTCAAATGCTCTTCAGAAAAAGATTCCAAAAATGGAATCTGCCGCAGTTCATCCGGCATAGCCGCATCGTCGTGTATATAAGCGAATTCTTTCACAGGTCTTAAGTATAAAGGCAAAATCCGACAAAATGGAAGCTCGAATTACGGAAAAACGTCATTTCTTTTTCACCGCCACCAATCTACCGGCCTCACGCACCCCCTTGCCCTTGCGTTTTGTGAGCTTGTCACCCAACTCAACCCGTGCTTCCTCAGCAAAAGCCTGCATCTTTTTCACCAAATCCGGGTGCTGGTCAGCAAGGTTTTTGGTTTCGCTGACATCCGCTTCGAGATCATAGAGTTCAAGCTGTTGAACTTTTGCCTGACTGTATTTGGTCGGAATCCCCCCCGTCCCTCCCGCGCGACCCGCCATCGTCCGATAGGAATGTGGCAAATAGAGCTTCCATTTCCCCATCGACACCGCATGCAATTCGTTTTGCTTGTAATAATACCAGTAACCTTTGCGCGGGTTCTTGGTGCCGATCGGCCCGCTGATCATCGGCCAGATGTCCACCCCGTCAATTTTATGCTCAGGCAACCTGGCCCCGATCAGATTTGCCAAAGTCGGCAGGATGTCAATATTCATGCCCGGCTCGCTGCACACCGTGCCGGCAGGGATCTTGCCCGGCCAACGCATCACACAAGGTTCGCGCACGCCTCCCTCCCATGCCGTGCCCTTGCCCTCGCGCAAAGGCAGCGCCGACCCACCGTGATCTCCATAACTCAACCACGGCCCATTATCCGAAGTGAAAATCACCAGGGTTTGCTCATCGATGCCATCCTCCTTCAAAGCTTTCAAAATCTCCCCCACCGACCAATCGATTTCCGCGATCACATCGCCATACAAACCACGCTCACTTTTGCCCTTGAACTTGTCCGACACATACAGCGGCACATGTGGCTGCGGGTGAGGCACATAGAGAAAAAACGGATTCTCCTTGTTGCGGTGAATGAAGTCCACCGCTCGCTCGGTCAAACGCGTGGTCATCATGGTCTGCTCCTCTTCCCCCACATGGGCAATGGTCTTTTCTCCTTCGATCAAAGGCAAAGGCGGAAAACGATCTCCCGCAGTCGGGTGTTTGGGCCACATGTCACCGGAATAAGGAATGCCGTAATACTCATCAAAACCGTGGCGCAAAGGCAAAAACTCAGGGTGATGCCCCAGATGCCACTTGCCAAAAATAGCCGTGGCGTAACCCTTTTGTTTGAACATATCCGCCAAAGTCATTTCATCCCCACTGATGCCATGAGTATTCTTCGGCCCTAATGCTCCATGAATACCTACCCGGTTAGGATAACAACCCGTCAACATCGCCGTGCGCGAAGCCGAGCACACCGCCTGCGCCGCATACCAGCGAGTAAAAATCCGCCCCTCGGCAGCCATGCGATCGATATTCGGCGTCTTAAAACCCTGCGCACCAAACACCCCTAGATCCTGATAGCCCTGGTCATCCGTGAATACAATCACCACATTGGGTTTACCGGCCTCCGCGGCTCCGACAGCCCTAATCCCTGCTCCATTGAGCCACACCGCCAACAAAACAAACATCATTTTCCTCACCGTTCTCATAATAAAAATCTTCATCCGTTCTATCCTAAAATCGTTACATTCCATTATTCTCCCGCTCTTTCCCAAGCTCGGGCAAAAAGCCCCCACACCCTGCCGCATCCCCCCGCCTTCGCCAGCAAATAAACGCACGCAATGACGCCCCCAATCCAGCAAAGCCTTCCCCGTAACACAAATCCCCCTATAGGTTCCTCCATAGCCAGAGAAAGCAGACAGGATCAACAGGCTTCTGGTAGTTTTTTTCATCTTTATGATGTGCATTTTATAAACAGAGAACTTGAACCACTTTTGGATTAAGTGCATGCTGGGCACACCCAAATCGTAGCTACGGACAGGCTACCCGCCGAGAGTTGAAATTCACATGAAAACTTTAACACTTAATCAGAACACAAAGGCTCGCTGCCAGTAGCGGGTTGCATGTGCTCGAAATGTTCTCTCAAGGTAAATTACCGATGCCGAAGATCGAATACAAAATTGATGCTGTGATTTCTGTGGAAGATTTCCTCCAATTGCTTGATGCCTCGACACTTGGAGAACGACGCCCCGTAGATGACCTTGTGTGTATTCGTGGCATGCTGGAGAATAGCAATTTAATCGTAAGCGCCTGGGATGAATCAAAGCTAATTGGTATAGCACGCTCGATGACAGATTTTCATTATGCCTGTTACCTTTCTGATCTTGCCGTAGATTTGTCGTATCAGCGACAAGGGATCGGCCTCCAATTACAGCAAATTACTCAAGATCAACTTCAACCACGTTGCACCTTGATTTTAATCTCAGCTCCTGCTGCTAATGATTATTATCCAGCTATCGGCTATGAGCATTCACCTCGGTGCTGGGTTTTATCTAGAGATCGGCGATGCCAAGCAAAAGCCTAGAGCAGCTGATTTTCCTGCATCACATCCCAATCCCATGCAGATACCAGGCAAAAATTCGTTCGCCATAAAACATCCACACAAAAGCTCCGACCGCTAGGTAAGGGCCAAAGGGCAAGGGCTGTGACCAGTTGTCCCGCAGCAACAACTTCTGCGTCAAACCCAGCACCGCACCGAGAATCGATGCAACAAACACCGACAGCAACACCGCTTGCCAGCCGAGAAAGGCTCCAATCATGGCGATGAATTTCACATCACCAAATCCCATCGCCTCGCGGGGAATCACCACTTTCACGCATTTCCCCTCGACCCGTTTCACATCTTCCAAAGCGAACTCCTTATCCCCTACCACAAAACGATCGTGCCGCACCTCCAGTTGATCCACCTCATAATTTTCACCATTGATACGCAACTCGGTCACATCGACAATCATCCGGTCTGAGGCTCGATAAAAAACATCGGTCCACGGCTGCCCCTCTCCGTCGAATGTGATCATCGGTTCGTCCGCATCTTCCTCCTGACCAATGCTCCAGGCTGCCGGAGGATCAAACTCCTGCTTGGTGCGCCCAAAGGCCAACTTACCAAATTGCACCACTGCCCACAACAAACCGTAACCCGCCGCCGCGCCGACCACCGATAACCACAGCGCTTTCAAGCGGCTCACCTCCCCCATCAGATCAGGCACCAGCAAAACCGCGATCCACCCCGCGACCACCCCTCCCAGGGTAATCGAATCAGGGATGATCAAATGATCGATATCAATAAAAATCGCACAGATCAACAGTGCAGACAAAATCCAATAGGAAACCGCCACTCCGACTCCCATCTCAAAACCCGGCCCGTAAGCTGGTACAAACACCTTCCACACCACAAAAAACACCACGGTTGTCAGCAGCTCCACGGCAAAATAACGTACGGCGATAGGCTTTGAACAAGACGCGCAGCGACCACACAAAAACAACCAGCTGAGCATCGGTATGTTCTGATACCAAGGAATATCGTATTTGCAGGAGGGACAGAACGAGCGCTTGGGTTCGTTGACACTCAAACCGATCGGCACCCGATAGATCACCACGTTGAGAAATGATCCCACACACGCACCAATGAAAATAGCGGTAGCAGGCAAAATGATCTGAAAGAATGTCTCGAAAGGCAGCATTGTATTTATAATAAGAGCTCGTATTTTTGTGAGCTTTGCTTGCGAGAGCCCGTTTCCTCGCTCAAACTCTTGTGAAGTCTATACCACCCAACCCATTTGTGTCCACGGCATTTATCCAGCATCCCACCCGCCTGCTCTCTCTCGCAGTGAAAACACCTGCCCTGATCCTAGTGATTCTCTGTGGCATGGCCATTTTCGCCCCTGACCGCTTGGCTGCAAAAAACACCGTCACCATGCGTCGGTTGGAGATTCTGAAAAAAGCAACCGCCGTGAACCTCGCCCCTGTGGACACCTTGATCCCCGGCATATTCATCGAACTCAAATACGCCACCGCAAACAACTTCACCGGTCGCATGCTATACCCGCCCGACATGCCCTGCCTGTTGTACCGGATGACTTTGGCTCGCTTGAAACGTGCCCAGAAGATACTGCGCAAACACAAACTCGGACTGAAAGTCTGGGACGCCTACCGGCCTCCGGAAGTGCACCGTCAACTGTGGCAGGCCTCCAAAAAATCCGCTTATGTGGTACCACCCGAAATGGGCACCTCTCTGCATTGTTATGGTGTCGCAGTGGATGTCACCCTAGTGGATCGGAAGGGTCGCGAGCTGGCAATGCCCACTGCCCACGACGAGTTCACTCCTGCCGCCGCCTCCACTTACAGTGGAGGTGATCCGGTGATTTTACGCAACTTGACCCTCCTGCAGAAAGCGATGAAAAAAGCAGGTTTCAGCATCATCAATGACGAGTGGTGGCATTTCACCAACATGGAAGCCGCCGCCGCCCGGGTCATCTCGGCCCACCAACTCGGCATCCAACTACCCACCAAACAAACACTGAAAGCCAAAGCCGTGCGGCTGCCTTCTACCGTGCAACCATGAAAAAACGCGCCTCGGAAATCATTCAAAAACTACGTCAAAGTGGTCACCAGGCCTATTTCGCCGGAGGCTGTGTGCGTGACTACCTGCGCGGCGTAACGCCCAAGGACTTCGACATCGCCACCAGCGCACGCCCCGATGACATCCTGCAAATCTACCCGGACGGCAATACCATCGGGGCACATTTCGGAGTGATTCTGATCCGTCATCAGAAATGGGACTTCGAGATCGCCACTTTCCGCGCCGACGGCGAATCCTCCAACGGTCGCCACCCCGATCAAGTCACTTTCACCGACGCCAAAGAAGACGCCAAGCGTCGTGACTTCACCATCAACGGCATGTTCTTCGACCCCGTTGAAGAAAAAATCATCGATTATGTCGGCGGCCAGGAAGATCTGGAAAAAGGCCTGATCCGCGCCATCGGCGATCCTGAACTGCGTTTTGCTGAAGATTACCTACGCCTGATGCGGGCGATCCGCTTCGCCACCGTTCTCGACTTTGAAATCGAAAAAAACACCTGGCAGGCACTCAAACAACACGCCCCACAGATCACTCAAATCAGCCCGGAGAGAATCCGCGACGAACTCAACCGTATTTGGTTGTCTCCACGCCGGGTGAAAGGTTTTGACCTGCTGGTCGAAAGCGGCCTGATGAAAGCGATTTTTCCAGAGATCATACATTTGCAAGGCTGCGAGCAACCTCCCCAGTTCCATCCCGAAGGTGATGTGTTCATCCACACCCGCCTGATGCTCAGCCTCTTGCCTGACGAAGTGGATTCTTTACCTTTGATATTGTCCGTCTTGTTCCACGACATCGCCAAGCCCGCCACCCAGACCTTTGACGAAGCCGACCAACGCATCCGCTTCAATGGCCACGACCGGCTCGGAGCTGAAATGACCGCTGACATCCTACGGCGCCTGCGCTACAAAAACGACATCATCGACGATGCCACCATTGCGGTGAAACACCACATGAGCTTCATCAACGTGCAAGACATGCGCACGGCCAAGCTCAAGCGCATGATGGCTCGCCCGACCTTCAACGATGAACTCGAGCTGCACCGCGTCGACTGCCTCGGCAGCAACGGCCTCTTGGATAATTACGAATTCATACAGCAAAAAGAGACCGAATTTTCCGCCGAACCGCTCATCCCACCACCACTCGTCAGCGGCAACGACCTCAAAGAGCTCGGCTGGAAACCCAGCCCCGCCATGGGCGAAGTATTGCTACAAATCCAAGACCAACAACTCGAGTCCAAACTCAACACCCGCGAAGAAGCCCTGCAATGGGTCAAAGAAAACCTGACTCCTCCCACGTAGGGCAGAATTTCCATATCTGCCCAGCAACCTCCCCACCCTGCAGCTATGGAGATCTGCACTACTCTCCCGCCCCCCAACGCACCCTTTCCCAAAAAACAACTAATTTATGTTCTAACCACTGATTTGCACTGATAGACACTGATTTTCAACAAAGCTGCGGGAAAGAAAATCGAAGAGCTATTTAAGCTTACCCCAATTTCAAAGGAAGCGCCTCCCCCTTAAAACATCAGTGCTCATCAGTGGTTTACCTGTATTCAAAAAACCTGCCTCCTCTCAAACTAACGTAGAACCGTAGTCACTCGGTCTTCCAATACCGGAGGTTCGTCCGCTTTCAAACCCTCTCGAATCAACTCAATACCACTCAAGGTCGCCTCCCCTTTGCTGGCTTTCAGTTCCACAAACAACCGTCCGTCGTCCGCCACCACAACCTTCGGCTGGATTTTTGTCACCGCCCGCATCCGCCCCTTGCCCTCCTTCACCACATCCAGATTTTTCAACACCGCCTGACCCTGCACGGACACATCAAATACCCGCTCTCCGGCTTTTTTATTCTCCGCTTCGACAAAAACCAAACGCAGCGCATAAGTGCCCGGCTTGAGCCCCTTGAGCTCAAGCGACGTCACCCCTCGCATGCCTGAAGCCGCGACCCATGGCCAGCCCTTGCCGCCCTCAATCCACAAGGAGTGATGATAAAAAGTCTTTGCCGCGGCCGGTTGAACCACCACCTCCACCTCTGGCGAAGGTCCGCCGACCGAGGGAAAATCCACCCACAGGGTGCCATCATGCGTAACCCGGTCACCCGGCGCCCCCAAGTTGATCCCCATACGCTGAATCTTGCCCGCAGTTTTCTCCTTGGCCACCGCGCCCCAAGCCGTCCACTGCTCGTAAGTCTGCGGCTGGTTCACCAATGACAAACCGATTGGCAAAGGATACGCGCAAGTGCAGCCCTCATAAAAATAAGGCACATTCAGAACGCCTGCCGCCGGGATCACGCTGTTGGTGCAACCCGATCTCGGCCCACTGAGATTGATCGGTCCGCTCTCGATCGTTTTGTCATAAAAAGCAGGTGTCGCCGAGCGCATGGTGTAAAGATTGCCATAATCAAAACCTCCGTCACAACCATACTGCTTGGTGAAAGACCTCACTTCTTTTTCACCCGTCAGCAAATTCAAGCGCTTGCCCGGTTGCGGCTGTTCTGGTCTCCATTCATTTTTTTGCGTAGACGGACGATACTGAACCGGCTGAACGGTTTTGAAATCCACTTCGGAAAAAGATTGCCTTTGTGACATCGCTTCGTCGGCTGCCAACACCCGTCCGGTGTAAACATTGGAAAACTTCGGCGGCAGCAAACGGTAATCCTGCTTTCCGGTTCGGGCAGAAATATCATGCCAATCTTTATTGGTCGAAATCATCACTCCATCGACAATTTTTGGCTGTGGCGACCGCTTGAACAGTCCCAAATCATCATCAAACCACAAAGTCCCCAAAGGCGCTTTCACCCGCTGATCAGCGCTCTTCTCCCAGTTGCCAGTGTAATTCGTCGCTCCCACCAAGGGCCCTTGACGAGTGATCACAGTCAATCCGTCTACCCCTTCAAACTGAGCCCTGGGCAAAGACGAAGCCTCCGCTACATCGATCAAAGCTTCAGCCCCCAACATCACTCCGCCATAAGGACGCAAGTAGTCATACCAAAGCGTCAACTGCTCTGGTTCCACCACTAGCTTTTCACCTACGATCATCAAGTCTGCCACATAAGGCGGCAACTCCACCTCTTGTGGATTTTGATTCATCACGGTCACCCAGCGCCCATACAATCCTCGGCCATACAAGTAACGTCTAAGCTCAGCCGCACGCTTGGCATCACCTTCCAAAACCAACAGACGAAAATTATTATTCTCCATCAAACCCTCCAACAAAGCCTCGTCCGCTCCTCCCATCACCACTACCAATCCATGTTTATTTCTCACCTTGTTCAACAACAGCGAAGCCCGGCTCGATGGTTTGATACTGCACGGGTCGACTTTAGTCATAAAATTACGCACACCCTTAGCCTTTTCCGCTCCTTCCTTTTTCTCCACAAAAGCATAGATCCCCCCTTCCAAAGTCGCTACAAACAACTTCCCATCCGCCGCCAGCATAGTATGAATCTCACCTTTCACATTCGGCAACCCGTCAGAGAACAACCATTCCTTATCGCCTGTGGCAATTGTTGTTCTCACATTCGGCAGCCCCTCCACATGGGGCTTGTCTTCATGACGCACCCGGTTGACCGCATTATCAAAAATCACTCCTCGTCGTTTCAACTTCTGCTGAGCTTTAGCTGCCGGGGTCGAAGCAAACCATCCGCCCGGCACTTTACCTGCACTCGGTAATTTGAACTCCTTCAACCTGCCTGTTTTTAAATCAAATCTCGCCGGATAAGCATTACTGCTCGGCACCACCAGATCCTGCTCATCAATCAACAAATAACCCTGCGGAGCCAATCCCCCGAGTGCTTCAGTGCCATGCGGTTGCTGCCCATAAAGGTAACCCGTGCTATCGTTCAACCAATGAACTTTGCCCGTCGCCGCATCTAGAGAGTAGACAAAAACTCCCTCAAAAGGCAAAACGCCCGCAGCAAAATAAACCTTATCCTCATGCACCACCGGCCCTCCGCGAACTGGCCAGACAGAAATCAACCGTTTGTTACCAGTCAACTTTCGCGCAGAGGGCACCGCGCGGAACTTCCACAACAACTCACCTTTCTCTGCCGACACACAATAAAGGTGCCCATCATCCGAACCAAACAGCAGTTTGTCTTTCCAAACCACTGGTGCGAAACGCACCGGTCCTTCAGTAAAAAATTTCCACAACTGATTGCCAGACGTGGCATCAAAAGCCGTCACACTGTCATCGAGATTAGAACCAATGAATAGCCGGTTGTCTGCGGCCACAGGTTCGTATCCCCTATCAAACTGCAAACGCCCATCGCGAAATGCTGGTTTGATCACCGGCAGTCGGCGCAACCACAGCAGCTCTAACTTATCCACATCAAAACTCTCCGCCGACTCCGCCGTGCGTCCTGCATCGTGGCGCCACATTGGCCAATCCTCGGATCGTAAAGAAGACAGAGAACAAACAAAAAACAAAGCCAGAACAGAAAATAAAAAACGGGGTTTCATGCCCAAACCCTAGAACACATCGCCCAACTGTCTATATCAATCTCATGCAGATGAAATGAAAAACCCCTCTCCCCACCTATCATTTAATTCCCTGCAAAGGTCGCGTCATCACTTCTTGCAATGCCAACGGTTGATCAGACGGCAAGCCCGTGCGAATCAACTCAATTCCGCTCAAAACCGGCAAGCCTTTGATCCTTTTCAAAGCTACCAAAATTTCCCCATCTTCCGCCACCACCACTCCACCAATAATTTTGGTCACCGCCCGCATGCGTCCCTGCCCCTCTTTCATCACATCAAAAGATTTAAGCACTGACTTACCTTGCAAAGAGACATCGAACACCCGCTGCCCAACCGTTAAATTCTCCGGCTCGATAAATACCAAACGCACAGAATACTCACCCGCTTTCACTCCCCCGATCTCCACTTGCTCCACCCCTTGCATACCCGACGACGCCACCCATGGCCAGCCCCTGCCTCCCTCCACCCAAAGTGAGTGATGGTAAAAAGGCTTAGCCTGTTCAGGTTTGACCACCACTTCCACATCCGGCGACGGCCCTCCCACCGAGGGGTGATCCAGCCACAAAGTGCCGTCGTCCGTCACCCGATCCCCCAAAGCTCCCAGGTTCACTCCCAACCGCACTATTTTACCAGCAAACTCAGCACGCTCCACCGCTCCCCACGCCATCCATTGCTCGTAAGTCTGCGGCTGACTGACCAGCGACAAACCTATTGGCAAAGGATAACTGCAAGTGCAGCCTTGATAAAAATACGGCACATTGAGCACCCCTGCCGCCGGAATCACACTATTGGTGCAGCCCGATCGGGGGCCACTGATATTGATCGGCCCGCTCTCGATCGTCTTGTCATAAAAAGCCGCCGTTGCTGATCTCATCGTGAACATCCGGCCATAATCAAAACCGCCGTCACAGCCATACCTCTTGGTGAACACACGTGGTTCCTTTTCACCAGTCAACAAGTTGATTCGAGTCCCGGCTTGCAGCGGCCCCGCCCGAAAATTCTTTTCATGGGTCGGTGGGCGATAAGTCCACGGCTGCATGCTTTTCAAATCAACCATTCCAAAGGACTGCCTCAGAGGCAACACCTCATCCGCTTCAAACACCCGCCCGGTATAAACACTGGAAAACTGCGCGTCCAACAAACGCGCCTCCCCGGCGCCGCGACTCGAGTCATCATGCCAATCCTTATTAGTCGATATCATCACCCCGTCGATGATTTTTGGCTGGGGAGATCTTTTATAAAGCCCAAGGCTGTCATCAAACCACAAGGTTCCCAACGGCGCTTTCACCCGGGCATCAGGACTCTGGCTCCAATCTCCGGTGTAATTGCTCGCCCCCGGCAAAGCCCCCTGACGAATAACCTGTCCCAAGCCCTGTCCATCATCATCAAACTGAGCATGAGATAATTTGACCGACTTTGCCACTTCCAACAACTTACCCGCCCCCAACAAAGTTCCACCAAAAGGGCGCAGACTCTGATACCACTTGCTCACGGTTTCAGGCTTGAGCGCAGCCGACTGATTGACCACCATCACATCAACCGAATATGGCGGCAGGTTCATTTCCAAACCCGGCCGATGCCAAACTGTCACCCAGCTTCCATACAATCCCCGGTGATCTAGAAAATCACGCAGTTTTTTCACTCGCCCGGCATCGGGCTCAATCACCAGAATACGGAAGTTACTGAACTTCAACAAAGTCTGCAAAACCAGATTATCCGCCGCTCCCATCATGACCATCAAACCTCGTTTTTGTTTGACCGATGCCAGCAAAATCATCGCTTCGGCAGCGGACTTGGTCGGCAAGGAATTCGACGCAGCCCGGTACTTGTTCATTTTATGATCCTTCTTCGTCTGTTCATCCAAATGACCGTAGGCATAGATCCCTCCATCCAAGGTGACCACAAACAACTTCCCTCCGGCTGCCAACATCGTATAAACCTCTTTATTAAGCTCTGGAAAGGCCTTTTTGAAATCCCACTCAACAGTTCCGGTGACGATTTTATCGCGAACCCCTGCATCCCCCTCTTTATAAGGCCCATATTCGTGACGAGCTTGATTGACCTCATCATCGAACAGCAAACCCCGGCGTTTCTGCTTTTGTTTCTTTTTGGCTGCCGCCGTCGAAGCAAACCACCCACCCGGCTTTCTGCCTGCGTTAGGCAACTTAAACGCTTTCAACTCACCCGTCTTCAAATCAAAGGTCGCCGGATATGCATTGCTACTGGGAACCACCAGTTCATCTTCATTCACCAGCAAATACCCCTGAGGAGCCAATCCCCCCAAGGCTTCACTGCCATGTGGCTGCTGCCCGTAGATATGCCCCGTACGATCATTCAGCCAGATCACCTCGCCACTGACGACATCCAGACAATAAACAAACACCCCTTCAAAAGGCAAAACACCCGCAGCAAAATAAATACGCCCTTGATGCACCACCGGACCACCGCGCACCGGCCACACCGAGATCAAACGTTGATTGCCGGTCAACTTACGCGCTGAGGGCACTGCGCGGAACTTCCACAAAAGCTCCCCTTTCTCCACTGACACACTATAGAGATGCCCGTCATCGGAGCCAAAAATAACTTTGCCCTGCCACACCACCGGAGCAAATCGAACCGGCCCTTCAGTGAAGAACTTCCACAACTGCTTGCCGGTATTTGCATCAAAAGCCGATACGCTGTCATCCAGATTGGAGCCGATGAACAATCGACCCCCAACCGCCACCGGCTCATACCCCCGGTCAAATTGCAAACGTCCGTCATGATAAGCCGGCTTGTTCAGCGGCAAACGACGTGACCACAACAGCTCCATTTTTCCGTCACCCAAACTCTCACTCGCTACCGCAGTCCGTCCGGAATCGTGACGCCACATCGGCCAATCCTCAGACCGCAAGGAGCTGGAAAAAACCATGCCAGGCAATATCAGCAACAACAATAAACGGGGATTCATCACGCCACACTAGGACCATTCACCCAACTGTCCATAATAAGCTCCTGCTTATCAGCCATCCATTTTCCGCGCCAATACCACCCCGCGATCTCCGGCGGTATCGAAGCTGCGTATTTTTTCAAAACCTGCCTCATGCAAAAAATCCGCCATTTCCAAAGTAGAATAACAACGACCCTGGGTTGAATGAGCCAAAATGCAGGAATACTCAGCCACCGGCAGCGGACCGGTTTTGGCCGAATTAAGAAAAGTCTCATGCACCACCACCAAACCACCCGCAGACAAACTCTGATACGAGTGCTCGAGCAAAGTGCGGATCTCAGGCACATCCCAGTCATGCATCACATTCGAAAACAAATGCACGTCACAATCCTCCGGCCACTGGCTGCGTTCAAACATATCCCCGCTCACCACATCGATCCTCTCGGCCAAATCACACTGCTCGATCTGATCCCTGGCAATCTGATCAATCGGAGCCTGCTCCAATACCCGCGCTTTTAAGTGCGCATGATTAGCCACCAAAGCACAAGCGTAAATGCCCGATCCCCCGCCCACGTCCAGCACCTGTTTTTGATTTTCTAAGTAAGGCTCCAAGGCATCCGCGAGTTTTTTGCCCAGATACAATCCGCGGCAATTCATCGCTGCAGTGAATGACTGCGCAAAGGCCTCGTCGTGCATCGCTTCGTGCCAATCGTCCTGCTGATCCTCATAACCTCCCCACACCGCAGGTTTGCCCGTTTTTAAAACCTGGATAAAATCCATCACCACCGGACGATCTTTCAGCGAGTCGTAATACGGCCCCAGAAACCATGGCGAAGTTTTCACCAAATGCTCGTTCGCCGTTTCTGTGTTGCGATAAACCCCCTCATCATCACACACCAGATAGCCATTAGCGACAAACAAGGTCAGCATCACGTCAGCCAGACGCGGAGCAAAAGAAAACTCCTCACAAACCTGTGACAAAGTGCCACCTTCACCGGCATTGCGGGTGAAAAAATCGAACTCACAAATCGCCGCCGTCAGCAGATCCACCGCATAGATGCCATCACGATAACGCAGGATCGACAGCGGATCACTCGCGGGAAGAACAGTCAGGTCAGCTTGTTTCACAGGTAAAAAAGTTGCTCTGCTCCACCTCACTCAGACCATATCCAGAGTCGTAGCAGGCTGTTCGGTCAAAAAACGCTCAATCCGGTTCTGCTCATCCAACAGAATCACCTTGGGCACAATCGGCTTGGTCGCCAACTCAAAACCCATGATGATGACCTTCTCACCCGGATTCACCAGATGCGCCGCCGCTCCATTGATCTCGATCGCTCCGGATCCCGCCTCGCCCTTGATTACATAAGTTTCCAAACGAACCCCCGTCGTCTGGTTCACAATCAATACCTTTTCCCCCGGCCACAAGTCGACCGCTTCAAGCAGGGCGCTATCAATAGTGACGCTGCCGACATAGTCGAGGTTCGCCTCCGTGATGGTAGCCAAATGGAGTTTTGATCGCAGTAAAGATCTCATCTCAGGTAAATTTTTTATTAAACGAGGCCGCAACCAGCCTACTCTTGTTCAAACTAACCTGCCCCATTTCCTCCGGAAGTCAACGCTGCAACAAAGCTGATACCAAATTCTCAATCCCCCGCTTTCGTTCACGCGCAGCCATGCTATGATGGTTCCGCCTACTTTGCCCTCTTCTGGTCACAGCGGCTCATTCATTGAAAAAATCATGGCTTACGGATCTGGCTCCAGACTGGTTGATAATATCGAACGCAAATTCGGTCACCTCGCCATCCCCTCTTTGTTGCACTGGCTCGCCGGCTTCCAGTTCCTCGTTTTTGTCTTGGCAAAACTGGATCCCAACTACATGAATCTGCTCACCTTTGACCGGGACCTTATCCTGGAAGGGCAGGTTTGGAGATTATTCAGTTATGTGTTTTTTCCAAGAACCACCAGCTTTATCTGGATTCTGTTTGCCGTGCTCTTCCTTTGGTTTATCAGCAACGGACTTGAGTCCGCCTGGGGCAGCTTCAGGGTCAATCTCTACCTCTACGGCTGTCTTTTTTGTCTCACCGCCATAGGGCTTATCTTTCCATCGGCATCAGGCGCAGGCGCCCTCCTATCCATGCTCGTTTACAGCAATCTCTTTTTTGCTTTTGCCAGCATCTACCCCAATCAGGAAATCCTACTGATGCTGATTATCCCGATAAAAATAAAATACCTGGCATGGGTGGGAGCAGGAATTCTTCTGCTGATCGCCCTGGCCTCTCCTCTGATCGGGCTTTTTTTATTAGCAGGCCTGCTTCCCTACCTGGTGGTTTTCGGCCCCAACTTCATTCGCGACATGAAACAGCGTGGCAAAGCCGCCAACCGCAAATCCAAATTCATCGCGGATACCCGAGCTCCTGCCGGAGAGGCTTTCCACAGCTGCACCAGTTGTGGAATCGATGACATCGCCGATCCCACACTGGAATTCCGCGTCGCTGCCGATGGTGATGAATTTTGCCTGCCTTGCCTCAAAGTCCAACAAGATGGCGATGAGGACGAAGAAAGCTCGAGTTAAAGTCACGCAGCAAACAAGTTCATGAAGTTCCGCCGGATTGCCCTCCTCCTTGCCACCCTGCTGCTTTGGCCGCACCCGCATGCGCAATCTTCTCCCTCCGCTCAACCGGTGCTCAATGGCATCGACCACCTCGCCGCGCAAAACTTCGCCCCACTGGCCGGACTGCGCATCGGCTTGATCACCAACCAAACTGGCATCGACCGCCAGGGGCGATCCACCATCGACCTGCTCAACGAGGCTCCTGGAGTCAAGCTGGTCGCCCTCTTCAGTCCGGAGCACGGCATCCGAGGTCAACAGGATCAGGAAAAAATTGACGACACCAAGGACGGCAAAACCGGCATTCCCATTTTCAGTTTATACAAAAACAAAATCCGTAAACCCAATCCCAGTCAAATGCAGGACATCGACGCCTTAGTCTTTGACATCCAAGACATTGGCTGCCGTTTTTACACTTATATATCAACCATGGGTCTATGCCTGGAAGCCGCTGCAGACGCCGGGAAAAAGTTCATCGTGCTGGATCGGGTCAATCCAATTGGCGGACATAAAGTCGATGGCCCAGTCCGTGTCGGGCCGTCCAAATTTGTCGCTTATCATGACATCAGCATCCAACACGGCATGACCATTGGGGAGCTGGCGCAGATGATCAATAGTGAAAAAAAGCTCAAAACCCAACTCACGGTCATCCCCATCCAGAATTGGCAGCGCTCCCAATTTTTCGATAACACCCAACTGCCCTGGATCAATCCCTCCCCTAACATCCGCAATCTCAAACAAGCCATACTCTACCCCGGCATCGGCTTGATCGAGTTCACCAAGGTCTCCGTCGGACGCGGCACCAACACCCCTTTCGAAATCGTCGGTGCCCCCTACATCGACGCCAATCTATTGACCAAAAAGCTCAATGCCTACCGCCTGCCTGGAGTAAAATTCAAAGCCACCACCTTCCGTCCGGACTCCAGTGTCTTCGCCAAGCAAACCTGCTACGGAGTCAAAATCACCCTCACCGATCGACAGACCTATCAAAGCCTCGATACCGGACTGGCCCTCGCCCGCACCTTACTGTCCCTCTATCCAGACAAATTCGATCCCAAACAAAAACTCAACACCCTGCTATTGCATCCCGCCACCCTCAAAGCCCTCACCAAACAGTCCTCCCTGGCCGACATCCGCCAAGGCTGGCAGCCCGAAGCCGCTCAATTTCTCAAACGCCGCCAGCGCCATCTCATTTATCGCTGAGCCATCACCCGCTATATTCGACCGCTCGCCTAGTTCGCCGCTTTCCGGTCGTGCTTGAAGCTTCCTTCCAAGGTCGTCTGCCCATCAGCTCCGGTGAGCGTCACCTGACTGATCAGTTTACCTTTTTCAAACTTGGTTTCGATCATGATCTCCGCCCCCTCAGCGCCCATCTGTGCCCGGCGCAGGACACTGCCCTCTGCTTCGTTCACCGACACCTCCATCGGCAGCTCCTTGTCGAGATCCGATGAGCTGTAAATCACCTCGAGCAACTGAAGCGTCGCATTAAAGGAATACTCCCACTTGAAAGTCTGACTCTCCCCGTTCCACAGCCGATCCCCTTCAATCAGAAAACCTTTGCCCTCATCCACAAACTTGCCCACCCAGGTCTCGCTCACCTTGATCACATCCCCGTTGATCGCAGTCAACTCCCCTTCACTGGTCCACTGCCCCACCAATTTTTCAAACACCGCTTTGCCAGGAAAGTCCTCCTCCGCCAAAAGCGGAAGCTGAGCCAAAACCCCCACCATCAACATCCCACAAAAAAAAGCCAAGCCTCTGGCCACACCGCTCTTCGATTTATTCATAAACAAAGTATCGCTCAAAAAACAAGTAACTGGCAAGAGCTAATAACATTTACCTCTAAAATCCCGCCTGCCCGGCAAAAATTAAAAACCCACAAAAAATGCTATCCAAGCGCCTCATCCTGACGGACTAATCCCCATGCAAACGACACCGGTCACTTCTGAGCACCTCCGCAAATCCGTCATCGCCGTGCCCCCATTGGCACGCACCAGCGATCTTGTATTCGACCCCGTCGAAAACACCCGCCTGATCCGCCATATCGAAGCCGGCGGTGTATCGACCTTGCTCTATGGTGGCAATGCCAATTTTTACCACATTGCGCTCAGTGAATACCACAACATCCTTGCCTCACTGGCGGAATCCGCTGCCACCGATACCCTGATCGTCCCCTCAGTCGGCCCCGCTTACGGCACCATGATGGATCAAGTCGCTGTGCTCAAAGACTTCGACTTCCCCACCGTCATGATCCTGCCCCACACCATCCTGACCACTCCCGAAGGAGTGGAAAAAGGCGTGCGCAACTTTGCCGAAGCACTGGGCAAACCCATCGTGCTCTACATCAAATACGACAATTACCTCGAACCACAAAACGCACGACGACTGGTCGACGACGGCTTGATCTCGTGGATCAAATACGCCACCGTCCGTGACAATCCGGCTGAGGACAACTACCTGAAAGAACTCACTTCCATCATCGACCCGGGCATCATCGTCAGCGGCATCGGCGAGCAACCCGCCATCACCCACCTGCGTGATTTTGGCATCACCGGATTCACCGCCGGCTGCGTCTGTATCCGCCCCGACCTCAGTCAGCAAATGTTAGTAGCCATTCAGGCCGGCGACTTCGAACTGGCCGAAAAATTGCGCCAGGGATTCGAAGAACTCGAGAACTTACGCAACGGGATCAATCCAGTGCGAGTGCTGCACGACGCCGTCAGCCTCTGCGGTATCGCCAACATGGGTCCCGCCCTGCCGCTGCTCTCAAACCTTTCTGAATCCGAAAAAGAAAAAGTTACCACCGCCGCCAATAATCTACTCAAGGCCTGAACCTCGAAAATCAAAAATATTTACCCATGATCGAACTCCACGGACAACAATTCATCGGCAGTCAAAACTCTGCGCAAAACCCTGTTACCTTTCAAAGCATCAACCCGGCCAGTAACGAAGCTCTGCCCACCCACTTTCACGAAGCCAGTACTGACGAAATCGATCAGGCCCTGCAGTTGGCCAGCGCCGCCTTTGACGAATTCCGCCACACCAGCGCGGAACAACGTGCGGTATTTCTCGAAACCATCGTCGCAGAAGTCGAAGCCCTGGGAGACCAGTTTGTCGAACAAGCCCAGGCGGAGACCGGCCTGCCCCGCCCCCGCTGCGAAGGCGAGCGTGGACGCGCCATCGGCCAAGCCCGCCAATTCGCCGAACTCCTCCGCGACGGCTCCTGGGTTGATGCCCGCATCGACCTGCCCCAACCCGACCGCCAACCGCTACCCAAACCCGACGTGCGCAGCATGATGCTGCCGATTGGCCCGGTAGTCGTTTTTGGCGCCAGTAACTTTCCCATCGCCATTTCCGTGCTCGGAGCCGACACCGTCTCGGCTCTGGCTTCAGGCTGTCCGGTGATCGTCAAAGCTCACCCCGCTCATCCCGCCACCTGCGAACTCGCCACCCGCGCGGTGCTCGCCGCGGTAAAAAAATGCGGCCTGCCCGAAGGCACTTTTTCCCTCATCCACGGACGCAGCCATGATACCGGCATGGCACTGGTCAAACACCCGCAAACCCAGGCCGTGGCTTTCACCGGATCACTGGCCGGAGGACGTGCTCTGTGTGATGCCGCCGCCGCCCGCCCGCACCCGATCCCTGTCTACGCTGAAATGGGCAGCGTCAACCCGATCTTCCTTTTGCCCGGTGCGCTGAAAGAACGCGCCGCACAAATCGGCAGTGATTTCATCCAGTCCGTCACGCTCGGAGTCGGTCAGTTCTGCACCTGTCCCGGACTGGTCTTCGCCGTCGATTCAGACGACCTCGGCACCTTCACCGCATCAGCCGCGGAAAGTGCCAAACAGGCACCGCCGGCCACCATGCTGCACCCCGGCATCCACGAAGCTTTCTGGAAAGGGGTCAACGCGATCGACCACATCGACGGGTTTTCCCTGATAGGTCAGTCCGGGGAAAAAGCCTCGGCGGAAAAAAACCAGGCCGCCTGTTCGATCTTCGAAACCGACAGCGCCACCCTGCGTGACCACCCCCAACTCTACGATGAAGTTTTTGGCCCGGTCTCCACCGTCAGCAAATGCCAGTCGGTTGACGAACTCGAACACTTTGCCGACCAGCTCGAAGGCTCGCTCACCGCCAGCATCCATGGCACTGACGAAGATCTGGCTGAACACGCCGGTCTGATCCGTATACTCGAAACCAAAGTCGGACGACTTATCTTCAACGGTTACCCAACAGGAATCGAAGTCTGCCACGCGATGCACCACGGTGGCCCTTACCCGGCTTCTTCACACAGCCATTTCACCAGTATTGGCACCCGTTGTATCTACCGCTTTGTGCGTCCGGTTTGTTATCAAGGCTGGCCGCAGCAAGCTCTGCCCGCCGAACTGAAAAATGACAACCCAGCTCAAATCTGGCGCCTGCTCGATGGCGAAGTCAGCCAGGCCGCCGCTGAATAAAAAACATCAAATAAATCCCCCCTATGAAACGACGTCAATTCATCCAAAACTCCACCCTGGCCGCCGCCGCGATCGGCAGCTCTTCGGGCTTGCTCTCATCAGTTCGTGCCGGAGAATTCACCGGCACGATCAAAAAAGCAGTCAAATACTCGATGGTCAAAGAGCCCAAACTGTCGCACCTCGACAAATTTAAAATGCTCAAGGACGTCGGATTTGACGGCACCGAACTGCGCGGCACCGACGCGCCTAACTTAAAAGAATTCAGCAAAGCAATCGAAGTCTCCGGGTTACCGGTTCACGGAGTGGTCAATGGTGGCAATCCAGATATCGCCGGAGCTATCGAGTTCAGTAAAGCCCTCGGCGGCAATACCGTGCTGGTCGTTGCGGTTTACGATAAAAAGAAACCTTACATGGAAAGCTGGAAAGGCACCCAGGAAGTCATTCGCAAAGCCCTGCCCGTCGCCGAAAAACACCAGGTCAAAATCCTGGTAGAAAACGTCTGGGCCGGATTCCTGATCAGCCCGCTCGATGTGGTGCGCTACGTCGATGAAATCGACAGCCCCTGGTTCGGATCCTACTTTGACGTCGGCAACAATGTGCGTTGGGGCGTTCCCGAACATTGGATCGAACTCATCAATCAACGCATCGGCGGCAAACTCGACATCAAAGAGTGGGATGAAAAACTGCACCAGAGCAAGGGCCTGAGAGCAGGTTTCTCAAAGGAGCTCGGCGAAGGCACCATCAACTGGGCCAATGTACGCGCAGCCCTCAAAGGCATCCACTTCAAAGGTTGGGCAACCGCCGAAGTCCGCGGCGGCGACCGCACCCGCCTGGCAGACATCGCCCAACGCATGGACAAAATCCTGGATTTGTAATCCCCCCTTGCCATGAAAAAGGTTTTTATAATTGCATGGCTGTTAGGCATTGCGACAGGCAACGCCTTTCCCGCTGACACTTATTCTGATGACCTCGTATCATTTAACTATCCAAATAACTTCACAATTCAAAAAGATAGCGGAAGCAAAGGGTTTTATCATGTCGACAACCAGGGCCAACGAGGGTTAATCCAAATACTCTCAGGTGATTATTCAGGATACTCTAATAAAAAAATCAAACCTATCATTGTAGAAATGGTGAATGCTTACCTGAAAGACGATAAAGGCGGCATCAAATACTCACTATTAAGCGACCCTGAGCTCATCACATTAAAAGAAGGCAATAGAGCCAAAGGCTACAAAACCCTTATTCTAAGCACCTTGAAAAACACTGATGTGAAATCAAAATTTCTAAACTATTACTTTGTTATTAACGGAAAACTTGTTCAATTTATGTTTCAGTTAAAAGAAGGGAAATCAGCCCCCAAACCAAACGAACAGAATTATCTGAGCATAATAAACAGCTTCCAAATACGCTAACTGATACAAGCAAATTTCATCATTCGCTGCCAACCTAGCTAAATACCAAGGGCGATTTATTAACCCTCCAAGAGCCCGCCACCTCTCTCCTACTTCACCAGTCTTGCAATGACCTTCTTCACCATCTCCTCACACGGCCCGGCAAAAGCATAGGACTGTTCATATCCACCCACATCGGTGTAAATTCGATCTTCGCCAATATAACAAGGACCCAGTTCACCCAATGCCGCAGTGGCAACAAAATTACCACTCCCACTTTTCTGCGCTGCCAATTGAAACTGCACAAAGGGCTCACCTGGTAAATGCAGCAAGCGCAGCTTGCCCATCGACAGGCAGCTTGCTTTGATAGGCTTGCCAGTCTTGACCCGTGCGATCCAAGCTACCAGCAAGGCCGCTTTCGCCCGGGCACCGGAAGCCGCACTCGAACCGTTGAGGATTTTCTGCTGAGCAGCTAACGTAAATTCGGGTTCCTCACGCAATGGAAAGTCGATTGCTTTGCTTCTCCAAATAATAGGTGACACCACTTCTTTGTCCTCACGACTTTTCGCCGCACGCGCCATTGCCTGATACAAGCGTTCCGCCAATGCCGCACGGTCTTCAACAATCCCACGATTGTATTTCCCCATCGCCAGATTGCCCCCACAGCCAGTAAAATACATCTGCGGCACACCGGTTTCTTTTTGCAATTTAGCCACAGCCAGACCGGGCACATCATAGGTGATTTTTGTCCCCTTCACCGTTTGCGGATGCATCGCGTAATAGTGCATTTGAACCAGCGCTTTATCCCCGTCGTAAAAAGTCACCGTACGCACCCAGGGATCAATCAAGCCCTCGGGCGCGTTCCGCAAAAACTCATCCTTGTCCGAATTGTCATCCTCCCGCACCGCACTGTAACGCGTCAACAAAGTTCCATTCGGACCGGGAACGCGACGATTGGAGGCAACGCGTTCGGCTTTTGCTTTTGCTGTTCCCACGTGACTGACAACTTGCATCGACTGCATAGCCTTCTCGATCGCCACAGCAATTTTGTCTGTCGCGTCTTTTGTGTAGTCGAGTCCGAGCGCCTGTTTTTTTAAGTCATCCTGATAAAGCATTCTGGCCGCCGTGGCGTCAAAAAACGGAGCGGTGTGCTGGTGGATCGAATGCACCGCCACATGCTGCGCCTCTGTTTGCGCTGCCTTGGCAAGCTTGTCGAGAAACAGGGCATGGGTTTCATTCCACAAACCTCCCAGATCGAGCGAACACAGAACATAAGTTCCGCCACCATCTTTCAACACCACCCCACGCGCATAAAGCGGATGCTCGACCTCCGTCGTTTTGTTATCGAAGAGACCGACACCCTCCCCAACCGGCGGCGTGATGTCCACCTGGAAGGTTGCAAGCTGTAGACCGTCTGTCGCCAGAACATCTACAGAAACCATCATCAGCCCCATTGCCACAGCGAATAAATAAGTCAGAAACCTTTCTGTTTTCATCTGACAAAGAAAACACATTTTATGGAACCACGAAAGGCACAAAATCCACCAAAGTAGAGAAAAAAAATGGAATACTTACCCTATGACAGCCAAACCAAAATCAAAATCTCGCAACGATAATTATTTATGAACTAACTTTTATATTATACTTTTTCGTGCCTTTCGTGGTAGTAAAACCCATAAACAATGAAAAAATTTTGTATAAGGATGAATGTTATCAAATCCAAGGCGCCGTCTTCGAAGTTTATCGAGAGATGGGCTGTGGATTTCTAGAGGTAGTTTACCAGGAATGCCTCGAACGAGAGTTGGCAGAGCGCCACATTCCATTTGTTTCCCAACCTGAATTAACCTTGAGCTACAAAGGAAGCGAGCTCAAACAAAAATACCAGCCCGATCTAATCTGCCACGGTAAAATTATAGTGGAATTAAAAGCAGTAAAAGAAATCGTACCTGAGCACCAGGCCCAAATCCTGAACTACCTCAAATCCACAGATCTTCGATTAGGCCTACTGGTCAATTTCGGCTGCCAGCCCAAAGCCACTGTGCAAAGATTCATCCTCTGAACCACGAAGATTGATTAACCACGAAAAACACAGCCGGAGCGAAGCGGAGACAGACGTAGTCAATAATCTCGAAAGGAATATGAAAAAGAAGGAGGAAATAAAAACTCCCAACAAGACAAAAAATATACTTCCCCACAAAGCCCCCCTCTTAACTCATCCCCCTCTTAACTCATCCCCTCTTTTTTCGTGCCTTTCGTGTTTTTCGTGGTAGTAAAAAATATTTTCGTGGCTCCGTTTACAACTCCACCACCTGGATATCCTTAAACCTCACCAACAACTTGTTGCCCGAGTGCATTTGCATGATGAGATGCCCCGCCTCAAGCACAGGATCATTCTTGGATTCAGCAATCTGAACTCCATTGAGCCAGGTGACAATATGCCCGCCATCAGCCAAAATTTCCATCTCGTTCCACTCATCATGTTTGAACGCCTTTTTGACCAGCGCTTCATCAGGCTTACTCACCCAGGCACGACCGTAACTCTCATAAATGCCTCCGGTATTATTGCGTGGATCCACCTCCACCTGTAAGCCATGGGCCTTATCCGGCTTTTCAACATGAGCACGGACATAAAAACCGCTGTTCCCTTCAAGCGATTTAAAAGTAAACTTCACCCGCAGGTTTTTGTATTTTTTATCAGAAACCAGCAAGCCATAAAGCTTGGCAGCGCTCTGCGTTTTCCCAGTAATCGCTCCTTCTTCAATCACCCAGTCCCCGTCCCCAACCTGATGCCAACCCGCAAGGGATTTACCATCGAACACAGATTTCCAAGCTAATTTGGAATCGCCTTTGTCAGCGGCCAACGAATAGCCGATCAGACTAAAGCCAAGAACAGTGCAAAAAGCCGTGGTGATTAATTTTATTTTTTTCATGGGGTGTTTTGATTTGAGGGTGCGTTGTTGAAAAAATACAATAAGTAAGAACAGGCCAAAATCCAGCTCAATGTAGGGCAGGTTTTTAACCTGTCATTATTGGTCTACGAAGACAGCCTCTGCATTCTCTCGATCAGAGCTTGCAAACGTTTCGGCTCCCGGTGTTCCTGAGGGAGATGACCTTCCAACGCATCCATGAAATCGTGATTACTCAAGAATCTCTTTGTCGTATCTCGAATAAACTCCCGAACCTCAAATGGACATCGGCTTTCGACTTCCTCTACAATCGCAGGCCGTCCATCTATCACGGAGACAATATCTTCCAAGTCATGACTGCCTAGAAAGTCACCCCCACCTCGGTTGGCAAACGCTTCCATTTTGGTTGCCAGAAAACAGGCGGGGCTCGCCATCAATGCCGCTTGCGCCGGCGAGAGTTCAAATGGTTCGGCAGTTGCAAAAGTAATCGGATACCATCGGTTTATTGTGTCCATCAAATCCGAAGACGCAGGCATAATATCGACTAAAGTTGCACCAAGAAGCCACCTGTGAATAACTTCCGGGTGATTCCGAAAACCAACACGCCTGAGCTTTTCTTCCACCTGTTCAAATCTCAGAAACTGAGTAGCGGCTACAATCACATCGACATCTTTTGTCGGTCGAAAATGATCGATGCTTAAATCAGAAAAGTAAAACGGCACAGTGATCCCTCCAATCAACACAAATGGAATCTCTGCATCCTCTAAGCGCTCCACTACTGGCAATAAAATTTCTATGACCGCCTCTTTAGTCGTGCTCATGAGATTGCCAGTGGGGGATTTCTTTCCAGTTGCCGAATAGTTTTCTCAAATTCAGCAGTCGCGACTTGACGCAAACGCACTTCATCGTCTCGAATGGCATCGACCAGACTCAGTAGTTCATATAATTTGGAATCGTTCCGAGCAGCTGTCGGGCAACTCTTGTAAAGAGGCTTCAATATCAACCCCTTGATACCGCTTTCTCGATCTGGCCACACGGGTAGCAATTCATCAGTTGCTATAACGAATTGTTCATTCAAAGGATGGCTACCAATGCTTGTGGGCAGACCGTATGCCAATCCTCCTTTTTCTGCAGGAAACACGTAGGCCACCCCTCCCTGAATGAAGCGAATCAATTGACTGGCCACCGGTGCAGGAAAATTAGAGTGATTTCGAAGATGCGTGGAATGCTGGAGCAAATGACACTTCATTGCCCGCTTAACCGCAGCATGTGTTTCAGACGCGCTTATTCCCAGCGATTCTGCAAGACCCGCAAAGGAAAGCCGCTCTGCACTACGGTTCTGAACAATCAGTTTTAATACCACCAAAATGTCTTGTGGCTTCAGCATAAACCTATTGTATTCGCAATTCGCGAATAGAGCAACTTGAAAAATTAGCTCTATTGGAGTATTTTAGAAAAAGATGGAAAAGTTCGACTGGCCCAGATACTGGCATTCACAAAATTCAGCCATCTTCTGCGGAGAAGACGGTGAAGGCTTTTTCGTCGACCCGAACACCGATGGACTACAACTTCACAACCAAGACTGTCAAGTTATCGAAGATCTGTTTAACAGGTCTCAGGTGCTCGTTCTATGCGGCCCTCCAGGAAGCGGCAAAACATCTGAACTCGAAAGGCTCCGGCAGAAGATAGAAACAAACATCACGCCAAATCAAACACTGCTCTTCTACCATGCGAGCCAATTCGGCACGGGATCAAATTTAGCCGATCTGACTACTCGCCTCCCGCTCTGGAAAAAAAGCCAGGAATCAGGGAAGGAAATCATCCTCATAATCGACGCTCTTGATGAGGCTCTACTACGTGAGAAAACTCTACTCAATAGTCTAATAGGACTGTTGAAATACCAACAACTCGAGACACTTCGCTTGGTTTTGTCATGTCGCTCGGCAGCATGGGAACCCGAGACAGGGAATACTCTCGCGCGTCTATGGGGCAGCGAAGGGAAGCAGATCGTTTTTGAACTTTGTCCTTTGCGACGACACGATGTCAAATTGGCGGCTGATTCGGATGCCGATACTTTTTTTGACGAAATTGTTAAGAACGATGCAATCCCATTGGCAAGATGGCCGATGACATTGAATATGCTCTTGGAACAGTTTGAAAAATCAGGGAGTTTGGCAGGCACTCGTCGGGAGTTTTACAAAAACTCCATCAAACGGTTGATCGACGAATGGGACTCCAAGCGAAAAAGACGAACCCAATCTTTACTAGGGAATGCCAGTAAGAAAGAAAAAATCCAGCTGGCACGTCGAATAGCAGCAATGTTTATGTTCAGTGGGAAAAGCGCCCTCGTATTATCAGATCGATCTTCTGATCCGGCGCATCTTACTTACTCGGATGTTCTCGGGAAGCGGTCAGCAGAAATACTTGATATTGGGAAAACTTTTGATATTAGCCAATTTGAAATTGAGTCATTGGCTCAGAGCAATCTTTTCGAGCCATTTGGAACCAGTCTTGAAGCTCCTGCCCCTGCCGTCAAATTCGCTCACCACACTTTTGCTGAATTATTGGCAGCTGAGTATGTTGAAAGCTTGCCCTCCACCGAACTCCTACATCTTCTTTGCCTTCCCACTGACGACGGAAAGGAGATGGTGGCCCCGCAAATGATCCAAGTCGCCTCCTGGCTTGCCAGCGCCCCTGACAATGAATTATTTTTCGAGTTGTTACTCCAACACCACCCGGAGACACTTTTACAAGCAGATCTGAGCCTTTACTCAGTCGGGCAAAAAGAATCTCTTGTTCGACGTCTGATTGATATAGCGGAAACCCAGGACCCCGGGCCCAGCCGATCTATTTCATCCCTAAGTCACACAATTACATTCCCAGGTCTTTCCGATATTTTGCGACCTGTCATCCTCGACTCATCGAGGAATCACTGGGTGAGACAATTCTCCCTGGAGTTCGCCCGAAAATGTCAGCTATCTGATTTGGATTCTGCCTTATGGGAAATTTTGGAACGTCCGCACGACGAAATGAGACGAGATGCCGGTTACGCGTTAAGTGTCATAGAAAAAAATCCGCAACCTTGGAAAAAAAAATTGCTCCAACTAGCCGCAGGTGAACTTGTATCCGATACTGATGATACTCTGAAGGGAATTGCTCTTCGGCTGCTTGTTCCCACGTGCATTTCAGTCCGTGAGACAATTCCATACCTCACCTACCCCAAGGAAGAATCCTTCTTTGGTTCCTATCAGGCATTTCTCTACCGCCAGTTACCTGGCTACCTGCTTCCGGAAGATTTACCTGATTCAATCGAATTCCTCAGTAGTTTACGAGCTTGCTTCGATTCCCTTTCACCATTTCAGAAATTCGCAGACCGAGTATTTGAAATGGCTTGCGACAACCTTGATCAGCCAGAAATTGCCATCCCCTTGGTAGAAATGTGGCTCGCCAAGGCCCGGAAATTTCAGCCCTTACCCAAAGTCGCAGATCAATCTGAAATCGCTTCCGTGTTCTCTGATTCCGCCCAAGTGAATACTTTCGTCTCGACAGCGCTCAACCATCCAGACACCAAGGTTGAAGATGTTGTTTTACTTCTCGGCTATTTGTCTCAGATGGATCTTGGATGGCTATTGGAACAGCTTTCAAGCGCTCTGGAAAGTCGCCGTAAGATATGGGCAATGGCCATCCGTTTCCACACTGGGTCTGAATCGCGGGAAAAATACCGCGCATTATTGCAACAAAGCTATAAACAATACCCGGAAATCAGAGATCGCTTTCCCCCGATTACCAAAGCCGGACTCGACCTCCACGATACTATGTTGCGTTTCGAACGAGCCGGAGAACTGCATCTGACTCGGCGACGTGAACAATCTGCTCGAAGACAAAAAGCGCGCTCCAATAAGAATCCGACCTGGCAAAACATGTTTGAGGAAGGCCTGGAACAATGCCGAGGCGGTCACGCCTACGGATGGGTCAATGTGATTCCCCCGCTACTAGCCAAAGCAGATTCTTTAAACTTCACCTCTCTTGACATCGATTCTGCCCCTCTCTTTGCAAATCTTTCAATTAAAGATAAATCCTTGCTTCGAACTACCGCCAAAAAATTCCTATTAGAATTCAATGATAAGCGAAATAAGGAGGAACAAAGAACCAACGGCTCGAATGCTGCTTATCACGCTGTAAGATGGCTACGAGATGAATTGAATGACGATGAAAAATTAAATGCAGCTGTGAGGGAGAAATGGATCGCCGCTCTCATTGATTATTCCAGCAATGCGGAGGACGAGCACAAGGAGATGGTCAAACTCGCTTTCGAATTAAACCCAAGCGAATGCCGTAAATGGTTAAAGACAATGCTCGAAAGACGCCTTAACGATGAAAGTGAAGGATGGTTTAGTGACTTTCACGCTTTTAATCAAATATGGGATCGCGCGTTCAGTGAGTTGCTGGCGGAAATTCTAAGCTCACCTTCCATCAAGCCTCAATCCATGCGTGACGGGCTCATGTTTTTGATCAAAAATGATCGATCAGCGGCTATCGATTTCGCGCAAGCGTTTCTGCAGCGACTTCAAAACTCATGCACAAATCTCAAGTCTCCATCGGATCGCGCATTTGCTGGCACAGCTTTGCTGATTTTACATAGTGAGATGTGGACGCAAATCTGGCCATTGATTGCGTCAGATCTAGAGTCTACCCGAAAGCTATTTCTAGAAAACGTTTCCGATTTCGACCTACGAAGCTTTACTTTTCTATCTTCACTCGATTCCGACCAGATTGCCGATTTGTATTTATTACTTATTCATCTTTTTCCACCTTCAGACGACCCACCACTGAGCCGTGAAGCAACATTCGTCACTCCTGAAGATGAATGCATTAGCCTACGAGGAGATTGCACCCGTGAACTTACCCGCCGGGGAGACACTGAACAACTCGGTCGAATTCTAAACCATCTGACTCCTGACCAGGAAGGTGGTATTCGTTGGCAACTGCACGAAGCAACTCAGAACAAAAACCGTCTCGAATGGTCCCCTATCGCTTGCAAGGATCTATTGAAACTTGTCCAACACTCCCATGCTTCACTAGTGAGAAACGGCGACGATCTACAAGCTGTGATTCTGTATTCCCTTGAACATTTTCAAGAAAATCTACAACGACAAAATATTTCCAGAGTGTGGGATGGAGACTCACCAAAACGCGAAGAAATACTATCACACGAAATTGAACAATGGCTGAGTAGAGATCTTAAAGGAATAACGGTAAATCGAGAAGTCGTAGTCAATCGCCTCAATCAAAGGGTTGATTTGAAAGTAGAAGCATTGCCGCACGACAGCTCAGGGGAGAACCTTATCACTGTCATAATCGAGATCAAACGCGCACACGACAACAGAATAACAAAATCAAATATTTTAGAATCAATCAAAGAACAGCTGATTGAAAGATATCTGAACAGTGAGCCAGAATGGAGCCACGGGATTTATCTTGTTGGATGGTTTAAAAGCAAAGGTCGCTGGGAAAAACCCCAATTCTTGAAAAGCAAACTTCCCAAAGGAGCTCGTTCGGAATTACGGAAATATTGTGACAAGGCGACGCAACAATCAGGAAACAAGATAGCATCATTCCTTCTCGATTGCTCGTTTCCTAAATAGAACTAAATCGGAAATAAGCTTTTTATTACCGAGAAAAAATCCAAGCAGCCGATTTCCGATAAGGCGCATAACCTTCCCGCTGTTTCTGCGAGTCAATGATCTTTCCCGTCCCACTCTGCACCTCCCGCTTAATCCGAGCATCAACCGGATCGACCAGCTTTGATTGAGCCCCCGCCCCCTTCTTAGCTGTGAGTATTTTTAAAATCTCAGATGACTTGTTGATCTCCACATTCGTCGAAGGCAAAGCCGGTGTGTTTTCCAACTTCCCAGTATCAATCTCAAACCGACCTAAATCCAAATCGGTTTTAATAGCCCCGTTTATCAGGCCGGAATTATCATGCACATATACCCTCTCATTCTTCCATCCGGTATTCACGTTAAACGCCTTCTTCAGCCTCTCAGGATCGGTATCCACCCCCGGCAGATAATAATTGCCAATCAAATTCACTCTGGTAATGCCTTTTGATTTCCTAATCCCTCCCAAATTGGTCCCAACATATTTCCAGTTGTAGATCACATTCGAAATCACCTCAGCCGAGCAGTTGATATAAACCAGAGGATTTCTTGATCCACCGTGAGCAATGATATTGTGATGAAAAGACATGTTCATGCTGCCCGGACCATACATAAAAGAGGTGGAGTGAGGCCCCTCATTATGAATACTGTCATGAAGTGCCTCACTGAATATATTCCACGAGAATGTCACATGACTGGCTCCATACCAGGTCGAAGCCACCTGATCGGTTGACCACGACATACTGCAATGATCGACAATGATATTATAGGGATCCTTGCTGAGATCATTCACCTCCTTGCCATCATCATGGCCAATGATCTGCAGCGCATTCCGATACTGTCCAAGAACTCCGTTAGGACCATCTCCCGGCCGCATTTTCAAATGCCGAACAATCACATCATGAGTCGAGATCACCAGCGGAGCATCTTTCAGCACCACTCCCAGCCCCGGAGCAGATGAACCGTCGATCGTGACATATGGATTCGTAACCTCCAAAACCTTGCCACCCAATTCAATCACCCCACTTACTTTGAAAACCACCTTCCGCGCACCTTGCGCAGCCAGAGCATGACGAATGGTTCCCTTCTCGCTGCCGCCTGATAACGAAGTCACTTCATAAAGTTTGCCCCCTCTCCCTCCTCGGGTCTCGCTACCAAAACCAGCAGCTCCCGGAAAAGCGGGAGCGTATGTTGCCAAAGCCTCTCCATTAGCATTCGCGGTCACCGCTCCTGACTGGACTTCCGACAAAGTTCCGTCTTTGTGTTTTGTTTTTACATTGACCTCCTTCCGCCCGCTCGTCTTGTATTCATGAATACGCGGCAAGGCGCTCATTGCGACCAATTCCTTTGCCCCATCCCCCCAATCAACCTCGAAACCAATCACATCTACATCCTTGACCAAAAAATACGGAGACACGGAAGCCTTCATCCCTCCCTCAGCCATACCCAACATGCTTGGCGGGCCTTTGTAGAGACCGGGCATCTCAATTCCATCCTGAGCACCGATCGAACAAATCGATAAAATCACAGTTGCGAAAACTAGAACACTGGGGATTTTCATTTTCTCCTCTCTATAATTGCGGGATTAATGGTCGATTCATTTACCGAAAACTAACAGACTTCGATATTAGCTATTCTACCTGAAGTCAATTGAAAGCCTTATGCAAGTATCTTGTGCGCGACCTCACCATAGACATCGGTTAGACGAAAATCCCGTCCGTAAGCACGGTAGGTGAGCTTTTCATGATCGAGACCCAGCAAATGCAGAAGAGTGGCATGAAGATCGTGTATTGTACATCGATCCTCAACCGCATGGTAACCAAATTCATCGGTCTTGCCATAGCGAAACCCTCCCTTCACGCCGCCGCCAGCCATCCACATCGTAAATCCATCAGGATGGTGATCGCGTCCCCAGGCTCCCTTGCCCGCCTGAACCGTTGGCGTGCGCCCAAACTCCCCGCCCCACACAACTAGGGTATCATCAAGCAGTCCACGAGCCTTCAAGTCGAGAATCAGACCGGTGATCGGCTTATCTGTTTGGCCGACGTTGATTGAATGCCCCTCCTCCAGATGACCGTGTTGATCCCACTGCTCATTGCTGAAAGGCAAACTGTGGGAATGACTGATCTGAATAAAACGCACCCCTCTCTCGGCAAATCGTCTAGCCAACAAACATTGACGACCAAAATTTTCCGTCTTCGCATCGTCCATCCCATAGAGTTTTCGGGTTGCTTCGGTTTCCGCCCCCAAATCAGTCGCTTCCGGCGCAGCCATCTGCATACGGAATGCCAACTCAAAAGATCGAAGACGCGCATCGAGCTCGGGATGACTGCCGCCAGTTTTCACCTGTCTGTTACGCATTCTACGCAGCAGGTCGAGCTGCTGAGCCTGATCCTCAGAACTGGCACTGGCGTTCGTCATGTAGTGAAATTTAGCGTTTTTAGCGAGAGTATTGGGATAAGCCGGCGTTCCATAAGACACCCCCTGATGAACCGGCGGAAGAAAAGCCGAACCAAAATTATTGACCCCACCGTTCAGCGAGGTCGGACAAATGGTGATAAAACCTGGCAGGTTCTGGTTTTCGGTTCCCAAACCATAGCTGACCCATGCTCCCATACCGGGCCTCACCAGGGTCTCATCTCCAGTATGCAACTTCATCGTGGCACCACCGTGCGAGACATTGGTCTCGCACACCGAGTGCAACATGCACAATTCATCTGCGACTTTCGGAAGGTGCTGCCACAATTCCGACATCCACATTCCGCTCTGCCCCACCTGGCGAAATTTCCAGGGAGAGGGTCTGAGATTACCGCGTTTGGCAAACTGCACTTTGCGCTCGGCAAAAGGCAGTGGCTTGCCGGCGTATTGTTCGAGCTTGGGTTTGTAATCGAATAAATCAACCTGCGAAGGACCGCCATGCATGAACATAAAAATGACACGTTTGGCGCGGGCGGGAATATGAGGCAAACTTTCAGGAAGAGACTGATTCGCTCCCGCAATAGACGAGTCAGCAAACATCGCATTCAAGGCAAGTCCGCCGAAACCAACACACATCCGGTCAAGCGCGGCGCGGCGGCTTAAGACAGGGTGCTGGGTATTTTCTGTCATCACCTGATGTATAAAAAATCGTTGGAAATCAACAATGTCTGACAGAACAGCGTCCAGGCATGCTCATCAGTGCCACGAGTTAGCGATTGTTTTAGAAAATTCTCTGCCCAACTCCGCTCTTCATCACTCACCGGACGTGAAAACAGTCGCATATAAAGTTCGTTCAGCGGATCTTGTTCACGTCGAACCGCAACACCCAGCAACTCCGCTTTTTTAATAAGGAAAGGATTGTTCAACATCAACAAGGCCTGGGAAGCCACCGTCGTATTGTTTCGTTTGCCAACCGGCGTACTCGCGTTAGGGAAATCCAGCAGGGTCAGCAGATCATACACATGCGAGCGAACCACCGGCAGGTAGACACTGCGATGAGGATACTGTTCATAAACCTTGCGATTGGCACCGGGACCACGTGTATTTACTTCAGGCGATGCACCGGCCGGCGCAGACTTCACTAGAGTTCCCGACACTTTTAATACCGAGTCGCGAAACGCTTCAGCTTCGACCCTCCTAATCTTGTAACTCGAATAATTAGCGTCTTGACCATCCGTAACCTGCCCGGACGAGCTCATTTGATAAACACTCGACAACATGATTTTGCGGTGCAGTGCCTTCACCGACCAGCCATCTTTGACAAATTGACTAGCCAGATAATCAAGCAGTTCGGGATGACTTGGCTCCTCTCCTGTTGTGCCAAAGTTATCAGGAGTGCCGACCAATCCCCTGCCAAAATGCCACAGCCATATACGGTTTACAGCAACACGCGAGGTCAGCGGATGATCCGCCACACTCATCCAATTCGCCAACTCAAGTCGACCGCTCTGCTTTCCAGGCTGCGCTGAATCACTGGCTCCGATTCCGGTCAAAAACCCCCTTGGCACAACTTCACCAAGATCGTGCGGATCGCCGCGCAGATTCACACTGGCTTCACGAATCTTGCTTTCATTGACCGCCATTGTGATAGGGCCCGCATTCTGCTCCGCCATGATGACACCTCGCTTTTCTTCCCCCGCATCAACTTGCTGGAGAGCTTTCAATGCTTTGGATACATCTGCATCTGATCTCACCGCAATCAATTGCATCTTATCGATGTTTGCCATCATCAGCTTGGTTTCTATCCCGAACTTGTGCTTCCCCGCGAGCAACTCGACTTGCCCCTCGACCACCCACTGCTGATTCTCAGGCATCCATCCCCCCGTTCTTTTTGTGAAAGCCTTCTCAAGCACAAGCTTATCGTCGATCAATATTTTGCCCACTCGCAAATTTTGTGCCGCATAACGCAAACGAATCAAATAGGTAGCCGAACGCTTCACCTCAATGTCATAATCAGCGAAATACTTCACCTCGCCTCCTTGTTTTGCCCAAATAACCCCAATCCCCTTACCTTTGTTAGTGGTATCGATTTGAACGTTTCCCGCTATGAATGTTTCCGCTTCCCACTCAAGCTTCTCATCAGGGGCAGAAAAAGGTTCAAATGCCTTCTCAGCATCAGCGATTTGAATGCCGGTTTCTTTAAGCGACTTGTTAAAGGATTCCTTGAACGCATCCAACTCCGGCTTCAACAGCACACGATCCTTAATTGCAATACTCCGGAAGATACCCGCCAGAGCGTAATAATCTTTAGTGGGAATCGGATCAAACTTGTGATCGTGACATCGTGCACATCCGATGGATAATCCCAGAAACGCTCGACCAATCGTATCCAACTGCTCGTCAATGATATCCGCCTGCTTTTTGATCGAGTCCTTTTCAGCAATAACCTTGGTACCAATGGCCAGGAAAGCTGTGGCAGTAAGCCGATCAGAACTTAGCGGCTCAAGCAGATCACCGGCGAGTTGCTCCCGTAAAAATTGATCAAAGGGCAGGTCGCGATTGAACGCATCGATAACCCAATTGCGATAGCGCCACGCATGAGGAAAATGGTGATTTTCATCACCCCCATTCGAATCCCCGTAACGCGCCACATCAAGCCAATGCCGCCCCCACCGCTCCCCGTAATGAGATGATTCGAGCAGTGTATCAATCAGTTTTGCATAGGCGTCATCAGAATCATCGGCGAGAAATGCCTCAACTTGCTCCGGCGTCGGAGGCAAGCCAATCAGGTCAAAATAAACACGCCGAATCAAAGTGTGCTTGTCAGCAGAAGGTGCCGGTTTGATTCCAGCTGCCTCGAGTTTGGAAAGAATAAAGTAGTCGATCCCTTGCTGAGGCCAAGCCGTGTCACGCACGCTCGGCAGGGGCGGATCTGATACCGGACGAAAGGCCCAATGTGTTTCGCCACTCAAGACAGCACTCTCCGTCAGCACAAGAATCGAGATGGTAACGGTCACCAAAGTCCAAATCCTGATGAGACAGCGCGACTTGATGTTATGGGGAATCAAAAAACGCATGTAAGATACAATTGCAAACATGAAACATTTTTGAACATGTGCAATTTTTATCACAGTCTTGCCATAAGGTCTGAAGGGCGGTTTCCTAGATCAGCCATATATTGAAGCACGCATTTTGATTAAGCTCGAAAATCAATTCACCTTAAGAATATATTGGATTAACTATTTCGCATGTATCTGGCACTTGGATTCATTTTTGTTGCGCTCGCCACTCTCGGGGTTTTCCTCCCCGTCCTGCCGACGACCCCTTTTCTAATATTGGCTGCCGCTTGTTTCGCCAAGTCTTCAAAAAAACGGCATCAGTGGTTATTGAACCACCCACTCTTCGGCCCCTCCATCCGCAACTGGGAAGAAAAACGCTGCATGAGCCTGAAATCCAAAGTCATTGCACTCTCTGCCATGGGAATCTTTGGCAGCTATTCAACATTGTTTGTCTTGAATAATATCTATCTTCAAGTCCCCGCCGGACTGCTCGTACTAGCGGGCATGATATTTGTCGGGCGAATCAAAACCTGCAACTAATAAAACCACCTTCCCGCAAAATGATCAATCAGTGGATCCTCCCCCTCCTTGACCCATCGAAGAGGAAGAACAAGTTAAAAAACAAATGACTAGAAACAAAGGATAACTATTAAGATCAGATGACCCGGTATTCATTTTATTGTGCTTTTCAATGTTTCTATTAACTGCTCTCACACCACTTGCTTGAAGCTTACTCTTCATCGCTTAACGATTATAAGGCTTCGAACTGGAGTTCGACTTCCTACTAACCAGTAGGACTGACTTTTATACAACTGAAACGACCTTTTCCAAGACGTTTGGCAGCAACCTATAATCCGGCGGTAGCGCTTGTTGCTGAAGACAACGATGGTGTTCTACTCCAGATGTGGGCATTCGCGATAGGCGCCAGCCAAGACGAAAAGGTCGCTAAAGGACTTACTTTGGTCGACTTGTTTTCCTCATGACTCGCTGCCGAAGTAATTTTAAAAAGCTCGCTCTAATATTACAATGCTTGCCAAGCTTTCTTGCTTTCAAACAAAAAAAAGATTGACGCTATTTTTAGAATGCTATAGACCATAACCAATAACCATACCACTATGAACAATCCCGATGGTCCCCCCCCCAAGAACACGTCTGCCCCAAACCAGAGTCGCCGCCAGTTTATAAAGAACAGCGCTCTGGGTGCCGGCGCAACAACTGCTGCGATGGCTGTTCCAAACGCGGCAAATGCAGAGACATCCAAACCGGATGAAACAAACCCCTATGGCTCCAACCCGGGCGGCGGCATAAGCCTACCGAAGGACGACTACCGGCCGTGGCCTGCTATCAAGAACAATAATTTTTATATGCCTGGGGCAGAAGTCCTGCCGAAGAACGAAATGCGTATTTCGTTTCTAGGCAGCACTCCTTGGCCACCAACTAAATTGCAATCAGGCACTTCAATCCTAGTGGAACTCGGAACAGGTGAAATGCAACCCCGTCGTTTCTTCTTCGACATGGGTAATGGCAGCATCCGTAACGCCATCGCCCTGCAGGTGCCTGCACCACTTATCAACGACATTTTCTTGACCCACCTGCACGCCGACCATTTTGCCGACCTACCCTACATGTATCCCTTCAGAGCTTTCTCAGGCGGGTTCGACCCGCTGAGAGTTTACGGCCCATCCGGGAGAACTCCAAAATTGGGAACCAAACACATGATCAAGCATATGCGGGAGATGAACCGCTGGCACGAAGAAAATTTCAACTCCTGCCCGATCGGCGACGGCTTCGAGATCGATGTTACTGAGTTCGACTGGAAGCAACGGAACGGCATCGTTTACAACAAAGACGGGGTAGTGGTTCGATCCTGGCCCCGCTCCCATGTGAAGGATGGAGCTGTAGCCTACCGACTTGACTGGGAAGACGCAGGATTATCCTTTGTCTTTACTGGAGATGGACGCCCAGATGAACTATCCGCCGAGTTCGGTAAGGGAGCCGACGTATTTGTATCAGAAGGAACCATAGATGTACCGGCTATTTCGGCTATGAAGCTGGGTGCACCTTCGGAACTCTGGGAATACACGATTGATATTTTCCATACGATGTATTACGCCGCAGGTTACCTATTCAAGAAAACCCAACCACGCATGGCCGCCATTTGCCATTACGAATGGTCGGGCGAGGCTTTGGCAGCTGAATCAGTCGCAGAAATTCGTGCCAATTGGGATGGGTTGTTCATGTTCGGCGGCCCTGATGTGCAGGTAATCAACGTCACCAAGGACGCTATTTGGTCACGCGAAGCTCTCATGCCCGATGGCGCGGCACCCACCGCCATGGATCCACGCTGGTTCCTCAAACCGGGTGAGGAACTTCCTGAGACGATAGCTTTACCTACACCCAAGATGCCACGCGAAATGCAGCAGGAACAATTTGTCCGTGATCTGGAAATCGACCCAAAAAAATACTATCCAGAAGATACCTATCGCAAGCCTGTCCAGAAATGGCCCGGCGTCACACTGAACCCCCGCAAAATGCTTGAAGCCCGCGGGATTAATATCGATGACAAGACGGGTGGGCAAAAGTAGTATGAACAAAGACCCTAGGCCAATTCTAGCCCCCGCCCCTAGAACAGATCCCATTTTGATACCTGGACGCAGTCCTGTCCCAGTCACCCTGCTGACCGGCTTCCTCGGCGCCGGAAAAACGACTTTGCTGAATCGCATCCTAAACGGAGACCATGGTCTGCGGGTCGGTGTGTTAATCAACGATTTCGGCTCCATCAATATCGATGCCGAACTCGTCGATGGCATAGAGGAGAATACGATCAACCTCACCAACGGTTGTGTGTGTTGCGAAATCCGGGACGACCTCGTCCTTTCCCTAGAGCAGCTCCTCACGAAAAAAGATGCCATTGACTATGTACTCTTGGAAGCAAGTGGAGTTTCGGATCCCGAGGGTATTGTCATGACATTCCTCGATAAAAAATACGAGCAATTGCTCCGCCTGGACAGCATTACTTGCCTTATCGATGCCGAAGCCGTTTTCACCCATGGAGACGATGCCGAACTTACGGCACTCAAAATACGGCAAATTGGCTTTGCTGACATGGTTATTCTCAACAAAGTCGATCTCGTTGGCCCCGAGCACATAGAAGTGATCAGAGAGTGGGTTGGACATTACCTTAATAGAATACGGATTATCGAATCCACACGCTGCAATGTGCCTTTAGAGATACTGATGGCAGTCGGCCGTTTTGACCCCGCACTTGTAAGTCCGAAAATTGAAAACAGTGGCGACACTGAACAACACGGACACCAAGCCCACCATAAGCACGACACTGCCAGCGAGATGTTCGACACATGGAGTTACGAATCCAACCAGCCATTCTCACTCGAAACGCTACGTCGGATGGTAAGACGCGAACTCCCGGCGTCCGTTTATCGTTGTAAAGGAATCGTTTATGTCGCCGATTGTCCTGGCAAACGTTTCAGCCTACAAGCAGTCGGACGCCGTACAGAACTATCAGAACTGGATGATTGGGGTACCCGCCCGCCACACAGCCAAATTGTCGCCATTGGCTCGTCGATTGATACGACGGATTTGAACAACAAATTTGATGCATGCATCGAACAACTCCCGCAACGGAAGTAACCCACTTAGTTTAATTGCTAGAAATCATCCTTACCCCCTACACAATTTAACCGTATCCTCCATCGGCACTGACCCAAGAAGATGGTAGATCACGGGCAAGAGCTTCTTTAATCATCTCCACCGAGAGCTCAGATTTTTTTTTTCAAAACAATACGCTCTTCAGGAATACCCGTTTTCTAGCAGCGTTTCGAATCATCAATGCATTCTTTGAGAAGGTAGCGTCGAAAGTCGGTGATACTAGCACGCTTACCATCAATAAGCACCGGCAAATACGCCAACTTGGCAGTTATCAACCTTACCAAGTCTCCCCTTCCATTGCCGCGCCACGCCTACAGACATCTTGCATTGCTTAGCGAAACTGCTTTCATCGATAACCAAGCTACCACCAGATGGGCCTATAACATCGCCAACATCTTGGGCGTTTTGATCAACCAAGCCACGATCATCCCAGGGCAAATCGGAAAGAAACTGCTGTTGCCCTGATAGTCAAAATTTTGCACAGATTCCTCCTGACCTGCTTCCAATATTTGGCCCAAATTAAGTGAGAAGTTCGTAAGCACTTAACACCCCCAGCACCTTTCTTGTCAAGATACCTGTGGAGCGCAAGCCGTAGGCTGAAGCGCAACTGGTATCTTGAGGGCTACCGGTTATCCCCGCCACCATGACTGCGTATTCCCGGGGCGTGTTCATTTTTAACCTCCGATGGGGCCTGATCCAGTTGAACTTGTGCCTCCATCGCTCAACCACTACACGGGCTTCCGTCAGGGTGTATAACAGCTCCCGGCTCAAGCATTCCCTCCTAAACTTATCATGGAAGCTCTCCACATAACCATTCTGCCAGGGACTTCCAGGATCAATATACAGGGTTCTCACTTTCTCTTCCTCCAACCAGTTCTGTAAATATCGGGCCACGAACTCGGGTCCATTGTCACTTCTAATGTAGTCGGGTGCTCCATGTTCCATGATCACCCTTTCCAATATTTTACACAGTTTGCGTGCCCCTATGTTGCGCTCCACATGCAGGGCATGGATTTCACGCGTATACTCGCCCACCAGGCTCAGGATGCGGATACTGCCTCCCCTCACCGTGTAGTCATGGATGAAGTCCCAGCTCCATACATGGTTGTGTCTCATCGCTATTTGAGGGTGCCTCCCTGTTGATTTCCCACAACGGGACTTCTTCTTTCGGGGTGGTGGAACCTGCAGGCATTCCTCGCGACGCACATCCCGCACTCGTTTGCTACTGATCCTATAACCTTGTTTCCGTGCCATCCTTCCCACCTTGTCCGAACCCAATTCAGGGTGCTCCAAACTGAGCTCAACCACACTCTTTTCAGCATTTCCCCTCTGCTGACTCGGGTGTTTTGGACGATAGCGGAAGGTCGAACGATGGAGTCCAAAGGCTTTGCAGATCAGGCGTTGGCTACAACCATCACTGGTTGCAGCCTCTTGTGCGAGTTCTCTCCGGTGCGCCGCGCTTACAGCTTTTTTTCAACCGCCTCCTTCAACACCTTGATGCCCAGCATCGCATCGGCATACATTTTCTTGAGCTCGGTATTCTCCTTTTCCAGGGCCTTGAGTCGCTTCGCTTCCGACTCGTTCATTTGCCCGTATTTCTTGCGCCATCGATGCAGCGTGGCCAGTGATATTTGCTTCTCCTGGCAAAACGATTGCTGGCTCACCGCCGCCGTTTCACTTTCACGCAGTATTCCTATGATCTCTTCCGCTTTATCTCTCTTTTGTTTGTTCATGAGTTGAGGTATTAGTTAATCTAAAACCTCTCACTCATTTTGGGCTAGTTTTTCTGGCGGCGGTCAACATGTCATTTCAACCGTCAAGCCCGATTCAAGTCAGTAGAACTTGCCTACTTGATGCTGATAAGGCTTAGCATAAAGGGATCCATTCAGATCATTCTCCACATTGAATTACAGAATATTTCCGCCGCAAAGTCTGCATAAACTCAATAAGCAAAGAACCGAATATCAGTGTGCCCTAGCGTAGCAGCGCCCAGGCAAAATCGATGGCAAAGCAGTAAGCACATTGCACGTCGAATAAAACACTCGTTGCCGTGATGCTATAAGCGGACAAAAAAGTGCAGTGGCAACAGCTAGCAAATATCGGTTGAACTGCTAGAAATTTGCTTTTCCACCCTGCCTGCCCTTTTGTTATACAGCTGGGGTTACCTCCCCTCTTTCACTAGAAACTACGGCTCGCTTGAAACAGCCCGCCCGGACAAACGTTAACCATATATCAGTTATGCCCTACTGCTCAAACTGTGGAACTCACCTGATCCAAAAAGCACATTATTGCCCCGAATGTGGACAGAAGGCCCCTCAGCCCTCTTCTGACTCGTCCATAGAGCAAGCGCAAACCACTTCTCCGCCACCCTCAACCAATGCCCGAAAAATCTCGACACCACAGATGAAACAACATCGTGGCTGTAAAATCACGGCAATCGTTTTAGGAGGTCTGGTGATACTTGGAGTTGTGGCAATCGGCGGGTTCATTATGCTTTTAAGCTTGATGAATGAACCTCTTAAAACGGCAGTTGACCAACATTTCGCATTGATTCAAGCGGGTAATGAACGAGCCGCCTACGATGGCACCGCCGTAGATTTTCAAGCCACTATCTCCTATGGCGATTTTCAAGAATTCCAACAACAACACCCGGTTTTAAAAACGGTGACAGGATCCAGCTTTTCCAGCAGCCAGATCGAAAATGACGTCGGCATACTTGAAGGAAACTTGATCGTGAAGTCCGGAACCAAAATCCCAATTGCGGTGCAACTTAAAAAAGAGGTGGATGAATGGAAAATTGTAGCATACAAATTTCCAAAAGCCGCTAATTGACCCTTAGCTCCACCTGTCGAGTCCCTGCGATGATCCACTTACCTCCCGTTTTCCGGAGTACAAAAATTTCATCGGCTTCAGAATCCGCAAGCCCCACAAACACTTCGGCGGCCTTCCCGTCATTAGTGATTTCAATCGTTCTAAAAGTGAATTTCTGCCCATCGATCGTCACATCGATGTCAACCTGCTTATCGGATATTTTCGGGGACCCCACTCGGATCGAATCTTGATTTTCAGCGTATAACTTTGAAATAAAATGATAATACACCAGCTGGGCAGGCTGCGGATACTGCCGGTGTATTTCTTCAGAAAACTCGACGGGGTACCCTGAGGTGTTCACATCGTCACCTGACTCCTTTTCGAAACGCGGAACCAGCCATAACATAAATACAATCAAAGCTGTTGCTATAACCAAAAGTGAAGCAAGTGCCAACAAAACGCATGGAATTTTACTCCGTTTTTTTCCGGCGACAAGATCCCGGGGGATCGTTTCTTGAGTGAAATCTGGAGCCCCCCCCTCATCCTTAACCTTAGCTTGCTCAGAATCCAGGTTTATTGGCGCCCCACATTGTGCGCAAAACGCTGCGTGCGAAAGCACAGGCTTGCCACACTCGCTACAAAAACACGGACTTTTAGATCCTCCCATGATTAGTTTCTAATACCAAATCTCCACGTCTTCAGCCAAAATTTTTAAATTATATCGATTATAGCAATATATAGGTAGATCTTGTCGCTATTAATCTGTATTTTTTACTTAATCCCGATGGAGATATTAGAAATGGATCAACTGGAGAAAAAAGGTCGTGATGCCGGATTCTTAGTTCGTTTGTTACTTTGTCTAATTGGGCTGGCGACGATCCTGCCATTGCTGGGCTACCTTTATGGAATAGTCAAAATGAATACGGCGGCACTTACTTTGTTGCTACCCGTTATCTGTATTTACATTCTTACCTACTGGTGGGCTTGCAAACACAGCACTGCGCTGAAAAACCGTTTCGACAGAGGGGTTGCGGGCGGCTTAATGGGGGTAGCTGGTTATGATCTGATCCGCATCCCTTTTCATTTGGGCGGATTAAACCCATTTGCGGCTATTCAATCCTATGGCGTATTTCTGGCAGGTGCGGAGTACAGCAACCTCTATACAGACTGGTTGGGACTTTTTTACCACATGGGAAACGGCATCTTTTTCGGCATCATGTTCACCATGATAATGGGCATAAATAAAGGCACCGCCGTAATGGCACTGGTGTGGGCTCTGGTTATAGAAGGGCTGGCGATCGTTACCGTCTTCGGCGAAGTTTACCATCTGCGATCAAACTCAACAGGAATGGCCGTAGCTTTTTTCGCCCACTTATTTTACGGAGCACCGCTCGCATGGTTTGCAAAGAGTTCGAGCGTTCGTCCTTTAGCTGTTGCTGGATCAGCGCTTGTAGCTGGCATTGCCGTTTTTAGCGTTTGGGTTTTGGTTCGCCCACCAGATGGTTACCTTGCTCCCGATGGATCCCACGACTTGCAAATGGTTGAACAAGGCATTCATCCAAGATGGTCAAAAATTGATTTAACCGACACATTCAGGATACAAAACATGACCAGAGAGACCGTGGTGCTTGAGCACCCCTTTTCTGACCGCACATTAGATAGCTTAGATTCAGGAGAATCTATCGAATTCAGCTTTAAAAAACCAGGTCTCTACCAGATTAGAGCTCAAAGAACTGATTGGCGTAGCGTTTTTGTTGCGGTAGAAAAAAACGGATTTGTTAACCCGCGAGCAAAAGGAGGCAAAGGCGACAATGAGTGAAACAAGTGCACCTTCGCTTCCTGGTATTGGCTTTTATTTGAAGCGGTATCTAAGTGCGTTAAAAAATGCCCTGAAGCCACGTTATCTCATGAAAGCGATTTGGCGCACGATTTCCCGCCGGCTCTTTATCGCTCTATTTTTCGCCCCTTTTATTTACGGTCTGGCCGCCATATGGCATATTTATTTACAGGCAAAAGCAGGAGGATGGAACGGCCCCTCCGGGTTATATATTCAACCTGAAGAGTATGCACTTGCAGGAGCTCGCTGGTTTGCTGGGGCTATGTTCCTGTTTGGAATATATGGCTTTGCCAGAGGAACCGGTTTCCAATTATTCAAAACCACTTGGGGCGCGCTAAAAGTGGCGCCATCGGGATTTCGTTACAGTTTGGATTCGGTGAAAAAATACTTTAAAAATCCTGCTTTTTACGAGCGGATTATGATTACTTGTGGTGCTGCTGCTATGGCTGGAGACACCGTCTTGAAGATCGCTGGGTGGCAGTTTAGAAAATTCATCCTGCTTGCCGTCGTTGTGACCATTCTTGCCGGATTAAAAGCGGCTCATGAACAGTGGTGCCGACCCCGGGCAACCCGTCCACCCATTGAAAAGCAATTCTGGGTTTCGCTGCTCTCCATCTCCCTAGGTTTTCTGCTGACCTACCTCTACTACAGCTTTTGGGGCATGGTGGTGCTAGGGGTCGGCATTTCCCTCTGGTACCGGCGCACTCATTCATCGAAAGATGACAATAATAACAGCAAAGGTGCTGGAGGAAGCGGTAGTAGTCGCCAAAATTCTATCTCAAGCCTGTTGATGCTCTGCTTTATTTCTTTTTTGTTTTTTACTCCGGCTTTGTTATTTGCCGATGACGGTGGCTGGAATGAATACAGCCCTAAAAACGGAGGAAAAAAAACACTTCTGGGATATTTACAAACTCCCGAAGGGCAGAAAATCATAGGACTGGGATTAATCGCTGGTGGATTTGCTACTGCAGGTGCAGTCACAGGAGTTCTTCTAGGCGGTACTTTGGGCGATGCCTTACGCCAATCCCTGGATGATCAAATGCCCGCTTCAAATAGCGCGGCACCTCCCCCTCTTTCCTACCCTACCGACTTGGAGAGCGAATTCCCTCTGGACGAACCAGGTTGGGAAGTGACCGGTTCCGATGGAATAGTGCGCAATTTTAAAACTCTGGATGAAGCAGAGGATTTTTGTGATCAATTGCGCGACCGGGAATACGTCCGCCAAGCAGAGGGGGATTTCCAAAATACGGTCGAGCAAATCGGGTTTGTGGAGTCGGTCCGAAATGGCCTTCGTAAATCAGGAAGAGACACATCATCACAGGATCGAGAGCTCGAACGTCTCCGCAGAGATCGAAACCGCTTTGCCGACCAGGTCAATGAACTTGGCGGATCAACTAACTATAAAGCCAGGGATCGAAGAGATTGGGACTTCAGTGAGAACGACGAATTTATCCGCAAGCAAAAAGAAAAACGCGACCTGCTTCGAGATATTCACAAGATGGCAAAAGCGACACGCAATCTTGCCGAGCAAGGCAACATCAATCACGGTGAAGGGCAGACGGACAATATACTTGATCACCTTGATAAAATGAGCAAGGACCTGGTTTCCAAAGAGAGTGTCCCGCCCAACCGGGAAGAGTTGGACAGACTCAAAGGCATTTTGCGAAACGAGATGGATGCCTCACGTATGCGAGATGAAGCGAGGAATACAAACTGGGTAAAAGAGGGAGCTCAATCTACTTCGAGAGAAATTTTTACCGGGCTCAATGCAAACGGAGAAACCTCCTATAAATCCATGGCTCTTCGTGGCCTTATGGGAGTGGCATCAGGAGGGCAATCCGAGTATGTCATGGAGGTTGGGGATAAGATGTATGTCGTGCATGACGAGGTGATGAAAGGGAAAACAGGGATTGAAGCCTTTCACACAGCAGCTACACGAGTGGTATTCGATGAAGTCACCGGACGGGTGGTGGAAAGCGGCATAAAAGCCGGAAGTAAAATCAGTGGTGCCGGATATAATAATTTCGTGAAAGGAAGTAGCATCGACGACGCATTCACAGCTAAATTAAGTAATACGAAAAAATTCCTAAACCAGGATATAGGGAATAAACTGGTGGGTGCCGGGAAAGATATCACCCCTGGTTATAAGCCAAAAGCATTAGTGATCGATGAAAGCGCTGTGGCGCGACGTACTGACGCTTTTAATCAAGGCCGGAAAGCTGGAGCAAACAAGATCGCAGAATTAGATGAAGCCCTTACCTCATATAAACAAAATCCAAGCTCACCTGATGCCGTAATAAAACGCCAGCAAGCGGTCGACAAGGTCCAGCAAGACAAGCACGCCATGAATATCCTCAATGAAAGAGGTGACGATGCTCTCAGTCACAAAATCAGAGAAGGATTCAATCGCGATCTCAAAACCTCATACGAGCAAGCGCACCTGTCGACTCGTGAACGAATCGCTCAAGAATATGGTGTGCCCGTCGAAAAAGTAAAAGTTGTTAAGCCTACGAATGCGCCCAGTTCGACTGGAGACATCGAATCTACTGATCTAAGTAGTTTCGCCAAAAAACCTAACCCTGCAATGAAGACTCATACGGATGACTTTACTCAGGCAAAACCGAGCGGAAAAATTGAGGGAATTAATGGCGACAAGGTTAGCTTCGACCAGGATATCACCTACCGGGTGGAGCAAGATCATGTGATTAATCCAAGAACCGGAAAAATCGAAAAGGGCTTTGCCGATGTCCCCAAAGCTGACACCAAACGAATCTATGAAGAAGAATTTTATAAAGCGCGCAATGATGGGAAATTACCCTACCAAACAGACCCCAGCGGAAAGATTGAACTAGACTCCAGTGGTCGCCCGGTCATCAATACCGAAAAAGTTCATCAATACAACAAAGACATGGATCAAGCCTGCACGGATCGTCTCGATAAGGAGGCGTATGGAACAGGAGACCGTGATCTACAAACCGCGGTAAAGGACGATTACAAAGGTAGAGACTCCTCGGATATCGAAGCCGTAGCCAAAACCAGCGAATACAAACAGCGAGAGTGGCGCAATGAAGCAAGCGACTTGAACGAAAAAGCCGCTAAATTTCGACAGGACGCACAAGAGCTTCAATCTACAGGCAACCCCACCAAGGCCGATCAAGCGGTGACTCAAGCTGATTCATTCGAAGCCAAAGCGGAAGGTCTAACCGAGGAAGGTTACCGTCAGACCACCAAACAATACGGCAACCAACTGGAAGCGAAAGTGGATTCAGTCAATCAACAGGAATTCTACAAACACCATAATAACGGTGATCTCCCGATGCGGAACCCCCCCCTTAGCGGTGAAATGGAAGTAGACATGAATAGAGTTCGCGCGAATCAGGAGGAATTTTATAAGAACCAAAAGGGAGAACTGCCTACAATCAAAAATAGTGACGGCACGGTTAGAATGACCGAGCAAGGGCATCCACAAATCGACACAAAAGAAGTAACCCGGTTTACCACTGAACAAGGAAAGATCAGTGGCATGAGAACAGCAGAAATTTCTCCTCGCTTGACCGAGGCTGTGGATATCATGAAAAACACTGGGAAAACGGGCTTCTCCCCTGCCGAAGTGGAAATGAAACTGGCAAAAATTGGTTACACTCCTGATAAAGTGGCGCAGCAGCTGTCCAGCAATCTGGAAGGCCTGCAGAAATTCAAGAGCGCTAATCAGGGCTTTCCCCCGAGCCTGTCAACTTCTGTTAAAAGCAGCGAATTTGATTTCGAAAAAGCTAGCCAGAATTTCTTGCAAGGAGTCAGTAAGCCTACCGGAAAAAGTATCCTTCGAGATAATCGTATTTAATAATAATCCCTGCACACAATGAAACTTGAAGAAGGAGACCTAGTTGCAAGTGGGCCTGAACTGACCTCAGCCCCATCAGTTTTAGACTTGCCGATCGGCCCACTGTCGCGAATACCACAGATCTCCGCCACCGAGGAAGATCAGGGCTCGGTTGCCCGGTTTTTCTCAGAGATACCTGAAGATTTTGCCATCACCTACCGCAACGCAATCGCAATTCTAGCCGGTCCTACTCAAGCCGGAGTCCTCCATTACACATTGGGCGAAGAGTCCATCAGTCGAGCGATCCTTGCCTACGGCCCTCAAGCTCCGGGACAAGTTGTCATTATGATATCAGCGGAAAACACTTGGCGAATCTGTGTTGAACCGACTTCGTCATTGGTGAAAACCATCTCATCAGTGCTTCTTGAACAAATCCCTCTTTCCCCTGTGGATATCAGAGGAAGCTTCTCTCAGGATGCCGGTCTTGTTCTCCTGGCTTTGCTTCATCTTCTACGGGAGTCGCGGATGTCATCCATACTTTCCCACCTAGAACCCACACAATCCTTCGAAATATCGACTGTGGAAGATGTGATTAATGACAGCTCGATCGAAGATTTCAGATGGCCGTTTTTCTTTTTCGATAAAGTATTCCCCTTCTCAAGCAATGCAGCCTCATGGGAGGGAAGAGTTCAGCCTGCTCTAGAAGAATTGATTTCCCGCAAACTCATTTCTGCTGCGAATGATAATTATCATCTCACTTCGTCCGGATACCGCATATTGGTGGCTCTCCACCAACATCTCACTAAAGTAGCCATTCGAATCACACGGATTACCGATAAGGGAAGCGAAGGGCACGAAGCTATGCTTTTGGTTCGATCCTTGCAGGACTTGTTTCTCTTTGATTTTGGAGGAAAAGAATCAACGATCGCATCGCTCGATTTTAAGAATACTGAGTTACTGATATCAGATTTTCTAAAACATCCAAATGACTCAACCGGCCAAACCGTGTCATCCGCACATTCCTGCCCGGTGTGTGCCGCACGAATTCCTGACAATACAAATAATTGCCCCGAATGTGGTGTGAAAATCCTGTCGTCAGAAATACCGAAGGAAGCCAACCAAGCCCCGGCAAGCAATGCTCCAAAGTCGGATCAAACGCCTCCTCCGTATATGCACAAAAAAGCGGATCCCCCGCTTCTTATTCCACAACCGGTAAAGAAGCAGGCAAAACCGGCTGCTTCACAGAACCCTAAATTCTGTATCAAATGCGGAATCAAACTCAGATCAAATGACAAGTTTTGCAAATCGTGTGGCGCAAAAGTGATTCAATGAAACTGAAATTTACTTATGGCAAACCACCGGGAATGCGCTCACCAAATATTTATTTCCCAATGCAATGCTTTAAGCTATAAGCCTATAGTAGCAAACCCATGATCGCATCCAAATCCTTCCAGCTCGCGCCTTCCTATTTAGGCATATTGTTTTATTTTATTGCCTTTGCCGCTCCCATGACGGAAACGCATGGTGAGGATTCCCGGACAAACATCCTGTTCATGATTTCCGACGACATGTCTTGGCGGGACTGGGGCGTTTACGGAGGCTCCTTCGCGAAAACACCCCACATTGACAAATTGGCGGAGAAAGGGGTGCGCTTTTCCAATGTATACTGCGGCTCACCAATTTGCCATCCTGCCAGATCCGTTCTATTGACCGGGCAGGAAATCTGGCGACTAAAAGAAGCCGCGGTTTTTGGCGGAACTTTACAGAACAGCTATGCGATCTATCCCAGCTTGCTGGAAAAATCCGGGTATCAGGTTGGCCGCCAGGGTAAAGGATGGGCCCCAGGGTACTGGAAGCTTGGTGGGTGGGAGTCCCCACCCGCCGGCAAGAAAGTCCCTCTGGACAAATTTTTAGCCGAGCATTCCGGGAAGACTCCCTTTTGTTATTGGCTCGGATCGTCCCTTGGCCACCGCCCATTCCACTACGAAGTGGACGGACGAGACCTCGGAGCCATCGAAATCCCCCCGTTCCTACCTGACACTCCTGAAGTAAGGAAAGATCTGGCCGGTTACTACCAAGAGATTGAGCAGTTTGACAAGCAGGTTGGCAAGGTGGTGAAACTGCTGGAGCAAAACGGTGTGCTGGACAATACCCTGTTAATCGTGACCAGTGACCATGGCATGCCCTGGCCACGTGGAAAGGCGAGTTTGTATGACCTTGGCACCCGTGTGCCTTTTATTGCCCACTGGCCCGATAAAATTCGTCCGGGACGTGTGGTGGAGGATTTTGTCAGCTTCACTGATCTGGCACCCACTCTACTGGAGGTGGCCGACTTGGAGACGGCTTCGGAAATGACGGGCAAAAGTTTTCTCAAATTGCTCACTGCTGAAGAAAGCGGCACCATCGACCCGGGACGTGACAAGGTTTTTTTCGGGCTCGAGGCGCATCCCGGGGGGAAGCATTTTTCCAGATGGCTGGGGCCGATGTCGTGCAGGGGCGTCCGGACCAGTAACTATCTGTATATTCAGAACTATCCGAAGCCGGAAGGAGGAGGATGGAACCCCGTTCAAGCCGGACCGATTCCAGATCTACTGATGCAGGAAACGGCCACAAAAACCAATTACCAGCTATGTTTTGGCCCCAGGCCGCCGGAGGAATTGTATGATGTCCGCAAGGATGTCTGGCAAACGCACAATCTGGCGGAGGAAGAGGGCTTGGCGAAAGTAAAGGAGAAGCTGAAAAAGGATCTCGAAGCCTACCTGCGGAAAACTGGCGATCCCAGAATCCTAGGGAGTGGGAATATTTTCAGTTCCTATCCTATCTGGTACCTCGACGGCAAAATGGCCCGGCGAGGAAAGGATGGCAAGGTAAGCCTGTTTCCCAAGTCAGATTACCAAAAACCGGACAGCAAGTAACCACTTGATCTCCACATCCCCGCGTCCACGGAACAAAGGATGTTTTGTTGGCCAACCAGAATTGGCGAAGGGGAAATTATCAGGTCAAACGTAATATCAATTCGTTAAATCTACCAGGGCGGTTCAATTTTTCAGAAGACTCGTAATATCATGGCCTGGTTGCTCACATTTAAGGTAAGCTTGCCCAGAGGCAGTAAATTTGTTGAGACATGTATATTGCTCCTTTTTCTCAATGATGTCACTTATTCTATTTCCTTATAACGTCGCGCTTTCCAGTAAGCGGCAAGATGGTAAATGATGCCGCAACTGGAATTGTGCAGATAATCCGTTTGCAGGATCAGGCCCTTCAGCTGTTGCTTCGATCCATCACCCATCGAAGCTTGGTTCACCATCAAGGGAACAAGAGCAGACTCCCCGGCCTCCCGGGTAAGGTGCCAGATTTCCCGATAAGGTCCCCACTGAGGGTTTTTATAGCCTCCCCTATTTTTCCACTCCTTCGCCTGCCGCCAGTCAGGCCCAAGCATGCTCATTTCCTCTGAACTCTTTTTAGCAATGCGTTTAATCGTGTGATCCAGGCGATGTTCCGCGAGCGCACTCACATGTTTCATCACCTTGGAAATCTTTTCCTTTAAGTCCTGATCAGGTTCAAGCTGGTAGAGAACCTCCAATGAAACCTGCATCTGCAGCAACGCGTAAGCCGGATTATTCTTATCAGGAGAAGCCGACTGAGCCACGGCTTTAGCCGCATACTTACGCCACAATTTCCGGTAAGCCTCATTCCCGGTCGTGTCCCAGGCGGCAGCATATATCATCGGCAGACGCGCGGCCTCGTGAGCCTGGACATTCCACATTCGACAGATCCCCAAAGGCCCCCTCTTTCCGTCTGCTCGACAGAAGTCATAATCATTTTTTGGAGTGACATACTCAATCATACGGTCGGCAACCGCTGCGAGAATATTGCGAATCTCGATCTTGGTCGCTTCGTCTGCAAGAGGACTATGATAGTACTTCCACAATCCATGAACAAAATGTGTGTATTGATCACGGGATGAGTTGATATAAATGCTCTTGCGGTCTTCCGGACAGATATTCCTGGCAACGAACCCGGGCACCCCATGTACTGTGACACATCGGCGCATTCCCCTAAATACTTGAGCGGAACGATCCCGGAGATCGTCCTCTCCCGTTACAGAAAATCGATCACAAATGAGGCTCAACATGGCTCCGCCGAGGATCATACCATCTTCCATGCCGGTGCTGTAACCACAGGGATTAGGATACTGACGATTTACTTCTTCCGCGCTCGGCAGGTGGGTCAATTCTTTTCCCTCCTCATAACTGCTCAAATAATCCATGAACGTTTCCACGTCCTTGTGAAAAAACCTCCCCCAGGCGACCTCCCACGCCTGATCCATTTTCTTTTCGAGTGCAGCTGAAGTTGACTCCGCCTTGGCTGCACCTGAAGCGGCAACAAGAAAAGCCACTAGAAGGGCTGGAGTATTTTTAAAAGCTCGGATAATCATTATTGTCCATACAGGGTTATTCATTGTGAAATAAACGAATCAGCGCAATCAATCAGCGGCTTCGAGGCCGCTGGTGTTTTGCAGTATTTCTTTAGCTGGTGACCCCGGCTGGAAATGAAAATCGTCTTGCGCAGGATCTATGAAAAGTGGATCCGCCACTTTTGAATGATCGGCATTATTGCTGACTTTTCTATATTCATCCAAGCTTAATCGTTCCCCGTTCCAGATGATTGGAGCATTGTAATAGAGATTGTAATCGGAAAACACATCTTTTTGATTATGCGTGGCTATTCGCAATCCACCGTAATCTTTACAATTCACAATAATATTCCGGGTTACCTTGGCGTTTTTTACGCCCCATGATATATCGCTCCCCTTATGATTAAAATCTATACCTGTGGCGTTGTTATAGATAATATTATTGCGTATTTCGATATTCTTAGCACCATCCGCCAAAATAATAGCCCCTGCTTTAGCGTTCTGTATAATATTGTTAATTATTTTCATACCGTTAACCCCCGGTCCATGCCAGCCATGAACCCCGTAACCAGATACCTTTTTTATATGGTTATTCTTGATCAGTATGTCTTTGCTGCCCCATGAAACATAAATGGCATGGGCGCGTTTCCCCTTGCCTGAATTTTCTATGCGATTGTTGATAATCGAAATATTCTCAGCAAAATCATTACTCTTCAGATTAAGTCGCCCCAACCAAATGACACCATTATCTTCAACTAAATAGTTTTTGATAGTCAGCCCCTCAATCGTCACCCAATCTACACCATACAAAGAGATAAAACCCTTCATTTCCCCTTGTCCGTCAAACACGGGATTTTCATCGCGATAAGCTCTAATGGTGATGGGCTTTCCCGATATACCGCCAGGATGTTTCTTTGCATCCCAATAATATGTTGGCTCACCGATGTAGGTTCCGCCTCTTAGATAGAGATTGTCGCCAGCTTTTAAATGGGAAATAGCCTTGGTAATCGTTTTCCAAGGACTGTCGATATTGCCAGAATTCGAATCACTTCCATCGACGGCAAGGTAATAATCATTGGCATTTACCAGAAAGGGGGGAAATATAATAAGAAAACATATCAAAACACGACCTATAGACACAGCAATGACGGTGAACGATCCGATTATTTTCATGTTAAACTGCTGAGAGTCTGTAAGAAGCCTTAAGTCCGATAGACTCCTGGTATTTTTTTCATTCCTGACGTTTGCCTGCGTGTAGCCGCTGGAATTGGAAGGGGTTAATCCTGTTCATTTGCGCTGATTAGAACACGGGACATTTCTGCAGTCAAGCCCGATGCCCTACGAATATTTATTTCTCACCTTTAAAGTTAATCTTTCCGAACACCCAAACCTGTTCCTCTCCGAGTGGCTATTCAGGAATTCTGCCAGACTACTTCAGCCTCTGGTGAGTCCTCTCTGACATAATTACAAATCAGGGGAATGCCAACTGCGAAAATATTACTGCCATATCAACGATTATCGCCTCCCCTACCGGCTTGCATTTTCGCTCCAACGTGCGCTTTGCCATTTTTATAATATCCTCCCTGCATTCCGGGAAGAGACAGATGTACGACTCCCCCGCTTGACCACTTTTTTGACAAATCAACTCCCCGCTTATTTAGCAGCAATACGAAATTCTCTTGTTTTCCATTGATTAATTCCAGATCCAAAATCCGCTCCCTCTTCACTAGCTTGTTGTTCTTCCCCCACCAACTCTTCGGAACAGAAAGGTCACCTTCACAATAATTGTAATCAAAATGAGGATAAATCTTCAGCCTCTTGTTATCCTGGAAAACTTCGTCACAGGAAAACACATTGTTGATCATCCAGACATTCGGCAGACCCAGTTGAATATTCTTAGCCCCAACTGTCACTCCCCTCGATGCGATAAATGTATTGTGATAAATGTAAGCAGGTGTTGTGGAGCCTCCAAAAAAATACAATCCCATGTTGGACCCGGTCTTTTGCCCCGGCCGGGAGACAAACCAGTTGTCGTAAACATACATCGGACCATCACCGATGATATTTTTGTGACGGTATTGGATATTGCAGTTCCTGACCACGTTGTGATGCCAATGAGCCTCGGTTTCCTCACCGTCAGGTTCCAGTCCGTCATCAGCCATATACTCGATAAGATTGTGGTGCACCGTCAATCGTTTGCCGGATTTTTGATTCCCCACTCCATTAAAATTTTCAAAAAGATGATTTTCTGAAATCTCTACATCCGAGCCAAAATTTTTCATACTAATACAAGTGCGATCCCAATCGCTGTTCTTCTTGAAAGCTGCCCAAATGAACCAGTGACGTGCGTCTGCAGGATCTAGAGAATGCACATAGCCCAGTGTACAACGATTTTTTGTCACCACTATTCGAGAAGGCTCCCCTTTCGGTCCCCCTGCTATCATCACGGTGTTTTTCCCACCGATCAGATCGTTGTCTTCAATAACGCAATCACTCGACCCATTGTAAATCATCACAGCATGATAAGCATTGCGAAGGGTCAGTCCTTTGACGGTGATAAATTTTCGCCCATCAACCGTTACCGTTGCCCCTCCCCGCTTGCCATCTGGTGTGGTGGTGATTTCCTGCTCTGCTGGATTCACAGTCGAATCTCCAAATCCTAGATACAGATACCCCTGCCAACACCCCCACATCGCTTTCACGCCATCCCAGCTTCGATAAGGTTTCCCTTCATAACTGTCCCAACCCATCGGCCCATCACGCAGGGTGGTCATATCCCCCTTCGCCATGAACTCATCGCGAATCCGCAGAATGTATTTGCTGTTCCAGGTCAGGTTCATCGGGCGCTCCCCCTCGTAAGGAATGCGATAAATATCCCCCCCCGAACCCTTCACCTTTTCCCAACCACTCACCAAAGTCCCCCCATCAATGATGACCCCGTTTTCCCCAGTCAGAATGATAGGCTTCCCCGCTTCACCATCCCGAGGGAAAACCAAACGTTCACGATAGATCCCCTTGCTGACAAAAACCGTGTCGCCGGCCTGAGCTTTGTTTAGACCCGCCTGGACCGTTTTCAAGGGTGCTTCAGCACTTCCCGTAGCCTGATCATTTCCATCACTGGCGACATGAATGCTTCCTGCCCATAAAGATCCACTTAGGAAAAAGAACAGCACAGCTGTATGCACAAAGCTCAGTGTGATTCTATCGTTTCTATAATAATCCATAATTACTACTCCGCGTTCAACTCTTCCATCATGCTCAGAATCGCTTCGACAATGACTTCCGACGCATCCATCTGAACTCGATTCGTTCCAAACCAGGTTTCATAACCTCCCAACTTATGCTGCTCAGGAGTTGGCAGATAGCCTCCCGCTCCGTTCGCCAGTTCAATCGTAAAACTATCTTGAAACGGGCTTTCTGCTTTTATCCGCAATCCAGTTTCCGTAAACGTCTCATAAGGAATGGCTGCGATTCCCAAATCGCCAATGCGAAACACTTGAATCAAATCCGGCACTCGATAATCTCCATTTCCCATCCGCTCGACATAGGCTGCATATTTCAGAGCATACCGAGGATAGCCGGAAACATCATCCGGACGTTCCAGGATTTTCGCTGCGTATTCCATTAGATTCTTATCCGCTTTACGGGGCTTCAATGGAAGCTTACGACTTGCTGCGCCAAGAGGCACCCAGTCATGAAATGTGATTCCTTGATGCGCTTTGGCTACTCCCTGTGCGAGCTTCTCAGCCACTTCTTTCATTTTTTCATAAGGGGCTCTTCTCTGAGACTTTTTGCGTCTGTCGGAATTGTTCACATCTCCGCTGGTGCCATTGGACATGATACCAACAAAGGGTGGAAACTCGGATTCGGCTCTCAACAGTTCCCCCATTCGATTGGCAAACATGCCAAAATAATCTGCCGAGATCTCTCCCACCGCCGCGCCTCCGACGTAGTGCAGCGAATAGTTTGCGAATAAGGCGATCGGTTTTCCCTCCAATGATTGCACGCTCAAAAAAGAGACTTCCGGATCGATCGGACCTGCAGGTTGAACCAGCGCCTTGCTGCCCCTGGGTGGATTCATCACGACCTTATCCACACATCCAAAGGGATTCTGCAACAGAGCGGAGTCATTCACATACCATCGCCGATTAAATAACTCCGAAGGTTCATCCACACTGCCCCATCCAATTTTTGCGGGTTGCAGATTTGAAACGGCCCGCTGGACACTGTCCGCGATTCTACGAGCCAGAAAGTCGCGGTAATTGTCAGCGTTCGCATTGGGCCCCGAATGCGTGTGGGTCGCTGAAATCATGACATTTTCCGGTGCAATTTGAATCGTCTCGTTCGCAGCAATGAATTCCCGCGCTTTTTCACAAATCGTAGCCGAGATACCACTGCTATCACAAACCACCAAAGCGAAGCGTGTTTTCCCGTCATCCAGAATCAAGGCACGTGCATGCAATTCATCATGAACATTATTTGTAGGAACCGTGCTCCCAGCACCAGCAACAGGAGATCCCAGAGGCGGAGTGATATTGCTGGTCGCCGCCCCGGCCTTGAAAACCTTATTTTTCGATTCCTCTGAATTTGCCTTATGCGTCAGCGCGACTAAAAAAAACACGCACCCAAAATTTAATATTCTTAAGATAGAAAGCTTCATTATTTAGAATAAGTAGCGGAATCGAAACGCATCCTATCACCTGACTTGATGCTACTTTGCGCAAAAAAGGCAAAGCCAAAAATCACCTCATCCCATAGACTAGCAATAACAAACTTTAGAGATTTGCTTTTTCCTCCCCCTGCCGCAAGCTGAATCTGAATCAGCACGAATGACAATAAATGAAACCCAACGCCTACCCCACCGAATTAGCTGATCGCCTTGAAACGTGTTACACCGGTGCCCTTTACGATGTTTTACGAGCCGCAGGCTACCCTGATCAAGCGCTACCGAGTGAAATCATGCCGCTCAAAGAAGACTGGAAAGTAGCTGGAAAAATATTCACCGTCAGTGGTCACTACGACTCCGAATTGGACGATCATCAAACATTACTGGATTGGACGAAACTACTTTCCCTTGCGCCAAAAGGAAGTGTGGTGATCTGCCAACCCAACGACAACTCGCTTGCCCACATGGGAGAACTCTCCGCCGAAACTCTTCTATTAAGAGGCATTCGCGGATATATTGTCGATGGCGGCTGCAGGGACAGCGCATTTATCAAAAAAATTGGATTCAAGACCTTCTCCAAATACACCACCCCCGTTGATGTGGTTGGTCGATGGCGCGCCGAATCTTTCAATGAAAGCATCGTCATCGGATCCGTGGAAATCCATGGCGGCGATTATGTGTTGGCCGATTTTGATGGTGTGGTTGTAATCCCCGCAGCGATTGCCGAAGAAATTGTTTCCAAAACGGAAGAAGTGATCAAAACGGAAAACCTGGTAAGAACCGCGATTTTGGACGGATGTGATCCTCAGGAAGCCTATCTCAAATACGGAAAATTTTAGCCGCTTTCAAAAACCCAATGCTGACCCCCGAATCCAGAATTGAAGACTTTCCGTATCTGGAAAAAATCCATTATTTGAATACTGCCGCCGATGGATTGTGTCCAAACTGCGTCAAAGACGCCCTGGTGGAATACGCCGAGGACAAGGCCAAGGGCATGGGCATGGGCGCCCGGGAAGAACACTACGCCAAATGGCATGCGCTCAGGAAACACGCAGGCTCGTTGTTTTCGGTTCCGGATACTCACATCGCGCTCTGCTCTTCTTCCTCGGAAGCCTTCAATCTCATTGCCACCTCCTTGCATTTAAAAGCTGGAAATGAAGTCATCATCAATGATCTGGACTACCCTTCCGGCATCACTCCCTGGTATCGGGAACACACGGACATCAAAGTGAAGGTCTGGCATTCGCGGGAAGGACGCTTACACACCGAAGATCTGGAAGCTCTCATTTCGGAAAAAACCAGCCTCATCAATCTTTCACTGGTAAGTTTTTACAATGGCTTCCGAATCGATCTGGAAGAAGTATCCCAACTTGTCAGAAAATCATCCGACGCCGTATTGACCCTCGATGCCACTCAAGGAGCTGGCAGAATTTCATTTGATGCCGAACAGGTCGATATCGTGGTAAGCAGCACCCACAAATGGCTGATGGGATCCCATGGTGCCTGTATTGTTGCGATTCCAAAAACCAGCAAAGTGGACTGGTGTGTGCGAGCCGGAGGTTGGCATAATCTGGAAGATCCATTCAACAGTAATCGCTTTGATCAAGCGGCCACAGTCATGCCGGGTGCAGATGGCTTCATGTTGGGTATGCCGGGTTTCCCAGCGGTTTATGCGGTGGAACGATCCCTTGCCTATCTATTGCGCATTGGCGTTCACAATATTGAACATGCAGCCAATCCGCTGGTTAAATTCGCCATCGAGGAACTAGAAAAACTCCCGGTGAACCTCATCACGCCCAATCAGGATAAAAACCTCGCAGGCATCCTGTCCTTCACCCATGCCGATGCTGAAAATATTTGCCTATCACTCAATGAGAAAAATGTCAGCGTCATTTATCATGCCGGCCGCATCCGTCTGGCAATTCATGGGTACAACAACGAGCAGGACATCGAAGCCTTTTTGAGCCACCTGATAACAGCTTTGTGACTTAATACATCACCCTAGGGTTTCGGCGGCTGGCGCAAAAAAGCTATAATATTGGCGATCTGCTCCGGGTTCAAAGTGGCTCCAAGGCCTACAGGCATCAACGATACATTCCGCACGTGACTGATCTTCGTGCCTTTGCGTAGCAAAGTGCGCTCGCCTCCTCCTTGTAATTTCAGAGTGATGCTGGTCGGCGATTCGGAAGCGATCACTCCCAATAAAGTCTCACCCCGACGGGTGTTGACCATCACCGTTTCGTATCCGGGACTCACGGTTTCAGAAGGAAACAAAATGTCACGCATAATCACCTCCGACACGCGCTGAAACTCGGCGTCCAGATCCGGTCCAACCGCCACACCAATACCCTTCGCCCGATGACACGCTGCACAGATCGCAGTGAAAAACGTTCGTCCCTCTGTTAAGTTCGGCTTCTTCTTGAGCGCGGCCAGCATATCCGGCACACGTTTTTCCATCACTTCCAACTCGGCCGCCGTAGGAGCTTGCGGTCTGGGAATTTGCACTGGGTCTTCAATCGGCTGAGTGTCCGCCAACCCCTGCTTCAACAAATCCAATGACTTCCCTTCGACCTTTGCTGCATCCAGACCAGCGATGGATTCCTTGATCTCCTCGGCATCACCACGAGCGGCAATGATACCTGCCAGATTCACCATCACCAGTGTCCCTTTGCCGGGATCTTTGGCAAGAGCAAACAACAGCTTCTTTTCCTGCCCTGTGATCGAAGTGGCAACTGCCGCATCCATCCATCGCAGATCCCCATACAAACGTGACAATCGGATCAGCGTGTCGAGGACTTGAGGCGAATCACTTTGCCCAAGACTCAAGGCTGCTTGCAAAACTAAATTTGGCGCAGGGTGCTCGCCTAGTTTTAATGTCAACAAATCCTGTTCGATCGCTTTTCCCGCCTCGCTGGCAAAACGATCCTGGTCCACTGCCCGCAAAGCAATTACCTGAGCCCCGGGATCGTCTCTGCGATTCCACCCTTGGGTATAAAAATCGGCGGGCAATTTTCCACGCTCCTGTAGCAGGCGTTGCGCCGTACGCCGACGCCAGTAAACGCCGTTTTGCAATTCTTTGATCAAATCTGCATCGCTCAATGATGCCAGATTATTAGAATTTGGCTTGGCTCCATTTATTTGATCTTCTGGCACCATCAACCACAAACGTCCACGATCATGACCGTTGATCACTCCATACTGTTGCTGCAGATAACGTGGGATCGCCGAATAATCCTCGATGATCTCGCGATAAAAATCGGAGATCACAATCTTGCCCGTCGGCGTATGCGCCAGCGCAATAGGATGAAACCATCCATCACTGCTGGCGAGGAACTCACTCTGTTTTTCATCCTCCCCACGCCGCAAACGCAAGCGTGTGCCATCGCGCATGATCTTCGCACGATGCACCAGACTTTGTGCCGGTTCGCATGACAGGTAGTCTCCTTGCAGCCCTGGCAGAACACTGTCCCGATAAACTAAAGGTCCACAGGTGGAGGTGAAATAACCCGATGCCGCCGCATCCGAAACACTGAATTTTTTATACATAGCATAATATTCAGCATTTTTTTCCCGTTTAGTTCTCCACGGATGCGCTTTTGCTAACTGATAAACTTGGGTCTCATCACTCGCCGTCCCCACCAAACGGGGAGCCGCCGCATCCGGGTTGCGCATCAAATAACGCCATTCAATAGGCGTCACAAACAATCCAGGGTGAGTGGTATTCGTCACAAAACGATCCCCTCCCGGAGTAAAAGTCATGCCCATCGTCTGCGATCCGCCGCTGACCAGTTCCATCGCCGTGCCATCGGCCCGAATCCGGAAATCCGTCGCAGGCACCTGCAGTGCGCCTTTCATATGCAGCCCCGTAATTCGCCCCCCGGGCCCGCCTTTGCTAAAGTAGATCCAGTCATCGATCCCCCAAACCGGCGTATTGAACCGGCGATCCAATACGCCCGTACCAAACCCGGTGAACAACACCTCCCGCACATCAGGACGATTATCGTGGTCAGTATCCTTCAAAAAGACAATATCCGGAGAGCACGCCACAATGATCCCTCCATTACCCGCCACCAATCCATAACACGCCGGCAGATCATCCGCCCACACTTCCGCTTTGTCCATCACCCCGTCTCCATCCGTATCGAGCAGTAGTTTCACCACTCCATAGGTTCTTTCTTCGGCTTTTTTTTTGGATTCCTCCGATGCCTGGATTCTCCGAACCTTCATATCCAGTTTGCCCGTTTTATTCAGCTCCTCTATATCATACTGGCCGTCCAAATTGTACCCGTGTAGCTCGGAGACAAACAAGCGCCCCCACTCATCCCAACACACTCCCGTCGGCTGCACCACTAAAGGTTCGCTCGCCAGCAGTTTGATTTTGATTCCTGCTGGAAGCTTGAAAGCCTTCACGCTTTCTGCAGGCGACAGCGCCTTAGGCGCGTCATCAGGATGGGGAATCTGCGCATATCCCCCATTGCTCGAAACAAGCAAAAATGCGACCAAGCTTAGGATTGAAGAAGTATTTTTCTTGAAGCTCACCATGGTCACAGTTATTACACCTCTCCTTCAAGATTCGATGAGCTTGCCCGCGACTTCCTCGAAATAAGCAATCGACTTGGCATGAGTCTCAAGCGGCTCGCTGGTATTTCGCTCCCACTCGATACTGAAGTAGGGACGCTGGATGCCCTGCTTTTTGACTTCCGCTAGGATGTCGGCAATGCGGCACTCCCCTTGCCCCCATACCGCGTCTTCCGACTTCAGAACGCCAAACGCTTCTAGATCCTTCAAGTGGAATGTCTTCACCCGGGACGCAACCTTGCTGAGCGTCTTGACCGGATCAAGACCTGACCGGCACCAGTGCCCTGTATCACAACAGAGGCCCATCGACTTGGCGCGGCCCTTTAAAACAGCAAGTCCGGCATCCGGATCCCAATAAGGCGATGGCTTCGCATGATTATGCATAGCGAGATCTACTCCGAATTCTTTTGTCAGCCCCTCAACCACATCCAACATCTCCCCCATAGGTTCCCCCACGATCACTTCGAAGTTCATTTCGGCGGCGAACTCGAATATGGATTTTGCCATGTCAGGATTATTCAGCCGGGCATAAGTGCCAATCATCTTCACCCCTAGATCATCAGCCTTGTTTTTAAGATCCTTGCGCAAGGTCTTCGACAGCCCTGCCTCTGGAGTCACATTGGGATTGGCCGGACTCAACTTTTGCCAGCCAAACAGTTCGGCGTGAGACAAACCCACTGCAGCGATTTTCTCTAAGGCTTCAAAAATCGTGACGTTGCGGAATGAATAGGTAGCAAACCCAACCCTCCAGCCAAGTTTCTTCGCATTGGGCATTCCTGCCACAAGCGGCTTAGCTGCATAGGCTGAATCATTGACCAAGCAGGATGTTCCAGCGGCAATGCCCACTGCCACGCTCTTAGTCAGAAATTCACGTCGCTTGATTCCAGCTCGTGAGGTAGCAGCCTTTTTCCTTGATAGTTTCGCCAAATGGTCATTCATAATAATATTTCTGTTTATTTTAAAGCTTTGTCCTACTTCCCTCCCTGCCACAAGGAGTTGAGCGTTTTAGCGGCGCTCTCCACAATCTTATAACCAGCGTATGGTTCCAGTCGGGTCCAGGATATCGGATCTGCCGTATAGCCGCCACCCAGGATACCGTGAATCGTCGGACAATATCCGCAGTAACCATCCGCAAGTCCCACAACTGCGGTGATCTGCGCAGGACTGCGACGCTTGATGTCCAAAGCAAACTGGCTGTACAACTCACAAGGCTGAGTCACCAACGCCACGTCGCCGATACGAACCACATGAATCGGCAAAGTATCGACCGGATTTTCTCCAAACAATTCCTGCAGATGCACCGCTCCGAAAGCCATTATCATTTTCATTCCCCGGATATTCTCTCCAGCGTCAATTCTTGCCAATACTTTACGAGCCTCTACCAGCCGTTCCGGTTTGGGTAGTCGCACCTTGACCGCGAGATCTTCATAGCCGTGCTTCAATACGGGATGTTTTTGATACTCGATGTTCTTGTAAAGCCTCAGTGTTTCGTCAGCCATCAAACGCCCAAGTCGCTGAATCGACTGCTCGGGAGTTTCCTTACGATGGTTCAGTGCATCTCGCCATGAGATATCCCCCTGTGCCCCGTTCAAGTATAACATGGGAATGTTGCCCAGCTCTTCTCGCAGCATTCGTCGCGATTCACCGGGAAAGTCAGCCGTGAATACCGAGCCTCCCCAAGTGACCGTAGGGTGGGTGGTATTGTGCTGTATGACCGCAATGAGCTTGCCGTCAGCATCGGCTGCAAACAGTGCCACGTGTTGCGGGTCATCGGGTCCTTCTAATCCAGTGAAATCCTTGCGCTTGGCATCACCATGCATCACGTGCGTGCCGTCCGCAAAACAGATGCGACGATTGTAGCCAATCTGAGCGGTCCCCTTTCCCCATCCAATTTTCCCGGGGCGTGCCGATTGAACAACCTCTTTTGCCAAGTCGACAAGCCACGCTTGCAACTTGTCCAAGTAGTCATTATCGACCGGCATGAGGTAATTGCTTCGCAACACCACAGGTCCGCGCGTGTGAGTGGCAGAGATGATGATGTTGCGAGCTGGAATCCCCGCAGCCTTCCCCATTGCCTCACGCATTGCTACTACTCGAGGAGGTTCAAGACCACCTAAATCGCAACTAACCAGCAGTATCTGCATCTTACCATCCGACAAGTAGAGACCATTTGCCTCCAGATTACCACGAATCTCCGTCGCGCGTTTTTTGACGCTGGCCGACTGAACCCAATCACCGATTTTAGGGTTGATGACCTTGGTGACAGCTCCGATCTTCAGCGGAAGTATGTCCTCCGCATCTGCCGAGTTCACTGCTAAACAACCAAGTGCAAGTGCTACGCTAATTACTATCCAAAATCGCTCACTCACCAAACAAAGCAAACGGCTATGAGCCATCCCCCTAGGGCTAGGTTCCGATTCCAGAAGTGACTTCTCTAATACTAAGAGTTTAATCATTGCTTTACCTTTGTATCTTTACGCCGCCACAGAGCATTGAGCATTTTGCCCGCACTCTCTACGATCATATAACCCGCATTCGGCTCCAATCGTGTCCAACTGATCTGTTGTCCCGAATAACCTCCTCCCAATACACCGTAAATCGTTGGACAATACCCCGCATAACCATCAGTGAGCCCCACCACGGCTGTGATCGGCGCAGGGCTACGACGCTTGATATCCAACCCGAACTGACAGTAGAGTTCACAAGGCTGGGTAACCAATGCCACATCGCCGATGCGCACCGCATGTATTGGCAACGAGTCGATTGGATTTTCCTCATACACCTCCTGCAACTGCACCGTGCCAAATGCCATGATCATCTTCATGCCACGCACATTCTCTCCGGCATCGATTTTCGCCAATACCTTTCGGGATTCAGCCAAAACTTTGGGATCAGGCAGACGCACTTTAACTGGCATATCCTCGTAAGTATGTGCTAAAACTGGATGCTCATGGTATTTCACATCTCGATGAAGACGCAAGGTTTCATCGGCTACCAAACGTCCAACCCGCTTGAGTTTTTCTTCGCGCCCCTCCTTGCGTTTATTCAGTTGATCAGCCATGGCTATATCTCCCTGAGCGCCGTTTAGAAAAAGCACCGGAATATCACCAAATCCGCTGCGCAGGATGTTGCGCGCTTCACCAGCAAAATCAGACGAGTACACTCCCGCCGCATAAAAAATCGTTGGGTGAGTGGTATTGTGGTAAAGAACGGAAAGCAACTTACCCTTCAAATCAGCAGCAAACAAAGCCATGTGTTGCGGATCATCCGGCCCCTCCAACCCGGCAAAATCCTTACGCTTAGTATCGCCGTGCATAGAATGGCTGCCATCAGCCCAACAAACCCGGCGATTGAAACCTATTTGAGCACTTCCCTTTGCCCAACCAATCTTGCCAGGGCGAGCGGACTCAACCGCTTCCTTTGCTAGTTCGACTAACCAGACTTCGAGCAACTCGAGGTATTCGAAATCCAGTGGCATCAAGTAGTTGGTTTTCACCACCGAAGGGCCTCCATGGGTATGCGTGCAGGAGAGGAGAATGTTGCGAGCCGGTATCCCCGAAGCCGCCCCCATCGCCTTGCGGAACTTGATCGCAAAAGGAGGCTCGAGACCTGCCAGATCCAAGCTGACAATCAGCAGTTGGGTTTCCCCTTTATTTAAGTAAAGGGCATTGGCTTCCAGTTCATCATGAATCTTAGTCGCCTTTTTGGGCACACCGGCGCCCTGGACCCAACCGCCGAGCTTGTGAGTGATCACCTTACTGGCAGCTCCGATTCTTAGAGGAATCGAGTCCGCTGCATGAAGCGGGTTTGAAGCGAAAAAACAAATCGCCATTACAAATCCCGCCAACATACTAAACCGTCTATTACATTTTCTTTTCATCATGAGCATTTGTTTATACACTGGAACCATGTCGATACATCCTACTTCGCTGCCGCCACGTAGGCAATCAAATCAGCCAACTCCTGCTGGTTGAACCCTGCTTCCAAACCGTCCGGCATTAACGAACGCCCGGTATTGGTCAAAGACTTCAGTTCCGATCTCAGGATCACATGTTTCTGATTCGCCTGATCCTGAATAGTGATATTTGCTCCGGTTTCGGAAATCAGAATTCCCAGTATAGCCCGACCATCCTTGGTGCTGGCGACGTAAGAACTGTACTTCCCTTCCACTGCTTGGTTCGGGTCGAGGATAGCTGACAACAATGACTCAGGCTTGCGGTCAGTGACCGATGCCAGATTGGGGCCGATTTCCAAACCCACATCATCCATCTTGTGGCAAGCCACGCACACTTTTTGGAACACCAATTTACCGCGTGCCTTGTCCCCTTTGAGCTTCAGCGCTGCTTGGAAAGATTTCACCACCTTGAGGCGATCCGCACTGCTCGAAGATGGCAACAATTCTGCAGCCCTCGCCCGCAATTTTTTATTGGGATAAGTCATCAGCCGTTGTTTGGTTCCGGCATCAATATCCGCATGAGCCACTTTTTTATTTTCGATCCCGTCCAACAGTTTTGCCAGCCAGTCACTTCGAGTGGTCAACACATTCAACACCTCCGAGCGAATCGCCGGAGTGTAAGTCGTCCATCCCTCCAGCAGCACCTGTGGCACTTCCTTGCCAGACAAAGTTCCGAGATGAGAGACCGTGGCAACCTGCACCGGCAAGGATGTCTGCAAACCCAGCAAAGAACCCAGAACCTTGATATCCGCAGTGCGTGTTCCTGCTTCCCTCGCCAGCAAACGAATCGCCGCTTTGCGCTGCGCTTCAGGAGCTTTGTCATCCACCGCAACTTTACGAGCCGCCGCGGACAATGCTACCACCCTTTGTATCACTTCGTTGCCCAGCGCGCTCTCCCCTTTTTTAGCCGTCGCCCGACGATCCAAGGCATCCAGTAAACCTGCCACCGTGATAAATTGCCATACCGGATCGCCCCCGGGCTTCAGCACCGCATCCAAGGCTCCGGTCATTGCTTTGCTGTTATCAAAAGCAACCGCAAGGGCCAGCAAACGTCCCAGCAGTTCACCTCCCTGTTTGGACTTGGCCCGTTCGGCCATCAATGAAGCCAGAACACCGCTCAAATTATCCGCATTCACCGAACTGATGATAGCTGCTGCCATATAGATATCCTTGCCATCGGCAAAAGCCAGTTTACCCAAAGCGGCATCCACCGGATCGCCGCTCCACTCCCCTAAGCTGTATGCCAGTTGCATGCGAACCTTGGCGTCCTTGTCCGTTACCAATTTCAACAAATCATCTCGCAGATCAGAATGATCCTTCACCCAGCTCTCCGATAGTTTCACCGCATGACGCCGGATACCCGATGACGAATCAGCTGCCGCACTTTTTAACACCGCCAGATCCAGAGCTCCCATGCCCTGCAAAGTATACAGCGCATGCAAACGAGCCAAATCCAACTTACCTTCGGTCGCCATCTTTTTCAGTTCAGGCACCACAGCATTCTCATTACGATCCACCAACAGCGCTTGAGCTGTGTCCCGCTGCCAGCCATTTTGTGTCTCCAGAGCTGCCACCAGTTGACTGCTGCTCATTTTCTCAAGATTTGGAGCCAGATGAGGCTTCTGCCCTTTGCGATACACCCGGTAGATCCTCCCCTTGTCATCACCCAGGCGATAAAAAGGTCTCAATTCGTCTTTGCCATCCTGCGGCAACCACTGGGGATGCTCGATCATATAACGATACATGTCCGCTACCCAAAGCGTGCCATCGGGCCCAGTCCGGGACATCACCGGACGACTCCAGCGATCTTTGGATGCAAAAAAGTCCACCCCGTCTTTCAACTCCACCGGACCGTCTTTTGACACGGTGAAACTCGCACCCTCATCTTTGGATCGATTGTGCTGAACCAGATTGGCAAAAGGTTCGCAGGTGAAAATATCAATCGTATCCTCACTCGAATCCGGAAACAATTTTCCATCCCGGTAAACCATGCCATCGCAAGCCGAAGTGAAACGTCCCGTCTGGGCAAAACCATGAAAGCGTTTCTGCGGCGCTTTGTAGGGATAAACTTTTGGATTTTTTGGCAATACCAATTGCTTGCGGGGATCCGGTGACGCGGCATGTGGATTGCGGCGGATATAATGATCCAACAACACGTAGTGCCACATCGGATAAGAATTCATCTCGCCAAACCAGTCACCCCAATCCGTACGATTGCGACCAAACTGACTTGGACCCGACTGCGGATCCAGCTCCCCGGTTTCCGGATTGAATCGAAAGTCCCGACTGCCCAAGGCTATCTCCTCACCGGTCTTAATCGATTTGATTTTGTTATCCGCCCCGTATTTCGAAGTATGCGCTCCACTGGCACAATAAATCCAGTTATCCAATCCGCGGGTCAAACCATTCACCCGCAACTGCTGGTTACCTTCCTGAAATCCTTCGAACAACACATGTTTTTTATCCGACACCCCATCCCCGTCTGTATCCTCCAAATAGAGAATCAAAGGAGCCGCCGTCACCAACACTCCTTTTTTCCATGGCAGGATCCCATTGGGATAAGCCAAGCCTTCAGCAAATACCACCGACTTGTCATACTTGCCGTCGCCATTACTGTCCTTCAACCAGCGCACCCGACCACCGGCTTTGCCCTTGCCGTCCATGCCCATCGGATAATCGCTCATTTCCGCCACCCATAATCGGCCATCCGCTCCCCAGGTGATCGCTACAGGATCAATCACATCCGGCTCGGCCACGACCAATTCCACTTCAAACCCATCCGGCACATGAATCAAAGCCAAGGCATCCTTGGCCGCCACCGGTTCGGAATCCGGTTTGGGGTCAGCTCCATGGACTGGGGTTAGCGACAGACACAATGCCGCAAGCAACGATGATGTATTTCTAATGCTGTGTGTTTTCATAATTTCCTATTTCCTAATTCTTTAAAATCTGCGCCACAGGGTTGTCCACTTTCCCTGGCGAGCGTTGCCCTGCCCCCCGCTTCCCCAGATCGCCAAGGTCTTCCCGCGCCACTTCGGCCAGCTGCATAAGTCTGGCCACGATATCGGGATGATCTGCCGCAACATTTTTTTCGCTGGTTATGTCCTCCTCCACATTAAAAAGCAGATATTCAGGCTTTTGCTGCTTGCCAAAATGCGGATGAACTCTTGAAGATTTCACCGGTAGAAACAACTTCCACGGACCAGAGCGAATCGCCTGCAGTTGCTCCTGATGATAATAATAAAAAGCCTCATAAGGAGTCTTGGCGCCCTCTTCCCCAAACAGCAGCGGCGCGATGTCATGACCGTCAATTTTACGATTTTCGGGTACTTTGGCTCCCGCCAGTTTCGCAAAAGTCGGCAGCAGATCCATCGTTGTTGCCAGTTCCTTACAAACCGTTCCCGCCGGTACCTTCCCCGGCTGCCAGACAATCGTCGGCACCCGGAATGCCCCCTCACTGGTGGTGTAGCCAGCCCCGTGCAGTGGCAAATTCGAGCCGCGCCGTAGATTCCCCTTGTTGATCGGAGCACCATTGTCCGAAGTCCAGATCACAAAGGTATTCTCAGCAATCCCCAGTTCAACCAGCTGATCCATCATCACCCCCATCGACCAATCCAGTTCTTCAATCGAATCCCCCCAGGGTCCGTTTTTGCTTTTGCCTTTAAAAGCCGGACTTGAAAAAGGAGCTGCTGTGCTGCCAGGCATCGCCTGCGGGAAATAAAGAAAAAACGGTTCGTCCTTATGTTCGGCGATCCACTGCATCGCCCGCTCCGTCAAACGCTTGGTTAAAGGGTCACGGTCAACCGGAGCTTCGATCACGATTTCATTTTCCATCAGGGGAAGCGGTGGCCACCCCGGTCGTTTGTTGCCGACCATATTGTCGCTGTAGGGAATACCAAGAAACCAATCAAAGCCTTGTCGTGTTGGTAGAAATTCCGGTTGATCCCCCAAATGCCACTTACCCACAATCGCGGTTGCGTATCCCTGTTCCTTGAGCACCTCCGCAATCGTGACTTCATCCGGATGCAGTCCATACGGTGAAACCGGACGCAAGACCCAACCATCACGAGGCGTCACATGCATGCCCACCCGCTGTGAATAACAGCCCGTCATGATACTGGATCGCGAGGGAGTGCAAACTCCCGCAGTGACACAAAAATGGGTAAACTTCCTGCCCTCCTTCGCCATCCGATTAAGATTAGGCGTGCGGTGCAAAGTCGAGCCAAAAGGTTCGATATCCCCATAACCGAGATTATCACAAAAAATAATAATAAAGTTAGGCTTATTCTGCTCACCCTTGTCCGCAGCATGAAGAGCAGACAAATAAAACAAACTCAATCCTGCTACGAGTAGCAAAAGACCTCCTGATCGTTGTTTATTCATAATTTGTGATTCCCTACATTCAAGCTACTGACTTCAGAATCCCGCCTACTGCTTAATCTCCTTTAACATCTCCACGATCTCATCTGCGATTCTCTCCCCGGTTCCCACTTCCGCATACGAATGCAATCCCATCCAGGTTTGATACCCTCCCAATTGGTGCGCTTCACGATCCGGAAGGTAACCGATCCAGTCATTCGCCAGCTCGGCCACCACCGTGTATTTAAAAGGAGAACGTTTTTTGATATCAACACCCAGCCCGGTAAAATACTCCGCCGGCACTCCTACCAAGGCCACATCATCACCGATCATCATCACCTGCAACCAGGTCTCGCGCTTCTGCCCCTGCTGCGCTGACAGGATCTGGCGCATATCACGAAACACCTTCGAGGTAGATTGCAAACGTTTGGCCGCATACTTGGACACATAAGAAACCACTTTTTCTTCCTCCACGTCCTCATCAAAAGAACGCACCTTGAAAGTGAACTGCCTCTTGATCGACTCCAATTTTGTCACCGGCTGGAGCTGCGCTTGTTTCAAAGCCAGCTTCACCGCATTTTTCATCCGGATCACCGCCTCAGCGGTTGGCACCCGGGTGATATTATGAGTGGAACCAGACGCCCCTTCCAAAAAAACCACCGAGCCACCAAGCTCGCCCTCGAGTTCCTGCGCCGCCAGTCCGTAAAAACCCGGTGAGCGCACCCGTCCCTTCACCGTGCCTATAGTGTGCGTCGAGTGATTATAAACCGTCGCCAACAAACTTGCATCCGCTCTGCGAAAGGCCAGCACCGGCAACTGCGGATCGAACGGTCCGGTGGGTTTGCCCGGGGCATTTCCCGTCCACCTGATCTTGCCATCTTCCAACAGCAAACGACTGTTCGCGCCCACCGTTTTTTCTTCCCCCAAATGAAAGAAAAAATCCGCATCCGTATCCTCTCCCTTTTCAAGTTTGTTGTTGGCATCCTGCACCGCCTTTACGATTGCCTGCTGCACCCGTTGAAAAAACACCTGATTAGTTTGATAACCATGCACCGACGCCGTGCAAGGTGCGTGATGAGTGTGAGTGCAATTCACCAAAACATGATCCGCTGCAATGCCCGTTATTTCCTCAATCTCAGCCAATGCGGGATCCAACAAGGCTCGTGATAAAAATAACACATCACAAGCCACAATAGCCACCTTCCCAGCTCCGTTTTTTTCAATCACCACCGCCACCGCCCGCAACTCCCCTTCCTGCCCTTTCACCTTGCCAGGTAAAATACTACCCGCAATTTCCATCGAATCATCCGCCACCAGATTCACCGCAGACGACGCCACTTTCAAATCACCTGCAGCGCACGGGCTGACAAACAAAATCTGAACCATTAAAAGCAAAATGGCTTTGATATACAATTTTTTAAACAGGAGGAGCTTCACCATCATACTACAATCTGACACCTCCTCCTTACAATATCTCATAATTATTTTATAAAATTCCCCACCATCTCCTCACGCTCATTTCCGTTTTAAATCGAGTCAAAGTCTACAGCCTCTTCAATTCAAAGATCAACAACCCCGCTGAACAGTCCTGCCTAACGCGAACGACCTGCGTGACTCTTCTCCCATTCTGCATCTAATTGCCCAGTGAGTTTTTCAACCAGCTTCTCATTGGCCTCATCCATAGCCAGATTAACGGTTTCTCCCGGATCGGAGTGATGATCATAGAGTTCTACCGCATGCACTTTCGAATGATCTTTAGGATTACGCCATATCGTGAAACGATATCGATCAGTGCGCATGCTGTAACCCGTGACCGCCGGCCCGCGCGGGTATTGGCTGAGAGCAATCCCCTCGCCCGGGGCTTCAGGATCGCTGACAATCGATGCAAAACTCCCCCCTTCCACTCCATAGGGCTTGGGCAATCCCGCCAGATCAGATAAGGTCGGGTAAAGATCGACCAACTCAACCAGGGCATTGCTTTTTCCATCCACCGCATGACCCGGAGCACTCACGATTAGTGGCACACGAGTATCGAGTTCAAAATTGGTGTGTTTGCACCACATACCAAAATCTCCCAGCTTATAACCGTGGTCAGACCACAGCACCACGATGGTATCTTTTCGTAAATCAAGACGATCCAACTCATCTAATAACAAGCCAATCTGTGCATCCACGTAACTGATGCAGGCAGCATAGCCATGACGGAGTTGACGGATTTTTTCATCCGTAAGCGGGCCTTTATTAGCAATATCCGTATAAACCCGGAGTTCCCCCCAACCTGTGAGAGCAATACCCGGCGCCCCTTCCGGAGGGGTACTCCGTGGGACAGCTGGCAATTCATCAGGATCGTAAAGATCCCAATAGCGCTTCGGTGCGATGAAAGGAAGATGTGGTTTCATATAACCCACACCGAGAAAAAACAGTTTACCTTCTTTTTCAAGTTTCCGAATTCTCGCCAAGGCCGCCTGAGTCATCTTCCCATCCCCGGGAACATCATCAGCAACATCCGGAGCTTCTGTCGAAGAACCCTGCACAAAATAATCCTTCCATTGATCCGGATTATCAGGATCTTTTTTTATTCTGGCGAGCCGTTTGTTCTTGGAAGTGGCAAACACTTCCCGCGCTTTGCGAATCCCCTCTGGAGAAAAATAATACTGTGGACTACCCGTCCAACGAGGCAGCGACCAGGAAATTGGATCCTGAAAACTATTGCCGTCATAGGCTTTCTCCCAGGAGCCATGATAAATCTTCCCGAACGACTGGGTGAAATAACCGTTGTTTTTAAAATGCTGGGGCAAAGTCGTGACATCTGGAATCGTACGACGAAAATGCGCGCCCAGTCCAGCAAAAGAATCAGGGCGAAGTCCCGTCATCACACTGGTGCGCGAAGGCATGCAAATGGCGCGCTGACAATAGGCGCGCTCAAACAACACCCCCTCCTTGGCGATACGGTCAATGTTCGGGCTCTTGATATAATCAACTCCATAACAGCCCAGATCCGGGCGCAAGTCATCTACTGCGATGAACAGCACGTTCTTCTTCTGATTACGTCTCATCGATGGATCGGCGACTTCATTTAACAGCCGCAAAGATTCTTCCCTTATCCTGGGTTCCGCATCGACATCCAACAAACTGCTGACCGCCGGCCAGGTCGTATAGCCCCCCAGCCTGTGTTGATTGGGTGTAGGCAAGTAACCGCGATAACCATTAGCAAGTTCAACATTAAAGGTGTCCTTAAAAGGGCTGCGAGCCTTGATCGCTAAACCCGTTTCAGCGTAAACTTCACAAGGCAACGCCATGATGGCGAGCTTCCCCAAACGAATCGCCTGCAGCCTCACCGGCACCTCGTCCGGATAATCATTCAGCCACAGCGTGTGTTTGGCGTAAATTCCCTGCCAATGAGGAGCAGGTTTTTCCGCAGTCCCTGCTTTCACCGCCTTGGCCCAGGCGAGACGTTTTGCACTGGGACGTCGAACCTTTAACGAAAGCTCACTCTCACGCACTGTGATCGGCAAGTGATCCTGATGTTTGATTTTTTTGACCACAGCAACTGCGTCGGCCGCAAGGCTCTTACCCAGCTTGGAGGGATTCCCTCCCGGCGCGATATCACCACTGGTGCCATTGGAAATAATCGAAACCACTGATTTTTCCTTGGTGCCACCCAATAAACTTTCCGCTTCACGACTAAAATAACCAAAATAATCAGCACTTACGCCTCCACCCTTTACGCCGGAACCATAATGAATACTAAAATTAGCAAACAAGCCGATCTGACTGCCGTCAGGACGTTGCGCGGATAACACAAAAAACTCAGGATCCGTTGGCCCCACTGGACGAATACCATTTTTACCGGGTCCTCCATACATTTTGGCCAAATCCGTTTTTGCTCCAAAAGGGTTGGCCGCCTGTGTGCCAGGTTTCACCAACCAGCGTCGATTGCGGCAAAACTTCCCCTGATCGATCGACGCCCAGCCGATTTTAGCTGGCTCCAGATTATCCAGAGCCATAACCACCGCATCAGCCACCCAAGTCACCAGACTATCTTTATACGCTTCGTGCACCGGCCCCAATTCCAGTTTCACTGCACGCGGAGCATTATGAGTATGGGTCGCCGATACCAATAAATGATTTTTGGGTAAGCCGCTTCGCTGATGAACCAAATCGCGAATACGGTCATGCAACGGAGTGGATATCAATGTCAGATCCGCGATACAAAACACCACACGGGTATCACCACTCTTGATGGCCAGTGCACGAACATAGAGCCGGTCGTGAACCGGGAAAGCTTTACCCCCACCCCCGATCGGCCCACTCAACGGCACGTCCGGGTCTGGAGTGATATCGATGATTCCGGTGCCAGCAAAAAGAGATTCTTGTTCATCATCAGCAAAAACACGCGTGGGAGCTTTCCAAACACACCATACAAGAATAAACAGCAAACAAACCTTTCTTATATTCATTTCATTCATCCCTGTTTTCACCTTGGTTCTCGACATTGTTATTAGCTGCCTTCGATTATTCAGAATCAGGTGACAACTCCTTGATCTCAATGTTACGATAAAACGCTTCCGCCGCTTCTGCTTGAAAAAGAATTTTTCCTGCTTCCAGTGGAATCCAGGTTTTGCCATCTTTGTCCAACTGACGCAGATCAGTCACTCGGTTCACCACGACTCCGTTCACCCTGTGCTCCGCGCTTTCAGCTCCTCGCACGATCAGCTCAAAAGTATTCCACCCTTCTTTCGCCGCTTGCGGATAACGATAAACCCAGTAAACACCCGGCCCACCGGAAACATAAGGAACGCCTCCTTCAGCAGGCAATCTAAACCGTGCATTCCCCTTCCTCTTCTTGTCGATCGATTGGGGATCCACTGTAGTCTTAGCTTGTGCGCCATACACAGTGAGAAAATCCCCCATCCCCTTTTCCTCAACCTGCAATTCCAAACTTCTCGGCCACACCTTTTTCCCACCTACCACGTGATACAATACTCCCGCATCACGCGCAGCTTTGAGCCGTGGCTCAAATTTTTTCTTACCCCACTTGAACTCAAAACGCATGTGATAATGAGAGTATTTTTTCTTGGTCAAAAAATAACCATATTGGACCTTAGTCTTTTCTTTGGTGTCCTTGTAGGTGTGCACCATGCCATCATGCACTTGAAAAAGTTTATCAGGATCTTCATTCACCCGGGTTGGCCCACGTTGACCAATAACAATATCCCAATTTTTCAAATCCTTGCCATTAAACAAGGTCTGCCAACCCGGCTCGTTCGCCCTCTTTTCTTCGGCGAAACCCAGAACAGGGAACAAGCCGATTAACAATGAAATCATGGAACAGCAGATATATTTTTTTGTCATAGCGGCCATACTATGACAGCCATGATTTTCAATATCTCATAATTGTTTTATAAAATAACACAAAGTCAAATTCAGCCTCACCACAGACTTCCACCCCTTCAACAACGAGCTTTCACTCATTCTCCCCATGATAAGATTTCTCAAATTCTATTGCTTTCAAAATTGCCGGACGAAATGAGGATAACATTGCCTGCATTTGGGAAGGTTTAATCATCAGCCCATAATCCTCGCCCTTCTGATATGGCTCGAGTAGAAAAAAACCAAAACGCAAAGCCCCCACATGCAACAACACCCCCTGCTTTAAGTCTTCGACCGAAAGCTCCACCTGCCCCTTATCGTTAGCAAAACAACGTTGCGAAAGAGGTTCGCGTAGAACAAAACTTTCGCCTTCAGGCAATCCTTCAAAACTCAGGTGCACAAAAGCATCGCCATACTTCCAAGCATTTGCAATCACCACCAACCTTTGTTGCTTAAGGGAAAACTCACGGCTGAAAATCAGCGAAGATTCAGCATCCACTTGGTAATAACGTCCCCCAGAGGGTGCTAATTTTGGCAATGCAGTCGCTATTTTGAAAGAGTGGCGGACTTGAGTATCCCCCTTCATTACCAGGTCTTCAAATCGACTGATCGACCGGTTAGCCTTGGCGAGAGCATTCCAATACCGCGCATCAAAGCCATCGGGGAAATGATAGGCCAACGAACCCTGCCATCCATTGACGTACAAACACAAAGTATCAAAAGCGATGCCCTCTGGTTCAGCCATGCCAAAGCCCCCTTGAGACGCGTGAGGAAAACCTATCAATTGCGGCCTTTTTTTCTCATCTGTGATATGCATCTTAATATAATCCACAACCTCACGAGTTTTTGCTTCCATGATCAAATGCGCACCCGTTTGGTAAAAATAACTCCCAGGGTATTGGTAATTATCCACATACGGCCCCCAAGGTTCGATCATTTTCAACCGATCGATATATTCAAGCGGATCCACTTGCTCAAAATGACTGCGCCCCTCTTCAGTCAATGACAAGGTAGCTATCTCTGGAATAAAATGAGCAGCCAGCCCAGCCTCATTGCCCACTCTTTGCACCGTTTTTTCCAGGGTTTCCATCATCAGTCCATGTTGCCACGCCCTGAATTTGATCCACTGCCCGCGATACTTTTCAACAATCCCCTTCGGCCATTCACTCTCTATTTGTTTGGCAGGCAACTTAGAATGAACGATAAATTCCTGCTTACATAACGGACAAAAACAACCTTTGAATTTATACATGTAAGGCTCCCAATTAGGCATGATGCCATCTGCCACTCGATCTGTAACCAGCAGCTTTCTCAACGGAGCCTCTACCTGTTCGCGAAAATATTCTTGTGGCCGATAGACCGCCACAGGGCAGATCGCCTGTTCATCATAAGCACCATCAACCAGTTGGAATCTCACCTCGTCAGGTTTGTCGCGCTTGCCAATCCTATAACCATTGACCAACCAAGCCGGTTGCACATAACGCTTGACCCCCTTATCCCCCAATCGAGCCATCAACTCACTCGGAGCGTTTCCTATATGAATGGCATTGAAGCCCTTATCGACATAAACATCGACCAAGCTCTGTTGGTTAGCCAAAGATCGGATATCATACTCACGACTTACCACCGCTCCACTGACAAAATCCACCGGAGCGGGTGCATTCTCAGACTCGATGATTTTAAAATGAAAGGACTTAGCTTTGCTTCGATACTCGCCATCCTCAATCCAATAGCGGGCGGAGTGCAGAGTCTCACCAACAGGCAATGAGGAGCTCAACATCAAATAACTGGCGGTGTAGTGATTGAGCTTATCATTCTGAATATATTTTTTCAGCCCATTTAAAGCGTAACGATACCGCAAGCGATCACCTCGTTCGGAACTAAGCGTTTTTTTCTCCAATAGCGTCAACTGGGTTCGTGCATCGATCACCTCTATGCCTGGTGGCAACTCCAATACCATCACCGGTTGGTTGATTTCAACATTTGCTTCATTGAGCTGGGTAAACTTCAAAATTGCAGGTTCCCCTTCCGCCATACAATACAAATGATCGGCGAAGAATTGCGGGGTCAAATAAGTGCTCAACCCTGAATCTTCTTGCTCCACTTCATCAATCACCAGGCCCTCGATATCCACCGTCAGACAACCGTAATTTTTCAGATAAAAGGCTACACTTTTTGCCTCAGCAGAACACAATACAAACATCTCACCTTCCTGCCAATGACCATTCATACGAGAAAACCAAGCTTGTTTGTAACCCACTTGTTTGCCTCCCGATGGAGATTTCAGGCGATCCGTCACCATGCTCTGAATCAACAATCTATTCTCCCCCTTTACTCCTTCAGCAATCACTCCTCTATACCTGAAACGAATGCGTAATTTACGCTCTTGATAGGGTTCTGGCAATACCACCCATCGCTTAATACTACCACAGAAATCAGGTTTAAACTTTGAAGTTTCTTTGCTGTATTGTACGCGGACAGCTTGAGCTTTTGCTTCTGTGGCAAGAGTGAAAAATGATTTACCCTCTTCAATAGAAACCTTCTGACTCGTCAAAGGCTCAATGCGTTCTTTTAACAGCTTTCTTTCCTCTGGATGAACGGAAAAAAGATTAAAGCCCCGCCTCCAGCCTAGAGGCAGATCAGTTTTAACATCTATCTTTTTAAAATCCTCACGAAACAAAACTTTTTTGCTCACCGCAGTAGATCGATTTTGCTGCGAAGCAAGAAAGTCAACACTGACCCCCCCTCTGTCAAAATCACTTGCCACGGCTCCCTTGACCAAGGCAAAGAGGGCTATCCATAAAATCAGTTTTTTCATCAGGTTTTTAGTATTTTATTCAACCACTGAGGAAATAGCGGCTTCAACTTGCAAGAATCAAGTCGTAATGATGTCTTTCCACTGGCATGACCACTCTGGAAACACTCATCGAGCCATTGACGCATTCACCTCGCCTACCCGAGGCGATGAATCTGCTTCAGCAGCAGATGGAAAACGAAAAGATACGCCAAAAACCTAGCGGTACTCAAAACTTTAATCGCTTAACGGCTTCCCCCTCGTCACACAGGCAAGGTATTTGGCTTTTACAAAATACTGTAACTCGTTTACGTTTTTTTATGCCAAAAGAACGTCACGTCGCCGTCATCGTTGATGCCACCAAACCCTACGACCGAAAAGTCATTTCCGGACTGGCTGAGTATGTGCAACAAGTTGGCAACTGGAGCCTTTACGTTGAAGAAGAGCCGCTCGACAAACTTCCCGACTTTCGCTCTTGGAGCGGTGACGGGGTGATCGCCAACTTTGACGACCAACGGGTATTCAATGCCGTGCGTAACCTTGACGTGCCTGTGGTTGGCCTGGGAGGTGGTTATGGCCAATATCACCCCGACATGGACATCTGCTACTTACGCACCGATAACCAAAAGATATCACAACTAGCAGCCACCCTATTGATTGATCGCGGTTTCCGCAATTTTGCCTACTGCGGCATGCCAAAAACTCCACTCAATGGGTGGTCAAAAGAACGCGAAAACTCATTCACTCGATACCTAAGCTCACGATCCTATCCCTGCGAAATCTACAACGGGCGCTTCACCACCACCCGCCAATGGCGAAAACTCCAGAACCACCTCGGCAGCTGGCTGCAAAAAGTCCAAAAACCTATCGGCATCATGGCCTGCAACGATGCCCGCGCCCGTCATGTTTTAGAAGCTTGCCGCAATGTCGGGCTGAGCGTTCCCGATGAAGTTGCCGTCATCGGAGTGGACAACGATGAGCTCATCTGCGAGCTCACCCAGCCTCCTCTCAGCAGCATCGAACAAGGAGCCAAACATCTCGGTTATGAAGCTGCTGCGAATCTGGATAAACTGATGTCCAGCAAACGTTTTAAAGCCTTCGAACGCACCATTGAACCCGTTGGTGTGGTCGAACGGGGTTCCACTGATACTCTGGCCTTTGATGACGACGCCGTCACTCTGGCGCTGCAGATCATCCGCAAACGCGCTTGTGATTCCATCCAGGTCCGCGATGTCATCGATGCCGTGATGATCTCCCGCACCTCGCTCGAAACCCGTTTCCAGAAACACACCGGGCGCAGTATTCACAGCGAGATCAGGCGCACACAACTGAGTCAGGCGAAAAAAATGCTCACCGCCGGAAATTTACCAATTAAAAGCGTATCCCAACATTGTGGATTCCGCACCGTGCAATATTTCACCACAGTCTTCCGTGAAGAATATGGAGAAACCCCGGCAGCCTTTCAAAACGCCCGCCGCTCGGTCATGTGAAAACCATGATCCATCAAAGCTCACGATTCGCAGCAGGTGACCCCCTGCTCACAGCCGATAAAATCACTCAACTCAGCCAAATCCGTGCGTGACATGACCTTATCGGTCTCTCCCATACAAGCAATACGACCTCCTTCACCACTTTTGGCGCTGACAAAAGCCACCCGGTCACAAAGGCGCCGAGCCTGGTTCAAATGGTGGGTGACAAGAACAATCGTGCGCTTTTTTTTCAGCTTCATGATCAAGTCGTCGATCGCTTGTGTTGATTTGGGATCCAAGGCGCTGGTTGGTTCATCCATCAGAATGATCTCCGGTTCCACCGCCAAGGTCCGGGCAAGGCAAAGACGCTGCTGCTGCCCTACCGAAAGTTTCATCGCCGCGCTGTGCAGTCGATCCTTGACCTCCTCCCACAAAGCTGCATCCCGCAGAGCTTTTTCAACTACAAGCAAGCGATCCTTGCGGGCAATCTTGCGTTGATGACGAACCCCGAAAAGAACATTTTTTAGAATGCTCAGCGGGAATACCACCGGCTGTTGAAACAACATGCCCACCCTCACCCGCAACTCGTCCACATCCACCCCACGACCACGAAGCGATTGACCGTGCAATAGAACATCTCCTTCCACTCGCAAACCCTGATCCAAATCTATCAGCCGATTTAGACAACGCAGCAAAGTGCTTTTGCCCGCGCCTGAAGGTCCGATGAGCCCAAAAACCTCACCCACATTTATGCTGAGATCAATCCCCTGTAACAAAGTGTCTTTACCTGCAAACACGCTGAGTTGACGTGTCGCCAGAATGCACGCCCCCTCTTCCACGTGTCCCTCTTGTTCGTTATTTTTTTTCTCAATCATTTCCCGCCTCCTCATGAAAATTTAATCGTGCCGGCAATGCCAGCAAACTCAACAACAAGACCAACCCCAATAATACCAGGGCCGAACCCCACAGGTTTTCTGCCGCCGCCGGATCAAACGAATCCTGGGCGAGAACAAAAATATGATATGGCAATGACAATACCGGACTCTCTTTTATCCCCGTAGGAAAGTTGGCCCCGGCAAAAATGGTCGCCGTGAACATGATCGGAGCTGTCTCTCCCGCCGCCCGGGCCAGGCCCAATAACAAACCCGTGACCAGTCCTCCCACCGATTGCGGCAACACCACCGACCACACCCTTTGACTATCACTCAAACCCAATCCGGCCGCGGCTTCGATGTACTGCTTTGGCAAAGTTTTGATCCGTTCGATCAGAGCCACTGCCACCGTGGGCAAAATCATCAAGCCCAGCAAGATTCCACCCGCCAACCATGATTTTCCCCAGTCAAAAAATTTAACAAAAACCATCAGACCAAATAGGCCGAATAAAATTGAAGGCACCCCATTAAGAACAGAAAGAAACATCCACAGCCGCTCTCTGCTGCGCTGTTTTTTCAAATACACTCCATGCATCAAGGCCAATCCGGTCGCCAAAGGAGCGCTCACCACCAAAGCCGTTGCCAATAAAACAAGCGTGCCCACGATATTGTAAAAAATACCGCCCGCCGCCCCCGCCGACCTGATTTGATCGGTCAGAAACTGCCACGACAAGGCACCAAAACCCCGCCAAACAATAACGCCTACAATGAAACTTATCACCCCCAGCGCAAAAATCAGACAAGCAGCGGTAGCCAGAACAAACAAACGATCAATGCAACGACGCATGACTTTCACCCTCCTTTCTCCGCATCAAAACGGTGCCCAGCCAAGTGATCCCGGCGACCAACAATAGCAACAACAAAGCCAGACCCACCATCGCCGCCCAGTGCAAAGGATCCCCGTAGGCGATGTTGGTCTCCGATCCACCCAACTTACTGGTCAGAGTCTGCCCCGATTCGATCAGCGGACGCAGTGAGAGCCAATTCTCCGGCAAAGCATTGTCACGCCGCCCGACCACTAGGAACACCGCAATGGTTTCCCCCAACACCCGTCCCAAGGCTAATAACAATGCCGATACCATACCCCTCCATGATTGGGCAAGGCTCACCCATATCGCGGTTTCCGCACGAGTCAAACCCAGTCCACGAGCGGCGCGACCTTGCGCAGCAGGAACCGTCCGCAACGCATCATCACTCAAGGTCATCACGGTGGGTAAAATCATCAATGCAAGCAAAATACCCGCCGTCAGCAAGGTATCCCCACTGAGCAAATCAAAGTGCTGAAAACCATCATACACCCAGTTGCGCAAAAACAGGATCCCGAGCAAACCATACACCACCGATGGCACCCCGGCGAGCAGCTCCACCGCCGCTTTCACCGGCAATCGCCATCGCCGAGGTAATATTTCCGCAGTGAACAAAGCCGCCCCGATCCCCACAGGCGCGGCCAGCAGCAAGGCCACCAGTGAAACCACCAGCGTGCCGTAGATCATTGCCAAAGCGCCAAACTCCTGTTGACGAAAATACCAAGTTTCGCCGGTTACATAAGCCAGCCCGGATTGACGCCAAACCGGCAGACTTTGCCAGACAAACAAAAACAGCATGAACAATAAAAAAACCACCGCCAAAGCGGTGAAAAAAAAGCTCATCAAGCGCGTCCATGACCACTTGCCTATTTTGCTCCCTTGCAAGGACATCAAACTGGGAGTTTTTTGTTGCATGTATCAACGGAGGCTCGATCAATGCAATTGATCGAGCGATAGGTATCCGTGTTTGCGCACCAAAGCCTGCCCGCGTTCGCTCAATAAAAACTCAACAAAGGTTTTCGCCTCGCCTTTCGGCTCACCATTGCTCAGTAAATACAAAGGACGACTCATCGGGTATTGATGAGATGCGATATTCTTATTACTCGGCAAAACCGATCTGCCATCGAGCAATTTGATCGACAAAGCAAACACCCGCTTGCCATCCGCCCATGACGAAGACAACTGGGAAATCGCTCCACGGGTAGATGCCACTTTATTGCGCGCTTCTTCATTGCCCCCGACTTCAGGAAAACTGGCCTGCGGGGCTTTTTTGGAACTGCCATACAACCATTTGGCAAAAACCTCCCAAGTCCCCCGTCCCGGCTCTTTATTAAAAAAAGCAATGCGTTTGTCCGGTCCTCCAAGCTGCTTCCAGTTTTTGATCCGCCCTTCATAAATGCCCTGCATCTCCTCCCTACTGATCGCCTCCACCCCGGCCTCCCACACGTCCCGCGATACCACCAAAGCCACCGCATCCTCCCCCACATGAATCTGCTTGAACTGCACTGCGGGATACCGTGCCCGTGACTCGTCACTGACCGGTTTGGAAGCCATGCCGAGCTGCACCAGACCATCCCCCAACATCGAAATCCCACCCGAACTCCCACCCTGCGTATCCACCTGTATCGTCATCCCTTTTTCCTCGCGTAAAATCTCCGCCGCCTCGGCCGCCGGAGGATTCACCGTGGTCGAACCATTGATTTTCAAAACATCCCCACGCACGCTGGTCACAGCTACGAGCATGACCACCAAGCCCACCGAACACCAGGAAATCCAAGTTTTGTAATTCATCATCTTATAAAATTGTAAAAATTATGCTTATTTGCGTATTGAAGCAACTATTTAATCGTCACCACCCAGTCGTCACCGCCAAACATCACCTTACAAAAAAATTCAACTTCCTTTTCTCCATCCATCTTGCATCGGCAGAATGCCGGGCTTAGATTGCCTTCAGTGAAAAATTTCGACTGCATCACCGCCCTGCGCGCCCTCGGCGAGGAGAACCGTCTGCGCATTCTGCATTTGCTTCTGGAGCAAGAGCGCAGCGTCACCGAACTGGCACAGGCTTTGGACTTAACCACCTACAATGTCTCCAAGCACCTGCGCGTGCTCAAAGACGCCACCTTGGTGGACTGCGAAAAAAGAGGGCAACAACGCCTCTATAGTATCGCCGAAGACCTACAACAACACCTCAAGCGCAACAAAAACACCCTCGATCTCGGTTGCTGCCTGTTCCGCTTCGACCAACTCGACCGCTCTTTGAACGAAACTTCCGCTTAACCGTTAAATCTCAGTCCTCTATTCTTTATGCAATTATATTGTTCAGGCATGCAAACTGCCCGAAGACAAATAACGCGAATAAGAGGTGGCAATGATAGCTTCACTCAAATTATGTAGCTCAGTTTGAAATGAACACCGTTATTTATATGAATTGAATCTTTTCTTATCCGCGTTCATCCGTGTAATCCGCGGTTAAACTCTTTTAAAACGATCTAAATAGTTACATGAAATTTATCCTTCCCCTATTGGTATTTGCTTTCCTGACTCTCAATCTGAACGCTCAACAATCCGCGACCTTTGCCAAACCCGAACCCGCCGGTGACACCTCCACCTTCGGCTCAAAAATTCAACGCACCATGGCCCTGCTGGCGACAAGCACAGCAAAAAAAAGCCATCATGTGCGCATCCTTTTCTACGGACAATCAGTCACCCGCAATCCATGGTGGAACGACGTCGCTGACGACCTGCGCAAACGCTTCCCCCATGCCGATCTCGAAATCGAAAACCGCGCCATCGGCGGTTACGGCGGCCCGGTATTGATCAACACCGCCGAATTTGATCTCTACCCCTTCTACCCCGACTTAGTGATCTTTCACGTCTGGGCGGGTGTCGAAAGTGGACATCAGGAAAAAATTATACGTCGCATCCGCGAACGCACCACCGCCGAAGTCTTGCTCTGGACCAGCAACCTGCGCTGGCCGAAACCGGTTCCGCCCGACGGAGACCCGCAGCACCCCGATGTGCTTGCCAAAGATGCCCAGGACCAGGCGATCTCTGATCTCTATAACCGCCTCGGCAAAGAACTTAATTGCGAGGTAGCCGATGTGCGCACTGGAATGCAACGCTACCTGAAAACAAACCAGCTTGTGGTCAAGGATACCCTGCGCGACACCGTCCACCCAAATGAGCTGGGCAATTTCCTTATCGCCGAACTGATCAAACCGCATCTGCGTTATGACCCCTCCTTTTCAAACGAGATGTGGAAAAATCTAGTCACTGAAGTTCCAATGACTGATCCCCGAATCAAACACCAGGACGACGGTTCCCTGACTCTGGACTTCAAAGGCAACCGCATCGATGTCATCGCCGCCTCCACCACCCCGGCCAAAGCCTCCGTGCTACTGGACGGCAAAGCCCCCTCACAATTTCCCGAACTTTATTACCACACCCGTCCCAGCCCTACCCCGTTCGCAGGACGACCCGCGTTCAATCGCCTCGACCATCAATCCCCTTTGCAGGTAGAAACCTGGACCGCTCGCATCCTCGAATGTGACCTCGAAAAGGATATCCTGCGCTATGAAGTCAGCGGATCGAAAACCGGCCCCGACGGTCAAGGTGATCACAAAACACGTTTTGTTTCCAATTCCGGTCGTGTGGTGATCGAACCCAAAATGTGGATGGTGAACTGGTCTCTCCGTTACGGCAAAAAAAACCTGCCAGAAGATTACAAAGTCACCTGGCATACCCGACCACTCTTTGCGGACATCTGGCAATCCCCCATCGAAACCCATCCCACCAACGAATTTTCCACGGTGCTCGCGCAAGGACTGAAAAATGATGGGCATACCTTAACGCTCACCCCGCAATCAAAAA
>JASFYY010000132.1:0-3855 GCA_045046875.1 Verrucomicrobiota bacterium | reverse complement strand
ACTGACATCGGGTAAAGTGACCGCTGCTGTCGTAAGTGCGCTATAGTCAATTCTTGGATTTTTACTCCACAACTCGGATTCCGTCTTTGCTGATGGTGATTTTTCGCTGGCGGAACAGCGCGCCGGTGGCCTGTTTGAAGGCTTTTTTGCTGACCCCGAGGGCTTTGTTGATCGCTTCGGGGGAACTGGAGTCACACAGTTCCCAGTAACCGTCGCGTTTTTGCAGCTCTTCTTCAATGCGGACTTCCAAGTCATCGATGTGGCTGCGTCCGGGAGGGTAGAGTGAGAGATCAATCTTGCCATCGACGCGGACTTTGCGGATATAGCCTTTGGTTCGTTCGCCGGCCCGCAGGCGGCGGTGAACTTCGTTGGCGAAGAGCAGACCGGAGTGCTCGCCGTTGATGATGGCTTTGTAACCGAGGTCGGTTTTGCCATAGAGACGCAGGTCGACTTCTTCGCCTTCGCTGTAGAAATCCTCTTCGGCGTGGCTGAGGTGCTTGGCGATACGGCGGCTGGCGACGATGCGGTCGCTGGTGGGATCGACGTGGACGTAAACGACGTAGGATTGACCTATTTCGCAACGCTCGCGTTGTTCGCGGAAAGGTAACAGCAGGTCTTTCATCAGTCCCCAGTCGAGAAACGAGCCGACCTGGGTGACGGCAAGGCACTCGAGGTAGGCAAACTCGCCGGGCATGACTTTGGGGTGTTTCATGGTGGCAATGGGGCGATCCTCGGAGTCGGTGTAGAGGAAAACCTCAAGTTCATCGCCGAGCTTGTAATCGTAGGGCATTTCGTTGCGCGGCAGAAGAATGTCGCCGAGGTAGCCTTCGCTATCGAGGAAAAGCCCGGGAGGTGCTTCTCGTAAAATTGTCAAACAGGTGCGGTCGCCGATATGTGCCATGTGGCAAGCTTAGGGCGGATGTGCCGGGGAAGCAAAAGAGAAGGGCTGGCAAGGTCGATATATTTTACTTTTGTCTGCGGTATGTGAATGTATCGAGAGATGAATCTAACAACTGTATTTTTCCCCAACACTCTGATCCGAACTTTTGTCGGTCTGTTTGCATGCGCTAGTTTGGCTTCGGCAGCAGACAAGGCTCCGGACATTCTCTTTATTTTTGCTGATGACCAGGCTTTTTCCACCATTCATGCCTTGGGCAATGATGAAATCGAAACTCCGAATCTCGATCGTCTGGTCAAAAGAGGCACCACTTTCACCCATGCTTATAATATGGGATCCTGGAGTGGAGCCGTTTGTGTGGCCAGTCGTCACATGCTGAATACAGGGCTGTATGTGTGGAATGCTAAAAAAGCGGCGGATCAACTGGGTGGGGGGAGAAAAAAGGCTGCCAAGGGGAAAACAGTCGCAGGATCCGCTGGAGCGGCGGCGAATTTTCAACAACGAGGTCTGATGTGGTCGCAATTGATGGCCAAGGCAGGTTACGATACTTATTTTACCGGCAAATGGCATGTCAAAGCCAAGGCTGACGAGATTTTCAAAGTATCGCGCAATATTCGTCCGGGTATGCCGAACCAGACTCCGCAAGGTTATAACCGTCCGATAGATGGTCAACCGGATGTGTGGAGTCCTTATGATAAAAAGTTTGGAGGTTTCTGGAAAGGCGGGCGCCACTGGAGCGCGATCGTGGCGGATGATGCGGAGGAGTATTTGAAAATGGCCAAAGCTTCGGAAAATCCGTTTTTCATGTATGTGGCGTTTAATGCGGCTCATGATCCTCGTCAGGCTCCCAAGGAGTATGTTGATAAATACCCATTGGATAAAATTTCATTGCCGAAAAATTTCCTGCCGGAGTATCCCTGGAATGAGGAGATGAACAGTGGGCGCAAATTACGGGATGAAAGGTTGGCGCCTTTCCCTCGTACAGAGCACGCGATCAAAGTGAACCTGCAGGAGTATTACGCGTTGATCACTCACATGGATGCGCAGATCGGGCGGATTTTGAAAGCACTGGATGACAGCGGACGGGCTGACAATACCTGGATTTTCTTCACCGCGGATCATGGCCTGGCTATTGGGCAGCACGGTTTGATGGGCAAACAGAATATGTTCGAGCACAGCCTGCGGGTACCGTTCATGGTGGTGGGGCCGGGGGTGGAGAAGGATCGACGGGTTGATACTCGTATTTATCTGCAGGACGTGATGCCGACGAGTTTGAAATTGGCTGGCAGTGAGATTCCCCAACATGTGCAGTTTCAGAGTTTGTTGCCGCTGTTGTCGGGTAAGGAGAAGGGCGCACGGGACGCTATTTATGGAGCATATTTGACCGGTCAACGAGCGGTGATCGTGGGGGATTACAAATTGATTTTGTATCCCAAGGCGCCAAAGGCTCTGTTGTTCAATTTGAAAAGTGATCCGCTGGAAATGCACGACATCCTGCCGCAGGAAAAAGAGCGGGCGAAGAGCTTGTTTCAGCGTTTGTTGAAATTACAAAAAGAGACCGGAGATGAATTTGACTTGCAAGCGGCCTATCCTGAATTGGTGGGTAAATAGCGTTGCGGGGCACGGGGCGCAAAGACACTGAGAGAAGGGTGGTATAAAAAACATGTCTGCGCCAGCGATCGAGCATCTGTATTTTCATATACCCTTTTGTGCTCAGATTTGCCCTTATTGTGCGTTTTATAAACACACCCCGGGAAAGTTAGCGAACGGTGCTTTTGTCGAGGCCTTATTGCAAGAGGTGGCCTCCTCTGTGAAGTCGCACTCGATCAAACCCAAGACACTCTATTTTGGCGGAGGCACTCCGACTTTGTTGAGTCGCAAGCATCTGGAGCGTTTGTTGAGGGGGCTGCATCAGTGTTTGGATTTATCCGGGTTGGAGGAATGGACTTTTGAGGCCAACCCGGCGACTTACAATCTGGCCAAGGCGGAGCTGTTGCGAGAGCAGGGGGTGAACCGGATCAGTCTGGGGGTTCAGTCCTGGCATGCGCAGACTTTGAAGTTGTTGGGGCGCGAGCACACCGCGGCTGAGGCTAAAGAGGCGTTTGCGATCCTACAGGAAGCGGGGTTTGAACATTTGAATGTGGACTTGATGTTCTCGGTGCCGGGTCAATCCCTGCTGCAGTGGCAGGAGGATCTGGATCAGGTGATTGAGTTGAAACCCGGGCATATTTCCGCCTATAATTTGACCTACGAAGAGGACACTGATTTTTTCAAACAACTGCAGGCAGGGCGCTTTCGCGAGGATTCCGACGAGGATGCGGTGCAATTCCGTTTGGCTATCGATAAGTTGGTGGGAGCTGGTTACCAGCATTATGAGATTTCCAATTATGCCTTGCCGGGGGCGCAGTCAAAACACAATCGGGCTTACTGGGCCGGGAAGGATTATTTGGGTTTCGGTCCGGGGGCGGTTTCGACGGTGGCGTCGCAGCGGTGGAAAAATGTCGCGGATACAGCGGCTTATGTGAGACAAATGAGCGAGGATGGGCGCAGCGAAAAGGAGGAGGGCGAAAATTTGAGCGCGGGGCAGAAACGGATGGAGTTGATTGCACTGCAGCTGCGAACCAGTGAGGGGGTGGCGCTTGAGGTGATTGATATGGATGGGGTGGTGGATCGGGAGATGTTGAGGGGCGAAGGGCTGATTTTGGAAGCAGGGGGACGGGTGGTGTTGACGGAGAAAGGCAAGGCGCTGGCGGACATGGTGGCGCTGGAGTTGATTGGGTAGTGGGAGGGGGAAGTTAGCTGTTGTGTGTTAGGGAGTTTCTCCTAATACACACCCATATCATTTCGCCCGTTGCCTATCCGACTGTCGCTACTGTCGCCCTTTCAGGGCTGGGGAACTGGGGCGTTGGGGACCCAGGGCGTTGCCGCTGGGCTGTTACATTTGGCACCGTTGGTGC
>JASFYY010000131.1:0-5490 GCA_045046875.1 Verrucomicrobiota bacterium | reverse complement strand
TCCCATGCTGTAACCTGGATTCACATCGCTGCTCAGCCCCAAACGCGGGTAAAGGAAAAGCATACCATTGTCGTTCTGCAACAAAGGGATCAACAAATCCATATATCCCACGGCACGGCTGTCACCGACATAGGAAGAAAGCACCGCCTGGGTCGTCCAACCCATTTCAACCTCGCTGACCGCCACCGCCTTGGCGGGGACATCTTTGCCAGATGCTTCTTCCTGTGCCCAGACAGGCGACAGATTCAATAAAATTATAGAAATAGCTATAGCGAGAGATTTAAACAGACGCATGATATAGAGGAGAATTAAGTTGGGAAACCGCGCTTAGCGCGTAATAGCCAGCTTTTATTCCATTTTCCGATCATCCTGTCAAGCCGAAACAGATCAAAAAATGAACAGATTTTGACAAAATAGTATGAGCTTTTCTCAAAGCTGCAGCTGCGCCCAACTCAATCCCCTCAAAATCGGCAGCCGAAGCGGCCGCTCTACAACCCATTCCAATGGCACTTCTAATCCGAAAACCGGGGCCAACAGCCTCGTAGCGAGCCAAAGTGAATTTGCAGATCAGCACGATCCTCAATCCAGCAAGGTTTGAAGTCCGCATCCACAAAAGCACAGCCAATCGGCAGGTCGGGTCGCTCATTGCTCACCCGCTCCATGACTTCTGCGGCTTCATCCGACATTTCGATCCACTCTTCTTTCATTCGGATAGGATCAAGATCGCGTGCTTTGATTTCCTCCAATGTTTCTGGCCTGATCCGAGCAAAGCGCTGCATCATTTTAAGTAAAGACATAGGCGAAAAACCTGGGTCCTTTCCGCATGCAGCCCATATAATAGCTGCCAAAGGATAAATTCTTCCCAACTCAAGGATATCAATGTAATCCCGTGTTTCTGAGCGTGCGGACAAAGCGAGCGCCTTATTGGTCGCCATATCAAACAAATGCAAGCGCCAGCCCATTTCAGGATCCTGTTCAATTGGGAAAAAGCGGAAAGCGGAATCCGCCGCCCAGTCAATTTCCATGACTTGCCCATCCTTGGTGATTTTTGCCTTGCGAAAAGTTTCCGGCTTTTCCCATTCTTGTGTCGGAATCACTTCAAACCCTGCCGAGCGAAGCGACGCCGCATCTTCCAAGCTTGCTTTCTCCACCGCCTCCGCCGTTTCGTGGAAGATATCAAAATCATGACTGAAACGTGACGAGTCATTCGCCGCATTCAAAATCAAACCACCAGCAAAATGACTTTCCTGCGAACGGTTTTTTGAAATCACCCGCAGGATTTCTTTCTGTATTTCTGTTAAAGGCATGATCGCAAAGCCTTCCACAATTCCTGAGCCTCCGCCCACTCACTCCGCCCACCATATTCCCGCAAGTGCTGCACCACCAAATAAACATCCTCCCATTTGTTAACACTCGCCTCTGGATGACGAAACCAAAAGCACTTGGCAAAATGCTTTTGAACCAAATCACGCGCCTGCTGCAACACCTCGTCACTCACCGGACGAATAACGGAAACTTGATCTTCAACTAGCGGCAGCGCCTTCATCTTTTCCGTATTTTACCATAACTATACAAATCGCGCCACCAGATCCTTCTCACTGCAGCCCGTAAAACCTGGCATGGATTGGTAATTTGCCTTCGGGTAGTTTCCTCCAGCTGTCTTCGCTTCGCTACGGCTGTGTTTCTTCGAACCGCCCCAGCCAATAACTGTGGCATGGATTGGCAATCCGTGTTTCTTCGAACCACCCCAACCCCAAGCAATACCATTACCCCCCCCCCAATCACACCCCACGTTTATAGGTCTCGCAACGATTCATCCAACCCGGCAACCAGCGTGATTCCCCACGTCCACTCGGCGCATTTTTCACCAGCCTTTGCAACACCCGCTTAGCCGCCTCACTGAACTCATCCGCCGCCCGCCTACGCGGCAATTGCATGTTTGAAAGTTATGCGTATACGCCTTTTGTTACAGGGATGCCATCATTGGATTCATGATGATATCAATCTTTGATAATTACCTGACTAGGCTTTTCTACCGAAGGCGCCGCCTTCCGAGACTGGACACCCACGCCCTCCAATATCTCATCTTTCGAGATGTTTCCCGGATGCTCTTCGGCATACAGCTCCAAAGCCTCCACAATCGACTTCATTCTCCCCTCCTTGGTCATAGGACGCTTTTCTCCAAGTGGCGTGGCATCCAAGGGCACTATCCATTTCGGCACTCCCCAGAGAGGGTAATCAATCTCGGTCAAATCCGCCGTAGGGTCTATCAGGACCCGGTAGGGACGATCATTCAGCGACACCACCGAGAGCACTTTAATTTTGGTGTCAGTCATACCGTTTTCTGCCAGAACGCTATCCAACTCACGTGCATACTGGAGGATCATCCACGGATGTTTGGACATGCCATTTACATGTTCCGGCGCAAGCTTCGGTCGCAAGTCTGGATGCTCATTGAGCCACGTCTCCGCCTCTGGATGGCTAAACTTGAATTTGATATAGGCATCCTTGTTGCGCAGCATCATGCGCCAGGAAAACTTGTGACCCACCTCAGTCCAGGCTGGATTCTGACCAAAGATGTAGGCGCGCAGAGGAAAAATCATCTGGAAAAGGAGAAATGAAGCCACCATCCAAAAAGCCACCCGGCTTCTCCGACTGTTTGTTTGTGCCGCATCAAGATCAGGAGAACGCACCCGACTCACCCCGGCGATGAATTTTTGATACTTGCTCCAAATCCACCTTCCGGTCGCAGGGTGAAGGAAGGGAATACAAGCGACAATGCCGAGGAATGGAAAAAAGCCGATCTTAAAAATACGACTGTTCATCAAATGGAAACCCACCAGCACAGCAATCGCATACGGTCGCGTTCGACGCCAGAGCAGCAGAAATGGGGCGCCTAAATCAATCGCGATTCCTCCGTAGGCCGCCATCCACGCGAACCATTCCTCGCGGATCACCCAAGTCAGGGGTGGTCGCACACTCGAGGAAGTCTGGAACCAGTATTTTATCGGTTCGGCTCGAATCCAATCAGCATTGAGCTTGGCGATGCCGCCAAAGAAATAAAGAATGAAGAACTGGCCGCGTATCAGAATGTAGTTCCAGAAGGGAACCGTTTGCGGAAGGGCAAAACCTTCGCCATCCCGTGACCGAAACGAAGAGAAGCTGAATGTTTTGTCTGCACCTGTGAAAGCCAGCAGAACCGTGACTATGGAGGTGAGGTAAAAATGATTATTGTAATAAACCGTGTCGGTCAGGAAGAGATGGAAATAGATGCTGCCGAACAGGAGACTTGAGGCTCGAAAAAATACTCCTAAGAAGATACCTAGAGCCGCCAACGACAATACAGCAATCTCTGCATAGATCATCCAATGCTCGGGGAAACCCTGAACCCAGGTGAACAGCGGGTATTTAAAATGAAAGTAGGTCGGAGAATAGACCCCGGTGACCTTGGGAAAACGAGTCAAAGCTTCGAGCAACATGAAGCCACCCCAGGACAATCGGAAAAGGCCGAGGGTTGCCGCGTCAACCGGTTGATAGAACCATCTCGCAACCACACTATAATTACTTTTGCCTCTCATGAAACCAAACACAAGCTAGGCACATCCAGCGGTGGGTCAAGCTAAGTGGAATCAATCCGGGATATCGCCAGGATTCGGGAAGTTGATGGTGGCGCCATCCAGAATAATGAAGCCGGTCGCATTTGACGTGCCATTGTCACCCAGCGCATTGCCAGATCCGGCACCTGCACTGGTATTGTCAAGTGTGCTGAAAAAATCAACCGGACCCGAACTACCCCCTAAATCAAGCGCAATCGAATCCCCCCCATGAGTCATGAAACTATTTCCACTGATATTTATCGAAATAGATTCATCAGCATCCAGACTGAGTTCGAAACCGTCCCCACCATTATTCAGGAATTGGTTATTGAGGATAGCGAACGACACAAGATTCGTATCGTTAACATCTGCATTGAGATTCAATCCGTCCAGAGCGTTGCCCGCGATTCTATTTCCTGAAATCGTCAATACAACTGTTGAATCATTGGGATTGCCATCAATATCCAAATCGATGTTAATCCCTTCTCCTCCTACACTGTTGAGGAATTGGTTGTCGAAAATATTAACCACAAAAGCCCGCCCTCCCATATCATCCGCATCCAGATCCAGACGCAAGCCATCCGAGGTATTCCCATTGGCCGTGTTTCCCTGAATAGTTAGCATGCCTCCACCGTTAGGAGCATTGTCTTCAACATCGATGCTGATGTTAAAACCGATACCTCCATTACCACTTGCTACATTATTGGTGATCGTGGTGTTGGTAGTCGATCCGTCGTCACTGTCGATATTCAAATTCATACCATTTCCTGTGTTGTTAAGGAATTGGTTATTGGCAATCATGGTGGTCGCTGTCATCTCACTATCGGCTGTAACATCCACATTGAGACCAAGTGCACTGTTGTGCAGGACATTGTTGTTGATATTAATCGTCCCGTTTGTAGACACCACTTGAACTGCATCAAACCCTGATGCTGATATGTCATTATACTCAATAACCACACTGCTCGTATCATTAACATTCACCCCGTCACCGGCACCACCAAAGCCATTACGAATGGTAAACCCACTCAACGAAAACAGCGGCACGCTGGTAATCTGAAACCCTCCATCCAACACCGGCTGAGAACCACTAGTAAATCGACGCCCTCCATTCGCAGGAATACCTCTGCCTCCGCCCCAAATCTTCACGCTCGATCCCGCATCCACTACATCCTCGGTATAGGTCGTTGCCGTTCCCGCCACAAACACATCTCCGCGATTGCCAAACAGCACACTCGCCCGGTTCACTCCGCCCTGAATCCCGCTGAGCGGATTCTCAAAAGTTCCCGGTCCGCCCAACGTGCCGCGTCCGTTGTCCACAAAGACAATCGAATCATTGATCACCACAACGCGGGTCTTAGTTTTGGTTTCCGTATTCACTCTACGTTTATTTGGATCCTCGATGAAACCCGACTGGCTAGTGCGCGCCCCGCTTGACAAGCGCAGGGTCTGCTCGGTCATACGATCTCGCACCGTGCTGCCTTTTCTGGAAGCCGATGCAAAGGATGGTGCGGGTGCCATCGCAGCAAAGGGACTGAGCGCGGTGCTGCTGGGATAAGTCGAAGCCGCCCCTCCACGTAGAATCGCACTTTCGCGGTTACGATTACCCATATTTACTCCATCAAACATACCTGAAAACGATCCTTGAAAAGGACTGCGCCCATCAGCCAGATTTTCCATGAAAATCGGAATCGTCATCCGAATACCAAACAACCAGTTACTACCGGTGATCTCCTCGTCCGCATAATAGGTGGCATCGATCGCCAGTTTTTGTGAAAAGCGTATTTCAGCGCGCCCCTTCAAGCCGCCGATATCACTGCCGTAACTGTTGTTAAAATTGTAATAACCCGCAAACCAGCGCAAGGCGACATAGCGCTCCAACCAAGGGGTGAGC
>JASFYY010000130.1:0-23993 GCA_045046875.1 Verrucomicrobiota bacterium | reverse complement strand
GGGCGAGGTCACGGCACGGTTGAATGAAGATGCTCCGGATGTGGATGCCGGTGTCGGTGCCGATACAGGGAAGGACTCGGACCGCAGTGTGGCGGCGGCGGACGGACCGGTGCCGGAGGACTTCAGGATTATGGGGGTGTTGGGCAAGTTGTATGTGTTGATGGAGAGCAGTAATGGATTGGCTTTGATGGATCAGCATGCGGCACATGAGCGTGTTTTGTTTGAAGAAATGAAACGGCGGATGGAGGAAGGCGGGGTGCCGACCCAGCGTTTACTGATTCCCGCCACGGTTGAACTGCCACCGAAGGATTTTGATCTGGTGAACCAGAATTTGGAGGTGCTGGCTCGTCTGGGCATCATCGCCGAGCCTTTTGGCGGCAATACTTTAAAAATCGACAGCTTGCCATCCTTTTTCAAAAATGATGAACCCTTGGATTTTATCTATGCGGTGATCGAGGAGCTGCGGGTTTCCAGTGCAAAGATGTCGAGCCTGAGATTGGGCGAGGACCTGGTGGCCACCACCGTTTGTCGTCATGCGGTGAAAGCGAACGATAAATTGCAAGGGCCCGAGTTGGACAAGTTGCTCAAGGATCTGCTGGAATGTGAGATGCCTTATTGCTGTCCGCATGGACGCCCCACTTTGATTCAGATTTCCTACGGAGAGTTGGAGAAAAAATTCGGACGCAAGGCGTGAGGCGGCTTGGCGGAAAATCTCAGCAAACATGGTGAGATTGTGTTTGCTTTGAAGTCTGCTTTATTGATCGATATCCCTATGAAAAAAATCCCTTTTATCAGCTTGGCTCTAGTGGTTTGTTTTATCCTGAGCGGCAGTGCCCAAGCCCAGGACTGGCCCATGTGGCGTTATGATGCGCATCGTTCCGGCGCGAGCCCGCACGCGCTTGCCGATGAACTGAATCTGCAATGGAGCATGGAGTTGCCGGCAGTTCGCGCGGCCTGGCCCAATGAGAAGCGTTTGCATTTTGATACCGCCTACCATCCGGTGGTGCTCAATAAAATTTTGTATCTGGGATCGCCCAATGATTCGTCACTGACAGCGATCGATACTGAAACCGGGCAGGAACTCTGGCGGCATTACGCCAATGGACCGGTTCGTCTGGCTCCGGTTGCGGCGAACGGGAAAGTTTATGTTGGATCGGACGACGGGCATCTCTATTGCCTCGATGCTTCAAGCGGTGAGCAGTTGTGGAAGTTCCGTGCCTCTCCTGATGAGCGTGCGGAAAAACTTCACATGGGCAACAATCGTTTGATCTCTTATTGGCCGGTGCGCGGTGGACCGGTGATCAGCAAGGATGGCAAGACGCTTTATCTGGCTTCCGGGGTGTGGCCTTCACTGGGGATATTTATTCATTCGCTCAACGCCGAAACAGGTGAGGTGAACTGGACTAATGAGAACACCCACTTGTTGCCGGACACCCGCATTGATCACAACAGGCTGGAAGAATCTGCTTTGTCTCCACAGGGCCACATGTTGATTGCGAAAAATTTCCTTATTATTCCCAATGGACGTTCGATGCCTGCCCGTATTGATTTAAAAACGGGTAAGCTGCAGCACTTTGTCCAGGGCTATCGACATGGCGACGCCCGGGTGATTGCTAATGAAAAGTATGCCCTGGTGGGAGAGGGTGGGGCTATCACGCTTGATAATGGGCTGGAAATTGGCGCCGAAACCTTTGTCAAAGCAGGTAAGGACGCGCCCAAGGCGTGGAGCACTCCCAAGCGGGATCAGTTTGAAGGGCCTTTCTGGGGCTATAAACGATTTTCGGGATGTGATTATCGCTCGGTGCTCGATGGGAGTACCGCTTACTCGGTGACACGGGGAACCGTGTTTGCCCATGACCTGGCGGCGGCAACAACCGCGACCTATGAGAAAAAGAGCGGAGACTACACTTACAATCCGGCAGATTGGAAGGTTCCCGAACTGTGGAAACTGAAAATCAATGCAGCTGATGCCAAAGGGGCTACGGAGGCGGTGATCAAAGCCGGGGGGCGTTTGTATGCCCATCTTGATAAAACCCTGGTGGCTTTTGATTTGCCGAAAAAAGGCGGGGATAAAACAAGTCTGGCCTGGACAAAAAAGATCAAGCAGACTCCGGCTGAATTGTTAGCAGCCGACGGCAAACTTTTTGTCCTGACTCAGGAAGGTGGTTTGTTGTGTTTTGGCACCGCAACAGGTGAGCCAAAAATGCATCCGCTGAAAAAAGGAAAACTGACGGGAGTGGGGGAAGACGATGCCCTGGCGAGGAAGGTTGTGAAAGTAAGTAAAGCCAGCGAAGGTTATGCTTTGGTCTTGGGGATTGACAAAGGACAGATCGTTCGGCGGCTGTTGAATAAAACCAGGATGCTTGTCCTGGCGGTTCATCCGGATAAAAAGGTCATCGATCAACTCCGTCGTGAAATCGCTACCGAGGGGATTTATGATGGCCGCTTCCAGGGAATCGTAGGCGATCCGGCCAAGGTGGATTTCCCTCCCTACATGGCCAATTTGATCACCAGTGAAAATCCCGGAGTGGCGGCCAAAATGAAAGCAGGAAAAGTGTTTTCTACCCTGCGCCCTTATGGAGGCATTGCGGTGTTGCCAGCTGCGCCGATGGAGGATGGCAAAAAGCAGTTTAATGTACAGGATGGATTAAACGTGGTGCGTCGAGATGGAGCCTTGCCGGAGACCGATCAATGGACTCATGAAACCGCCAATGCGGCTCGCGATTATTATTCCAATGATCATTTGGTGAAAGCTCCTCTTTCAGTTCTCTGGTATGGAGATGGCGAGGGATACGGATTTCGTAAACCTAAATTTTACGGTGCCAGTGTGAAACCGCAGGTCGCCGGTGGGCGCTTGCTTGCTTTGCAACAACAGCAGCGAAAACTCTACGCTCTCGACATCTACACCGGTCGTAATTTGTGGGTCAGGGATGTGGAAAGGTCATCGCGTTATGCCACCTTTCCCGAAGCGATCTACCTGGCCCAGGGAAGAAGGCTTGAAGTTCTTGATCCGAATACGGGTAAGACCCGTCACAACTGGCCGCTGAAAGTGGATATGCCTAAAGATAAACCCGCTTCCGCTTCGGACATCCGGGTGGACGGGGATTTGATTGTGATCGGCTTGCGAGACAATGACAATTTCAAGCTCACTGAAGGCCGTTGGGATAGTCAGCTGCTCATTGCAGTCGACCGCAAGACCGGCAAACAGCTGTGGAGTCGTCCAGCCAAGTATCGTTACAGCACTTCATCCATTGCGCTTGCTGATGGGCGGGTGTTGTGCATTGACTCGCATGCACCGACTGCGGTGAATGCTATGAGTCGACGTGGGGATGATATTACTAAGCTAGTAGGTAATCTTATCTGTCTGGATGGCCGAAGCGGGAAGGAGCTTTGGACTCATGCGCTTACTCAGGCTCCCAACGCTTTTAAAACATTGGGGGTTTATGAGCTGCGGGGCAAAGATGACTGGGTGGCGGCAGCTCCCAAGCTGGGTTTGGTGTTGGCGGGCAGGGGGCCGGATACAGTGGGATTGAAATTATCCAGTGGTGAGGTGCTGTGGAAAAACGAGCGATGTGGTTTACAGCCGTTGATGGTCAGTCAGGATGATAAGACCTTCATTAATCAAGCGGGCAATACCCACGAATTGATGACAGGAAAAATTATCGGTAAAGAACGGGCCTTCAAAAAGTCGGGTGGATGTAATTATGCCGTGGGCAGTGCGAGCCTGGTATTTGTCAGGGATAGCACGGCAGCTTACTTTGATAAGAATACAGGGAAGCGTTATGCGATTCGGAATTTGCGTAGTGGATGTTCAAACAGTTTTGTTCCGGCTGACGGTTTACTCAACGTGCCGTGTTTTTCATCCAGTTGTGTGTGCAACTATCCGATCCAGACTTCCTTCTCGATGTATCACCTGCCGAGCGTGGATGCGTGGCGGGAGAAGCAGGGTGGGGAATGATTGGGGAAGGGGAAGATGATTAAAGAAGTGAACAAAGCCTTTGCTGACATAGTCTCGGCAAATAGTTATTTCTCTGATTGGTCCCCAAAGGGAACTCGAGTGTTTACGAATGAACAGGATAAAGTAAGACGCGAGATTGATCTTCAAGTGGATAAATATTGGGAGAAAACAGGAGGAGCTGTTGCTGTTAATTTGAGTTGTGCTCATAAATTGGATGTGCCGCCTCTTGGTTGGACTGAAGGAGGGTTTGATAATACTTTTATACGATTGGCTCCTTTGCAAAAATCTGATTATTGGTGGAAAATTAATAGCGAAGAAAGTATCGAGGCCTTCAAGGAAGAGTTTGAGCAATTGCTTTGCGAAATAGCGGTTCCATGGTTCGATTCGGCTAAGACCATTAATGGTATATTATCGTTAGAGGTATGGACTAAGGGGAAGTTGGCATTATTTCCCTATCAATTGCAGTCTTTAGGCAAAGTAAAATTTCAGAGTGAATTTTTTAAATGGATCAAAACTTTGCCGCGGCAGGAAGATAATGTTTTTAAATGGGCGGTTGAGGCAGGCGTCATTGATGCGAATGACTGTAATCAATTGATTGAGGCCAGTCGGCAAATGAAAACTCGGTATGAAGACCGGGTATCTAATATTCTAGCAGGAATTAAACCTTCGCTCTAAATACCAAAAAATCACCGGTCATGGCAGAGACAGTATTCATCGAAACGACAATTCCAAGCTATTATGTTGCTCGGCCTTCCCGTGATATTGTACAGGCTGCTCGCCAACAATTGACCATCGAATGGTGGACTTTTCATAGGCCTCGATTCGACATCTTTTCCTCCCAATCTGTGATAGCTGAGGCATCCAGAGGCGATTCTGAGATGGCTGAAGCTAGGCTGCAGTTGATGGCCGATGTTCCTTTGCTCAGTCTAGACGATCTAGTGGGCACTGTTGCGCAGCATTTGCTTGATGATGCGATTATCCCTGAGAAGGCTGCCGAGGACGCGATCCATATTTCATGTGCAGCGGTCCACAATATGGACTATCTTCTGACATGGAACTGTCGTCATATAGCGAACCCTCAGATTCGGCGAAGGATTCGCGAAGTCTTGGAGGGTATGGGGATAGCCATGCCGGTAATATGTACACCAGAAGAATTTGTAAGTAATGAGTAGTACTGTCATTTTAAAAAAAATAGAAATTGACCCAGTGCTTGCCGAAGTCCGCCGTATCAAGGAGGAAATCGCAGCAGAGCATGGTTACGACATTCGACGCATTGTGGCAGCAACACGCAAACTGCAGATAGGCAATCCTGACCGCATCGTAAGTCGAATTGCAATCGATGCAGAAGGTGTTGACCCTGACCCTAATGCATGATTCCGCAGTGAGGCTAAAGTTTCAGAATTATTGAACCAATAATTCAAAAACCTGAGCGTGCCTGCGTTAGTGTAGAATGAGCCACACTATTCAGGCAATTTTCCCATCAACTTGGCTTTTTTCAAATGCCAGTTTTGGTCGATGCGTTTTGCCAGGCGTTTGACTGCGTCCGGGTGTTGCGCGGCGAGGTTGGTGGTTTCATTGGGATCGGCGAGCAGGTCGGTGAGGAAGGGGGCGGGCTGGTCGCGTTTGTGGCGGGAGCCGTAGCGGCCGATTTTGCCGTCGTAGGTGAGCAGCAGTTTCCATTTTCCTTCGATGCACCAGCGGTAGAGCAGGGTGGCTTCGGGTTCGTTGACGTCAGCGACGTCGTGAGAGAAGCTTTCGCCGAAGATGGCTTCGCGGTCGAGTTTTTTGCCTTCGGTTAAGAGTGGCATCAAATCGACTCCGGGCAGGTTTTCGGGAATCGTCGCACCGGCGGCGCTGAGCACGGTGGGCATGAAATCAAGACTAGTGATGACGTCGGAGTAGTCACCTGCTTTGATTTTAGCTGGCCAGCTATACATGGTGGGTTGACGCACACCGGCCTCCTGGGGTGCTTGTTTCGATCCGGTGACAAAACTTTTGCTCTTTGGGTTCTGCACCCAACCATTGTCACTGAGGTAAACGAAGATGGTATTATTGGTCAGTCCTTTGTCATCAATGTGATCAATCAGTTGGCCGCAGGTTTCGTCGAACCACTCGACCATGGCGTAATATTTGGCGATCGATTCGGGGCGACCTTCTTTGGTGTATTTTTTCAAAATGCGAGCAGGGGGATTGTGCGGTGAATGCGGCAGGAAGGGCGCATACCAGATGAAAAAAGGCTTCTTTTTATCAGCGGCCCGGTTAATGAAATCAAATACGGGCTCCATGCCTTCACGGCCAATCTTGAGTCCGTCATCGCCGTGACGGCCACCGGGTTTAGGGAAACCTCGGGTCATGCCTTCGGTGAAACCGGCGCGTTTGGGGTCACCTTCCCACCACTTGCCACTTTGGTGACTGATGTAGCCTTGTTCGGCGAGCAATTTGGGTAGCACAGGATGTTTGTCGATGTTGGAGATCAGATCGGCGCGCAGTTGATTGTATTTGTCGGGGTCTCCTTTCAATGGAGTGGGATCGTTGCCGGTGACGTGGTGCACGTGGGGGTAGAGGCCGGAGATCAGCGTCATCAAGGAGGGGCGGCAGAGGGCGACGGGAACATACCCGCGTTTGAAAACCGCGGAGCGTTTGGCAAGGCGGTCGAGGTGTGGTGTTTTGATGCTGTCGTGTCCCATGAAGCCATAGTCGGTCCAGGCCTGGTCATCGGAGAGCAGCAATACGATGTTGGGTTTTTCCTGGCTGTGCAGGGATGAAAAAACGGAGAAAAAAAGCAAGAGGCTGAATAATAAGGATTTCATGAAAAGGTGAAAAGTGAGTTTTGAATAAGCTGACAGGAAAGTCCGCGCTGCTGTGGTTTATGCAATAGGCGCGATGACGTTAAATGATGTTAATGGATTTCCGGTTCAGGAGTGTCGGGGCCGTGGTGGAGAATTTTGAAGTCACAGCCTTCATTGGCCTGGGTGATTTGCTCGGCAAATAGTTTACCGTAACCACGTTGGAAACGCACTTCAGGGGCTTTCCATTGAGATTTCCTTATCGCCAGTTCTTCATCGCTGACATCGAGGTGGATGCGCCGCGCTTCGACATCGAGTTCGATGTAGTCTCCGGTTTGCACCAATGCGAGCGGACCGCCTATGGCGGATTCCGGAGCAACGTGTAATACACAAGTCCCATAACTGGTGCCGGACATGCGTGAGTCGGAGATGCGCACCATGTCGCGCACCCCTTGTTTGAGCAGTTTGTCAGGGATCGGCAGCATGCCCCATTCAGGGATGCCGGGGGCACCGATCGGGCCGGCATTCTGCAGCACGATGATGTGATCGGCGCTGATGTCGAGATCGTCGTCGTTGAGACGCTCTTTCAAGTCTTTGTAATCGCTGAAGACCACCGCTGGTCCCCGATGTTTGAGCAGTCGGGCCTCGGCTGCAGTGGGTTTGATCACGCATCCGTCGGGAGCGAGGTTGCCACGTAGGACAAAGGTGCCGCCACTGGCAGAAACGGGGCGATCAAGGGGACGAATGATGTCTTCGTCGATGACTTGCGCCCCGTCGATGTTTTCTCCCAAACTTGCTCCGGAGACAGTCAGACAATCAAGGTGGAGGAAATCGCGGATGCGGTTCATCGCTGCGAGCAGACCGCCGGCATCGTAAAAGTCGGGCATCAGGTATTCGCCGGAGGGGCGCAGATTGCCGATGACCGGAGTTTTTTGCGAAATCTCATCAAAGCGTTCGAGGTCGAGTTTGATACCTGCGCGGCCAGCCATGGCGATCAGGTGAATGATGGCGTTGGTGGATCCGCCGAGTGCCATGTCGGCAGTGATGGCGTTGTCGAAGGCTTGCTCGGTGAGGATGTCACACGGTTTGACCTGATCCCAGGCGAGATCGACAATGCGCCGTCCACAGGCGCTGGCCATGCGGCTGTGAGCTGAGTGCACAGCGGGGATGGATGAGGAGCCGGGCAGACTGAGTCCCAGCACTTCGGCGATGGCCATCATGGTCGCTGCCGTGCCCATGGTCATGCAGGTGCCGGGTGAGCGGGCGATGCCATCTTCGATTTCGCTCCAGGCATCTTCGCACAGATTGCCAGCGCGGCGCTCGGCCCAGTATTTCCATACATCGGAACCGGAGCCGAGAGTTTCGCCTTTCCAGCAACCTTTGAGCATCACTCCAGCGGGTAGAAAAATGCTTGGCACGTTGGCCGAGGTGGCGCCCATGATCAGCGAGGGCACGGTTTTGTCGCAGCCTCCCATCAGTACCGCGCCGTCGATGGGGTAACAGCGCAGGGTTTCTTCGACTTCCATTGCAACCAGATTGCGGTAGTACATGGAGGTGGGTTTCATGAAGGTCTCGGACAGCGTCATGACCGGAATTTCCATTGGGAAACCTCCGGCTTGCCAGACACCTTGTTTCACTTTTTCGGCGCGGTCGCGAAAGTGAGTGTGGCAGGTGTTCATGTCTGACCACGTGTTGAGAATACCGATCACCGGTTTGTCCTGGTAGTCGGGGGTATCAAAACCCATTTGTTTGATCCGCGAGCGGTGGCCGAAACTGCGTAGGTCGTCGGGGGCAAACCAGCGGGCGCTGCGGAGTTGACTGGGATCACGTTTGGAATCGGACATAGGGGTTTAAGATGGGAGCATCGGATACGAATATCCAGCAAAAATGTGCTCGCAGTTCTGATTGGGAATCTGTATGAACAGGCAGTGAAGTTTTAGAACATGAATCCGTTTTATATATTGGCCATTGGAATGGCGATCGTAGTGGGGGGGATTTTATTCCTCAGACTGCACGCTTTTCTGGCATTGATCCTGGCGGCGCTGACGGTGGCTGTTTTGACCAGCCCGGAAACGGTGGAGCAGTTTTATCTCAGCGAGGGCATGTCAGCCGAAGAGGCACATGCCTTGGCGGGCAAGCTGTTTGTGTTCCGGGTGACCCAGGGGTTCGGGGTGGGCGCAGGCAAGATAGGGATATTGATTGCGATGGCGGCGATCATCGGCAAGTGCATGCTCGATAGCGGAGCGGCTGAGCGCATCGTGGTTTGGATCCGCCGGGTGTTTGGAGAAAAACGCACCCCGATGGCTTTTTCGGCGAGTGCGTTTGTATTGGGCATTCCGGTGTTTTTTGACACCGTGTTTTATTTGCTGATGCCTTTGGGCAAAGCGATGCGGGAACGAACCGGTAAGGATTATTTGCTCTACATTCTGGCCATCGTCGCCGGTGCGACGATGGCGCACTCGCTGGTGCCACCCACGCCGGGGCCGATTTTGGTGGCACTGGAATTGGGCATCGATGTGGGAGTGATGATGATCGGCGGATTGATCGTCGGAGCTTTTGCCGTCAGTGCAGGTTATGCTTATGCCTTGTGGGCGAACCGGCGCTGGGAAATTCCACTGCGGGAGGGTGCCGGGGTGACGCAGATCGAGGAGGGGGGGGACTCAGGGGCTAAAGAGCAAAGATTGCCTCCGTTGTGGGTGGCGATCAGTCCGATTGCCCTACCAGTGCTTTTGATCGGCGGTCAGACTTTGGCTAAAGCGATGGGTTTTGAATCCGGAATTTTGCGTATTTTGGGAGATAAAAACATCGCGTTGATTTTATCGGCGATGCTCAGTCTGGGCATGTTGGCCTGGGCCAAACGCCAGTCATTGAAAGAACTGGCGGAGCCGGTGCAGTCGGCGTTGTCGAGCGGTGGGGTGATCATTTTGATCACGGCGGCGGGCAGTGCTTTTGGTCTGACTTTGCGTCAAACCGGGATCACCGAGGAACTGCGTGGGGTGATGCCGGAGACCCAGTTGTTGTTATTAGTGATGGCTTTTGCCATCACTACGGTGGTGCGTACGGCACAGGGATCGGCTACGGTGGCGATGATCACCTCCGTGGGTATCGTCGCTCCCTTGGTTCAAGGAGCGGAGCTGGACTTTCATCCGGTTTATGTCGCGCTGGCAATTGGTTGCGGATCCAAACCAATCTCGTGGATGAATGACAGTGGGTTCTGGATCATCGGTCGCATGACCGGAATGACTGAAGCGGAAACTTTAAAAACTTCCAGTGCGATGATGGCGGTGATGGGCATCACCGGATTGATCGTGATCTTGTTAGGAGCCAGTTTTGTTCCTCTTGCCGCTTGATGAAAATAAAGTAGGGTCTCAAACAAAAACACAACCCGGGAAACCCGGGTTGTGCCTTTTGCCGCGCGTCTGAATTCGCGGCCTGCCTGCTGCTGCTGAAAACGGATATGAAATCCGTTGTCGAGAGCACTATGGGTAAGCCGGGGGCTTGCGTCAACGCTTTGCCAATTTGCGCGTTAAAAATGACAAGATACGCGCAGGGAGGCGGGTTTATGGCGCTCAATCACGCCAAGATTTCAGGAACCACACGTCCGGCGAGATCGGTCAGTCGGTGGTCACGTCCACCGTAATACCAGGTGAGCCGTTCGTGGTCCATGCCTAACAAGTGAAGTATGGTCGCGTGGAAATCGTTGACGTGCACCGGGTTCTCCAGTGGCTGGCTGCCCAGTTCATCTGAAGATCCTACAATAGTGCCGGCATTGGAACCGCCTCCAGCCAGCCAGGAGGTGAATACGTTTTTGTGGTGACCGCGGCCTTTGCTGCCGTCGAAGGTCGGGGTGCGTCCAAATTCCGTGGTGCAGACCACCAGGGTCTTTTCGAGCATGCCACGGGACTTCAGGTCTTTGAGCAGTCCGGCGATGGGCTGGTCGATATTTTTAGCCAGTGGGATGTGGGTATCGATGTTGCCATGGGCGTCCCAGTTGTTACTGGCGCCAGTATCGATCAGCTCGATGAAGCGCACGCCGGATTCGACCATGCGCCGGGCGGCGAGACACTGCCAGGCAAAACCTTTGGTGCTGCCTCGTTCCAATCCGTAAAGTTTGTGGGTGGCATCACTTTCTTTGCTGAAGTCGAGCACCTGCGGCATTTCCATCTGCATGCCAAAAGCGGTTTCATAGGATTGAATCCTCGCTTTCAGGTTAGGGTCAGTCGGGTGGTTTTTGAGGTGATGCGCGTTGTATTGTTTGAGCAGATCCAATTCGAGGTTCTGCTGTTCGCTGGAGGCGCTCAGTCGTTGCAGGTTGGGAACCGGGTTGGCCGATGGTAAAACCCGGGTGCCCTGGTGCTCGCCGGGCAGGAAAGATGAGCCCCATAGTTGTGCGCCACTGTAGGGGATCTTGGGCGCGAGCACGACAAAAGAGGGTAGGTTTTCGTTCAGGGTGCCGAGTCCGTAACTGACCCAGGAACCGGCACTTGGCCGGGTCATGGCAAAAGAGCCGGTGTGGATGCCCAGAGCTGCGCGTTGGTGATTGCCGTGATCGGTGTGCAGCGAGCGGATCATGCACAAGTCGTCGGCGCAGTCACGCAGATGAGGGAAGAGATCGGAAATGTCGATGCCGGACTGGCCGCATTTCTGGAAGTCCCAGGGCGAGGGCATGTAGCGGGTTTTGTTTTTCTTCGATTGGGCACCCGCTGCGTTGGCAGCTTTGAACAATCCTGGTTTGGGGTCGAAAGTGTCGAGGTGGGAAAAACCGCCGGAGAGGTAGATCCAGATAACCTGTTCGGCTTTGGCCGGGTGTTGCGGGGTGCGAGCGGCGAGCGGGGATTTGGAGCCTGAACTGGAGGCCAGTAACTCGGAGAAGATGCCGGGCATCAGCATCGATCCACCCATCAGTGATCGGATCGCCTGACGACGGGGCATTGACTTGGAAATGGAGTTATTGGCGAACATAAAATGAAGTCAGGTGGCTTATTCAAGATAGAGGAATTCGTTGCTGCCCATCAGCGCGCGAACGTAACTGGCCAGAGCCTCTTGTGGAATTTTGTTTTTAGCCACCTCGGTGGAAGCCAGGGATTTCCGGTTGTTTTGTAAATAACGCAGGCCAAGTTCGACATCAGAGTTAGTGGCCGGACGGTTGAACAGGAGTTGGTGGGTGAGCGCGATGCGCTGGGAGTCGTCCTTGCCTTCGTTGATCAGGCGAGCACCGAGCGCTGATGATTTGTCGTGCACAAAAGGGGCGTTCATCATGAACAGGGATTGGATCGCGGTGGTGGACAGAGCACGTTCACCAGTGCTCTGTTTGGTGTCGGCGGCATCAAAGATGGCGAGAGTGGGGTGCTTGCGCAGTCGTTGCCTCATCCAATAAACGGCACGACGGTTGGAGTCGTAGGCATCGACAAAAGGGTGGTGCTGGCTGTAGGTTTTTTTGCTGCGTGGAGGGAAGGGGTGAGCCTGGCCTTGGCTGGGATCGAGGGTGTTGCTAAGAAGTAACATCGAGTCGACGATTTCTTCCGAAGACAGGCGTCGGCGTCGGCTGTGGGTCAACCAGGTGCTTTCCGGATCGGCAGCGAGAACCGCAGCGTCATCAGAGCCAGCCAGTTGGTAAACCCGCGATAGCATGATGTCGCGGTGCAGGCTTTTGATCGACCATCCGGATTGAATGAACTGTCTGGCCAGATAGTCAAGCAGCTCGGGGTGGGTCGGGTGCTCTCCGTATTTGCCAAAATCGTTGGGAGTGGAGACGATGCCCTGACCAAAATGGTGTTGCCAGATACGGTTGACCATCACCCGTGCGGTGAGCGGGTTGGCGGGGTCAGCGATCCACTGGGCGAGATGATCACGGCCACTGCTTTTGGCGGCGACTTCTTTGGGCAGCTGTTGACCGCCGAGGACTTCCAGAAAGCGTCGTTTGACCGCTGCTTTTTTGTTGAAACGTTCACCTTTTTCCTGAATGCGGGCATCGCTGGCTTTGCCATCGAAGACGGCGTAAGCGATGTTTGCTGTGGAGTTTTGTTTCAGCAGGATTTTGATTTTTTTGCTGAGTTCGCGTTGTTGTTTTTGAAGTGATTTTTGTTCTGCGATGATTTTGGGATCACCTCCGGCAACTTGAGCCGCCAACTTTCGATCTTTCCTTTTAAGCACCGCACGCTCTATTTCCATTGCATCGATTTGAGCCTGGATTTTTTTGAAAGCGTTGACTTCGTCGGCCGATCCAATCGGAGTGAAGTCGGAGGTCACGCCTCTGGAGTTTTCGCTGCCGGGGAAGGCATAAACGGTGCTTTTGAAAAAACCGTAGAGGGCGTAATAATCGGCGGCGGTGATCTCATCGTGTTTGTGGTCGTGGCAGCGGGCGCAACTGATGGTCAAAGCGAGGAAGGTTTTGCCAAGGTTGTCGATGGTGTCCTCGATGGTGAGATTCTCTTCTTTGCCACCTACACCAAAACGCAGGGATTCGGCGAGGTAGCCGGTGGCGACGATATTCTCGATACGGTCGGCCTCGTCTTTGGCCGGCAGCAGGTCACCGGCGATTTGCTCGCGGATCAACTGGTCGTAGGGTTTGTCATTATTAAAAGCGTCGATGATGTAGTTGCGGTAGCGATAAGCTGAAGGCACGGGGTAATCTGACGCGCAGCCGGCGGTATCGGCGTAACGAACCACGTCGAGCCAGTGACGTCCCCAGCGCTCGCCATAAGCCGGGGATGCAAGCAAGCGGTCGACTACTTTGGCAAAAGCCGTAGGGGAAGAGTCGGCGAGGAAATCGCTGGTTTCGGTGAGCGTGGGAGGGAATCCGGTCAGGTCGTAAGTGGCACGTCGCAGCAGGGTGCGCTTGTCAGCGTCGGCGACCGGCTTGAGCTGATGTTCTTGCCAGCGGGCCGCAACCAAACGGTCGATGGCGGTTTTTGACCATGAGCTTGAGTCGCTGGAGGGAACTTTGGATTGGGACAGAGCTTGGTAGGCCCAGTGATCGGAACCGGCTTGGGTGGAAGCGGCTGTAATGAAAAAAATGGAAAGCGTACCAACGACAAACAAAGTCAATCGGCCCCAGACTCGTTTGGTGAGGGGCTGTTGCTGGTTTGGGTTATGACTGATTTGTAAAAACATCGGCGAATGATTCTATATAACCAATAAGGAATAATCAAGCTTTGTCAAACGACCTGGTTCACGTGATCGCGTGACTGCGATGCTTTTGACAAGCGCGCAGCAGGGAATGTTCAATGCCGACAGGACGTGGAGAGTTTCAGCTCGAGAACTGTTCTTGCGCGTCAGCTTGACTGAGAGTGATGAAGGTGAATATGCTGATGGCGGTTCCGTAGGGCATGAATATGAGATTGATGCCAGCAATCACGTAGATGAAGGTGCGTTTTTGCCTTTTTTGCAGGCAACGACCAGCATAAATCGTCAAAGCTCCGAAAGTCCAGCCGAGTAGAATGATCAGGCCAATCACGCCAGCCATGACACGGAATATGATCACTGGAGGGCCGTTGTTGGTGTGGGTATTGGTGACGCTGGTTTCCGTGGGAGGTGCGATGGCTTGTGAGCTTGTCGTTTCGACCTGCGGTTGATCCCAAACTTTTTGAGGGATGAACGAAAATGCCAGCAGGAAGATAAAGTGAAAGATGAAGATGGATACGGTGAGGGCTATCATCGTGCCTTTTATAAAATAGGCGTAGGATAGGAGTTTCAGGCGTTCGTTAGTGACCGCCCGGATGGCTTCGGGACTGAGTTGGGGAGATGGCATGGAGTTGCGATTGCGATGCGGGTTTGTGATTTTCTAGACAGTGTAGGAGTTATTGCTTGGAGTTTCAAGTTGTGGGAGATCGCTAAATATTTTTTGCCGCGGATAAGAAGATGCCTTTAAGGAGCCGTTGTTACTCTGTCAGATATACTTGCAGGTTTTCTTTTAGTTGGCCACGGGCACGGAACAGCAGGCTTTTGACAGCGGATAACGACATTGAGAGGATTTCGGCGATCTCTTCGTAGGAGCGGTCTTCGTAGCGGCGCAGGATAACGGCTAGGCGTTGTTTTTCTGGCAGCGACTGGATGGCGTCGTCGATGGCTTTTACCAGTTCGTTTTCCAGCACTTGTTGATCGGGAGTGGCGGTGCTTTCATCTTTTGCGATCAGATTGTATTCTTCTTCGCGCTCGTCCATCGAGACAACGGGCTTGCGTTTGCGGCGGCGCATCTCGTTGAATACCAGGTTGCGGGTGATGGTGAACATCCAGGTGGTGAACTTGGCGGAGACCTGGTAGCGGGCGGCTGATTTCCATACCCGGATAAAAACTTGTTGGGCGATGTCTTCGGCGTCGCTCGCATTGCCCAGCATTTTGGCGACGGTGCCGATCACGGCATGTTGGTGGATTTCGACGATTTCTTCAAAAGCGGCGATGTCACCATCTTTCACCCGCAACATCAAACGCACGTGGTATTCGTTTGATTCCCTGTCGGCGTCGGCCTCAGCTTGAGCGCTCACTTCGTCGGGCGGATCCATGGCAGAGCAGGCAGGAATCAGGACAGAGCCATGCCTGTCGGATTCCAGTTGGTAGGAGATGGTTTGGATTCGGGTTTGTGCATCGGATGCGTGAACGGAGGGTATCAAGCCCTCCAGCTAATGTAAACCACGTAAAAGCGGAAACGTTGCGGCTGAATTTGTTTTTTTGCTTAAGGCTGTTATGGACAGATGGGTAATTTGTCCTACTTTTCGCTGGCGGAAGCGATAATCGCTTCGTTTTTCAGACATGATAGATTTTGCATTTCTCAGATTGGATTCAGGTCAGTTTTTGTGCGGCAAGGGGCCGTTCGAATCGCTGGTTTCGGCGGAGAATGCGGAGGTGGTTTTTTATCACAATGATTTTTTGCTCAGTGATGCCCGGCCGTGGAAAAAACCGGCCGAGTGGTTTCTGGCATCGGACCCGCGCGAGTTACTGATGAGCAACGGGGCAACTCCCTTTCCTGCGGTGGAGTGGGAAGGGCTGACGGATCAGGCTTTCCGGCGGATATACGAGGATGTGCAATCACGTATCTCGTGTCACGAATTGGAAAAATCGGTGCCGGTGTTGACTGAACGAGGCCGGGTGCGGTCGGGGGATCCGGCAGCTCTGCTGCGTGCGGTGGGGGCTTTGCCCGAACCGTTTTGGGCTTATGGTTACCGTTTTGGCGAAAGTGGAGCAGTGGGGGCGACGCCGGAGCGCTTGTTTTCACTGCAGGACGGAGTGCTGGAGACGATGGCACTGGCGGGAACGGCGTCGAAACATGAAGAGGCGGAGTTTTTGTCGGATGATAAGGAGATCCGCGAGCATGAGTTTGTGGCGAATTACCTGTCGGGGCGATTGAGGGAGTTGGGGCCGGTGAAGCGCAGTGAACGCCAGGTTTTGGATCTGGGCTCGATTGTACATTTTGTCACCCGATTGCAGGTGAAGCTGACGGAAGCAGCGCCGTCGCTGGATGATATGATTGCTCTGTTGCATCCCACACCGGCTTTGGGCGCTTATCCTCGCGGCGAGGGAGCATTGAGTCAGTTGATGGAGTATCGCGAGGCTTTGGAGGCACCCAAATGTTTTGGTGCGCCTTTCGGGGTGAAATCGGTGGTGGGTTTTCAATCGGTGGTTTCGATTCGTAATTTGTCGTGGCGCGGGTCGGACGTTTATTTGCCATCGGGCTGCGGTTTGATCCGCGGCAGCCGTTTTGAAAATGAGTGGAGGGAGTTGTCTTTGAAGCGGAATTCAGTAAAAGCTTTGTTGGGTTTATGAGCGAGTGGAATGAAAAAGGCTGGTCGAACGAGGTATTGGCTTTTGAGGTCATTCGCGCCTGTTGGCAGGCAGGTTGCCGCGAATTTGTGCTGTGTTCGGGATCGAGGAACAGTCCTTTGGTGCTGGAGTTGTTGAGGCTGGAGCAGGAGGATCAACGCGGGGAGCTCAAGATTTGGAATTTTTTCGAGGAGCGGGCGGCGGCTTTTTTTGCCTTGGGGCGAGCAAAGATCAGTGGGCTGCCGACGGCAGTGGTGACCACTTCGGGCACCGCGGCGGCGGAGTTGCTGCCAGCGGTGATCGAGGCGCATTATTCGGGGCTGCCGCTGCTGTTGGTGACAGCGGACCGGCCACCTCATTTTCGTCGCAGCGGGGCGCCGCAGGCGATTGATCAAGAAAATCTGTATGGCGAGAATGTGAATTTGTTCCTCGACGTGAGTGCTCATCATTACAGTGATTTGGAAGATTTACCGGACTTCCTGCTGGAGCGGGAGTCCGCTGTGCGCTGGCATATCAATGTCGCTTTTGAGGAGCCTCTGGTAGCGGGAGACGAAGGCGGTGGGGGCAGCTTGCAGGGGCTAGAGAAAATTGATCCAGCCGATGAGCGGTATGATGACTGGGAGATGGTGGAGGATTTTATTGATAAAAGTGGAGACGTGGTGGTATTGATCGGTTGTTTGTCACCGTCTGAACGCAGCGCTGAGCTGGTGCAGGCGCTGGCGGAACTGGCTTTGCCGATTTGGTTGGATGCGGGCAGTGGATTGAGGGAGAGTAATATTCTCTATCCATTGGTTATAAAGGATGAACAGAAGTTTTTTACGCATTTTTCGAATAAGGGAAATGGAAGGGTTTTACGTCTGGGCGGAGTGCCGAGTTTGCGATTTTGGCGGGATTTGGAGAGTTTGGACGACATCGAAGTGTTGTCCTTGGCTCCTGCGGGGGAGTTCTCCGGGCTCGGTAGAATATCGGCGGTGGCGATGGAGGATGTGACAGCGGGGCTGCGTTTGCTGGCGGAGGCTTTGGGGGGAAATGAGACGCGGGATGAAGTGAAGGGCACTGGGCGTTTGGATGTTTTGCTGGAGAAATATCCGCAAAGCGAGCCAGCTTGGATGCGTAAATTATCGCAGGGGATTCCCGTTGGTAGTCAGGTTTATTTAGGCAACAGCATGCCGATCCGTGAGTGGAATCTGGCGGCGACCTTTGAAGACCGGGCTTTGTCTTGTTTTGCCAGTCGCGGGGCGAATGGCATCGATGGGCAGGTTTCTACTTATTTTGGTCTTTCGGCGGATGCCAAGGAGAGTTGGGGCGTGTTCGGCGATTTGACCGCGCTCTATGATCTGAGTGCGCCCTGGGTTTTGAATCAGTTGGGGGAAGGGAAACGGCGTTTGGTGGTGATCAATAATGGGGGCGGACGGATTTTTTCCCGCTTGCCTCATTTGGCGCGTCTGGACGAATCGCAAAAGCAGGTGACGGAGAACCGGCATCAGATTGATTTCAAGCACTGGGCGGCGATGTGGAGTATGGACTATCTGCGGGTGGTTACGGCGGATGGTTGGAAGGCGGAGCAGATTGAGGGAAAAGAGACTCTGGTGATTGAGCTGTGTCCGGATCTTGAGCAGACGGAGGCTTTTTGGCGGGATTATGTGAAGGAGGACTCATGACCCATGCGCTTCATGGCATGCTGGGCAGTGTGTGTGACTGGGAGGGTTTTGATGTGGAGTCAGTGGATTTGTGGGCGGCTTTTGATCAAGGCGATAGTCCTGATTTGAGTGATTGGGCGCGGGGTTTTAATCAGCAAGCAAACGCGGAGGCGGGTGGGCTTTTGACTGGATACTCCATGGGGGGGCGACTGGCTTTGCATGCCTTGCTGGAGTCATCATCGCGATGGAGTGCCGGGCTTGTGATTTCTACTCACCCGGGACTGCTTGATGAAGAACAGAAAAAAGTGCGTTGGCAGGGGGATTTCCAATGGGCTTCACAGGCCAGGGAGTTGCCGTGGACTGATTTTCTAGCAAAATGGAATCAGCAGGCGGTGTTGCGATCAGGAGCGGGGTCGAAGGGGCAAATGGGTTTGCAGTCCAGGAGGGAGTCCATAGCCCGTGCTTTTGAATGTTGGTCGTTGGGGCGGCAGCAGGATTTGCGTCCGGCTCTGGCTGCGTGCCATACGCCGGTTTTGTGGATCACGGGAGAGCGGGATGAAAAATTCACCGCATTGGCAACGGAGGTGGTCGCGGGCAATGATAACTTTGAGCAGGTGATCATAGCAGGGGCGGGACACCGTCTGCTGTTTGAGAATGAAGCTGTATTGAAAAAGCTAAAAATGGTGATTGGGGATTTCCAAAAGCGAATTCTGTGATTGAATAGCGGGTATGTGGTCAACAGTAAAAGAATTTGAAGATATCCGTTATCAAAAAACGGAGGATGGTATTGCCAAAATAACCATCAATCGTCCCGAGGTGCGTAACGCTTTCCGCCCGCAGACGGTGAAGGAGATGCTGGAGGCCTTTGACCTGGCACATGAGGATGCGTCGGTGGGGGTGATTGTATTGTGTGGAGAAGGGGAGAAGGCTTTTTGCTCGGGAGGCGACCAGAAGGTTCGTGGAGAGGGTGGCTACATCGATGGGGCGGGTATACCTCGCTTGAATGTGCTCGATCTGCAAAAGAAGATCCGCCAGGTACCCAAACCGGTGATCGCCATGGTGGCCGGGTATGCGATTGGCGGTGGTCATGTGCTGCATATTGTCTGTGATCTGACGATTGCGGCAGACAACGCGAGGTTCGGTCAAACCGGTCCGAAGGTCGGATCCTTTGATGGCGGCCTGGGCGCGAGTTATCTGGCGCGCATTGTGGGCCAGAAAAAAGCACGGGAGATCTGGTATTTGTGTCGTCAGTATGATGCCCAGGCGGCTTTGGATATGGGCTTGGTGAATACCGTGGTGCCGCTGGCTGAATTGGAAGCGGAAACGGTCAAGTGGGGGCGTGAGATCCTAGCTCACTCGCCGCTGGCTTTGCGCTGTTTGAAGTCAGCCTTGAATGCTGACTGTGACGGGCAAATGGGCTTGCAGGATTTGGCGGGCAATGCGACTTTACTTTATTATATGTCGGAAGAGGCCAAGGAGGGCAAACAAGCTTTTTTAGAAAAAAGGCAGCCTGACTTTTCCAAGTTCCCTCGTTTGCCTTAAGGTGTAGCGTATAGATTTTAATGTCCTCTTTAAAAACATGGGTGATGGCTGCGAGGCCAAAAACTCTGCCCGCCGCAGTGGTTCCGGTTTGGGTGGGCAGCGCTTTGGTGTCGCTGGATCAAAGTGCTCAGTATCATTTTTCCGGACGTTTGTTTTTTTACACTTTACTGAGTTGTTTGCTGATCCAGATCGCGACCAATTTTTTTAATGACGCGATCGATTTTAAAAAAGGGGCCGACACCGATCTGCGCCATGGCCCCCGGCGGGTGACCGCGTCAGGACTGGTGAGCCAGAAAGGCGTGATGATCGCCGGGGTGGTGACTTCGATCCTGGCGGCACTGGCATCCCTGCCGCTGATCGCTGAGCGTGGTTGGCCGATTGTTTTGATTGGGGTGCTCTCTCTGTTTCTTGCTTATGGTTATACTGGAGGTCCTTTTCCCTTGGCCTACCTCGGATTGGGCGAGTTGTTTGTGGTGGTTTTTTTCGGTTTGATCGCGGTCGGTGGGTCGTGGTTTGTGCAGACCGGTACCGCACCGGGGCCGGAAGCTTTGTTGGCGGGATTGCAGATAGGATTGTTCTCGGCGGCTTTGATAGCGATCAACAACCTGCGCGACATTGATGAAGACCGCATTTCCGGTAAGAGAACCTTGGCGGTGCGCCGTGGCATTGCTTTTGCAAAAATGGAAATCGCTTTGTTTTGCCTCGGACCGATGTTGGTGGGCACGGCATGGCTGGCTCTGGGATACACCCGTTTGTATGCCGTTCCCCTGATCCTGACACCGTTCAGTGTTTATCTTGCTTGGAAGGTGTTCCGCACTTCACCGAGTCCGGCTTATAATAAATTTCTGGCTTTGGCGGCGATGCAGTTGCTGGTTTTTGCTATTTTGCTGACCATAGGCTTGATGCCCTGATGCCCTGATGCCCTGATGAGCGCTGAGATTCAATATCATCGTTATGTTTTAAAAAGCCGTGTGGGGCTCAATGCTCGCAGTGAGAGGCGTGAGTTGGAGGGCTGTTTGATTCGAGTGGGCTCCGGGGTGGGCTGTATTCATCCTTGGGTGGAACTGGGGGATGAATGTTTACAGGGGCAATTGGATGCTTTGCGCGCATCGAAGCCGCTGCGACTGGGGCAACGCGCTTTGCATTGTGCTCGTTTGGATGGGCAGGCGCGTGAACAGGAGGTGAGTTTGTTTGCGGGACTGAGTATTCCGGACAGTCATTTGACGGTGGCCGGGGACATGGATTTGAATAAACAAGACTGCGCGGCGTTCTCCCGGATCAAAATAAAGGGAGCTGCGGATTTGGAAAAGGCTCGAAAGAAAATCCAGCTGTGTCTGGCCCAGGTGGCGCCGGATTGTTTGCTGCGGATAGATTTTAACGAAAGCCTTGAGGCGGCTGTGGCGATGAATTTGGCTCAGGTTTTAGGGTCGGAGATTTGTGAACGGATTGAGTTCATTGAGGATCCGGTGAGCTATCATCAGGAAAACTGGCAGCGTTTACGACGGCAGACGGGTTTGTCTCTGGCGGTGGATCGGGATTGTGAACAAGGGGCGGGGGAAAGGGCGGCAGCGGATTGGCTGGTGATAAAGCCGGCGGTGGTGGATGCTGTTTTGCTGACTGAACAACTCGATCCTGAGAAGGGTCAGAAAAAATGGCTGGTGACCTCTTATATGGATCACGCCATTGGCCAGATGTTTGCGGCCTATCAAGCGGCTTTGCTGCAGGCGAAGTATCCTGAGCAGCTTCGCCAGTGTGGATTGTTGACGCATCACCTGTTTGAGCGGGATGAATTTTTTGAATCAGTGCAAAGTGAAGGGCCGAAGTTGCTGGTTCCGAGGGGGACGGGTTTGGGTTTTGATGATCAATTGCAGACTTTACCGTGGAAAACTTTGTAGCGAAATTTAAGCAAAAGAGTTATCCACTAGGAATACTCGGAAATACGAAGGAAAAAAGAAAATTTGCATGGGTGAACAGGATGACCAGTTGAGCGATTTGCAGTTTTGGCAAAACAAGGAGTCTTGTGTTTTGGCTAATCGACGTTCGGCTGAGCTGGTGCAATTTGGTGCCAAGGTGGAGGACTGGATTTCCCAGCAGGATGATGCTGCGGCTTGTGTGTGGATCGCGACTTCGGGCAGCAGTGGGCGGTCGCGTTTTGTTGCCATAGCAAAAGCGGCTTTGTGGCAGTCGGCGATGGAGGTGAACCGGCATTTGTTTGTGACTTCGGATGATCACTGGTTGGCGGCGTTGCCGGGTTTTCATGTCGGAGGTCTGGCGGTGTATGTCCGGGCCTTGCAGGCGCAGTGTGAAATGACGCTTTTTGAACAGCGCTGGGATGCACACCATTTTTGCGAAGCTTTGGAGACGCGTCAGATTACCTTGACCTCCCTGGTGCCTACCCAGGTTTATGATCTGGTATCTCAGGGCTTGAAGTGTCCGCAGCACCTGCGGGCGCTGATCGTAGGGGGAGAGAAGTTGGATGTGGAATTGGGGCGAAGCGCTAGAGCCTTGCAGTGGCCGGTATTGCAGAGTTATGGAATGACCGAAGCGGGCTCGCAGATCGCGACCGAACCCTTGAGTGCTTTGCAGCGGGACTTTGCTGGTGAATGGTTGGCAGTTCTACCAAATTGGCAGGTGCGCGAGCAGGCGAAGGGAGGCAGCTTACAAATCAAGGGGGGCTGTTTGTGTCGCGGTTATTTGGAGCAGGCGGCGAGCGGCGAATTGGAGTTCAAGGCAGCAGGGGATGCAGAGGGGTGGTTCACGACCGGGGATCGCGTGGAGATAAAAAAGAGGGATGGGAAAACGAAGTTAAAGGTCCTAGGGAGGATGGATGATCTGATTAAGGTTTTGGGAGAACAGGTCTCGATGAATCAGCTTAATCAGTGTTTGCAAAAACTGCGACGCCGACAATCTGAGCAAGTGGATGCTGTTTTAGTGGCAGTGCCTGACGAGCGTAAAGGATACCGTATCATAGCGGCGGCATCGGGAGATGACAGGGCGATCCAATCCCTGTTGGATGCCTATCGACAACAAGCGGCGCCTTACGAACGTATCGATGAAGTCAAAATTGTCAGATTCATTCCGCGTTCAGCTTTGGGGAAAGTCGAGCGCAAGTTGTTGCTGCAGCAGTTAAAACTTAATTGTCCGTAGGGGGAGGGCGACTCAGGTGCAGTAGAAATTTTGTAAACCTCCTTGCATTTGAGCAATCGCTGTCGCTGCCGTAAGCGCGACATTGAGCTAAAGACTTTAAGTTGGAAATTAGATCACGCCAACGGTGGCCGCTTGGCTGACAACGAATTGGAATAAAACAGGGGATAGTCTCATTCGGCTCAATAGTTACAAATTTCTAAACAATTCTGTTGCTGACACGCTTTCATTCACTTTACACTTACTGCTTTTCCCTTACTTTCGACAAGTCTTGCGATGAAATATCCCGTATCGATATCGCGAGCACGCATCACATAACATGGCAAAAGACACCTCTAGAATCAGTATCACCGCGCATTACACGGGCTACCTTTGGTATAAAAACGGCTTATCTGATCGCAGTTTTACTACTCCTAAAGGAAGGTGGGCCTACTATGGTTTATACGCTGGAGATAAAGCTTCGCGCAGCTTATTCGGCACTGATATCGAGTCCATTTTATTGCAGCGACATTTGCTCATTGATCATCTAGCCGAAAAAATCCTTACCGAGCATGGCGAAGTCCAAATCCTGGAACTAGCGTGTGGATTATCACCCAGAGGTTATCGCTTTTATCAAAATTCTGACGTCACCCCATTAAGATATGTCGAAGCAGATTTGCCAGCCATGGCTAATCGCAAACAACAACTTCTCAATGATCTAGGGGATATGGACAGTCGCCACAAAGTGGTGCCCTGCAATATATTCCAAGAAAAAGGGGACTTGTCCTTAACCTCCATTTTGAATAAGGAGTTCACCACTACTAAGCCCCTTCTGGTGATCACTGAAGGATTGGTTAATTATTTCCCCACCCCCACCATCGAACCTTTTTGGCAACGTCTAGCACAGCAGTTGCAAGAGTTTTCAACCGGAATATACTTAACCGATATAATAAGTGATGATCCTTCTAATAAAAGCACCCCTTGGCTGAAAATGGGTATAGGCATTCTCGCTGCTGTAGCTAGAGGGAAAACCGCATTACATTACCGCGGAGACAAAGATCTGCAATCCGCCTTCCTTCGGCAGGGTTTTACAGATTGCAAAATCCACAATCCTAACGAGTTTTACGACATTCTATCGATACCTGTTTCCCGTACCGATCCTACCATTCGGATTGTAGAAAACACGGT
>JASFYY010000129.1:0-53389 GCA_045046875.1 Verrucomicrobiota bacterium | reverse complement strand
GGCCTCGGCAGCGTCAACGAAAACCTACCGGGATATGTTGTGATGCTCGATCAACACGGCGGCCCCATCTCCGGAGCTAAAAACTGGACTTCGGGTTTCATGCCCGCCAGTTATCAAGGCACGGTATTCCGTTCCCAGGGAGAACCCATCCTCAATCTCAAACACGTCAAGGGCATGCCCGCCGGCGAACAGCGCCTGCTCATAGACTCGCTCAACCATCTCAACGCCGGTCATCTCGAAAGCCGCATCGACAACAGCAACCTGTCCGCCCGCATTGCCAGTTACGAACTGGCCTACAAAATGCAGTCCACGGCCCCCGAAGCCATCGACATCGACAGCGAATCACCGGAAACCCAGCAACTCTACGGAATTGATCAAACTCAAACCGCTGATTTCGGCCGCAAATGCCTGCTTGCCCGCCGTCTCGTCGAGCGCGGCGTTCGTTTCATCCAGATCTACTCGGGGGGGGCTCACAACGATCACAACTGGGATGCCCACGGTGATCTCGAAAACAACCACAACCTGCATGCCGGTGCCACCGACCGTCCTATCGCCGGGCTGATCAAAGACCTCAAACGCCGGGGAATGTTGGACGAAACCCTCATTGTCTGGGGCGGAGAATTCGGCCGCCAACCCACCGCCGAATACGCTAAAGGCACCGGCCGCGATCACAACTCCTATGGCTTCACCATGTGGATGGCCGGAGGCGGAATCAAAGGAGGCCTCAGTGTTGGTCAAACCGATGAAATTGGCTCGCGTGCCGTCGAAGATCGTTTTCAGGTCAAAAACCTGCACGCCACCATCCTCACCCAAATGGGGCTCGACCCGGAGGACTTGTCTTTCTTTTTTGGTGGCCTCGATGAAAAACTGGTCGGAGTCGAAGGCGCAGCACCCATCCACCAAATCATCGCTTAATTTAATCCCCCTCATTCTATGAAAAAACTACTGCTCACCTTATTATTGTCCCTCCCTCTTATCGGCTTCGCCAATGACCGCCTGATCATCGGTGCCGAAGGCGGCAAAGGAGTGAAAATCATCGACCCCGCTGCTAACAATAAAGTTCTCTGGCAACACCCCGTCCGCGCGGTGCACGACCTGCAGCTATTGGACAGTGGCAACATTCTCACCCAATCGGACATGCAGAATCTGATCGAAATCGCTCCGGATCAATCCGTCGTCTGGCGCTACAACAGCGCTACCACCAACGGCAATCAAGGGAAAAAAGTGGAGGTCCACTCCTTCCAACGTCTCAACAATGGTCACACTCTGATTGCCGAGTCCGGCATCCCCCGATTCATCGAAGTGAACTCACAAGGCAAACTTCTCAAGTCAATGCCAATGCAAGTCTCCAAAGCCCACGCCCACACCAATACAAGAATAACCAGAAAACTAGATAACGGCAATTATCTGGTAGCCCACGAAGGTGACCAGGAGGTCAAGGAATACAGCCCTGATGGCAAAGTGGTCTGGCAATTCAAGATCCCGCTTTTTGACAAGGCTCCAGCCAAAGGCCACGGCCCCGAAGCCTGGGGTGGCAAGGTCTTTTCTGCGATCAAACTCAAAAACGGCAACTACCTGATCGCCACCGGCAACGGTCACAGTGTGCTCGAAGTGACACCCGAGAAAAAAATCGTCTGGCACCTGAAACAAAATGACATCCCTTCCGTCACCCTCGCCTGGGTCACCTGTTTACAGGAACTCAACAACGGCAACTTCATCATCGGCAACTGCCACGCCGGTCCCGACCATCCGCAAATCATCGAAGTCAATCGTGACAAAAAACTGCTCTGGAGCTACCGGGACTTTAAAAACTTCGGCAACGCCCTTGCCAACATCATCGTAGTTGACGGCAAACGTGCCCAGCAACTTCGCCAGCGCCTGGCTGCTGAGTAACCACTTCTCGCTTAAGGGCCGCGGCAAAAATAAGCTACTGACCTCCATGCGTTTCGCCCTTTGCAGGGCTGGAAGAATTGGATTATTTACCCAGCGCTTCGCACTGGGCTATCTCATTGAGCACCGTTGGTGCAAGAGATGAAAACAAACTGTCCTGTAAGGACAAAATGTGATAGCCCAGTGCGAAGCGCTGGGGTTAAATCGGTTTTATAACCAGCCCTAAAAGGGCGGAATGATGTTGATGTGTGATAAGGTAGCTTTCAATACACAATGGCTAACTTTTTTGTCATGCATCCTTCAACAGCACCTCAAACAAAAACTGATTGCTATCCGAATACTTCTCAGATTCAGACACCCCTCGGATCAACAGATGACATTCGTGCCCGAGCTTGTCAGACTTCTCTTTTAGTTTCACCCCGTAAACCGGATGGTGAATTCCGTGCCCTGCATTCTTTGAAGGCAAGGTCATGTCATTGCCATAAGTCATCAGCAGAGGCGGATCATCTTTGCTGACATGATTGTACGGAGAAAACTCAACATACAGAGCTTTATGTTTGTCATAATTCTGCAAAGCCCCCTGCATGTTTTTTTCACCCACCGCCATGTTGATCATATTATGTTTTAAAACATTCTCCCCCAACCACGGCTCGATCACCTTGGGGTCAATCGACGTCTGCCCGGCAGCGACCGCCGCGCCCTGCACCCGGGTGGACTCCCGCGAAACCGGATCCTTGGATTCAGGGTCAGCCAGATCATCATGCAACAAAATCCACATCGACGTGCATGCCCCGGCACTGCCCCCGGTCAACGCAATGTGATCTTTATCTATATTCCATTCTTTAGCTTTATAGCGTAAGAACTGCACCGCCCGGGCCGCATCGTGAACCGGAGCCGGCAGGGGTGCCACCCCGCTCAGGCGATAATTCACCGCAGCCACAGAAATCCCCTTGTCCAAAAAAGGTTTCAATCTCGAAGCCAGTTTGATCGGCGTGCCTCCCATCCACTTGGTTTTATCCCCACCCACCCAACCGCCACCATGAATATAAATCAGCAAAGGCCGTGGCCCGTCCCCCTCCGCCTGCCAGAAATCCAATACGTTCATCTCATGAGATCCGTAAGCCACTTCAGCCCGGGTCGCTTCAATGACCTCCGGAGCCTCTGCGGCTATAGAGACTTGAACAATAAAAACTAACAACAAAGATAAAAGAACAATAGGTTTTTTCATATGGCTTATGCGTGAACTGAATAACAAGGAATCAGCATTGATGCGCTCCTCATCTTTGTCAATGAACTCCCGTTTGTTATCACCTTCAGCCAATATGAGGATTCCAGAGATGCTCTAGAGCGGAATCTTCTCCCCCGCCTCATCCACTCGCACCAACGTCACCTGGTTTGAAAAAACCGGTTCGGCCGACTTTTCATGCCCCGCCGCATGGCGGCAAACCACATCAACTTGATAAGTCACCGAGGTGCGACCCACCCGGTTTTCTTTAATCGTAAACATGAGGATCGAGCCCTCCTGCACCTTGCGCCGAAACTCCACCCGCTCCATCCCTACAGTAACAAAATGACAATCCGGGCGATCCAAGCTGGCCGCAATCCACGCCGCCTCATCCACCCACATCAACATATACCCCCCGAACAAAAAACCATGATGATTTAAATGCTCCGGCCTAACCTGCTGTAAAGTTTCCATAATTATTTTCGTATTCCCAGCCCTCTTATCCGCGCCATCCGCGGTCTATTCTCATCTCTCTACTCGCCCATACTAGCGTCCCAAGGTTCAACCTGACGCAAACCCTTGCTCTCAAGCTCTGCATAACATTCTGGCAAATCAAACTTCCTCAACACCCCGGGTAAAAAAGACGCCAAGGGCCATTTGTAAAATTCAGCCTGGCTCACATCAAAATAACTTGTCAGACTATTTTTCAAGGTCACCTGCTTCACATGATCACTCAGCACTGCCGCAAAGGTGGCCGGCAACGCTCCCCACCCTTTGCCCACCAGATGCACATTTTTATATCCCCGCGCAGCCATCCAGTCCAATACCGTCAACACATCGTAGGTTCGTCCTCCGAGATAAGGTCGGTTAAACATCAGCGAATAAATCGCATACATATAATCTGCCCCATAATAAGCGTAAGGATCCGCCTGGGAAACCAGTCCCGGACGCGAGTCCCCCACTCCGCGCACATCACAGGCAAATACCCGTGTTTTCCCGCCTTCTTTTTCAATCAACTCACGCAATAAAGGTTCCTCCCTCAATTCCTCATCCGCTGACAAATGGGAAACATACAACAAGGCCCGCCCTTCATCCTCAGCCTTTGCAGGGCGCGAATGCATACGCTCATCACCCAGCATGGTGCATATCGACATGATGCCTGGATCACTTTCCACCCCATAGTTGATGTAAAACTTTTTAGGATAACCGCGCGCTCTTCCCGAAGCTCTGTATATGCGTGACCGTGGAGCCAGATCTCTCTCCGGCAGCCGCAAAGTTTCATTAAGCACCTTTTTCAACTGCTCACCTTTCAAACCCTTCTGTTTGCGATTCTTCTGCTGGCTTCGTGCTTTTGCTGCGGTGAAGCTGAACACCGAACGCGACTCCAGGTCCTTCACCTGACCGGTCGGAGTGCACTGCAAGGTTTCATCCTTTTCGATCTGGATATCCGGCTCTGCTTCGATCGCCGGCATCCCGGTCGCTTTATTAAATACATCATACATCGCCTCACGGTTCTCCTGACTGTACCCATGTGTCGTAGGCCCGGTGAACAAACTGATGTTTTCCTCCTTGCCCAACAGACGATAGAGATTCTTCAAGCGTTCATAGGCCTTTGCCGAACCACGCGCATCAAAAAAGTCCTTCTCCTTGGCCAATATGATCAGCGGCTTGGGAGCCATCGCCGCTAGAAAATCATCATGGTCCAAACCCAGCGCCAAAGTCTTCGGCGGGCATTGCTCGGTATCCTGAGGCAACTCATTTTCCATGTTATGCCGCCAGGTCGTCACAAAACAACTCGGCGCCGCCATCGCCCACCTCGATTCGATCCCACACAACCACGTGGTCATCGTGCCACCGCCCGAATTACCGGTGACTCCGATCCTTTCAGCATCCACCTCCTTGCGAGTCAGCAGATAATCCAAAGCCCGTATCCCGTCCCATGCTCGCCACGAACCAAAAAAATCACCCACCAGAAACTGCTGGTTCCCCGCTTGCGCGTGTTCCGTCGTCGGCCCACCTACCAGTGACTTCAAATCCTCACCCGCATATTGCAAGCGCTCTCCCTGCCCAATCGGATCATAAATCAAAACCACATAACCTTGCTTGGCCAAACCCTGGGCATACGACTGGTAAGCCTCCGAAGCCTTACCGTTTTTTGAATGCCCGCAGGTACCCACCACCGCCGGCATCGGTTCCGTTTTCCCCTTGGGCACATAGAGATTGGCCGTCACTAAAAAGCCCGGACGGCTCTCAAATATCAATTTCTCGATCTTGTAAGCCTCCCGTTCAACGATTCCGGTGATCCTCGCTTTCAGCGAACTTTTTCTCTTTGGCAGAGGAGCAAAAACCGCTTTGATTTTCCCCTGGACCTCTTCCACGTAAGCCTCGGCGTCTGCTTTGTTTTTTAATTCCGACTTGGCCAGCAAACCCTTCATTTCCACCCGGCTCACCCGACGCACAAAAGACTCCTGCACCATCCTTGGAAAACGGTTGAAGGGAGCTATCTCCGACGCCTTGGGGCCATCTGCTGCCATCAATCCTCGCACTCCGGACAAACCTCCAAAGGACAAGCCGAAGGCCGCTCCACCCACACCGCTCAGCCATTGGCGACGCTCCATCAAAAAAGGCTTATTTCCAGTATCCATATCAAATTTATTGTCAACCATTGTCAAAAGCAAAAAAACTTAGCCCCTATGAGCACAACGGCAAATCAAAATCACTACGCTTTAGCCGCTCATTCTCCACTTGAAAAATATCACTTATTTCATATGTTACACTGACGCTCGACACTGCTAATCTATTCCCATTTCCAAGCCATGATCTCCCGAACCTTCTCTCTCTGCCTATTCTTATTAATAATGGCTGCTACCTCCCAGGCCTTCTCCATCACTGTGCAAGACACCAAGGGCCGCATCATGGACGTCGAAGTGATGTCTTACACCAAGTCCAGCGGCAATGTGCGCATCAAAAGAACGGACGGCAATATCTTCAACGTCAAAATCTCCCTCTTTGACCAGGAATCACAGAAAAAAATTATAGCGGCTGCGCCCATCGCTTTTCCCAAATTAGACATTAAAGTCTCCATAGGCAAACGTCGTGAAAAGCAACGCGGCAGCTCCTACATGAAAAACAACTTGGTTTCCGTATCCACAAAAATTAAAAATACTGCCCGGGATATTGATTTACCCAAATGTAAATTCACTATATTCCTGATCGGCAGAAATGCCAAACGCTACGCTGATAAAACAATGGATTGGTCAAAAATTCTCTCCATCCAAAAATTCGAAACATCCATTTTAGCATCCAAAGAATATAGCCACGAATTTCTTCCCGTCAGAACCTCTTATGATTCTGACAAAGATTCCACCAATACCGGAGGCTGGGAATTCGACGGTTATTTGCTTATTATTCAAGACCCCAAAGACGAAATTTTGTTAGCCAAATCCTCTATAGGCCCCATCAAAACCACTGTGGTTAATAATCCTCAACTGTTAAAAACAGCCTTGGGGTTCAGCCAAAATCAACAACTCAACCGCGACTTCACTCCAATGAAGGGCTTTGCTCCGCCTCGTTAGATTTTTTGCGCCACTAAAGTCAAGCGCTGCCACCACCATACCGTCTTCCCACCTTCCTCAGCCAGAGAAAACACTCGTCTCGCTTGCTGTGGAGCATTGCGCACCAAGTCCCGGACTTTCACCCGGTTTTCTTCCGCCGTATTCGCCGCCTCAAAATACCAATCCAAGTCCGGCATCTTCATCGCTTGCAGCTCGCTGCTGATTACCGACAAACCCGCACCCGCGCACAACTCACTCCACTCTCCCTGCCTCAGAAAACGCCCGTGACTTGGATCGCGTAATTTTTCCACTTGGTGAGTCCAAGCCTCCGCCACCGCTTCATCGTCAGGCACACTGCCGTCGATCAATAAAAACCAGCCCCCAGGCTTCAGCACCCGGGCGGACTCATTCACAAAATCCTTCACATCGCTGAAATGATGCCCCGCCACCCGACAGGTCACCAGATCAAAAAAATCATCCTGATAGGGAAAAACTTCGGCCACGTGTTGTTGCAAATTTATCTCCAAGCCAAGCTCTCCGGCCGCTTCCGCTGTGCGGTCCAACATCGCCCTCGCCACATCACAAGCGGTCACCTCCAGTCCATTACCAGCCAGATACAAAGCCGTATGCCCGGCACCCGTAGCCACATCCAAAGCCGAGGCCCCTGGCGACAAGGTGGTGCGGGCAAGAGCCTCTTCCACATCACTCACATCCGCAAGGATATGCCCCTTGCCATAACAACTGCTCTGTTTGCCAAATTGTTCCTGAGCCGCACGCTGTTTGTCGTCGAGTTCCATAAATTCTTTCCCTACACTTCCTATCCAGACTATATTCATAGAACCCCATTATGAACAACTCGATTGTTACCGTCTTCATTCTGTTTCTCACTGCCAGTCCGGCTTTTTCCTCAGAGCTCTCTTTCAAGCTTCACCTGCTCGGCAAAAAATCCACCTACAGCGCTGCAGCGGTCGACGACATCAATGGAGACGGGCAGCTTGACATCATCTGTGGAGGCTGGTGGTATGAAGCCCCTTACTGGAGACGCCACTTCGTTCGTGATGTCAAAAAAATCCGCGGCTGGTTTGACGGTTATTCGCACCTGCCCTACGACGTAGATGGAGACGGCGACACCGACTTCATCAATGTCAATTACCGCAGCAAGTCCATCTACTGGATCGAACACCCGGACGACTTGCTGCAACCCTGGCCCAAACACCTCATCGCCGAACCGGGAGCGATGGAAACCGGCCGACTGCATGATATCGACGACGACGGCCAGCTCGACATTCTACCCAATGGCAATAAATTTGCCGCCTGGTGGCAGCGGCAGGGCAAAAAATTCATCCGCCGTGACCTTCCCCTCCAGTTAGCTGGTCACGGAACCGGTTTTGGAGACATCGATGGCGACGGGCGTGCCGACATCGTTGGTCTCAACGGGTGGATGCAAGCCCCCGCAAACCGCATCACTGGAAAGTGGCAGTGGCATCCCGAATTCGAACTCAAAAAACGCCCCAGTGTGCCCATCCTCATCGTTGATGTTGATGACGATGGAGACAATGACATCGTCTGGGGCGAAGGTCACGATTACGGCCTGTTCTGGGAAGAACAAAAAATCGACAGCAAGGGTCAACGAAACTGGCAACACCACCTCATCGACCAATCATGGTCACAAGCCCACGCCCCACTTTGGGCCGATCTCGATGGCGACGGCCAGGACGAGCTGATCGCCGGCAAACGTTACATGGCTCACGACGGCAAAGACCCGGGCGCCCACGACCCTCTGGTGATCTACAGTTACCAATTTAACAAAAAAAACAAAACCTGGGAAAAACGGCTGATCATCAAAGACCAACAAGTTGGTTTTGGTCTTGATCCTCAAGTGATCGATCTCGATAAAGACGGCGACCTCGACCTGGTCTGTCCGGGACGCAGCGGTCTCTACTGGTTGGAAAACCAACGACTGCCGTAAAAGCAACCAATATAAAGTTTCCTAAACTGCCCTCAAAACCAAGGTTCAAGATTTGACCCGCTTTCCTTCCGGATGTTCCGCGCGTCCGATCAGACCGTCTTCCATCTCGTAAAGCGTATCAAAAACATCCAATGCGCGCTGATCATGCGTCACCACAATCACCCCCGCACCATGGTCATGGGCGACCTGCGCAAAAAGCTCCATCACCTGACGCCCGCGACTGCTGTCAAGCGCTGCAGTAGGCTCGTCTGCCAGAATAATACTCGGATGATTGGCTAATGCCCGCGCCACCGCCACCCGTTGTTGCTGACCTCCGGACAACATCGAAGGCAAATTATCAGCCCGGTCACGCACTCCGAGCTCCTCGAGCAAATCCAAAGCCCGGCGGCGCCCCTCCGTCGCCCCACTGCCATTGATCTCCATCACAATCTGCACATTCTCCACTGCACTCAGAAAAGGGATCAAATTTGATTTTTGAAACACATAACCAATCTCACGCCGTCGAAAACGCCGCAAACTGGTCATCGCACGGGGACCGTCCATCACCACCTCTCCGTTGATCCACACCTGCCCGGCTGTCGGGGGATTGATCAAACCCACCGCAGTCAAAAAAGTCGACTTGCCGGATCCGCTGGGGCCGAGCAAAGCCACCACCTCTCCATGTTTCACCTCCACCGAAGCATCACGCATGGCAACCACCTCGGTATTGCCGCTTCCATAGATCTTACTCAGACCCTCGGTGACGATGGCTAGGGATTCACTCATAATTAAGACAGCGCTTCGTTTGGAGATACTCGCATCGCTTTCCAGATCCCCAGAAAACTAGCCACAACAGAAATAACTATGACGATCAGCCCCAGTTGCACCAAATCATCATTGATGAGAATCACCCGCCGCGGAAAATTCGGAAAAATCCGCTGCCCCAGCAAATAAGCTATACCATAACCGAGCACTCCGATAAACAGCGACTCCTGCATGATCAGTCCCAGAATCTTGCTATTGGGCGCCCCCACTAATTTCAACAAAGCAATGGTATGGATTTTATCCAGAGTCAGGGTGTACAAAATCAATGCCATGATGATAGCCGCAATGATGGTCAACAATATGCGGAACAAGCCAATCTGCTTTCTGACCTTCTCAACCGATCCTTTCAATAATAAATCCCTTTGCCCCTGACGGGTAAAAACAGAAACATCACTCCATCCGGTGAGATTCTCCATCACTTGATCGATATCCGTTCCCGCTTCGACACTGGCCATGACTGCGCTGATTTGTGGACGTGACAACGCGGGTATTTCCATGCTCGGGCGGTTTGCCTGATCGAGTAAAATCGGCATGTTTGCACCGATCTCACTATCTTCTCCCCGAATTTTTCGCGCCGCTCGCTCCAATCTCAGAGCTTCCCCCGAGGTATCAAATTGAATTGCCTGCGCGTCAGCTACCGTCACAAAACCCAACCCATCCCCCGCTGCACTCATCATGCTGCTAGTGATTCCCACCACCTCGTAGCTCTCTTTTGCCAACTGGACTTTCTCTCCCAAACGCAAACCCAATGACTGGTCAGCTATCATCTCATAGTGATTCTGAACCAACGGTCGGCCCTCGGTCAAAACAAGCCAAGCTCCTTTATCCCTGGGCCAACTCAGACCGAGAATAGCTATGCGCAACGCCCGGCCCTCATGTTCTCTTTGTACCGTGTGAAAAACAAATTCACGCGCATTGTACAAACCCTGCACTGCCTCCAAGCGGTAAAGTAAATTGCTCTGAACACGGGAAATCTCGGCAAAAGGCCCTCGGGTATCTTTTTGCACCACCCAGATGTCTGCACCCACCTCGTCGATCAGTAAAGTGGCATCCGCTTCGATGCCACGATAAATCCCCCCCATCCCCATCACCACCATCAGCAACATACCGATGCCAATCGTGGTCAAACCAAAGCGCCCTACATTGTGGCGGATATCTTTAGCCGCGAGATTCATTTCACCTTGACCTTTTGTCCTTCTAACAAATGCTTTTTGACCTTCAACGGAATGATCAATCCATCGCCCACCTTCACCCCTTCAAGCACTTCGTAGAACTTGTCATTACGCAATCCCAACTTAACCGGATGCCACACCGCCTTACCGGCCACAGCGATAAAAACCCCCACCTCGCTGTCACGCCATTGCACATAACGAACGGGTAACAGCACCACCTGATCCTTCCTCCCTGTTTCTATATACACTTCCGCTCGCTGACCCACAGCCCAGTTTTCCGGTTTTTTGGGGACGGAGACGTCCACCACAAATTCTCTCGATTCCCGGTCCGTTTCGCGACCCAGACGAACCACTTTTCCAGTAAAAAGCCTATCCGGCTCTGATCTGAAAACCACCCGTGCCCCCTGTCCTGGATCCACCTTGCCCATCTGCGTTTCATCCACCCAGGCACTCACCCACAGTTCTTCGGTGGACACCAGCCTCAACACCGCGCTGCCCGGCAAAACAATATCCCCCGGATCACGTTGACGACGAACAATCAAGCCATCAAATGGAGCCAATACCTTGGTATTGTCCAAAGCCGCACGGTGATAATGCAAAGTTTCCTCGGCCGTCACCAGTTCCTTTTCCCCCTGGGCAATAGCCGCATCCGCCCGTGCCAGCCCCGCCTGCGCAATGGCAAACATTTCACTCGATTTTTCCAAATTCGTCTGTGATACGGATCGTGTCGCTATCGCCTTCTGCATCCGGTCCAACAACTGGGTGGCCTGCTTCAAAACCGCCAATTCCCTTTTTTTATCCGTCGATAACCGTTTGATCGATGCCTCCTTTGCCTCCAGATCGGCCTGCGCAATCGCCACCCGCTGAATCAATACTTCGTCATCCAACTCAACCAGCAGTTGCCCTTTCGTCACTCGATCCCCCTGATCCACCAAAACCTTCGATAACAAACCCGATATTTTCGAACTGATCGTCGCTTTCACCCGCGCCTCCAAAGTGCCCGTCCCCATCACCTCAGCCACGATCGGTCCCTGCTTGAGTTGATGCTCAGTGACCACCAAAGGTGCAAATTTGACCCGGTAAATCACTCCTCCGACGACGGCAGCCACCAGCAACAGCTTCAGCGCCTGCCACAACCAACGAATCACCCTGTTTTCCCCTTTTTTATCCATGAAGCTTACTCCTATCAACTAAATCACCGACTCCCAATAAATTCCTAAATGCTTATACAGTTTCTACACCATGGTTTCGTTGCCAGCAAGTCATTTTACCCTATTGTCCCTTACTCTGATCTATTCTACCAACCCCACATGAACTCAAACTCACCTCAGCATACCACCATCACCAATATCGACATCCCCTTCGGACGTCTAGTCGCCATCATCTTCAAAATCATGCTCGCCGCCATCCCTGCAGTGATGCTCTTTTATGTAGTTTTCGGCGCCATCATGCTAGTCATCATGATGATTTTTGGTGGCGGAGCTGCCATTTTAAGCAACTTCATAGATGTTAATGATTTACCGGAAACCCTTCCGATGAGTCCCACCGACAACGGCCTTGAAAAATAACACTCTCAAAAAATCAACTATCCCAAATCCAAGCAGACTAAGGCCACCCATGAACCTCTCTAGAATCTTCCTCCTCTTGCTGCTAATCAGCCTACCTTCGCTACAAGGTTTAGCCGCAGACCGACCCAACATCATCTTTTTCCTGACCGATGACCAACGTTTTGATTTCCTCGGTTGCTCGGGACACCCATTGGTCAAAACCCCCAACATCGATCAACTCGCAGCGCAGGGAACGCGATTCGAAAATATGTTTGTGACCACCTCGACTTGCTGGGTAAGCCGGGCGTCTATACTAACTGGATTGTATATGCGCAGCCACCGCTTCACCGGAGGAACCATAAAAAAACAATTCACCGAGACCTCCTACCCTCGATTGCTTCAGGATGCCGGTTACCAATTCGCTTACATCGGCAAAACCCACTTCTCGCTGGAGAAAGGGCAACCTGAAAAAATGTTCAGCTACTTCAAACAAATCGGCCGCAATCCTTATTTTAAAAAAATGCCCGACGGTTCACTGCGTCACGAAACCGAACTCGCCGGTGACGAAGCCATTGGTTTCATCGAAAAACGAGACACAAAACAACCCTTCTGCATCTCGATCAACTTCAATGCCAGTCACGCCGAAGACAGCGACAGAAAAGATCACTACCCTTACCCCAAAGCCGTCGCAGATCTGTACCAAGGCATGCAGATGCCCCTGCCCAAACTCAATGCTCCCGAGTTTTATGCCGCCAACCCGGAATTCATGCGCAACTCGATGCACCGTGATCGTTTCAAATGGCGCTGGGATACTCCGGAAAAATACCAGCATAACATGCGCAACTACCTGCGCATGGCTTCGGGTATCGACCGAGTGATCGGACGGGTACAAAGCGCTTTGAAAAAAAACGGCCTCGCCGATAATACCGTCATCATCTATTCGGCCGACAATGGTTATTATGCCGGTAACCGCGGTTTTGCCGGCAAGTGGACCCACTACGAAGAATCCCTGCGGGTGCCCCTGATCATCTATGATCCGCGCCTGAAAGACGACAACCGCGGCCAAGTAGCCTCGGAGATGGCTCTGAACATTGATATCCCCGCGACGATCATCGACTACGCCGGTCTCGCTGCCCCAACGATTTACCAGGGCAGGAGTCTCAAAAACTTAGTTCAAGGCGAACAACCCACTGAATGGCGAGAGGACACCCTGCTTGAGTTTTTCAGCCAACACAGCACGATTCCCAACTGGGAAGGCATCCGTGGGCAACGCTACATTTATGCCAATTACGTCGATCAAAACTTTGAGTTTCTTCACGACCTCAGTCGCGACCCCGATCAACTCGAAAACTACGCCAAAGACCCTGATTACCAGGAAATATTAAAACTGATGCGTGCCCGGCTAGACAAAGTGGCCTCATCCTATGGCAAACCGTTCAGCCAAGACGACCTGCCGCCCAAACGGAAAAAAAGAAAATAACCCACTCTTCCCTTTAAAAAAATTATGTTCTCAAATTGAAATGAGAGTCGTTATTCATTTGAGTTGTTTTTTTCTTATCCGTGTTCATCCGTGTGATCCGTGGTTAAACTCTTATAAAATAACCTGAACCGAAACGCAGTGCGGATAGGCGGAGCCAATAGTTACCAAAAAATGTTTAGCTATGACGCTTACCTATAACATTCGCTCCTGATCATCCCCCCTTCAACACGGTCTGGGCCGCACGATACCCGCACATGCCATGCACCCCCGCACCAGGCGGAGTGGAAGCCGAACAAATAAACACATCCTTCGCCGGGGTGGAATAAGGATTCAAACGCAAAGCAGGACGCGCCAACAATTGAGGCCAGTCATTGACCCCGCCGGTCACATCTCCGCCAACCAGATTAGGATTGTAACTTTCATAGTCAGCGCACGACATCACCCGTCGCTGCAAAATACAATCGCGGAACCCAGGCGCAAAACGTTCGATCTGATTCTCGATCGCTTCCGTCATATCCACATCCGAACCGTTCGGCACATGGCAATAAGCCCAGCCCGTGTGTTTTCCCTTGGGCGCCCGGGAATCATCAGCCACACTCGCCTGCGCCAGCAAAACAAACGGCTTGTCCGCATGCCGACCCTGCCAACACGCTTTTTCCGATTCCACCACCTCGTCAAGCCACCCTCCCACATGAACCGTCGCTGCCTGACGACAATCTTCATTGCTCCACGGAATCGCTTCACTCAGGGCGTAGTCAATTTTAAAAACCCCCGGTCCATAACGATAAGAATCCAGCTTCTTGCGATAAGCTTCCGGCAATCGCCGTCCCGCAATCCTCCCCAATTCAGCCGGACCGGTATCGAACAAATAAGCCCGCGCTTTAGGCAAATCATCAATCGACTTCACCCTCCAACCACAAAGAATTTCGCCACCCATTGATTGTAAATAGCTCACCATAGCTGCGGCGATCTCACCTGTGCCTCCCTTTGCCACCGGCCACCCCTGCGCGTGCCCCGCCACCGCCAACATCAAGCCCACCGCCGCCGAAGGCGAACGATCAAGTGGCAAAACCGAATGAGCCGCGTGACCCGCCAGCATCGCCCGGGCCGGTTCATCGGTGAAAGCAAAACGCGCCAGACTCATCGCCGAAGGCAAGGCCCGCATCCCGAACTGCGCTACCGGCAATATGTTTTTCGGCAGATTTAACATCGGCCCCAGCATATCCTCGAACAAGTTATCCGCAGCGCGAACCAAAGGGTCATACAACCTGCGATAAGCCCGACCATCCGCCTTAGCCAAACGAGCCGCAGTCAGGTCCACCGAACGCTCCATGATCGCGGCCTGCCCATCATCCAGCGGATGCGCCAGAGGGTATTTTGAATGCAGCCATTGCAAACCAAACTTCTCCAGAGGCAAGGACTTCATCAACGGCGAACACACTCCCATCGGATGCACCGCTGCACACACATCATGGACAAAACCCGGCAGCGTTCCCTCATCGGATCGAGCTCCCCCACCCGGCGTCGAATGCGCCTCGACCACCAATACTTTCCAATCCTGACGTGCCAACTCAATCGCTGCCGCCAGACCATTCGGCCCCGAACCCACCACCACCGCATCGTATTCCGACTTTTCAGTTTGATCCGAAAACGGTATTTTTTTCATCAGAACCAACTCACCGAATCAACTAAGCAGCCTCTCTCTTGGCAAAAAATTTCGCCACCAGTGCACGTTTTGGCGGAGCGCACATCAGCGAAACCCCCACAGTCAATACCGTTGCCGCGATCACATCCCAAAACAAAGGCATCACTCCCAGCGGTTCAAAAACGGTGAACTCATGGGTCTCCATCCATCCAATGACATTCAACACCACATGCATACCGGCTCCGCCGAGCATACCCGCAATCGCTCCCGCTCCGGTCATCCGTTGCCAATACAATGCCAGAATCATCGGCATCATGAAACTCGCCGCCAAACCTTCACTGGCAGAAATAATCAAATCCTGCAGATAAACCGGAGGATTTAAAGCCGCCACCACCGCCAGCATCCCAACCCCACCAGTCACCGCCCAACTCATCCGCTGCAGGGTTTTATCCGATGCCTCTGGATTGATATTACGCTGATATATATCCCGCACAATCGACGAAGAAATCACCAGCAAAAAACTGTCCACACTGGACATCACCGCGGCAAACGGTGCCGCCACCACCAAACCTGCCAACCACGGCACCCCAGCGGCCGCTGTGGTGAATGTGGAAAACTCCGGCATCACCCGGTCGGGATCGATCTCCATACCCGGCATCAACACCCGGGCACAGACAAAGATCAAAACCAAAGAAACATAGATGAAACCAAAATAGAAAGTCACCGTCACCATCGCGCGGCGCAGCACCTTGGTATGATCAAAAATCATCATCCTGACCTGATTACTCGGCTGACCCACTCCTCCAAAAGGCCACAGAATGAAAAAACTGAAAGCCATGCCAATCGCCAAAAATCCCGCCGCCTTTTTCAAGTCCGGCCCGGGGGCACGCAAATACACTCCCTTTTCATTAGCTCCACTGGCATAAGGGGTGCTTTCGATCTCTCTGACCTTCACCTTTCCCGAAACCGGCGCCCCTTCGATTCTCTCAATCTCCGCTGCCGTCGTGATCCGGATCAGCTCCACCTGCTTGCTCTCCTTTTCCCCCGCCTCGATCACCGCGCGGCCTTTCATCCGATAAAGGATCTTTTCCCCTTCTGCCGTTTTCTGCTCGATCCAGGTTCCTTTTTCAATATTCAAACTCTCGTTCGATTCCGCCTGAACCTCCAGCACTGCGGTCAAAGGCACCGGAGGAGTCATTTCCGCCAAAGCCTGGGTCGCTTTTTTCAAGCCCCCCACCTGATACAAAGCCAGCACCAAGAGCAGCAAAACTCCAAAAGCCATGACGATGCCCTGCATCACATCCGTCCACACCACCGCTCGAAAACCTCCGTAGGAAACATAAGCCACCACCGCGATGCCAAAAATCAACAAACACAAAGCATAGTCCGCCTCCGCCTGTCCCAACAACGGAATACCGTCAAAAGCCCCATCCGCCCAACGAACCGCAGCTTTGAAAACCGGCACATCCCCCAACAAAGTGCTCATGATTTTACTGCCCGCTTTGAACTGCGCCAACAGATACGCAAAGAGAAAAATCACAATCAACAAGGTGCCGACGATGCCAACCCCTTTATTATTAAATCGCTCGCGCATCACCTCCGGCACCGTCAAGGCGTTCGCCCGCCGCGCCACTTGGTTCAGCCGCTTGCCGATCAAAGCCATCGCCACCAGCGGCACCGTCATGTAACCGGCAATCCAAAAGCCCACCACCCAACCATGGGTATAGATCCGCGCCGGAAAACCCATGAAACTACCACCCGAAGCACTGGTCGCAGCAAAGGTCAGCGCCAAAGCCCACACTCCGAAACCACGGCTACCGAGAAAATACTCGGAAACAAAACCCTCCTTATTCGATGCTCTGCCCGACAGCCAGGCCAGAAAAAAAACAGCCGCCATATACGCGGAAAAGGTCCACAAAATACCCGCACTACCTGAAGTTTCATCCATGACTACTCTTCCCCCCCTTCGATTTTATCACCCTCTTCACCCAACAGATCATGATCTTTCATAAAACGCAGCGCAAACCAGAAGGTGAAAAGGCTGGCCACCGCCCAAGGCAACATCACCACCCAGAACACCCAGCTCGGCATTCCCATAATCAAATTCATCGCCTCACCCTCCGCCGGTTTTTGATAAGCCAACCACTTACCCGATCCTATCACCCACAGCGCAAATACCAGCCAAAATACCAAAGCCACCTTCATCTCCCGTCGCGAACTACGCAACAGTGGATCCTCCTCCTCGCTCGGCACTCTCCAGTCTTCGTTCATTAAGCCCAAGCCTCCTTGACAAATTTAACAAAATTCCCACTCATCACCCCGTCCACATCATCCTCACTGAAACCTCGATCGCTTAACATCTCCGCCAGAACCGTCAAATCCGCAATCGTATCCAAATCCATCGGGCACTGCTCCTTGCCAAAACCTCCGTCCAAATCCGATCCCAGACCGCAATGTCTGGCATTGCCTGCCAACTGGCAAATGTGATCAATGTGCTCCACCGCCGCTTCGATTTTCACCCCCGCTGATTCCGGTGTGCTCTCCCCACGAATCCAACCGGTCACCAACATCCAGGTATCGAACACCGTACCGATCACCGCGCCACGTTCAATCAGCGCCTTGATCTGCTCATCGGAAAACTGCCGTGGGTCATTCACCAAAGCCCGGCAATTCGAATGGCTCGCCCACACTGGACCATCAAAAATATCCAAACACTGCCAAAAGGTATCATCACAGAGATGAGTCGCATCGAGGATCATTCCCAAACGATCCATCTCTTTGACCAACTCCACTCCGCCCGGCTTCAGCTTACCTGTACGGTCATGACCAAAAGCATAACGCCCTTCGCCATAATGCGCCGGTCCCATCGCCCGCAAACCCGATTCCCAAGAACGCTCCAGATGTTGTGGTGTAATAATCGAATCCGCACCCTCCAAACTCAAAATATATCCTATCGGCGCATCGGCCGGCACCTCGTCCTGTGACCACAAAGCGAGTTGACCTTCGAAAGCCGCCAAATCACGCAGCATCCTCATTTCACCCACATCCTCCATCTCCTTATACCAGGCCAGCTGAGCCTGAGTCATCGCCCAAGCCTGTTGCGGAGAATTCCAACCCGAAGCCACCATGCCAGGTTTCATGCAGCCGGCGATCTGCGTCGCCACCACAATCCCCATGCCTGCTTCGCGCATTTCAGGAAACGCCACCACCCCGGCGGCTCGCCCCTTGCCCGTCATGCCCTGTTCCTCCGCCCGAATCTCTTCTACCGTGCAGCGCAGGTCGCGATTGAACTCAATCGCGTTCAAACTCAAGTCCAGGTGAGCATCAAATATCATTATATCGGGGGTTATCGGAAATTATACAGAATGTCTGTTCGTTGCTTGTAACGGTTTTTTGTTCAAATCCAAGCATCAAATGCTCAAACGACGATTGCGGCACTTGATCGCCCAACGTTCACCGCTGGCCTCCCCGTCACGGATCAACACCGCTTCCATGTGCAGCGCCACCGTAGGGCAGATGTGCCAAGGCAAACCGTAAACCACATCGCCAACGGAAAAATCAGCCGCTCGATCCGTCTTCACCACCAGATGTTCCTCACTCTGCCCCATCAAAACCCCGTCCGCCAAAGGACCGAATAACTTCACCCGCTTGTCCAAAGGGTTCTCCGGTGCCACCGCTTTATTGCCCAGATCCAGACAAACAAAACCACTGCCCGGTTTGCTGATCACCCGCATCATCAAAACCACCGCCGGCTCAAATCCGAGATCCGGAAAATTAGTGCCGTAACCCGCATCCCAAAAAACCGTCGTTCCCGGACTGCACTCCCAACGAGCACCGGTCACCTTTTCAGCATCCGAAGCATGCAGGGCAAAAGTCGGCGAGCCCCCCGCCACGATCAAAGACAGCTCAACCCCCGCAGCTCTCAGCTGGGCAATAAAATCCGCCAGCGGCTCGTAAGACTTCTCATAGTGCGCCTTGCGCTCATTCTGATCAGGATCGTGGATATGCCCGTCATAAACATGCAGGCCTCCAAAATCCACCCCCTCCGTGTCCACCACCTGACGGCACAACGCAACCGCTGCCTCCCCCATCTCAATCCCGGTGCGGTGCATGCCACAATCAACATCCAGAAACAAAGTCAGACTTTTTCCTGCAGCAGAAAAAACCTGCGCCACCTTTTTTAAAACCCCTTCATCATCCACCAATGCCGCAAACTTCGTCTGCGGAAACTTCTCCACCAAAGCCAACATCCGTGCCGCATTAGGCCCCACCGGCTGATAAGCCAACAGCACCTCCGCTGCTCCGGCTTCCGCCGTCATTTCCGCCTCGGCAATCGTCGCGCATTTGAACTTGCTGATGCCCGCCGCCATTTGCATCTGACACACCTCACCCAACTTGTGAGTCTTCACATGCGGACGCAAACGACTGGCATCACCGCCGGTCAATTCCAGCATCCGCTGAATATTGCGCTGCGCGCGTTCAGGCCACAATAACAAAGCTGGCGAAGCCAGGTGCTCCGTATCACCAACCGCATACCATTGATCTTCACTCATCTTATTTTATAAGAAAAAATTCTCGCCTGGTCACGAAAGACTACTCTCCTTCGATTTCCAAAATCACTTCGATCTCCACCGGAATACCTCCCGGCAATACATTGGCCGCCATCGCACTGCGCGCGCCAATGCCATTCTCACCAAAAACCTCGCCAAACAACTCGCTATAACCATTGACCACCTGCGGTTGCTGGTCAAAATCATTGGTGCAATTGACCAGAGCCAAAGATTTGATCACCCGCTTCACCCGGTCAAGGCTGCCCAGTTGTGCTTTGATCGTTGCCAGCAAAGCCAAGCCCACTTGACGCGCCGCTTGCTGCCCCGCCTCCAGATCCATGTCCTCCCCCACCCGCCCCTTCAGGTAAGTGCCATCGCTTAAAATCGGCCCATGCCCGGACAAATAAGCCAAATTCCCCACCACCACAAGAGGCTTGTAAACCCCACCCAAAGGCGGCGGCGGTGGCAATTCCAATCCCAACTCAACAACTTTAGCTTCAGCACTCATGATACATTTAACAATTAAGATTTAGCATTTAACATTTTTCAAATTCCGCCACCCATCTAATACACCGCCCGCCCACCGGTCAGGTCAAAAGTGAACGCCGTATTAAACCCTGCTTCCTCTGATACGATCCAACAGGTCAAAGCCGCCACTTCATCCAAAGTGCCACAGCGTTTCATCGGGATTTTATCCGTCATGTATTTCACCTGCTCCGGGTCGATGCCATCCACCATCGGCGTGCGAATCACCGCCGGGGCAATCGCATTCACCGTGATCCCCGTTTCAGCGTATTCCTTGCCCACCGCCTTAGTCAAACCAATCACTCCGGCTTTGCTCGCCGAATAAGAAACCATTCCCGCATTGCCCTCTTTCCCAGCAATCGACGCAAATAACAAAATGCGACCATAATCACGCGGCTCCATCGCCTCGATCGCATATTTAGTGATCAAAAACGAACCTGTCAAATTGATCGCGCAGACCTTGTCAAAAGCCGCCACATCCACCTCGCTGATCTTAGTCGAAGTCGGTCCCACAATGCCCGCACAATGCACCATCACATCCAAACGCCCCTCACCGCCTCCAGTCACTGCAGCAATGCCCGCCTTCACCGAGTCTTCATCGGCCACATTCACCACCTGCGAACTCACGATCAATCCCTGCTCTCCGAACTCCGCACACACCTGCTCGCCAAGGGCCTCGTTCATATCAAAAATGGTCACCTTGGCTCCCTCTCTCGCCAAGCGCTCCACCACCGATTTACCGATCCCGTCGGCACCCCCCGTCACAATCGCCACCTGATTTTCAAAACGTTTTTCCATAGCTCAATCGATATTAAAAAAAGAGACTTCACCATCTCCCCCGTGATGACAACCAGAATCTAGGGAATATTGGATATTGAACAAAAAGTGAAGAATGATGAAATAATGAAACTCCCGTCCCTCTCTTCACTTCAACATTCAATATTTCTTGTTCAACATTGGACATTCTCTCTCCTCCCCCCTGCAGCCGCCAATACCTCACCGCTGCCCCAATCGCCAATGCCAATAAAATAGCGATCAGAACTCGTCGCTCCTGAACCGTCAAGCCTTTCACGGTGCTCCGCCTTCGTTGTACATCTTCTCCATCGCGTCCAGATATTTAGAGATCCGGTCCGGCCGGGTCGGTGGTTTTTGCCGCCGCAGACGCTCGCGGGTTTTATGATACTTTTCAAAATCCTTCCCCGGCTCCACCAACTGGGTCGCTTCGTAATAATTCAAATAATCCTCCATGCGCTGAATCGTCTCAGTGATCCTACCCCGCTGTTCATCAATTTTCTGCAAATTCGCCGCCACATTTTTTCGTTTATCATCCAGCAGCAAAGTCACCGCCTCCTCATAAGCTTTAATAACCGGCACATACAGGGGAAAACCCCGGTGCTTCAGAGATCTTAAGTTCAACTGGGTTTGCTCAAGCACCCTTTTATAATCCTTTTGTTTATAAAACTGCTCAAAATCGTGAACCCGACCGCTGCCAAAACTTGTCTCCTTCTTTTTTCCAAACGAAACCCATTTTTTCCAAAACCCCGGCTTTTTCATCTTTCCCGTAGGTACCGGTGCAATCTGGGAAGCCTGCGAAAAGTTCACCTGCAAAGCCTTCGTCAAACGTGCCTCGGTCTCCTTTGCTGTCATGAACTCCATCGCCTGCAACTCACCCATCGATGCCACTTGCAACGCCCACCACTTATCCACCGAATTCTCTCCGCCCCGCAAACCAGGAAACTCCTGTTTCAACAACAACTGAGCATCACCGTCATAGAGAATCAGCTTGGACAGCAACTCGCCAAAATTCTTCGCCCCGGCCTTCTGATCAAACAAAGCGCCCAGCAAAGCCGCTGCCGAAGCTTCATAAGTCGCCCGCGACAGCGAATCCAATTCCTCTGGATTTCCCTTGATCATCCCGTCCACCGACAACAACTGCCGTGATCGCACAATGCCCGCATACAGATCACTCGGCCGCCCCAGACGACGGTATTCTATCAAACCATCCACCCCTGACAAAATCCAATGCGGCACCTCGAGGCGACGCCCGGCCAACTGATCCCCTCCCTGATGCGCCCGCAACATCCGCTCCAACAACAACAAGCGCAAAATTTCCCGCGAGAACTGCTGCCTTGAAAACTCATCGCTCAATTTCACAAACAACCTCAGCACCAGTTTGTCCCCATCCAACAAATCAATCCTTGTCACCAAAGTGCGCCCCGTCACCCCGGCATCGCCCAAGCTTCCTCGGGTTTCGATCTCAATCGGATAAACCCAATTCACCCTGCCGTCCCCCAACACCTTGCCCAGCTCCACACTGACCGAGTCAGCAAAAGAAGCCATCACCGCCCGCTGCTTGGCATCCGGAGAACGCACCAGAATTTGCCCCGAGCGACTAATGCTCTCATTTTTGCCCAACTTGCGAACCTCGACATCCGCCTGTGAAAAAGCCTGTCCAACAGCCAACAAAGCCCACAGCAAAACCCCCGCCCCCCACCTCGATCTCACACTTCCCCCAGCCATCTTGCGCTAATATGATTCAACCCTGTTGCCGACTCGGCACCACCACCACCGGCAGCTTTGCGTGACGAATAATGCCTTCTGCCACACTTCCCAATAACAAGCGCTCGACAAAACCTCTGCCATGAGTACCTATCACCAGCATGCTGGCCTCCCGCTTTTCAGTGAACTCCAACAAAGCGTGTACCGTGTCCCCCTCCCGCATGAAACCCGACGCTGTGACCCCTCTTTTTTTCAAATCATCAATCAAATTACGGATTTGATTTTTCTCCTCGCGTAATTCCTGCTCCCGTTCGTCCACTCCCGGGTAAGCATACTCCGCATAACCGACAAAATCCGGTTCCGGCGCATAGATATGCACCAAATGCAAATGGGCTCCCAAAGCGAGAGCTAACTCCGCCGCCCGGTCCAACACCGGCCCGGCTGAATTCGAAAAATCAATTCCAACGGCAATATTTTTCATAAACAATCCTTTCCTATCTACTAAAGCGGCAATCTGCCACAAACCTGTTCACGATCACAGATAAATCTGCACCTTTGTCAGCAATCATAGCCCCCACCCATCCTGCCAGCCAGCTTGTATAACTAATACCCCTGTTTATCATCCCCCGGCTTGCATAGAACGATTGAAAAACCCGCACACCCATGCCATCCTTTCTTATGTTAGATACTCTTACCCGTTTACGCCAACGCATCGAAAACACCGATTCCATCAATCAAGACGACCTCGGCACCCTGCTCGGCCTGGTTGGCCAACTCGAAAACGAAGCCACCGAGCTCGAAACTGAAAACACCGAACAAGTGCGCCAAGCGATCGCCGCCACCGAAGCCGCCTGTAACCACAGCAAAGACGACGAAGGTCCGATTGAATCGCTACAAAACGCCATCCAGGAAATCGAAGCCTCCCACCCCAAAACCGCCGAAACCCTCGCCCGCATCGGCAACATCCTAGGACGAATGGGAATCTAACCCCAATTAGGGGTCAGGCAACAATTCTTGACAAAGACAAAAATCAACGCCCCTGACGGCTCAATCTCAAACTGCAAAATCCGCAGTCAAGCCCCCATCATCTGCTTCAATTCTTCTTCCGTGATCACCGGCACATTCAGCTTCTCCGCTTTGTCACGTTTCGAACCCCCACCCTCGCCACAAAGCAAATAATGGGTATTTTTGCTGACCGCCCCCGTCACCTTGCCGCCCTGGCTCTCAATCAGAGCCTTAAACTCATCCCGGGCAGCCGATAAAGCCCCTGTGATCACAAAAGCCTTACCCGCCAAAGACAAATCTCCCGCGCCCTCCACCCTAGCGGGCTCAGGCGCAAAGTTATCCGACTGAGGGACAATCCCCAAGTCACTCATCCGCGCTAACACTCGCCGCCCTGCATCTGATGCAAAAAAGTCCAACAGCTTGCCCGCCGCCACGCCGCCTAATTCCGAGGCTACCTGATATTGAGCCAAATCCTCGTTGAGTTCGGCAATACGCGGTTTGTATTCATCATGGATCTCCTTGCGTCTCAATTTCTCCTCTTCCGTGATCGTTTCTTTTCCCGGACGCAAAGGATGATCCTTGCACCAGCTATCCTTGTCCCCGCGCTCCCGAATCATCCTTATGACTTCACACTCTGGCAACGAGGCAAAATCCTTACACAAGCGGGACAACTCCCGCGATGCCGATTGCCCCACCTGGGGAATCCCCATCGCATAGATCCAGCGTGACAAAGGTTTGTTTTTGATCGCATCCTGCAAAGCATTGATAACCGAACTCGCCCGCTTTTCTCCAAAACGCCGCGGCTTCGATAGTCCACCCGACTCCATTTTAGCAGGATCCAACTCCATCTCAGCTAACTGGCTTTCTTGCAAAAAAAACAAGTCGAGCGGCGAATGAACCATATCCTTCTCCACCAACTTCACCGCCACCGATTCCCCCACGCCTTCGATATCCAATGCCTTGCGCGAGACAAATTGCAGAATCTGATTCACCTCCTTGGCCGGACAAAAAAAGTTCACACACTTCCACGCCACCTTGCCCTGTTCACGAATAATCCCCTCTCCGCAAGACGGGCACTTACCCTGCACGTAATCAAACAACACAAAAGGTTCACTGTCCTGCGGGCGTTTCTCCTTCACCACCCGTACCACCGCCGGAATGATCTCACCCGCCTTTTCTATCAGCACCGTGTCCCCGATGCGCACATCCTTACGATCAATCTCATCCTGATTATGCAAAGTCGCCCGCGCCACCGTCGTGCCGGAAACCAATACCGGCGTCAACTCAGCCACCGGAGTGACCACCCCCGTCCGACCCACCTGCACCGTGATTGATTTCAACAAAGTCTCCACCTGCTCCGGCGGAAACTTAAATGCCGCCGCCCAACGCGGCGCACGACTGGTCGCTCCCAGCTCCCGCTGCATCGCCAGGCTATCCACCTTGATAACCGCCCCATCCGTGCCGTATGGCAGTTCATGACGCAAATGATCGAGCTGCTCGATCTTTTCAAAGATCTCATCCATGCTTGAAATTTGCCACACCGGTTGATTACCACGAATTCCCATCTTTTTCAGCAGCGCAAAAAATTCACTCATTGAATTCAGTTCCAACCCCTCGATCGCCCCAAAACCATGCGCCAGAAATTCCAATGGACGCTTAGCTACCTCCCGCGGATCCAACAGTTTCAAAGTACCCGCCGTGGAATTCCTCGGATTGGCAAAAGCTGGCAGCCCCGCTTCATCACGCCTAACATTCAACTCGGCAAAATCCTTGTTCGGCATAAAAATTTCCCCCCGGATCTCCAACAAATCAGGCGCCCCCTGCGGCAACCGCAGCGGCACCGTCTGCATCGTTCTCACATTGGAGGTCACCACATCCCCCATCACCCCGTCACCGCGAGTCACCGCATTTTCCAAACGCCCCTTTACGTAAATCAGGGAAACCGCCACCCCGTCGATCTTCGGCTCCACGATCATCGGAATATCCTGCAAGCCTGTCAGTTTCTGTAAACGGACAAAAAAAGCAGTCACCTCTGCTTGAGAAAAAACATCATCAATGCTCAACATCGGCAGTCGATGCTGTAATTGCTCAAACCCCTCGATCGGTGCGCCTCCCACCCTTTGAGTCGGCGAATCAGGCAAAAGTAAATCAGGGAACTGCCGCTCCAACTCTTCGAGCTGACGATAGTGCACATCATACTCCGCATCGGATATCTCCGGCGCCGCCTCGACATAATACAGCCGATTATGCCGCTCCAGTTCCCTGCTCAAACGCTCGATTTCTATCTTGGCTGCTTCACTCGTCATCGCCTTATTGATAAACTCAAGCCTCGCCAGACGCAAATTTCCAACACCTGCCCCCCCTTTTTTCTTTATCCTCATAGAAAGTCTTGCATCCCTGCCCTATTTCTTCATAGTCGCCACATGAAACGATCCCATCTCTTCAATTTCCTCGCCGTCGCACTGCTCGCAGCCAGCGTCATCTTCACCCCCAGCTGTGAAACCCTGCCCATGCCGCAGGCCAAACTCAAACCCGGTCAATACGAGTGGCACCCCGAGCGTTCCCCTAGCGGCCCGCTACTTGTGGTTGTCAGTGTCGATGACCAAATGGCTTATGTTTACCGCAACGGAGTGAACATCGCCCGCTCCACCGTCAGCACCGGTAAAGCTGGCCACGATACTCCCACCGGAGTATTCACCATCCTGCAACGTGATGTTGACCATGAATCAAGCATCTACAAAGGAGCCAAAATGCCCTACATGCAGCGCCTGACCTGGGGAGGTATCGCCATGCACGCTGGCAATCTGCCCGGTTACCCCGCCTCCCATGGTTGTGTGCGACTGCCTTACGAATTCTCTAAAAAACTCTTCACTGTCACCCAAAACGGATCAACCGTGGTGGTTACCAACAAAGCCGCCAAACCCTCCAGATCTTCGCAACCTGCCTCACTCTTGCTCGCCTCCCGCGCCAAAGCAGGCTCAGCACCCGCCATCCCCAATTCTGACCATAAATCTACTTGGAACCCTGGAAAAAGCCCGAGCGGCCCAGTCAGCATCCTCGTCAGTTACAAAGACGCCACCGCTTACATCTACCGCAACGGCATTCAAATCGGTCAATCCCCACTGGGTATCAGCGGCCCGGCCAACCTTCCCGAAGGTGTCTTCATGATGCTCGAAGGCAATACATCTCCTCCGAATTGGACCGTACTCAGCCTGCACGGCGGCAAAGCCTCGCGCAACGCGGTCAGCGAGATGCGCGGTCGCATTGCTATTCCTGACGACTTCAGAAAGAAAGTCATCTCAGTCATGACGCCAGGCACCATCTTGCTCGCCACCAGCCAGTCCAGCACCGCAGCCACTCGCTCCAGTCGCGATTTCTCCATCATGAAACCTGAGGCTCCTAATGGGCAGTAATTCGGTGAATGAACTCTCGACCCGTCAAAACCATCACACCGCAGATCTGTTGGTTCAGCGATCAAGTTTACGAGAATACCCGATTCGATGGTTTGGATGAAAAGTGCCGAGTTCCGATCACTCAACCTCACTACAAATCACAGCTTCATCTCCGCGAGCATCGCTCGGCTCAAAGTTTGCGGATATAAATATTGGCAAACTCCACTTCGTCCCCATGATGCTGCAAGCCGATCGGACCGCTACTCGGCACTCCTGGCAACAGAGCATCTTCGATCACCATTTTGCCATTCAACTCCACCGTCAGCTTTTCACCTTTCATAGTGATAACAAAACGGTTCCATTTGCCAAAATCCTCATCCGCATTCTCCTTAGGGGTCAATCTGGCCTTTTGTTCGGCACTCGTCCTGGCATCCGTGCGATAGCCCCACACTTCCCCCGACCCATTCGGCCAGCTCCAGATATTCACCTGAGCCTTGGAACTTCCTCGTAGAAAAATACCACTGTCCCCATGGTCTTCGATTTCGATCTGCAGCGCTTTGCCTTGCGCATCTTTTTCATACTCCCCCGACGCCAATAACTTAGGGTGTTTTTTCTTACCCAACGATTTTTTTGGCAACCGCCAGTCCACGATCAACTCGAAGTCCTCAAAGGATTCCTCCGTCCACAAGTTTTTGTCATCCGCCGTGCTTTTGCCATCATAGACAATCCGCCAGTCTTCCGCTTTCCAATGCTCGCGTGATCCCGAGGGCAGCTTCCATCCGCGGAAATCGATACCGTTATACAAAGATCGAAAACCTTTTGCCAAAGGAGCGGACATCTCCTTCGGCGCTCCCGTCGCAGGCAGCTCTTTGATCCGCACATTACGAAACTCCACCGGAGACCCCTCTGACTCAAGCGCCAGGTAACCCTTACGCCAGTTGCATTCGCTGCCACCCGACACCTCCCTGCCGTTGACCTGCAAACGCAGCACCCCGTCGTTGCACTCCACCCGGTAATGGTTCCACTGCGGCGAATCCTTGGCTCGCCGTTCGGTAGGAAAACTACGCTGCCCGCGATGTGGACCGTGCGGCTTCATGGTCGATCCGTGGATCGGAAAAATATCACCATGGGTGGTATGGGTATCGGTATTTCCATAAGAGTTCTCCAATACCTGCACCTCGATCGCTCGTAAAAAAGGCTGACCTCGCGCCGCCACTTCAGAAGACCAGATGAACACTCCGGCATTGCCCTTGGGTTTGAGGTGCCGCCACTCCAACTCCAAAATAAAATTTTCATACTGGCGCTCCGTTCTCAGCGCGCAAATCGGCTTGCCGGTGCAATGAATCCTACCGTCTTTCACCGACCAGGTTTCCGGCGCGCCATTCACATTATACCAACCCGACAGATCCTTGCCGTTGAACAAATCGACAAAACCTTGTTCCACTTGTTTGCCCTGCGCATGAAGCTGCGCCGAAGCAGGCAGCCAAAACAGACTCAAGGCAAAAAATGCCAAGCGCACTTCTTGCAAAGAAACGACCAGGGGGGATGAATAGCTCATAAGCCAATCTACCGCTCAAGCCGCCGCTGTCTCAAAAAAAATCAGCTCCCTTGATCACCTCCGTCAATGACGGGAATACCTGCCATCACCATCAACGGAAAGCGTATATCACCGCCCATTCACTCGGTCCGACCGGTCCGCTCAAGACCTTGATTCGCACATAATAAGTGCCACTGGTTTTCGGCACCACCCTCGCACCTGCCGCCTGATCCTTTTCAAAACTTTCCTTATCCACCAAGTTGCCCTGGTCATCATAAATATGGATACTCACCTTGGCATCCGGATTCGACGAACCCATCCAAAACCAATAATCATTACGCTGGAACAGCTGGTGTTTGATCAGCTTCGTTTCCCCGCTTTTCAATTCACCATGCCACCAGGCCTCACGTAATACGTAAGGGTTCTTGGGCAAATCCAACTTAGGCAAAGCTGCCCCGATCGCGGCGTCTTTGCCTTCGTGAACAAATGCCCACAAGCTCCCTGCTCCAAGCATAAGCGCTAGAACAAAGGCCATCCACACTGAAATTGGTTTCGCTTTCATCGCATTCAAAATCAACTGCTCCCCCCGCGCTTCACTTACCGTAAACCGCTTCCGTCACGGCCACCGTCAGTTGTTGGATTTTGACCACCGACTCCTTATTGATTTTGCCGTCGCTGCCCTTTTTCATCAAAGGCCCCAGCTTCTCCAAAGTCGAATCCACTTTTTGAAACAATGAGCCCGGACGGGATTTCTCTGGCATTTCCCGGTATCGGCGAACAATGTCCGCCAACAGATCCGGCTGGTGCAACAATTCCGCTCCCTCCTCTTTATAATCCGCCGCCATCAAATTGGCCAGAGTCCGGGTTCCTCCCAACCACCCCCCAATACTCACCAAGGTGGCAAAATCACGATCCCGCATCTCTTCCATCGTGCGAATCACCGTTTCCCGCACCCGGTCCAACTCATGTTTCACCTCAGCCCAGTCACCGGCATTGGCTCCCTCCACGATCGACAAAGCATGTTCGTTCACTGCCGATTTCACCCCCAACGCTCCCGACAAATCCAACACCTCGCGACCGACCCGCTTCACCTCGTCCCGATCCTCTGCCTGCACCGCAATAAAACCGTCCGCTACCACCATGCCAAACAGCAAGGCCGTTCGCGCCCGGTTGGTGTCCAGTTTCACTTTTTTGCCCGATACCTGGGAGCGCCAACTCTGCTGCCCCAGCTTGTCCAGTGATGCAAAAATCTCCTGCGGAATAGGGATCACCACATCCTGGATCAATTCGACCTGCAATTGATTCAAATTGATCTTTTGCGGAGCCTTCTCCGCAAACACCGAAGCGGCTCCATAGCCTGACAACAATAATAACAAAGAAGCGCAAGCCCCCGCCGATAGATATTCCGATTTCCGTAACCGTCTCATGTCCTTACTTTGGCCTCATATTGACCGATGCTCAAGCCATTAGCTCACTCAAGATGGCAACTGTGCAAAATAATTCTCCACACAGGCCATCTACTGAGCATATCCGGGCCATTTCCAGAAAATAGGAAATCCTATATTCCTATATCGGCTCCGCATCAGGCCGCCGCTGCGGCAGCCAGATCGCTACGACGAATGCGCTCTCTGTATCGAGTAGGCGATTCTCCCGCATATTTCAAAAAACTGCGGTTAAACTGGGACAAGGACATATAACCCACGTCAAAAGCCACCTCGGTCACCCGGGTATCAGGGGCCAACAATTTTCGTTTCGCCCACTCCACTCTTCTGCGATTGATGTATTCCGTGAACGAGAGCCCCGTCGTTTGTTTGAACAACTTACAAAAATAAAACGAACTGACCCCCACTTCCTGGGACACCCGGTCCAAAGTGAGTTTTTCATCGAGGTGCTCAGTGATGAAACGTTTAGCCATGATGATAACCTTGGGCTCAGCTTGCTGTTGCTCCAGCGCAATGCGGTTTGCCATTTCGGACAATTGAATGGCGAACATCGACAACAAGGTCAACATAGAAGAATACTTTTGCCCATCTACCGATTCGATTTCCAGATATGCTTCCTCCACTTTCTTGCGCGCCGCTTCATCCAGTTGCAACTCACCGCCCAGCTTTGCTATTTTTTTCACCGCCGGACTCTCCTCCAAAGTCGGAGCCGCACGTAAAAAACCAATTTTTGTCTCTCCCACCACAATCGGGATCGCTGTGATCTTCATCCCCGAGAAACACTTCGCTTCCCAATGGCTATAACGATTACCCTTCACCTTCTCCTCCCAATGATTCGCCTGACAAGAATCGCAGAGATGATTGCTCGAATTCAAAATCGAACAAAAGCGGTTGCGACTGTCGCTAGGCCGACAAGGATGCCGCTCGACCTCCCGACAAGTGAGTAAAACCATACCCAAACCCGTGGCGTCTATAAACGCTTTTTGATAACTTATAAACAAAGCCGAGCGTCTCAGCCCTTCCAACATTAAATCCGATTCAGTTTTCCTCGTATTATCATTCATTACAGCAAACAGGTTTATTTTCCAGACCAGAGACAATATATAGGCAATCCAAAAAGACCACCCTGCCTCACACTGAAAACATAAAGCTCTATTGCTCAGCGTAAATTCGTAGTGGCAATAGAATACCTATGCGGCATCTCGCAAAATCCCGTACTGGAATCCAGTACCCACAGCCCCCTGATCCTGACCAAAGCTCAGTCCAGCTTCCCTGTCTCCACCCACCTCACTGCATAACGAACCAATTCGCTGCCATCCTTCAAACCGAGCTTTTTTTTCAAATGCGCCCGGTGCGCGTCCACCGTGCGGGCACTGATCCCCAACATCCCAGCCACCTCACGAGTGGCCTTGCCTCGCCCGATTTCCTCAAATACTTCCAGCTCTCGATCAGACAAACGGCTCAGAGGCGCCGATTGTGAATCCCCTTTATTGCCAGAAAACATCTCAATAATGCGCGCTGACATCTCTCCGCTCACATAGATCCGCCCGGCCAGAATCGTATGGATCGCTTCGATCAATTTATCGGCCGCCTCCTCTTTCATGATGTAACCCCGCGCCCCCGCACGCAAAGCCCGCTCCGCATACAGGGATTCGTCATGCATCGATACCATCAACACTTTTACCTCCGGATGCAAAACCCTTATATCCTTTAATAATTCCAAACCATTGCGATCCGGCAAACTGATATCCAGCAAAGCCAGCTCCGGTTGATCCCGGGAAATCGCCGTCAAGGCCTCAGTCGCCGTACCCGCCCAGGAACAAACCGTGAGATCATCCTGGGCATCGATCAACTGCGCCATACCATGCCGCATGATCGGATGATCATCCACAATCATCACTCGTGCCCTACTATCCTTATCTGCCATCTCTTCTCACTATACCCATTTTAAACCAAAGGCACCACACAACAAACCTTGGTTCCCTTTGACTCCCCCGCTTGAACGCTCAAACGCCCACCGGAAGCCTCGGCACGATAGGACATCGTTCTCAATCCCATTCCGGTCATTCCTGACAAACACTCCATATTTATACCACAACCATTGTCCTCTACGCTTAACTCTATTTGTCCATCCTTCCTGCACAAACGCAGAGAAATCTCATCGGGCTCCCCATGACGAATAGCATTATTCACCGCCTCCTGGGCAATCCGATACAATTGCAAGTCCACCGTCAACGAACCACTCGATTCCCCCTCATCACACTGCAAACGACACTCCTTTCCAGTTGCCTTGCTCGTCAGGTCAACCAACTCTTTCAACGCACCAGGCAATCCATCCACATCCAATACCGCCGCCGCTGATCCACGGGATATTTCGCGAGCCCGGGCATTAGCCTGACTGACCAGGTCAACAATCTCGCTGACCGCCTCCGCCGCCGACAAATCCATTTTTTTCAGATCCATTTCGACCACCCTGGCCAAACATCCGATCGCTGCCAACTGCTGGCAAAGGTCATCATGAATCTCCCGCCCCAGACGACGCTGCTCGTTTTCATTGATCTCCAAAACCCGCTGTTCCATTTGCCGCCGTTCCTGCTGCAAACGACGACGCTGGCTGATATCCACCACCACCGCCAAAACCATCTTCTCCCCCGTTTCAGTCGTCACCGGTTGCAAACCTATTTCCACCGGAAACTCACTGCCATCCTTCTTCGCTGCAAACAGCTCACGCCCCTCCCCCATCGGACGGACTTCAGGATCCGCAAAAAACGATTGTTGCTGATGATGATGGTGCCCGCGATAACGCTCAGGCAACAGTCTGCTCATCGCCTGACCATCCAACTCACCTTTTTCATACAAAAACATCTTCTCCGCGCAAGCATTGATCAATACGATCTCCCCTTTGGCATCCACCAGAAGAATCCCATTCGGGGCCGCATCCACGACCAATCGAAAACGCCCTATATCGACAGATCGCGCTTCCACCTCCGCCCCGGCCACATTTTCATGATCAGAAAAATCACCCATGAACCTTAGGTTTAACAGTTAATACCGAACAGGGAGCATCCGACACGATTCGCTCCGCAGTGGTACCCAGCAGCAGCAATCGCTTCAACCCCGCTCGTCCGCGAGTTCCCAATACCACCAGATCCGCACCACTGTCATTGGCGCGATCAATGATGGCATCGGCCACCCGGCTGTTTTCAACCACCCTGATGCGATACTCCAGATCATCACTGTCTGCTAAAAAAGGCTGCATGAAAATCTGTAAATCCTTCTCCACCGTTTTCCGGTAATCCACATTGTTCACCGGCGGCATGATTTGGACAAAAGCCGCCAGATCCCCCGTCATCTCTGTGATCGGCTGGTAAACATAGAGAAACTCCACCTCCGCCCGATCCTGACGAGCGATCATCAAGCCCTGCTCGATGGCATGTTTGGCAGTTTCAGAAAAATCCACACACACCAGTATTTTACAAAAACGCTGATCCTGAAAACCCCGGACCAACAAAACCTCGACCGGAGCCCGCCGCACACAATTGCTCGCTAAAACCCCCGTCCGCCAACCACGCCCACTGTTGCCCTGAGCCCCCATCACCAGAAGATCCGCCTGATGCGCTTCACACGCCGCCACCATTTCTTCAAAAGGATGCCCCACTCCGATTTCTATATTTACCGGCAGTTTCAGTTTCAATTGCAAATGCTGCTCCACAAAATCCTTCAAGCGTCTTTCCGCCCGACCCGGCACATCAATTTTTTTCACATCAACCTGCTCTCCGATCGCCTCCAAAGCCGCCTGATCCACCACATGGATCACTGTCAACTGCGCCCCCGACCACTGCGCCATCCTCCCCGCCTCTCGCAAGGCATTGATGCACGGACGGGAAAAATCTATGCCCACAATTATCTGCTGCCATGCCTTCATCATCACCAATCACTCTCCTGCTTTAAAACTCGATATCTTTTTCAACTTCTCCCAAACTACCTTTTCCTCACGGTTCACACTGGATGGCACTTTTAATTTCACCACCGCATGCAGATCTCCAAAACCACCCTCGCCGTTCGGCAATCCCAAACCTCCCAAACGCAAATCATCCCCCTCCCCACTGCCCGCAGGCACCTTGAGTTTGACCTTGCCTTTAGGCACCCGAACCTCCACCGCTGTGCCCAAAACCGCATCCCAGGGAGCCAGATCGATGTCGTGATAAAGATCCACACCCTGCACATGAAAATCGGGATGACGCTCCAAACGAACATTGAGATACAAATCCCCCGCCGCCCCTCCGTTAAGCCCCGGATTGCCCAAACCCTTCAACCGCAACATCTGCCCTGCCTGCACCCCTACCGGAATTTTTACCTTGCCGGTCTGAATCGCCGACTCATCTCCCACCGCGCCTCCCGGTTTGCGCAAACGCAAAGTGCGGGTCGAACCATGATAAACCTCGTCCAATGAAACCATCAAATCCGTCTCCACATCCCGCCCCTTGCGCGGTTGATTGCTGCGAGCCTGTTGCCCGGGAAATCCCCCGCGTCCGCCACCACCGCCCATGCCCGAACCGAACATTTGTTCAAAAAAATCACTGAAGCCCGTACCTTCAAAATGCCAATCCTGACCACCTCCGCCTCCACCACCCCAGGCCGACTGCCCGCCGCCACCAAAACCAGCGCCCGGCTGATCCCAATTCTCCCCCAACTGATCATACTTACGCCTCTTGCCCGCATCACTCAGCACCTCATACGCCTCATTCAGTTCCTTGAACTTACGCTCTCCCTCCACCTTGTCCTTGGCCACATCCGGATGATACTTGCGCGCCAACTTGCGGTAAGCCTTGCGGATCGCATCGTCATCCGCCTCACGCTCCACGCCGAGGATTTCATAATAATCTTTAAATTCTACAGACATAATTGATATCCCTCTAATCAATCACACTCGCCCGCTTCGCAAATCAGTTTTTTGATCGCTTCCTCATTTCCATACACCGTGATCACATCCCCCACTTCCACCCGATCCAACGGACCCGGCACCCCATGGAAAACTCCGTCAGCCCCCGTGATGCCCAAAACAATGATTCCCTTATCCGCCGGACGGGTTTCAGCCAGAGCTTTCCCTGCTATCGGATTGTCCTCCAGCACATCAATCTCGGACACACAATAGCCCGACTGCACCCGCAGCAACAACTCGTAATCCAGCACATGGGACACCCCTGCCCTTTCCAATGACAACTGAATCACATAATCGATCGCGCTCTTTAAAAACTCAACTCTGGACAAAATCACCAGTATAATCAATCCCGCCGCTATCAAACCCGCCGCCTCCAGTGTCTGAGTGACACCCGTCGTCTGCACAAAGGTAACCACCAAAGTAGCAAAAGCCGATGTCAGGCCGACATTGCCGAATAAAATCAAATGTTTGATGATCCGGCGGCGAATCGGATGATCCACCACCATCTCTGCCTCTTTGGTAGTAAAACCCACTCCAAAAAAAGCCGAGTAAGCTTGGAAACTCGCCGTATCCCAACTCAAGCCTGTCATCATCAAAGCCTTGGCCCCCACTCGCACCACGAGTAGTGAAAAAGTCACGATTGTCAATAATGCCAGTAGTGCTCCCATATACGATCAACAATTTAGCACGACAACGCACAAGCGTCACGCACTTGGCTCATTCTATGATTTTTAACTCAATTCTTTTTCCTCCATCCCGAAAATACGCTTCAGCAAACGCAGCGCATCATCGAGCATCAGATAAATACTCGGCACCAGAATCAAAGTGATCGCCGTCGCAAAAAGAATCCCGAAACTCAAAGACACCGCCATCGGAATCAAAAATTTCGCCTGAATATCCGTCTCCAACAACATCGGTGTCAGCCCGGCAAAGGTCGTTAAGGACGTCAGTATAATCGGGCGAAAACGACGCGCGCCCGCCTCCCAAGCCGCATCCACAATGGATCCCTCACCACGATGACGGTTCACATAATCCACCAGAACCAGACTGTCGTTCACCACCACCCCGGCCAAGGCAACGATGCCACACATCGACATGATGCTCAGATCAAAACCCATGATCACATGCCCGATCACCGCCCCCACCATGCCAAAGGGAATCGCCGACATCACAATGATAGGTTGAATGTAGGACTTCAAAGGAATCGCCATCAACACATACATGCCCAACAAGGCCAATAAAGCTTTCTGCCCCATTTCCTTCACTGATTTACGCTGATCCTTCTGCTCACCTTCGAAGCTGTATGTAACCTGAGGGTATTTTTCGAGCATCCGAATCAACACCCCTTTTTTGTCCTCACTTTCATTCACCAAAGCCGCCACCACCTCGTTAGCGTTCACATCCTTATTTTTATCCAAATCTGCCGTAATCGTGATCGCCCGGCGACGGTCATTGCGCTGGATCGACGCATAAGACCGTCCAAAGTTCGCTTTGGCCACCGCAGAAAACGGCACCTCGGCTCCCGAGCGTGTGCGGATCTTCATCTGATCCAAATCGCTGATCGCCTTGCGCTCGCTCTCCGGATAACGCACAAACACCTTCACTTCATCCCGTCCGCGCTGCAGACGCTGGATCTCCTCTCCATAAAACCCCTGCCTTACCTGCAAAGCGATGTCATTCAATCTCAAACCCATCGCTTCGGCAGCAGGCAAAATTTCCAACTTCAGCTCCCGTTTGCCTTCACGATGGCTGTCCGCGATATCGATCACCCCATCGATCTTGCCCAATTCAGCTTTGATCTCATCGACAATCTCCGACAACAAGTCAAGATCCGGTCCCGAAATCTCCAGATCAATCGCATTGCCGCCGCCCGCCGCTTCCGTCTGAAAAGTCAGCTCAACCGCACCGGGGATGTCCTCCGTCAATTCCCGCCAGCGGGCCGCTATCACCGAACCTGTAACATTCCGATTGGAAGCCGGCTGCAATTCCAAAGTCACCTCACCCAGATTACTGTCCTTGGGCACCCCGCCCGCAACAAAAATACTGATCTGGAAAGGCTGCGTGCCGCTGCTCGCCAACATGTGTTTGATGATCTTATTGCCATCATTATCCTTGAACTCTTCATTGAGCTGAAGCGCTGCTGCTTCGATCTGAGCCACCGCTTTTTCCGTCACCTCGATCGGCACCCCTTTGGCCATTTCGATCTTAGCCGATACAATGTCTGCTTCCACTTTCGGAAAAAACATAAACCGCACCCAACCCGTACCCACCAAACCCACCACCACGATCAATACCGCCATGAATGTGGCCAGAACCAAATACCGATTGTGCAAACAGACCTTCAAAAACGGCCGATAGACCCGATCGACAAAAGTTTCCAAACCATGGGAAAAGGATCGTTGCACCCGATGTATCCAGCCCACTGGCGCGGTCGGGTCATGAGGTTTCAACATCGCCAAATGCGCTGGCAAAACCAACTTCGATTGAATCAAGGAAAAGAATAGGGTCGGGATCACAATGTAGGGAATATTGGGCCAGATCTTACCACTCACCCCGCTCAATCCCAACATCGGCGTAAACGCCATCATCGTCGTCAACACTCCAAAGATCACCACCACCCCGACCTCGTGTGTTCCCCGTGGCGCCGCCGTGCGCGGATCTTCTCCATTGCGAATCCGCCGGTAAACATTCTCACCAATCACAATCGCATCGTCCACCACGATCCCCAATACCAGAATGAACGCAAACAAGGATATCATGTTGATCGAGATACCAGTGATCGGCATCAGAAAAATCGCCCCCGCAAACGAAACCGGAATGCCCAAAGCCACCAACAAAGCCAGGCTCGGACGCAGAAACAAAGCCAATACCACCGTCACCAACAGCAGACCGATCAAACCATTCCGACCCAACAAATTCATCCGCCCTCTCAGGAAACTCGATTCGTCCCGCCAAATTTCCAATTCCACATCCTCGGGCAGCATCAAAGGTGCCACCTCGTAAACATACTTCCTCACCGTATCGGCAACTTCCAAAGTGTCCTCATTGCCGACTCGGAAAACATTGATCAACATCGCCGGACGCCCATCAAAACGACTGCTGAGATCCACCTCTTCAAAACCGTCCCGAATGGTAGCGATATCTCCCAGTTTCAAAGTCGAGCCATCTGGATGAGTCACCACCGTCACCGAAGCAAACTCACTGGCCGTATAACGCTTCGCTTCAGTGCGGATCAAAACCTCCCCAGCCGAAGTGCGCACCGACCCGCCCGGTAAATCCAAAGAAGAAGCCCGCACCGCAGTTGCCAACTGGTCAAACGTCAATCCGTAAGCGCGCAAGGTTTGCTCCGACACCTCGATCGAAATTTCATAATCCCTCACCCCTGCCAATTGAGCCTGGGTGATGGAAGTTTTCCCGCCCTTGTAATTCAACAAACCGTCGCGAACCTCTTGAGTCAATTTACTCAAAGTCTTCTCATCCGTCTGCGCCGACACCGCAATGCTCATCACCTGGGATTTGATGATCACCTCTTCCAGCACCGGTTTTTCAGTTTCTTCAGCCAGATTCTGAATCGCATCGACCCGGGTTTTTACATCGCCCATCAAATCGCGCACATCATATCCCGTGGCCACCTCTATCAGCACCACCCCCATTCCCTGGGCAGCCGTGGATTTCAACCTCTCGATGCCATCCAGATCCTGAATCGCCTCTTCTACTGGAACGTTCACCCCCTTCTCCACCTCTTCCGGAGTCGCATTGGGGTAGGGAACCCTCACCATAATGATATCCACACTGGTCTCGGGAAAAATCTCCTTTTTCAAACCAAACCAGGTCGCAATACCCAAAGCCACGATCACCACCATCATGAAATTGGCGGCGACGTGATTATTACAAAACCAATTGATCAGCTTTTCCACAATACAGATATTTCCGGATAAATTCTAACACACATGATATCCTCAATGCCATCAAGGCAACTGAGTCGACTGCGTCGTTTGTTTGTTCCCATCCTCTTTAACTTTTTCCTCCTCCACAATCCTCACCTCCATGCCATCGATCACATCCGGCAAGGCCGTCATACAAATCCGCTCCCCATTCTTCAAACCCTCGGCAATGATCGCCACCGCACCCTCCCTACGAACCACTCGCACCTGGCGTATCTCCAGCCGGCTTTTATCATTCACTATCAGCAAATGATTCAAGTCCACAAAAGCCTTCATCGGCACCTCGAAGCTGTCCTTTAGAGTGCCCCCTTCGATACGTGCCTGGACAAACAAGCCCGGCTGCAAACGCACTCCCTCACCTTCGCTTCTGCCCTCCATCAAAGCCACCAGATAGATCGAACGACTCGCTCGTTCGATCTCCGACTCATTGCGAATCACCTCGCCCTTCCAAGTGAATAACTCTCCGCCCGCAGCAGTGATAATTTCAACCTGGGCGCCGTTGCCCCCTTGTTTGACATTTTTGACAAATTGCAATTCATCTAACGAGATCGGCATTCGCAATTCGTAAGGCTCGGTGGTGTAATACTCCACCACCGGATTTCCCGGTTTCAGGTAAGCTCCCAACTCGGTGTTGATTTTTCGGATCCTGCCGGCAAAAGGAGCTTTGATTTCCGTTCTCGCCAAATCACGTTCCGCTTTTTTAAGCGCCGCCTTGGCAGCCTCCACTTTTGCCTCGGCACTCGCCAGTTGCGGTTTCCGCAAGGTCAGATCCTTCGCCGCTCCCGCTCGCCCCAGATTATCCCAATCACGTTTTGCCTGAGCCGCTTTAGCCTGCTCCGTTTCCAACAATAATTTCCTCTCCACCAGTGAGGCTTTTGCCTCGGCCACCGCCGCTTTGTAATCCGCCTCATCTAGCTTTATCACCATCTCCCCCTCAACGAACTCACCGCCTTTATCAAATTTCTCAGACACCGACACTACCCGTCCTGCAACCTCAGCTGCCACCTGGGTCGTCTTTCTCGCTTCCACCACCCCCTGTGAAGGCACCTCCATCTCACGGTCTGATGAATTCACCTGCATGACTTCCACCGCGGGTAATACCTTTTTAATATCCGTCACCTGCGCTTTGGGCCTATTCAATTCCAACAAAAAAACCGCCCCCCCAGCTCCTGCCAGAATCCCCAAACCCAATATGATTTTCAAAAAATTCATGTCTTGTCCTCAAATAAAAATCAGTTTTTATCAGTGGTTAAAATATTTGTTAACCACTGATGGCCACTGATGTTAGAAAAATTCATTCTTCTGCTGCTGTCTGTTTTTTTCGTTCCTTAAAATCCCCGCCCAAGGCCAGATAAAGATCAACCCGATTATCCAAACGCACCCGGCGGATCACCAGACGCTCTGATTCTTTCAGCACCATCTGCCGCTGCGCCGTCAGCATCGTCAATACATCCCCTACCCCGTTGGCGTATTCTTCATCCGCTGATTGATGCGCCTCAGCCGCCAGTTTGGCCGCCGCGATCAGATCCTTCTCGCGGCGTGACAAATATGACTCCGCCGCCAAGGCATCCTCCACCTCACGGAACGCCACCAGCGCGTCCTTTTCATAATTGGCCAAAGCCCGCTTGGCTTCCCCTTTACGAATATTGATCCCCTCACGGATCCTGCCCCCTTGAAACACCGGCTGCGTCACCCCACCGGCAAGACTCCACACACTCAGATTACCGTCCGTCAGACTCTGCAAATCGTTGCTTGTCCGCCCTCCGGAAGCGGTCAGGGAAATCGTCGGAAACATCGCCAGCTTAGCTTCCAATAAACGTTTATCCGTCGCTGCCAGACGGCGTTCCGCAGCCACCAGATCCGGACGACGATCCAACAGCGAAGCCGGTAAACCCGCCGGCGGAGTGGGTGGCATTTTGGGCAAATTCACCCCGCTGCTCAGGGCCCCACCCGGATATCGTCCCAACAAAACCTCCAGTTGTCGACTGATCTGCTCACGCTGTTGTTTCTGGCGCGTCAAAGCCTCGCGTGCCGTTGCCTGGTCCGACATCGCCAACCGCAACTGCGACGCCAAACCTTTCTGCTCGTCGGCGATACCCAGTTCAAATTTATCCCGCAGGATTTTTTCCGTTTTACCAAAAATCTCCACTGTCCTACGCGCTAGATTTTCCTGCTGCCGCGTTTCGATCAAAGCAAACCATAACTTAGCGGTTTGCGCCCCGACCGACAACTGCGCCGCCGCACGATCCGTCTGCGTCGCTTGCAGCTCTGCCACCGCCGCCGACTGCCCCGCACGGATTCTTCCCCACAAATCCAACTCCCAACTCAGGTCCATCGACAAGTCGTATTGATTGCTCAAACTCTGCAATACCGGAGTCGAACCACCTGGTCCAACCGGAAAACCAATAAAATTCTGCTTCGCCCGCCGTCCCCGTCCCAGCCCGTTGATCTGAGGGAAAAGAGCACTACCCGCCTGAATCGCCCGCGCCCCGGCTATTTCAACATTAGCCGCCGCCGCCGCCAAATCACGATTATTCAGATTAGCCTCCTTGACCAGAGCACTCAATTTGCTGTCATGGAAATCTGCGATCCAATGCACATCGGCAAGCGCCCGTCCTTGACGATCCGTCGCCTGGTAAACCTCCGGTGCGCCCACATCCAACTTGCCCTTACTCGACTTGGGTGAAGTTCCGGCACAAGAAACCGCCAGCAACGTTAATGCTATAGCTCCTGGATATGAGATCACAAAATTCACTCTCATTTTTCAGCTCCTTTTTTTGCATTCTGTGCCCGTAATCCCCCGGCAGTGAAAGCCACTAATTCTTCCAAGGCCTTTTCGGCGTCATCGGCCAACACCTTACCATCAGAAAGTAAAACCAAAGTCTCATGCTGGGTCAAAGCATACAACATCGAACCTATAGTGAAATGCATGCGCCAAAAAACCTCCGCCGAAGACAATCGAGGTAAAGCCTTGGACAAAGCCGCACAAAAACGATCCGCCACTTCACGGAAAAGACACCTCATCGCCTCTGGCATCTCCGACCCGGCTTCACTCATACAGCGCCCGGCCAACTTCATCACGACCTGACGGGAATGCTCCGACTCATTCATCGAAACAATCACCGGACGAAAAACCGCTGCCAAAATAGTCTCCACCTCTACCGCCTCGTCCGCTGCCTGCGTCTCAGCTTCATCCAACATCTGCAGACGTCGTTGATTAATCGGCCCCACCACCCGTGCCAACACCTCGACCACCAAGCCCCCTTTGGAACCAAAATAATAATTCACCGCCGCCAGGTTCACGTCCGCACGAGTCGTAATCTGGCGCAACGACACCGAATCAAAACCCTGGTCCGCAAACAACTCCTCGGCCGCATCAAGTATCCGCTCACGGACCTCGGAGGCTTCAGGTTGATTCTTTTCAGGCACAGACATAACAGACTCAATAAATATGAAACAAACGTTTCAATCATACGTTTAAAACACTTGTTTCAATTGTCAAGAAACAAGCACACAATATTTACTTACCTTTTCCCTGATTCGTGTCACCTTCCCCTCGATGAGCGACGAAGCAGAACTATTCACCGCCCCCCCCTCTCCAACCCGGCTCAACCTTTATCTCGGGGACTGCGTGGCCGGGCTTGCCCGCATTCCGGAAAAATCCGTTGATCTGGTGGTCACCTCCCCTCCCTACAATCTCGGCATCAAATACTCCAAATACGAAGACCAACGCACCCCCGAGGAATACCTCGTCTGGTCCTGTGAATGGGCCGGGGCGGTGAAACGTGTGCTCAAAGATGACGGCGCCCTCTTCCTCAATGTCGCCGGATCCCCCAAGCAGCCCTACATGCCACACGAACTGATCCTTCGCCTGCGTGACATTTTTATTCTGCAAAACACCCTGCACTGGATCAAATCGATCTCGGTGAAAACCCCCGACGTGCCTCACCTGTCAGCCGGTCACTTCAAACCGATCAACTCCAAGCGCTACATCACCGACTGCCACGAGTATCTTTTTCATCTCACCAAAAACGGTGACAACCCACTCGACCGTCTCGCCGTCGGCGTACCCTACACCTACAAAAGCAACATCGCCCGTTGGGGACACACCGAAGGCAAGGACAAACGCTGTCGCGGCAACAACTGGTTTGTGCCTTACAAAACCATCAAAAGCCGCAAGGGTCAGCGCCCCCACCCCGCCACCTTCCCCGTCGAACTAGCAGAAAAGTGCATCAAGCTGCACGGCACTCCCTCCGAACAATGCACCATGCTCGACCCCTTCCTCGGCATCGGCCACAGCGCCAAAGCCGCCCAATCACAGAAAGTCGACCACTTCATCGGTTTCGAAATCGATGAAGAATACCTATCCGTCGCCTGTGAACGACTAGGAACCGAAATTCGCCAACAGCCCGATTAAAAAAACATGAGAAACATCGAACTCTTCATCTTCGCTAGAGTGCTACATGTCATCGGCGTGGTTTTGTGGATTGGCGGAGTCGCTTTTGTGACCACCGTGTTGATCCCCGCATTGAGAAGCTTGCCCGACACCCGCAAACGTTTTGAACTTTTTGAAAAACTGGAACGCCGTTTTGCACTGCAAGCAAAGATAGTGACCACCATCACAGGACTGTCCGGTTTTTATATGACCTGGTTTCTCAATGCCTGGAGCCGCTACACTGAACCCACATTCTGGTGGATGCATTTGATGACTTTAGTATGGTTTATTTTCACCCTAGTGCTCTTTGTATTGGAGCCCCTTTTTCTACACCGCTGGTTCAGCGAACAAGCCGCCAAAGATTCCGAAAATGCCTTCAAATGGCTGCAACGTCTGCACGTGATCCTACTCACTCTGAGCCTGATCGCCATCATGGGAGCCGTAGCCGGAACCCGAGGCTTCAGCTTTTTCTAAAAAAACACAAATAGGGGTCAGGCAACAATTCTTGACAAATCGTGAAAACTCCACATTTCCCCCGTAAATAAACTTACCGCTCCCCCACCAATTCCAGTCTTGCCATTATTTGGCAGCTGGTGCCGGGGCACTCTTTCCGCTTTTCTCTCCGGCAGGTTTGCCTGCTTGCGGTTCAGCTTGATCCGCTTTGGCAGGACTTTTCTTTTCCTCTTTTTTGGCAGCTGGTTTTGCAGCTGGTTTGGGCACTTCAGCTGCGGATTTTTTATCCTCGCCTACTTTCACATCGGCTTTCTTAGCTTCAACTTTTTTGGGGGCCGCTTTTCCTGCTTGCGGTTTTTTAACTCCACCGGCCTTAGCTTTTGGTGTCGGAGCTGGGGGCACAGGTGGCGCGGCCTGCTTCACCGGTGGATGCCCGCCTGGCATTTTGGCTCCTGAAAGTATCTTTTGCAGCATCTCAGGTGGGATGCCGCCAGCCCCGCCCCCGCCAGGAAAACCACCGCCGCCACCCGGAAACCCAGCTGGCATTCCCGGCATTCCACCGGGCTGGCCACCTGCCGCCGGCTTGTCCTGCTTCATCAGGTCAGCGCGTTTTTTATTAATCGAATCAACCACATAGGAACGCACCTTGAACACTTTGCCAGACAAACTTTTTTCAAAAGCGAGTTTCTCTTTTTGGGCTTTCATCGCCACCACAAAAGCTTCGTCGTTTTTCTTTTTATCCTCTTCGCTCTCATCCTTCACCGCAGCGCGTTTCTCATCCAGTTTCGCCGTCACATCCACCGTCAGCAGATATTCATTCAAATCATTCTTTTTCCCCACTTTCACCACATAGTGAAAACCGGCAAAGGTATCGATCAGAAAAGTCGTCTTGTTCGGTTTTTTAGCTGCAGCTTCGCCGATCAATATATCTTCAAAACGCGGACTGGAAAAAGCGTTTTTCATCGCATTGGCGCGGGTTGCATCATACTTCTCGTCTTTTTTGACACCTGCCAAAACAAACTCCCCATCTGGCTCGTCACGAGACAATTTCCAATCCTCCTCTTTATTGCCCGACTTGATCTCCACCGCCTTGATGTTCTCGATCTTGAAAAATTGCTCATCCAACCACTTAGACGGATCCGTGTCCGCATCGGCAAAAGTTTCCCCTACCAAAAACACCCCGTCACCCTCCGCACTTTTCACATAACGTCCGATCTTACTCATGCTAGGCCCACCACCAAACGGACTAGGGCGATTCTCCATACGTTCATAGTCCTTACCCAGATAAAGCGTATGCAAAGTTTTGCCTTCCTTATCTTTAAAGTAGATCGTCTTCTCAACCTCACCCTTCTTTTTTTTCTTACCTTCGCCACGAGCCTGCAAATGAAGGCGGCCATACTGTGACTCTCCCACTTGAACAATCTGGACAATCTTCAATCCCCAGATCATGCGCAAAAACTTCGCTACCTGATCTGATTTGGCCGCATAAGCCCCGCGCTCGGACACCGTCCAGCCCGACTCACCTTGTTTCAAGGTCACCGACTCATCCGCTGTTTCTATTTTCACCTCAGCCACATCATTGATAGGGAAATCCGTAATCAACTCATCCCGATCATTGATACTTCTGGACTTCTCTACCTTACCCGTTTGCGTCATCGTCAACGCTGCCGCCACAGCGGCCATCACAACGAGTAGAATAAGAAGAGATTTAAGCTGCTTTTTTCCCATGACTGCTTTTTTCTTTGCTAAGTTTTTCCCAAGACCTTTTCCAACCTCCTGATGCTATCGTGCGGCTGTGCGAGCTCTACGAAACAGGGCAAGCAGAATGCCGATTAAAATAACCAACAGCGCCACTGCGAAGGTATTACCGATTTTGATCAAAGCCTGCAACGAGTCAAACTCACGTCGCAGATCCTTGCGCACCTCCCGCAATTCCTTGTTCGCTTCGACTGCTTTTTTCTGAAAGTCCTCAATTTCATCTTGTTGCTCAACCGTCAGAATGGCCTCTTGCCCCTCAGGTTTGTTAGCCTGGATTTCATTCAGACGAGCTTCCGCGGCTCGACGTTCATCTTCCAGTTCACGCACCTTGCCCATGTATTTCGATTCTGCTTTACGCAGGATCTCATTGAGCTTGGTAAAAGGGCGTCTCGCAGACGAGCGACTGCGCACATTGATCAATTCCGGATCTCCTGCCATTTGCTCCACAGCATTTTGAAACAAGCTGATATTGCCATTGGTCATCTGAACAAAAGTCTGACCCAGTATATTCTGCTTCTGCACACAAAACTGGTCATAGATCATATCGGCATCAGAGAACAGCAATACCACCCCGTCCTTTTCGCTTTTCTTTAATGCGGGAGCAGCTTCCGGCTCTTTCTTTTCATCAGCCTTTTTGTCATCGCCGTCTTTTTTATCCTCATCCTTTTTCGCTGCCGGATCCCCCTCTGGAAAGGCACTTGGAAAAGCCCCGCTCAAGCGCATGATCAAAGCCCGCTCTTCACCCGATTCCTTGTAATTCTCCCGCATGTTCGCCACATTGCCATCCTGAGTTGGATCTGCGGAAAAACTGCTTACCAACTGATTCAGTTTGGAAGAATGCAACAACACATCCTTGTTGATCCCCTCTTTAGGTTGCCCTAAAAAAGCACCCGGCATGATGGTGAAAATATCGTTCAAATGACTGGTAATCGCATCCTCGTCATTCAAGGCCTCTTCAGAAAACGACAGAATAGTCGGAGCGTATTCGCCCCCACGGATCTGGGTTTGATATTTCATATCCAACAACACCTCGTTGGCTTTGAATTCGATGCCCCAGGCAGCGAACAATTTATCCACATTGGACGAAGGCGCCGGTCCACCTGGCTGCGGCATTTGCGGATTGGGTGGCGGGCTCAAAAAACGCGCTGCGAATAATTTTGGATCCACCAAAATCATCACCTTGCCGCCTTTCAGTAAATACTGATCGATAGCAAACTGCCCTTCATCAGTGATGTCGTAGGGATGCAATACGATCAACACATCAATATCCGCCGGCACTTCCTTGCTGCTGATCGGAATCGTCTGCACGTCATAATCCTTGAGCATATCCGAGTAAAAAAACCACGGTTCCTCAGGGCGTTGCTGCCCCATCATGCCGCCCATCGCCATACCCCCGGCCACCTTGAGACTGGTCATTACCGCCACCTTCGCTTTTTCTCCCACCAACACCCGGGAAATCGCCCGCGCCAAGTCATACTCCAGCAAAGTCTCAGGACGCGCCGGCAAAAACGGCAATACCTCACGTTGATCCACGCACTCAATCGCCAAACCCATGTAAACCTGACTGCCCGTCTCACGAGACATACCAGGCCCCACTCCATCAAGTCTAGCCGAGTCCTCCGCGTCCGTGTCCGGTTCAGGATTCAGTCGTTTGATCGTGATTTGCCCATTGGCAGCTTTTTGAAATTCCTTCAAAAAATCATCCACCCGCCTCGCATAAGTGCGCTCGGCCGGACTCATCACATCCGAGTCATCGGTGACATAATATCGAATCGTCACCGGAGTATCAATACGGGACAAAATCCGCTTGGTTCCGTCCGCCAAAGTGTAAATCTTGTTCTCCGTCAAATCGAGACGCAAGTTCACCATACCGGCGATATAATTCACCAGAATCACTATGGAAAACACCACCGCCACACCAATCAAGGTGTAGAAAATTCGATTTTCACGCGGTTTAATATTGTCGTTTGTCACCGCTGTGTCGTTGGACTCGCTCATCGCAGGTATTTTAAATTCTCAATTTTCCCCAAATATCCACTTCCTAGGATCGATTTAATCTTAACCCCACTGCCGTTCCGAACAGGCAGAAGCCAATAAAACTCAAAAAGAAAATCAGGTCACGGCTCACCAGGATGCCCTTGCTCAGCTCATTAAAATGAGTCAGCACACTCAGACCGGAAACAAAACTCGATATCCACGGCATCGATGGGAACACCTTCAACAAGGAGTCCGATACCGGTTGCAAACCCACCAGCCACACAAACAAACACAGGCCGATGGAAATCAACAAAGCCACAATCTGACTGCGGGTAAACGCTGATACCAGCGAAGTGATCGACAAAAAGCTCAAGGCCACCAACAAGCTCGCCACAAAACCCGACAACATCACTCCGTTATCCGGGCTGCCCAGATAGTTCACCGTCAGCACAATCGGGAAAGACAATACCAACATCGAAAACAAAACCACACTGGCCGCCAGGTATTTGCCCAAAATCGCCTGCCATGGCGCAATCGGCATCGTCAGCATCAATTCCATAGTGCCCAGACGCTGCTCCTCCGACCACAAACGCATCCCCACCGCCGGAGCTACCACAATAAAGAACCAAGGCAGATACTGGAAATAGGACATATACAAATCCGCTTCTCCACGCTCCAGCACGCCGCCGAACCAAAACGAAATCCCGTTCGAGACCAGTAAAAAAGTCACCACGCAGACGTAGGCGATCGGCGACATAAAATAACTGCGCACCTCCCGTTTAAAAACCGTGCGCACCGCAGGCGGAGCCACAAATTTTAATAACACCAAAAACACCAAGCACACCACCAAGGAAGGCAGTGCAAAATCCAGCAGAACGTTGTTAATCGCGTTTCCCATTATCCGTGGTCAGTTCAATGAAATACTTACTCAAATTCAGGCCTTTGTAGCCGTGTCCGATTGGGTTACTTGGCGGAAAACATCATCCAGACGCCCTTCCTCGATTCTGAGTTCTTCAACCGTCAAATTTTTATCAACTGCCATTCTGAAAATCGCCGAAGACAAGTCCTCGCTCGTTTTCCCCTTGGCCGGATCCACCCGGGCACAAATAGTATCCTCACCGGAGTCACTCACTTCCAAACTCTTGCACTCACTCAAACGCTCCAGCTCCTGCTTGATGCCCGTGCCAGCCAGGCCTCTAAGCCTCGCCACCACCACTCCTGCATGCGCCGCCTGCTGTTTCAACTCGTTCGGCGTGCCGTCCGCCACGATGCGCCCCTGATCGATAATGATCGCCCGCGAGCAGGCCGCCTCGACCTCTTCAAGGATGTGGGTAGAAAAAATAATCGCCTTGTCTTTCCCCATGCGGCGAATCAATTCACGCGCTTCATGTTTCTGATTAGGATCCAAACCATCGGTAGGTTCGTCCAAAATCAAAACATCGGGGTCATGAATAATCGACTGAGCCAAACAGGTGCGGTGACGGTAACCCTTAGACAAAGTATCGATGCTCTGTTGGCGCACCGATTGCAAAAAACACGTCTCCACCGCTTTATCCACCGCATCATTGATCTGCGAAGCCGGCACCCGGCGCAACTCCGCAGCAAAACGCAAAAAACCGTCAACCGACATATCATTGTAAAGCGGCGCGTTCTCCGGCAGATAACCAATGCGCGCTTTAGCGGTCAGTTCATCCTCCACCACATCCGCTCCGCCAATGCTCACCGAACCTCCTGTCATCGGCAGATAACCAGTGATCATACGCATCGTCGTGGACTTCCCGGCTCCGTTCGGCCCGAGAAAACCAAGCACCTCACCTTTTTTGACAGTGAAGGACAGTTGGTCCACCGCCACCTTCCCGCCAAAGTGTTTACTGAGATTTCGAACTTCGATCATCTTGTTTTCAATGTGTCATCAAGGCTCATTTAGCCACTATTCTGCCCACTCATCAGCCGGACAGCCGTTACCTGTGCCACAGGTCCCCGACCTTTCAAGGAAAAACCACCACCTGCCCCCACGGACAGCTTCTCAAAATCATCTCTGGAAATCACAACACCCATCATTTACAGAGTAGGAGCGTTAAACTTAATTTTTCTTGTCTAAAAAATAACACGCACGGCAAAAAAAAATTATAACCACTGATTTCACTGATAAACACTGATGGGAAGAAAAAATGATGCAAATCAGTGTTTATCTGCTCATCAGTGGTTGTATTCCTCGATTAAGAAAATGTCGCGTCGTGTGAAAAAATAATCAATTTTATGAAACTGATCTCTTGGAATGTAAATGGCATCCGTGCCGCTCTGAAAAAAGACTTTGTTGCTTATGTCGAAGGTGAACAGCCCGACATCCTCTGCATCCAGGAAACCAAGGCTCACCCCGATCAAGTGGAACACCCGGTTCTGACCGGTTACCACGACTATTGGAACAGCGCCGGAAAAAAAGGCTACTCCGGCACCGCCGTTTTCAGCAAACAAGAACCCCTCAACGTGCAACAAGGCCTCGGCATCGCCGAACATGACAACGAAGGCCGGGTTCTCACCCTGGAATACCCCGATTTCTATCTCGTCAACGTCTACACCCCCAATTCCCAAAACGAACTGCGCCGCCTGCCCTACCGCCAATCATGGGACGCCGCTTTTCTCGCTCATCTGCTGAAACTGGGAAAAACCAAAGCCGTGGTCTTCACCGGCGACCTCAACGTCGCCCACCAGGAAATCGATCTTGCCCGCCCCAAACAAAATCGCCGCAACCCCGGTTTCTCCGACGAAGAGCGCGCCGGTTTTGACAACCTCATCGCCGCTGGGTTCATCGACAGCTTCCGCCACCTGCACCCCGGCGAAACCGGCCACTACTCCTGGTGGAGCTACCGCGCCAACGCCCGCGCCAACAACGTCGGTTGGCGCCTCGATTATTTCGGCATCTCCCCACAACTGCTTCCCTCGCTCAGCAACGCCACCATCCACAGCGACACCCTGGGCTCCGACCACTGCCCCGTCGTATTAGAACTGGATCTTTAAAAAAGGGAGCCTAATGCCTAATTCATCTTCCTTTCCCATCAGTGTTTATCAGTGAAATCAGTGGTTACAATTCCTTTCCGTGCAGTGCGCCCCCCTCACCCCAACAAATCCGGCCGATTCTTTCTCGTCCGCTGCTCCGCCCGCTGCCGCCGCCACTCCACAATCTTCGCGTGATGCCCGGACAACAACACCTCCGGCACCTCCATCCCACGAAACTCACGCGGCCGGGTGTAATGCGGCCCCTCGATCAACTGACTGTCTGAAAACGACTCCTCCTCCACCGACTGATCATCCCCCAGCACCCCCGGTATCAACCTCACGATCGCATCCACCACCACCGTCGCCGCGATCGCCCCATTAGTGAGCACATAGTCCCCGATCGATAATTCCACATCGACCAAAGCCTCCACCACCCGGTGATCCACGCCCTCATAGTGCCCGCACAGCAAGATCAAATGCTGCTCCTGGGAAAAACCGCGCGCCATCGCCTGATCAAAACAAGTCCCCTGCGGAGTCAGCAATACCACCTTGGTGCGCTCCGTGCGCAATTCCTCCACCGCCGCAAAAAACGGCTCGACCTTCATCACCATACCCGGCCCTCCACCAAAAGGCTCGTCATCCACCCGCCGATGTTTATCCGTCGTCCAGTCACGCAGATCATGCACCGCAATCTCCACCGCCCCCGCCTCCTGGGCACGCCCCATGATGCTCTCGCTTAATGGTCCACGACAGATCTCCGGAAAAATCGTTAGTATATCGATCTTCATCTCAGTTCACAAAAATATCAAAAACGGCCAATCGCCTCACTTAAAGTCACTATCACACGATCCTCCCAAGTCGCCTTGTGAGGCTGAAGCGACACCACCCCGGGCGCTTTGACAAGCAAAAACGGTCGCCCCGTCAACCACTCGGGCGACGCCGGACTGCTGGTAGATTTTTCCGCACGGAAAGGCAGATGGCGCTCTCCAAAAACATAAGCCGTGAGCAAACGCCCACCATTGGGGTCGATCAAATCAATCGCAAAACCTCCGTCCTGCTCCCTCAAAACAGCCGGCACGCGGGTCACCACCACAAAATGATTATTCGTCGCCTGCCACATCACCTTCGAACTACCCTGTTTGTCCCGCAGTGCCGCGTAAGAGCGCAATTGGATCATCGGCGGCACACCTCGGCGCAAAGAGCTGCTCAATTCTCCATGCACCCGCTCCAGAAAATCGTGATCCCCCTCTCCCTTCCGACGACTCAGTTCCAAACGTTCCAAACCTTCGATCCCTTTTTCCTGCAACAACTCGTTGCAAGCATTTTTGAGATCCAAAGGGAACACCCCGTGATGCCCCAGACGTTTTGCCCGTGGAAATACCACCGAGTGTTTGTTGTTAAAATAACGATCAATCACAAAACGCAAACGGGTGCGCTCATCCCCCCCCCACCAACGAAGCGTAAGCCGCCTGCATCTTCGGCGTCCCCTGCCGCAACATATTCAACATCGCCGTCGGCCCACAAGCCACCCTCGAATCCGCATACAGTTGCTGCTTCACCACCTTGCCCGCATCAACCTTCACCTCGATGAAGGCGTCTTCAGCTGCTGCACTGAAAACTCCCGCCAACAAAACATGCCCAGCGAGCACCCTCACCAACAGCCATCTCACGGTCACCCTCGTTTGCCATAAATCCATGACATCATTCTAGAACGCCCGCCTCCCGGACAACAGAAAAAACTCCATCAAAAGTCTCAATGGTTAAAAAAAACGCTTCTATCATGGTAATCACCGCTCCAGAATTCCCTAAGCCCCTAGCCCTTATCTAAAGTTTCAGGATCCACTCGATCATTTTTTTGCGAATAACATAAAGGTCACCATCAATATCCAAGTCTTCCAGCCATTTTTCTGCAGCCTTGGCTTCTTGTTGCCTGGCCTTGGGCGCTTCAATAATTTTTTTCTGCAAAGTGGCCAGGTAACGGGTGTCATCCACCGCCTCCCGATACCCTTCCCACTGCAATGTATCGATCACACCATCGACCGTAGGGTAGGCCATCACATGATCGCGATACCTCACATCATCAAAGTCATTCCAAACATGACCAAAACCACGATGATAAGCATAATCCATCGCCCCATCAAAATTACTTTTCCAGAGTAATAGACCATAATTGCGACGAAAGGTTTCCGGCACTTCCGGCCCACACTGCGGATTGGCGTAACTGAGAATCTGATGCCCCACACTGTGATATTTCTCCGCCTCCCTGGGATCCGGTTTATAAGCCAATACGATCAAATCCTGCAGATCTCCCACAGCTTCAAAAGAGCCTTGATAACCCGCGGCAAAAGTCTTAGCTCCCGCATCCCGAACCGCTTTCCAAGCCGCTCGTTGTGATGCCATTTCGTCGCCTTTAGCTTCATCAAAACCGTAAATATATACGTCTTCATAACCATATTCTTTCGCCAACTCAATCCACTGCTTCACTTTCTGCTGCAAGTCTTGCAACTGTTTAGGATCACTGGAATTACCCGCTCTTTGCCCAATCGTATAAAGAGATTTGGCAGGCATACCCACGCGCTTGCGCATCTCCAACACTTTGATCAAATCATCCCCATACTCCTGGTAGGTGATCGGAGAGGTCAGTCCA
>JASFYY010000128.1:0-6938 GCA_045046875.1 Verrucomicrobiota bacterium | reverse complement strand
AAGACAGCTGGAGGAAACTACCCGAAGGCAAATTGCCCCGCCTTCGCCCCAAGGGCTACGGCGCGCCGAGCAATCCATGCCACGATGTGGAGGGGGGAGATGTGGGACGTAATGGCATTACGTGGGGTTGGGGGTAGTTCGGGGGAAACACAGCCGTAGCGAAGCGAAGACAGCTGGAGGAAACTACCTGAAGGCAAATTGCCCCGCCTTCGCCCCAAGGGCTACGGCGCGCCGAGCAATCCATGCCACGTTGTGGAGAGGGGGGAGGAGCTTCTTCCTCCCATTTTTTCCGTATATTTTTCGTGGTTAAAAAAACATCAATCCAAGCCACTTCTCACCAGTAGGGCTTCTAGTTCGGGGTCGCGGCCCATGAAGTTGCGGAACAGGATGGCGGCGTCATCAGAGTTGCCTTTGCTGAGAATTTTATCCCGGAAGTCCTTGCCGACTTCCGGGTTGAGGATGCCTTCTTTCTGGAAGCGGGTGAAGGCGTCGGCGTCGAGCACTTCGGCCCATTTGTAGGAATAATAAGCGGCGGCGTAACCGGTGGGGCCGGCGAAGAGGTGGGTGAATCGGCGCGCCATAGATGGAGGGCGGGTTTTCAGCGGCACTTGATAGTCAGCGAGGATTTTCTGGATCACCTCATCGAGATCCTGGCCTTGGTATTTTTCGAAATTGATGTGCAATTCGAGATCCATTTTGCCAAGTGATAACTGGCGCATGGTGATGGTGGCTGACATGTAGTTGCGTGCGGCGACCATTTTTTGGAACAGCGCTTCGGGAATGGGTTCGTCGCTTTCATGGTGACGGGCAAAGAGGTCGAGGCTTTCGCGTTCCCAGCAGTAGTTCTCCATGATCTGCGACGGCAGCTCGACAAAATCCCATACCACGTTGACACCGTTGAGCGATTTGTGTTCGACGTTGCCTAACAAGTGATGCAGCAGATGACCAAATTCGTGGAACACGGTTTCGACTTCGTTGTGGGTGAGCAGGGCAGGTTTGCCATCGATGGATGGGGTCATGTTGCCGCAGATCAGTCCGAGATGGGGCAGGCGTCCATTTCCCTGTTCCGGAGGTAGGCCGGTTTTCAGGTAGTTCATCCACGCGCCGCCGCGTTTGCTTTCGCGCGGGTGCCAGTCTGCGTAGAAAGAGCCCAGGTGTTCGCCGCTCTGTTTGTCATGCAGTTCGTAAAATTTGACTTCAGGGTGCCAGACTTCGTTTTTGCCTGCGTCTGCCGAGGCCGGTGTTTGTCCGACTTCGTGGAACACACTCTCGATTTCGAGGATGCGGATGTCGTAGATGCGTTCGGCAATTTCAAACATGCCGGACAGCACGCGGTCGATGGAAAAGTAGGGGCGCAGATCTTCGTCATCGAAGTCGAATTTTTCTTTGCGCCGTTTTTCCGCCCAGTAGGAAATTTCCCAGGGTTCGAGTGCGTCGGCATCTTCACCGGTTTTATCCGCCTTGTACTGCTGCAGTTCCTTGGATTCCCGTTGAAAGGGTTCACTGATCTTGTGGTGCAGATCTTCGACAAATATCAGTGCGGTTTCACCACTCTCGGCCATGCGGCGTTTGAGAATATGGTCGGCAAAATGTTTTTCGCCCATTAATTGGGCCTTCTGGTGGCGCAGGTCGAGAATTTTCCAGATCAAGTCCGTGTTATCAAACTTGCCGTCTTTGCCAATACCGCAGCTGGCTTGCCAGACCGTTTTGCGCAGGTCATCGTCATCTGCGTATTCCATTACCGGGATCATTGATGGCGCGTGCAGGGTGAAACGCCAGCGCGGGATGTTTTCTCCACCGTGGCCTTTTTTCAAAGCGTCCGCTTTGGCGCTTTCCAAAGCGGTGGCCGGTAGCCCGGAAAGTTTGCTTTCATCGTCGATGATCAACTCCCAGGCGTTGGTGGAATCGAGCACGTTCTCAGAAAATTTCTGGGTGATTTTGGCGAGCTGCATTTCAATCGCACGCAACTTTTCCTTGTCACCGTCGGCTAGATCAGCGCCACTTTCCTTGAAGTCAGAGAGGGTTTCTTCCAGCAGGCGTCGAGCAGTGCCGGTCAGATTTTTTGCTTCGTCGGTTTCGGAATAGGCTTTGATACGTTTCCACAAACCGTCATTGAGGGCGATGCCGGAAAGGAACTCCGATACTTTGGGCAGCATTTCGTTGTAGGGCTCCCGCAGGGCTTCGCTATTACACACCGAATCGAGGTGGCCCACCTTGCCCCAGCTTTCGGTCAGGCTTTCGGTCGTTTTTTCCAACGCGAGCAAGGTATTGTCAAAGTTCAGGCTGTTTTGCTGCCAGTCAGCGGTGGCCAGCTCATCGATGTTTTTTTTCGCTTGCTCAAGGGCGATACTGATATCTGGCGCGACACTATCAGTAGTGAGCGAGGACCAGGCGATGTGAAATCCGTTATCGAGAAAGGGGTGAGCAGAAGGTGTGGGTGAATCCATGGCTTATTGAAACCACCATCGACCGCTTAGGCAACTCTTAGTTTGCCTTTATAAATTGGGTCATACTCTTGACAGTCGGCGCAATAAGGTATTGTATTTAAAAATCAATATTATTTAACTGCACATCCATATAGATATTTCAAATACCATGGCACACGAATCCATCATAAATCTCACGGCGGCAAATTTTGAAGAGGAGGTCGAAAAAGCGACGGTTCCTGTATTGGTCGATTTCTGGGCTGAATGGTGTGGCCCTTGCCGGATGATTGGTCCGGTCTTGGATGAAGTGGCTGTTGAAGTGGGCGATCGCGCTAAAATCTGCAAAGTGAATGTCGATGAAGAAACCGAATTGGCTGGAAAGTTCGGTGTTCGCTCGATTCCATTGCTCTTGTTCATCAAAGATGGTGACGTAAAAGACCAGGTGATCGGTGCCGGTACTTCCAAAGACGGGTTGATCCAGAAGTTGGACGCTCTGGCCTGAGGTTTGACTGGCACGAAGCCGGTTTGAATTTATCAAAGCCACTCGCTTCACGGCGGGTGGCTTTTTTTGTGGGGGGGTTAAGAGGTGAGGGGGAGGCGTGGGCTTGGTGATTTTTTTAATCGGTTGAGATTTTATTATTCTAGTTAGGAGTTTTTATGCAGAGGATATTTGCAAGGACTGGAATGGGCATTGATTTCAAATTGCCTTTACAAATTTTGGTCTCCGGATAAAATCGATTTTAACGTGCAGGTGACGAAGTTTGGCCAAGTGGCTTACCTTTGTTCCTGTTATTCGTACTGACCAGTATAGTAGTTATTCAGGACAGTTTCATATTGTAATGTTAGGCAAAAATCATGTTAGAAGTCATACTAATAATATTCCTGTGCAACAAGATGGGATCGATTCTCCGAACCAAGGGATGGGAGAAAACCTTCTGGATGCAGTTTTTAGTCGTAGTAGTTTATCTCGGTTCGCTTTTCGCAGGGTCATTTGTCTATGTGATATACGTTGCCATCACCCAAGGTGAAACGGCGTTAGACGGACTTGGAATAGTGCTATACCTGGCAGCCTACGTAGGCGTATTGATAGGAGTAGGCGCATTGTTTTTATCCGCAAAATTGATTAAAAACAAAACTACCCCATTGGTGGTCTCGAAGAAACAAGTGCCTAATAAGATGTCGATTACTAACGCTTGACCCGCAGCGAATCGGAAGTGACATGACCACTCAACCTCAATCCAGAAGTCGGAGCGCACCTCATAAGTCACCCTCGCCCTCTAGCAGCGGATCGATTACATTTAAACGTTAGCCGTAAAGGAAGGAACGCACCCAGGTTGTATGGCCATCATCGTAAGGAACATTGAGCCGATGCCGACGAGAGCATGTGAATTCTGCTTGGCGCTGCAAGACGATAGCGTTTTTGCAGACTTCGACATTGATCATGCGGGATGCGCGGTTCTCGTGAGAATATCTTTCGACGGATATGGATGTTGTCGAATAGAGGAAGGAACTCGAATTGAAGGCATTAGCTCCGAAGAGACCAACGAGATCGTTGTCGCCATCAAACAAAATGATCTTCAGAGCTCACGTATAGAATCAATCTTGGAAAATTATTTCACAATAAATCAGAATGAACTATGGGGGGATGCTTTGGAAGATCACCAGCTCACCCCGAAGCCTCATCAATAATTGGCTAACAAACGAAGCAGGTAATTACATACGCGCCATCAGTTCTCTTGCATTCTGACTTCGATTGCGTCACAATTTAATTTAAAAGCGACAGGGCTTCGTTCCAGGAATCACCTGTCTCGAAACGTTGATAAGAAATTGTGAGTGCAACGCTACAACGAGACCGGGTAAGCGTCCTTGTAAAGACCAACCGCAAGAAGGCGTTGGAGAAGGCACGTTCAGTATCGGAGCCATGGTTCAGAGCTCAGGCATTATCGCATGTCGCGAGATTCACTGACGCAGATCCAGCTGTGATTGTGAGGCAAGCTGCGAAGGCTGCATCAGAGTGTGAGGATGATTACAAGCGATCAGTCGTTCGCTCGTGGGAAGTGGAGGCACTTGCTGAGCGCGACCTCTCGTCCGAGGCCAAGAAGGCACTGGATCAATCACTTAGAGTTGCGAGATCTGTTCAGCCAATTTCTTCCCGTAGTGAGGCACTTTTTCATCTTCTTCAAGCCGCTTTTGCGATTGGCAAGGCTGAGGCCAACAAAGTGAATTCTATCCTTATTGACACCTGTCCTGTGGGCGAACACTGGAGATGCAAGCGGGCTATTCGAGACGCAGCGGAGAACTTCAGCCGAGGCAATACTTTTGGTGAAACTGCCAAGCAGAACAAGTCGTGGATACTAGCAGGCTAACCGGCTCGAGTCGAAATTTTATGATAATTCAACCTTTAACCTTGTCGACGAAGATCGCTCTCGATAGCTTGTAACATCACTCAAACGTTATGCTGAGAAGAATATGAAATCATTTGCAAGAACGGCATTGTCATTAGGTATCCCATTTGGCCTTTTTATGGGAATCTATTTTGTCTTACGTCACGGATTGATATCCGGAGTTATTGCGGGCGTTGCTTGTGGTATATTTTTTGGTGTATCGATGGGGGCTTTTGCGAAATATCAAAAAAAGAAGTTTCATGTAACACGTCCTTTGTTTGAAGATGAAGTTCTGATAAAGGAAGGCGGAGCGAATCATTTCAAAAATATGGAGGGAGTTGGCGGATGGATTTATCTCACTGACAAGAGAATGCTTTTCAAGTCGCATTCTGTGAATATTCAAAATCATGAGCTATCAATTTCTCTGGACGAGATTAGGGCAGCAACGGAATGTATGACATTTGGAATTATTCCAAACGGATTGAAAATTCAAACTTCTGATGGAAATGAAGAGAAGTTTGTAGTTGAGGGCAGGAGGGATTGGGTCAAGAATATTATTGAGGCAAAAACTCAAATTGCATAACCTGAAAGACTAGGGGTATCGAATTGTTCTTTTCTACTTGAAACTCACTTCGCCAGATTTAGCGGTCGAGAGAGTGCGAGGAAGAGTGGTCGAGGGTGGCCATGATATTCCCAAAATGATATTCGAAGAAGATTCACAAAGCGTTGGAAGAACTTTGAGGAAGGGTATCGTTCGCTTGCCGACAAATGGATTGTGTTTGATAATAGCGGAGAACGCCCTGAAATTTTAGAGGAATCCTCATGAATGAACAGGCAGAAGCTGAAGTGGCGTTGGCGGCAATGAATCGTGCTTCCGAAATGGCCAGGGTTCGCGCGGCGCGCTATGGCTCGAAATTGGCTGTCTGGAAAAACGGTTCGGTTGAATTCACCTATCCAGAAATAACAAATGCAGGACAAAACGCAGCAGAGTAACCCGCCACCGCTCCGCAGTCGGAATCTAAATGAAAACTTTAACCATCAACTTGAACACGAAATATCGCTGGCAGTAGCGGCGTGCCTGTTCTCTTTCTTATAACAAGAAACAAATTTCCATCCATGATGCCGAATAAAAAAGATCAAATTTGTGCGCTGCTCAAAGGCATTGAAACAGGTGACCCGGAGGCGGTCACTGTTGTCAACGAGAGCAAGTATATACAACACAACCCGCTCACGCGAGAGGGGAACGTCGGCTTGGCAGAACTATTCAAACGGCTGGCCAAAACCTCTCCCCGCGTCGAAATCGTTCGAGTCTTTGAGGATGGCGACTACGTCTTTGCGCACACGGACTACGACTTCAATGTGGTAGAAATCGGCTTTGAAGTTTTTAGATTTGAGGACGGACTGGTGGTCGAACACTGGGACAACCTTCAGTCCAAACCGAGCCATTCCAATCCTTCCGGCCACACCGTGCTCGATGGGACAACGGAAGTCACTGATTTCGACAAGACGGAAGAAAACCGGAATGTCATCAGGTCTTTTGTGGAAGAAGTTCTTGTGAGTGGTCAACTGGCTCGATTGGATCAATACATTGACTCAGAAAGCTATGTTGAGCATAATCCGCAGATGAGAGACGGTTTGCAGGCACTGCATGAAACGCTTTCCAATAATGACAAAGCAAGTCGCTATGATAAGATCCATCGTGTGCTTGCCGAGGGGAACTTTGTGCTTTGTGTGAGCGAAGGTTACCGTGGAAACACTCACGCCTCGTTTTATGATCTGTTTCGCCTAGCTGCCGGGAAAATTGTGGAACACTGGGATACCCTTGATCCGGTTCCGCCGCGCAGTGAATGGGTGAACGATAATGGCAAGTTTTAAGGGTTTGGTATTAACCGATAACATGAACTCGTGGATCGAGAATAAGAGTGAGATGGTCGTAGGCAAATAGGCACGAGGTTTGTCTGGAAGGTCTGGATGTTTATTGAATTCAAATTACCTTTACAAACCCTTACCTCCGGATAAAATCGATTTTGAAGTGCAGGAGAAGATCTCTGCCCAAGGGGGATTTTGTTCCTGTTATTCGGACTGTCCGGTATAATAGTTATTCAGGACAGTTCCATATTATAATGTT
>JASFYY010000127.1:0-14397 GCA_045046875.1 Verrucomicrobiota bacterium | reverse complement strand
ATCATTTTCTTGGCATTATCCCAAGCTCCACCAGCATTAGACTGAAACAGCGCCATCAGCACGCCAGTCACCGTCACACCGACAAGCATGCCACCAAGCATCTCTGCTCCACCAATGAATCCCACCGCCACCGGAGCTACCACTGCCAACAGGCCGGGTTTGATCATTTGCTGAATCGCAGATTTGGTCGAAATCTCCACACATTTGCCATACTCAGCTTTGCCATCTGCGGCATCAAAAATATCGCGATCTTGCTGTGACCAGTCTTCTTTTTCCTTGTCTTCATTCTTTTTCATCACGTCCAAAGCCGCACGCAATTCGGGAATCTCACGAAACTGACGACGAACCTCGTCAATCATTGCCATCGCCGCACGCCCCACAGCCACCATCGACAAAGCCGAAAACAGGAAAGGCAACATGCCACCAACGAACAACATCGCTACCACCTTCGGATCAGTGATCTCAATCGAAAGCTTAGCATCATTCGCCACTTCCCAAGAAGTCTTGAACGCTGCAAACAAAGCCAAAGCCGTCAGTGCCGCCGAGCCAATCGCAAAACCTTTGCCAATCGCCGCCGTGGTATTGCCAACCGCGTCGAGCTTATCTGTGCGCTGACGAACTTCCTTCGGCAATTCGCTCATCTCAGCGATACCACCCGCATTGTCTGAAATCGGCCCATAAGCATCCACCGCCAACTGAATCCCTAGATTAGAAAGCATGCCCACCGCAGCGATTGCGATACCATAAAGACCTGCAAAATGATGTGCCGCCAGAATAGTCACCGCCAAAATAATGATCGGCAGCGCCGTAGACATCATCCCCACTCCAAGTCCTGCAATGATGTTGGTCGCCGAACCCGTCATCGACTGCTTGACGATGTCCAGCACCGGCTTTTTTCCCGTTCCTGTGTAATACTCCGTGATCATTCCGATCAACAACCCAGAACCCAGACCAAATAAGATCGCCACAAAAACTCCCATCGAAGTGTATTTTTTCTCATCAATCACCCACTCCGCCGGCAGCACCTGTTTGACGATCACAAAAGCTGCGATTAAAAGGATCACCGCCGAGACAATCTCCCCAGTATTGAGCGCTTTATGCGGACTACCACCGCTCTTCACTTTGACAAAAAAGGTGCCGATGATCGATGTCACGATACCCGCTCCAGCTAACAACAAAGGCAGTATCACTGCGCCAAGCCCGTCCATCGAACCTGAAAACTCCGGCAACATCACAAACACCCCACCCAAGACCATCGTCGCGATGATCGACCCCACATAGGACTCGAACAAATCCGCGCCCATGCCAGCCACATCACCGACATTGTCACCCACGTTATCCGCAATCGTTGCTGGATTAAGCGGATGATCCTCAGGAATGCCTGCTTCCACCTTACCCACCAAATCCGCTCCCACATCAGCAGCTTTAGTATAAATACCACCACCCACACGCGCAAACAGCGCAATCGATGAAGCACCAAAGGAAAAACCCGTGATGATCGTCATCACCGAACTCAATTTTTCGGGATCATCGATGCCAATCGTTTTGCTATAGATCAAAAACAACCCACCCAAACCAAGCAAACCTAAACCCACCACGCCCATGCCCATCACCGAACCTCCACCAAAAGCCACTTCGAGAGCTTTGCCGAGACTGGTTCGCGCCGCATTGGTCGTTCTCACATTGGCCTTGGTCGCCACCTTCATGCCGATGTACCCGGCCAATGCCGAGCAAAATGCACCAACAATGAAAGACAAAGCCACCAGCCGTTCCGCCCCTTGATTCATAAAAGCGAGCAATACCGCCACGCACACCACAAAAATAGCCAGAACCTTGTATTCGGCTTTTAAGAAAGCCATCGCTCCGGTGGCGATATGCTGGGAGATTCCCACCATCTTTTCATTACCGGGGTCCTGCTTGGCCACCCAGGTGGACTTCCAGAATGTGTAGACTAAAGCAAGAATGCCAAAGATGGGGATGAGGAGAATAAGGGTTGATGTCATGATTATTTTTAAGTTATTGAGGATTAAATTTTTTGCCTTTCCACAGATAAAACACCTTCCCGAAACTAAGCAACGCCCGCTTACCGGATGAATTCCCGGCCAGCGAACGTGCGACGTCTCTAAATTTTACTCGTGAAAGCGGATCATTTTATCCAAATTCCCACGCGTGGCAATAACGAAAATGATTCTTTTTCAAAGTGCTGTGCCAAAAGGGCTGAATCCACCCACCTGGACCTCTATCATGTTCCAAATCCCCTATTATTCAACAAATGTATAAAATAGCTCAAAAATCTTATTTTTTGTTTTTGTAATTGCCAACCTTATTGTAAATTCCATAAAATGCAGTTCACTGCAATTTCTGCACGACGAATCCGAATGACTGTCACCACTCAATCAAGCCAGCGACTTGTTTTCATGCGGGTCAGCCTGTTTCTGGCCCTATTAGTTCTATTCAGTCTACCCCGCCCGGCAATCGCCAAAAACTTTTCCACTGTGGTCATCGACCCCGGTCATGGAGGCAATGACAAAGGCAGCAATTGGTATGGCATCTACGAAAAAAACCTCACTCTGGATCTCGCCAAACGAGTGCACCGTATCCTGCAAAGCAAAGGAGTTCCGGTGGTGCTCACCCGCAGCACCGACACCTATGTGGCTCTCGACAAACGTGCGGCGATCGCCAACCGCAACAGCCATTTTGTATTTGTCAGCATCCACTTCAACGGCCACAAAAACACCTCCTACAGAGGGATCGAGACGTTTTATTACCCAGGCTCCAGCAAAGGGAAAAAACTCGCGGGCAAAATCCAACACGAACTGGGCACCCGTATCAAAACCAAAAACCGGGGCATCAAATCTGCCCGGCTGAAAGTGCTGCGTCTCACCAAAGGTCCGGCGGTATTAATCGAATGTGGTTTTCTCTCCAATCGTTGGGAGAACAAACGCTGCAACGCTTCCTGGCTGCGCGAGATTATCGCCGAGGAAATTGTTCAAGGCATCATGGCCTATCGTTAGGCTTTTGTAGCCGCCCGCACCCCGCAACACGATACTCGCCGCCACAATACGATCACCATCGCCAACAGCGCAAGATCCATCAATACGGAAGTCAACAAAGAGCCCCGATCCAGCGTTTCGCTAAAACAGCCACAATCAATATCCAAGCCTCGCGACCAGGCCGACAACATACCAAATAAAAACACCAGCAGCATCATAAACAGCCCCAACAAAGCCCCCCGCCGCAAACGCCCGACCAACAGGCTGATGGAACACACGATTTCCAACCAGGGCAACAACAAAGCCGTCACCGCCACCCAGGGATCCGGCAACAAATCATACGCACGGATTTTGATCGCAAACAAAGTCGGATCCTGCAATTTGATCCAGCCCGCATAAAAAAACACCGCCGCCAAAATCAGACACAAGGCCCAAAATACCCAGCCGCGCCACCTCTGTTTCTCATTTTCCATGAATCACCAACATTCAGCTATCTTGTGAATCTTTCCAGCCTTATCCTTCTTCCCCATAATACAAGCCCCACCTTGAAGCGCCCTAAAAAGTAAAACAAATTTTCATATTTATTCTTAGCAAAACACCTCCTCCAACCACGCTGTCGAACCCGTCATGTCAGAGCTCTCCAACATAAATCCCGACCTACTGCATAAGTTGTTGCTGACCCTCTGTTATATTCTAATCGCACTGGGAGTATTAAAAATCGCCCTCTACCTACTGATGACCTTCACTCCGGGGATCTGGGAAAAACTGATCGAAAAAGAAAACGCCTTTTACATGCGCATCGGACTGCTCAGCAAAAAAGGAGCCGAAACATACAAAAATGTAGAACGCAGTGTTTGGGCTAAAGCCTTTTTCGGCTGCGGAGGCCTAGCCACCATATTGGCCGCTCTGATCGTCATCGCCATTGCACGTTGGATGCAGACCCTGACGGCTACTTTTTTCCAATAACCCCAGTGCCTTCGAAAAATTTCGTAATTTCACCAAGGGTATTTGTCATGCCATAAAGTGAACATCTCCCCCCTATGAAAACCACTATTGTTTGCGGCTTACTTCTGCTTCTCACCAGCCCTGCCATTTTAAGCGCTGAAACAGCCCCGGCCAGGAGAACGATTGTAGTGAATTCCAGCGAAGACGCGTCGAAAGCTATTGCAGCGGCTTCCCCTGGAGAAGTCATCTTACTAAGCGGTGAAACTCATCAGGACTTCCGCCTCACGATCAAGGGTAAAGGCACATTGGCACACCCTATCACCTTCCGCGCCAAGACAGCTGGCAAAACCCGGTTGACCGGCGACTCACGAATAGAGATTTCTGGAGAGCACATCATCGTTGAGGGCTTTGTTTTCGATCAGGCTTGGAGTGAGAACGTGGTGACATTCAAGGGTGCCACCCATTGCCAACTGACCAATTGTGCGTTTTTCGATTGCGGTGACCCAAAACACACTTACCAGAAAATTATCACGATCGGACACAAGTCGAGCCATAACCGAATCGATCACTGTTATATGCAAGGAAATCTATCGATCGGCGTGAGCGTGCGCATTGCTCCCGACGATTATCAAAATACCCACAACCGCTTCGATCATAATTATTTCAAAGATATCGAACGCCAATCAGGCAATGGTCAGGAAGCTGTGCAAATCGGTCAGGGCGGATTTTCCGACCGGACCTCGCAGTTCACACTATTAGAACACTGTCTCTTCGATAAGGTCAGTGGCGACTCCGAGATCATTTCCAATAAATCTTCTGACAATATATACCGCTTCAACACCTTCCGTAACTGCGAGGGCATGTTAACACTTCGTGGCGGAAACCGGACGCGAGTCGAAGGTAATTTTTTCTTCAATGGCCTGGGCGGTATCCGAATTCACGGCAGTGAACATATCATCGTCAATAATTACATCGAAGCTTGCAGGGGGCGGGGCATCTACATGCCGGCCGGCTCCCGTCACTACGCACCGGTGAACTACTGCGTGGTTGCCCACAATACCATTATCAACTGTGGCCAAGGCATTCATGTCGGTCGGCTCAACAGCGGGAGCACGGACTGGGAACTGCAAGTTGCCTTTAATGATTTCCTGAAAAACCTCATTGTTATCAATCGGGATGTTGGAATTGGAATTCAAGACAATGGCTCACAAGTGAGCACCTGGCGGGGCAATATCGTCTGGACTAGCGGTGGCGCCAAGCCGGGTTTGAAAGCTAAAGGAATCAGCTGGATCGATCCTTTACTGGTCAAAAAAAACGATGTTTTCCGTCTCAGCGGCCCCGATTCTCCAGCGGTTAACGTTGCTTCGGTGAACTTCCGTGACGTGAATGCTGAAGTCCCAGGGACAAAAAAAGACTTCGATGGCCAAGCTAGAAATCCTTTGCCCGATGTCGGCTGCGATGAGTGGAGCGAAACCCCCATACAACGAGTCCCACTGCGTCCCGAAGAGGTCGGCCCAACTTGGATGCTCGGCGATCCATCGAGTGTCACACGGCTTGCCACGAAAAATACAAAAAAGTAAGCAACTTAAGACAACGAAGTCGACAAAACACAAACTCACTTCGCCAGCTTGATTCTCAAGGTAGGTGCCATCGCGCTAGGATGCTCGCGACTAGCAAAAGCGTGCACCAGACCATTGCCGGCTGTTTGTTCGGTTTCTCTCACAATGATCAAAGTAGCCATGCCGTTACTGTCATTGTTCAAAAACTCGCCCAGTGTCTCCCCTGCTACCGAACGGAAGCCCGAGGCAACACCTTGTTTGATCTCGAAACGACCCACTTCAATGACCTTGTTTTCATCCAGGCGTGAACCGTCGGTGATCACATTGGCAGGAGCCTCGTTCCATGTCAGATTGTGTTCATCCCAGCCGTCCAGATCTTCATCGGTCAAGCCATAAACCGTGAATTTGGCATCCGGCACCAGCGATGCGTAACCCAATCCACTGGAGCGTATTTCCAGCACCAACTCCGCCTCACTGATCCCGGCCCTTTTGAGCCGGTTCAAATCAAAACCCAGGTATATTTTACGCTGATTGGTTTCACGATCAGGACTGCGCTTGGCCATCACCAAGGGACGGCGACCAAAAGGACCGCCAGTGTCTCCTTGTCTAACATAAACATCCTTGCCTTTGCCCTCGCTTGTCGAAATGACTTTCCATCCGCTGCCCTGTTTTTTTACCGATAACCCGGCCTTACCCGAATTCCGATTAGCTTCGGATGCACTATTTTTTTTGCCCGGCAAAAAAGACGCGGCATCATAACGTGCGGCCTCCCCCATCTTCAAGCGTTTTTCCCCCTCCACCTTACTGTGAGTCACTCCGACCTCTCCCTCCAGCACCACCACTTCCGAGCGGCCGGATTCTCCCACGGTCACGCCAAAACGGGTACCGTAGTCGGTCACCAGCGCATCAGCGGTTTCGACTTGAAAACCCTCAGCTCCCTTTCTCACCCATCCAACCAAACCTCCACTGAGCAAACGGCATTTCTCTGCCGACACCACTTCGATCACTGCCGGAGCCTCCATCGTCACCTGGGCGCCACCGTCAAAAACAACCGTGGCCAGACCTTCCAGCAAATGCAATTTTCCCACGCCCAAACGAGCGCCATCGGCAGTTGGCAAAGAACTGCCCGCCCACTTGCATTCACGAGTATCTGCCAGGGTCGCCACAGTGACCGCCTTGGGCGCTTCAACCACTTTCACTTCAGGTGTTTTTTCACTCGCCTCTATTTTCACCGCAACAAGGCGATCCGCCTGATTCAAGCCCTCACCGGAAAAACTGCCGCGCAATAACCACACACAGCCCAATAAAAATGTCACCGCCGCCGCATAACGCATCGCTGTCAGCCAGCGCACGGATGCTGGAAACTCAATCACCGAAGACTTGTTCTCAGCCAACAAAGTTTCCCCATCTGCCTGCAACACCGCGTGTAAATGCAGATACTCGACAAAACGGGACTTTGCCTCTGCGTCCTGATCCAAATACAATTCCAAATCATCGATCTGCTGCTGACTCAAGCGCCCTTCGACATAACGATCAAGCTCATCTTGAAGTTCCTTTTTTTTCATGATAATCCCACCTTTCCCATTTCTTTAGTCACACAATCCTGCAGCATCATTCGAATCCGGCTGAGCAAACGGTAAACCGCTCCCTCTGAACGTCCCACTTCCCGGCCGATCTCTTCCACTTCCATGTCACGCGTGTAGCGCATCAATAAAATCTGGCGATGGGGGCGGGAAAGTTTAGTCACGCAGCTTTTCAGCGCATCGCTGCGCCGATCATAACCACCTTCATTCTTCGATATCTCCAGTGCCACACTTTCCAGAAAAGCCTCGCTCAGTTCCGCCCGCTTTTTATGTTTGCGTCGGTAGGTCAATATCTGGTGAAAAGCAATTTTTCTGCCCCAGGCGAGAAAATTACTGCCCAGTTCAAATTTGTGAAAATGCCGCCACATCACCAGTTTGCTTTCTTGCAGGATATCCTCTGCATCACCACGATCACGAACCAGATTCATCACATACAGGGTGATCTTTTTCTCATGCTCATTGAGCAAACGCAGGAAATCTTCGCCGCTCTCGCGATCCTCCTGCTCACTTTGGATATTTTTTTGTTCTGACTCGGACATCTTCTGTATATATAGAATGAGGCTCTATTCCCGCTTTTTTGGACACTATTTTTTAATTTACGATATTTTTTCAAAAAAACTGTCCAAAAAAGGAATTAAACTGCCTTCTTCTTACAGAAACAGGCCTAAAACCCTGTCAGGATAAACTTTTATCAATCAAAACCACCCGACTAAAAACAACCGATGTCTGTTATCAAAATCTACCTCAGCCTGCTTGCCGTTCTCTTTATCGGATTGGGCACGGCCCACGCCGACAAAGCGGCCCGCCTGAAACGCATCGATGAAAAAGAGCGCGCTTATTGGTTTTTCCAAAAATTGGCCGATCCAGCTACTCCAAAGACCAGCAACAGCAAATGGCCAAAAAACGAAATAGATCATTTCATCCTGGCCAAACTGGAAACACAAAACATCCAACCCGCCAAGGAAGCCGATGCCCGCACCTTGATCCGCCGTGCGTCTTTTGATCTGATCGGCATGCCTCCCAGCCATCAGGAAATCCTGGATTTCGAAAAAGCCTACGCCGCCAACACCGACACTGCGATGGAAAAACTGGTCGATCGTCTGTTACAATCTCCCCATTATGGCGAACGCTGGGGACGGCACTGGCTGGATCTCGTGCGTTATGGCGAATCCAACGGTTACAAAGCCGACGAATACCGCCCGCACATGTGGCGTTACCGCGACTGGGTGATCGATGCTTTCAACGCTGACATGCCCTACGATCAATTCACCCGTTATCAAATCGCCGGAGACGAACTGGCGCCAAACGACCCCGCAGCTATCACCGCTACCGGCTACCTGCGTCTGTGGCCATACGAATCCAATCAACGTGATGTGGTCAAACAATGGAATGGCATCACCGACGAAGTCACCGACATCACCGGTGCCGTTTTCATGGGGCTCAGTGTCGGCTGCGCCAAATGTCACGATCACAAATTCGATCCCATCCTCCATGATGACTACTACCGGATGAAATCCTTTTTTGCCGGCATCTACCCCGATGACAGCATCGTAGCTGCCACCCCGCAACAAAAAAAGGCTTACGCAGAAGCAATGAAACCATGGCTGAAATCCACCGTTGAGATCCGTAAAGACATGGACAAATTGCTCGCCTCCCGCAAAGCCGGTGAAACCAAAGCGGCAGTAAAAATGTTTCACCCTGACCTCCAGAAAATCTATCACAAAGCGGACAAAGATTGCAGTCCTTGGGAGCTACAACAAAAGCTTTTCATCCAACGTCAAGTGGATGTGAAACACAAGTCCACAGCTACCAAACTCAAAGGCGACGAGAAAAAACGTTATGCCGAGTTGGTCAAAAAGCTGGCTCAATTCGACCCTATCAAACCGGCCGAACTGATTGCAGTGGATGCCATCCGGGACACCTCTCAAGAGTCCCCTACCATTCTCATTGCCGACAGTGACAACAAGGAACCGATGCTGCCTGGGTTTCTCACCCTGCTCGATCCCGATGACGCCAAGCTCAGCCCGCCTAAAAACCTGGACCACCCTTCGTCCGGACGGCGTAGCGCATTAGCCAAGTGGCTCACCCACCCCGACAACCAACTTTCCACTCGTGTGATCGTCAACCGTCTGTGGTATTATCACTTCGGACAAGGCATCGTCAGTTCCACCAATGAGTTTGGCAAACAAGGTTTACCGCCCACCCACCCTCTACTGCTCGACTGGATGGCACGCAATTTCACCGAGAATGGTTGGAGTTTGAAAAAAATGCACAAACTGATCATGACCTCCTCCACCTGGCGCCAAGCTTCTCTGGTAGAACCCTCAATGGCAGCAGCACAAAACGATCCCAGCAATCTACTTTGGTGGCGTCAAAACATCCGCCGTTTAGAAGGTGAATCCATTCACGACGCCATGCTCGCCAGCAGTCAGGAACTCGACCCTAAAATGGGAGGCGAAGGCGTGCCGGAAAGCAAATTGCGCCGTGCCGTTTACCAGAAACTGATGCGCAACCCGCGCACTCTATTTCTCAATACCTTCGATGGCCCCGACGGTTTTAGTTCCTGCTCGTCTCGCGACATCACCACCACCGCTCCGCAAGCGCTGATGATGCTCAACAACCGCTTTCCGATGCAACGGGCTCAAACTATTGCCCATCAACTCACAAAATCCAAAGACACAAACGTGGCCCCACTGATTGACCAGGCTTTCGAAACCATATTAAAACGTCAGCCCACTTCGGAGGAATCCAGCCAGGCTGCGGATTTTTTGAAACAACAAGCCCTGCTGGCCAAAACATCGCCGCCAGTAAAAAAGGCAACAAACAAAATGGTGCCTAAAATCAAAACCACCCCCTTCAAACCGTTTAAAGCAAAGGTGGCTGGACGAAGCACTCAAGCGGTCAACATCCAGCCCGATTCCCTCTATCAAAAAATCGAGCTGACCAAGCTCAAACAGCAGGAGAGCGATACCTTCACTCTGGAAGCCTACCTGCACCTCGATGCGCTCTACGACAATGCCGCCGTGCGCACCATCGCTTCGCGCTGGAACGGCAATAGCAGCGGCACAGCTGAATCCTACGGTTGGTCTTTTGGTATCACTTCGAAAAAATCCGCTTACCAGCCCAATAACCTGATCATGCAATTCACCGCGGAAAACATCGCCGGCAATCCTCTCTACCAAGTGATCGCCTCCGACCTGCGCATCCCCACCCAGACCCCTTATTATGTGGCCGCAGTGATCCGCACCGGTAAAAACGGCGGTGACGTCACTTTTTACGCGCAGGATCTTAGCAAAAAAGACAGCCCGCTACAAATCGTGGTCAAACCTCACCAATTGGTGGCTGGCATCAGCAATCCCAAACGAGCATTGGTGCTCGGCGGTCGCGATCAGACACTCAGTTCGATGTTCGACGGCTCGATCGCCCGTTTCACCCTCACGGATCATGCGCTCAAAACCGAGCAATTACTGATCAAAGGGGCCAAAAGCAAAAAACCGCTCAGCGACCTCTCTTTTGTGAAAGCAAACTTGCCATCCAACCTGGTTCGCCTGTTACCTTCCGGGCCAAAACCTGCCAGCACGCCCGCCGATCCTTTTTATCAATCCGTAGTGGATCTCTGCCACTCCCTGCTCAACTCCAACGAATTCCTCTACATAGATTAATCCATCAACCCAAATTGTAGGGCGACCGCTCCGGTTGCCCACTACAATTAAAACAAAACCCACTGCTGCATTATGAACCCATTCAATCCACATTACCGCCCTGCTGCCACACGTCGTGAGTTCCTCTCCAAATCAGGCGCCGGATTCGGCTCACTCGCCTTGTCCCACCTGCTCGGCATGGACAAAGCCCTCGGCTCAACACCAGTCAGCGCCCCCCTTCCCAACTACTTCGGCAAGGCCAAGTCCGTCATCTTCCTCTTCATGGAAGGCGGCCCCTCCCACATCGACCTGTTTGATCCCAAACCCGACCTCAACAAACTCGCAGGCAAACCTCTGCCGCCTAGTTTCCGCCGTCCGCTGACCGCCATGGGCGAACAGGATTCCCCTATTCTCGGCAGCAAACGCTCTTGGAAACAACACGGCCAGGCCGGCACCTGGGTATCCGATTGGCTGCCGCACACCTCAACCATCGTCGATGACATCGCAGTGGTACGCTCCTGCTGGGCGGACGGACTCAACCACGTCGGCTCGGTTTGCCAAATGAATACCGGCTCCATCCTCGCCGGACGCCCCTCACTGGGTGCGTGGAGTCTCTACGGACTCGGCTCGGCAAATCAAAACCTACCCGCCTATGTGGTGCTCACCGACAGCGATGCCAAACCCTTCAATGGCACCCGTAACTGGGGCACCGGCTTCATGCCCTCCACCTATCAGGGCACCCCTTTTAAGTTCGGGGACAATCCCGTCGCTGACCTCAGAACCCCAGCGGGTATCAGTCAGCAACGCCAGTTGGAAAAAATCAACTACATCAACCAACTCAATCGCAAACACGCCGCTCCACGTGAGTTCCAAACGGATCTCGAAGCGCGCATCAATTCCTACGAACTGGCCTTCAAGATGCAATCGGAAATTCCCGATGTGATCGACATCGACGAAGAACCGCAACACATCAAGGACCTCTACGGAGTTGGTCAAAAACCCACCGATGCGATTGCCAAAAACTGCATCCTCGCTCGACGCCTGGTCGAAAAAGGCGTGCGTTTTGTGCAACTCTTCTGCGGCACCGGCAGCAAGTGGGATGCCCACAAAGGTATCGAAAAAAACCACACCGACCGCTGTGCCGAATCGGATCAGCCAGTCACCGCCTTGATCAACGATCTCAAACAACGCGGTTTGCTCGACGAAACCCTCGTCGTCTGGGGCGGAGAATTTGGCCGCACCCCGATGTCGGAAAAAGGCGACGGACGCGACCACAATCCCTGGGGGTTCACCATGTGGATGGCCGGCGGCGGCATCAAAGGTGGCCAAACCCTCGGCACCACCGATCAACTCGGCCTCTACGCCATCGATCAGAAACAACACGTGCACGACATCCACGCATCGATCCTACACGCCATGGGTATTGACCACATGGCGCTGACCTACATGCACAACGGCACCGAAGAAAAACCCACCATCAACCAGGGCAAACCCTTCGATAAGTTGTTTGCCTGATGGAACAAATAATCTAATACCTGCGTCTCGAAACACGACGCGAAGTGCGGCGACTAGTGCGGCGGGCCGTATTGTGCGTCGGAGTGCAACTCGAAAGCAATGCCATCAAGCCACCAACCGCAAGGAAAGGCAGGGATTTGATCACCCGACGACGAGCGATCGAGTGATTTTCTTCATTTGAGTGTTCTTCAGTATTATTATTCATGTTCTCTATTTTGCTGTTTTTTTAAAGCCATCAAACGCAACGACCTGATACCCCTTCACAAATAAAGAGTTTCAGCAAAACTGTCGATTATAATTTCTATAAAAGTAAAAAATAATAGCGACCTTCCAAACTCTATATACTGGCTAGCTCCCTCAAAAAATTCCATCACCTCCTTTTTCCCGCGTATACAAATCCCCAAGATTCGTTTGATTCACGGTCAACGCGCTCTAAGATCATCGGCTATGACGACCACACCCAAACAAGTTTGCCTGATCGGCGGCGGAATGATCAGCCGGATTCAAGTCTTGCCATCCCTTTACCAGATGCAACGCGAAGGCATGATCGGTGACATCACTGTGTGTGCCCGACGCAAGTCCACCCTCGCCCCTTTACTTGATGATGCTGACTTAAAAGCCTCTTTCCCCGGCCACTCCTTCATCCCCTCACCGGGTGCTGATGACAGTGACGAGTCCCATCCCGATCTTTACAAAAAGGTGCTCGATGAACTGCCTGAGCAATCCGTGGTCTATATTGCCATCCCGGATCAGAACCACTACCAGGTCATCTGCGACACCTTGGATCGCAATCACCACATCGTCTGCGTCAAACCTCTCGTATTGACCCACCAACAAGCGCTCGACGTCCAGCAGCGTGCCAGCGAACGCGGACTTTTTGTCGGCGTTGAATACCACAAACGTTACGACGACCGCAACTGGATCGCGCGCAAAAAATACCGCAACGGTGACTTCGGTGAGTTCAAACTCGGCCAAGCCCGCTTACACGAAAAATGGTGGTACCGTGATTCCAATTTCCAGAACTGGTGCACCACCGACCAGACCGATTTTTTCGTTTACATTGGCTGTCACTATGTTGACCTGGTTTCGTTCATCACCGGCCTCAAACCTGTATCGGTTTCAGTTCACGGTATCGAAGACAAATTCCCCAACGGCAATGTCGGTTACCTTTACACCGACGCCCGGGTGGTGTGGGAAAACGGCGCAGTGCTCAATGTGCAAAACGGCATCGCCTACCCCAACCAAGCCATTGGCGGTAACGATCAAGGCATGAAGCTCTACACCAAAGACGAAGCCACCGGCATCGGCGGTTTCATCGAACACGTCGATTATTTTCGCGGCGCTAGTTATTGTGCCATCGCCGACGGCAAAGACCCCGGCGATACCGCTCACCACCTCGTCAATCCTGACTACTTTCAAATGATCGAGCGCAGCGACGGCGACGGCTTGCGCCCGGTGGGTTATGGCTACCGCGCCGTCGAGCAATTAGTGAACACCGCCGCCCGCGTGGCCAACGCCGGAGACCTAGCTGCCAGAAAAACCTTGATCGCAGAAATCGACGCTGCGGAACTGCACGCCACCCCGGAAAACAGTTTTTTCAACGAGCTGGTAGTCGAAGCCGGACGTTTGTCGATTCTCAACAAAGCCAAAACGGTGAATATCACCTATGGGGAAAATCCAGGCGTGGCTTTTGAGGAATAAGAAGGCGATAGGAAATTAGGCTGTAGAAGTGATACGATACCTCTCCTGCAGTTGTTGGCTCGAACCCCGTCCTGCCTCTCAGCTACTATAACGCACTGCCCGTTGCTCAATTCGCACAGCCAGATCCGTGATCTATACCGTCAGTTCGCATACCTTCCAGCACATACCTTATCGTATCTGGAAGTCATCCGGCGATAACCTTGATTCTAGCCATTAGAGCATCTCCATCACAAGCTCAATCCTCGGCTGCTTCCCCCACGGCTGCAGGACAAAAAAGTTAGCCATTGGCTATTAGAAGCTACCTTATCACACCTCAACATCATTCCGCCCATTGCCTTCGGCTGTCTACGCTACGGCTCAGGGCTGGCAATAAAATCGATTTAACCCCAGCGCTTCGCACCGGGCTATCACATTTTGTCCTTACAGGACAGTATGCTTTCATCTCTTTTACACCAACGGT
>JASFYY010000126.1:0-42035 GCA_045046875.1 Verrucomicrobiota bacterium | reverse complement strand
GTTCATGCCCGCGCCACCTGGGGGATACATCCAGCCAACAGCATCGGCGATGATGTAGCGATTTATACCGGCATCGATCGCAAAGAAGAAATGCAACGTTTCCATTTTTTGCGCCAGCAAAAGGAAAAAATCAAAGCCGATTCGCCCTACCAATGCCTCTCTGATTTTATCGCTCCATTGGATAGCGGACTAACAGATTATCTAGGAACCTTTGCGGTGACCGCTGGTCAGGAAGTGGATGATTACGCCGAGACCTTCAAACAAGCAGGCGATGATTACACCGCTATTATCATCCAGGCTCTGGCCGATCGTTTTGCTGAAGCCCTGGCCGAGCTGATGCACAAAAAAGTGCGCGATTTTATTGGTTTCGGTATCGACGAAAATCTCAGCACCGAAGAGCTGATCAAAGAACGCTACCGTGGCATTCGCCCAGCCGCCGGCTACCCCGCTTGCCCCGATCATACGGAAAAAAGCATTTTGTGGGATGCCCTCAAAGTTGAACAACAAGTCGGCATCAGCCTGACGAGTTCTTACGCCATGTATCCCGGCAGCTCGGTAAGCGGTCTATACTTTTTCCACCCTAAAGCACGTTACTTCAACGTCGGACGGATCCTACCCGATCAACTGGAAGATTACGCCAAACGCAAGGGCATCAGCCTCGAAGAGGCAGGGAAATGGCTAGCTCCCAATCTTGCCGAGTAAGCTCCGCTTTACTCACCCTTGCCTTTGCCCAACTCTTTCAACAAAGCGATGAACTCCCGCATCGCAGGGTTGATCGCTTTGCTGCGGCGACGCACGATACCCAACGGACGCCAGACATCTTGCGCAGCGATGTCAATCTGACACAACACTCCGCTTTGAACCTCCGCTTTAACCGAATCCCGCGGCACAATAGACAGAGCTTGCTCAATCTGCACCCCGCGTTTGACCGTTTCGATATTATCAAACTCCATCACTTCTTTCACCTTCACCCCCGCTTGCTTGAGCATTTCATCGAGCGCCTTGCGCGTCGGCAAATCGGGTTCAAATGAAATAAAACGTTGTCCATCCAGTTGCTTCAACTCAATCGACTCCATTTTTGCCAAGTCATGTCCCGGAGGACAAATCATCACTAATTTATCCTTCCACACGGTTTCCACTTCCACCCCTTTGCGTGCTTGCGGATAAGCCACCAGACCCACATCCGCTTTCGAAGCCAACACATCGGTATAAACCTGGTTCGCCCTGCGGTATTGCAACACCGGTTTCACCTCGGCAAAACGTTGGAGATACTCTTCCATAATCGGCGGAAGCTCGTGAAAACCGATACTGTAAACCGTTGATATTTTCAATTCGCCTTCCACCCGATCCCGCATCGCACGCAAACTGCCTCCGATGCTTTGATATAAATCGATCATATCACGAGCGGTCTTCAAAAACACATCGCCTTCAGCCGTCACCGCAAAATTTTTGCGCCCTCTTTCAATCAACAGCACTTCATATTGATCCTCCAACGCTTTGATGCGCTGACTGACCGCACTCTGGGTGATGCCATTGCGCTCGGCGGTTTCGGAAAAACTGCCTGTCTCCACCAAGTCACAAAACAATTTGAATGTCTCTACCTGCATACTTTTTTACCTACAGAAGAAATACTTATATAAGATGTCACGCAAGTGATCTTATTAAAATCCGTGCTATTTCATTATCTGCTACCCAATTGAAATATATTGCAGAAAAGGCTGGTGCTCTCTGCCCCATTTTGCCACAATGATCTTTGCTTTAATAACGCGCTCTTCTGATGACTCGCGGCATAATTCTCCTATTGATGATTGAAGCAGTTAACCTCTGCCCCATAGGGAGCCCTGCTTTTTCGAAAGTCAATGAATACCCTGCCCTGGGAGGTTATTTCATTCTACTGCACGGCATGCTCGGACACGATCGTTCAATGGCACCCGCGGCTGAGTATTTTCAAAAAAGAAAATTCCATGCCATCGTTATCTCTTACCCCTCAACCCGTTTATCTATTAAAAATACCAGCAAACAGGTGTTGCAGCCTGCAATCAGAAAACACTGCCTTAACCTCACCAAAAAAATCCATTTTGTCGGACACTCCATGGGAGGCTTGGTCATCCGGTATTATCTTAGCAAAAACCCTCCCACTAATCTAGGCCGGGTAGTGATGATCGCCACCCCCAATCAGGGCAACAAATTCGCCGATACTTTTGCTGATTGTTTTCCTGTAGATAATATTTTAGGCCCCGCACTGCGTGAACTAAAAACAACAGCCAGAAGTCTACCCAATGCCCTCGGCCCTGTCGATTATAAACTTGGAGCCATTATGGGGCGAGGCTCACTCATTCCCAAACTGAGTGTTATATTGCCATTTGAGAATGGTGGCATTGTCCGCATTGACAGTGGGAGAGTCGCTGGCATGACAGACTTTGTCATCATCCGTGGACGCCATGCCGCGCTCAAACGTTCCAAGGAGGTGATTTACCAAGCTTATTTTTTTCTCAAACAAGAAAAGTTCGATAACCATCCGCCCAAGGAGGAAATACGTAAGGGTATGTTCTTCCTAAATTTACTTTCCCCCATAGGCAACGCCCCAAGCAGCGACAAAATCAAATCCCTACATACTCGGCATTGAGCGCATTAAACTTTACGACTTCTCCAGTTTTCCCTCGTTTGTTTTTCCTTACCGACTTTTTAGCACCTCTTGCGATACCTCCTTTACTAATCAAGGTCGGCACAATGCCCTCATCCCCCTGGTCCTCACACGCTTGTGAATTCACATCACACCTTATTCCCGCCTGATTCACTGCGCCGTCATTATTAACATGTTTAGTCAACCTACCTGCCGCCATCCGATTGACTTGCGCAGAAAAATAATTGACCTCTAGCGCTGCTTCCACCAATTCTATTACGTAATGAGGGAATAATGTATTCAATCGTGATTGCGACTTACCGCAGTTGACTGACAGCATCAGAACCAAACTCATCAGCGTTAAGATCCAAAGACTTTGATCTCGCCCCATCAAGTGATTGATATTTTGACTTATCTCCATATTCTCTCTCATCACATTCACCTTTCCAATTCAGAACAATCGTTCAGAATCAATCTAAAAAAATTCTCTGCTTGTTTCAATACCCTGGGAATAAGGGCTTATCTCATTTGTTGCAGCAGCCTGTGTCCCTTCAGGTTCGGCGGAGGCATATACCATCAAGACGATCAATAATACAATGAGCGTGCCGCTTGTTATCCACAAAGCCCCGATCAAACGCTCAAATGCCATTTCTGTTTCAAACTCTATAGTTGTGTCTTTCATCATTACCCTTATTCCTCTGTATAATTTTCAGACGGTGGTTTTTCTTTAAACTTTCAACTTCCGCTAAAAAAAACGGAATAATCGTTCAGAAATGCGTAAATAAAGTTCAAGCCGCGCTTAAAGGCCGAAGGTTTTTTAATGCCGTATCCAAAAAACTTCGCGTTTCTTCAATCGGCGTATGAATACGCTGCATCACCATCATCGCATGGTTGATACCCACCAAATACTGGGCGAGAGCCCCAGGATCCGCGTCGCTTGAAATTTCTCCTTTGTTCTTGGCCAGTTGCAAACAAGCTTCTAACAAATCCTGGGATTTACGGTACTGGTCTTGCACCATTTCCATGATCACCTTCTCACGGCAAGGGCAGTCCACAGCGGTATTCAGTACCAGGCAGCCCGTCATATTCCCACCAGAGTCAATCAGCTCTAGCAGGCGGTCATAAAACGCATAAATGCTCGCCAAACCTTGTGCATTGTCCCGCATATCAACAAAAAGCTGATCTTCCATCTGGCTCATATAAAAACGCAATGCTTCCTTGAACAAACCTTCTTTATTCTCAAAAGCATCGTACATGCTGAATCGATTGAGCCCGGTGGCCGCAACCAGATCTTTCATCGAAGTGCCTTCGAAGCCCTTTTCCCAAAACACCGCCGTAGCTTTCTGCAGCACTTCCTCGCGATCGTATTCTTTTTTTCTTGGCATGTTCCTAATGGTTAAACCCAATGAATACTAAACGAACATTCCGATACAATCCAATGATATATCAGAATTTTTGTTCAGGAACAGTCGGAATACTGTGCCTCCGGCCTAATCCGCCGTCACCGTGGCGTGCAACAAGCCGCGGATATAACCAAAGGCAAACAAGCGACCGAGCATGGTATATCCAGGATCCAGATCGAACTCACCGTCATACTGCGGCACGTGATCCGGGCGCAACGGCCCATCAAAACCCACTTCGCGCAAGCTGCGAATAATCGCTGCCATGTCTGTAGGCCCGTTATCATGAAAAGTTTCGGCAAAGTCTTCGGGGGTGCCTCGCACATCGCGAAAATGAACATACGCTATTCTATTTCCTAGTTTTCCAATCACCTGTTGGATCTTTTCAGTATCCAAGCCCAACGCAGCAAAAGAGCCCAGACAAAAGCAGATCGCATTGCTGGGATGATCATTCAAAGCCAACAGACGCTCAAAGCTCTGCGCCGAATTCATAATGCGCTCTTTGCCTCGGAATTCCGCAATCGGCGGGTCATCGGGGTGCATCGCCAGAACCACCCCAGCGGCTTCAGCCACAGGAATGATCTCAGCTAAAAAAGTAGCCAGATTTTCCCACAGTTGCTCCGCTGTGATCTTTTGTTCGGAAATGGTCTGACGGTCGTCATTGAGAGAAACCGCATTTTTAACATCAGCCAATCGAAACGCCGTGACCTGAGCTCCCCCCCGCTCAGGAGCATCCATGCGTGTCCTGACCCAGTCTGTGCCCGCCATGAAATTATAACAAAGCATTGAGACCCCGGCTTTTCCCATATTGATGACCAACTGTTTCATCAAAGCCAGTTCAGCCCCATCGGAATCCGTCCCGGTTTTGATTTTTTCAATCGGTAAAAACCCTTCGACGCCCATCAGTTGCATACCTTGCGCTTCGATCTTTTCCTTCACCGCCAACAAATCCTCCAAGCCGGGTCCGGGATAACGATGAACCACCCCCTCCACCCCGCATTGAGCAGCGAGACGAAGATTATGATCTGAAAGTGGTGATAATACGGACGCAAGCTTCATCAAATTTTATTTACTAGAAATGCGGAATTTGACCTGAACACTGGTTGTCACCGAAATGGTTCCTAGAGCAATCGAGTCCCAATTCGCTCCCTGCCCCGCAGCAATGACTCCTCCATTCACATTTGTCATGAAACTATTATTCCGCAAAGTAAAAGTCGATGAAGCCTGCTCTTCTATCAATAGGGGTTCGTGAATTGTAGAATCCAAAGCCTCAGCCAAAGCCTGCGCTTTCTCCTTAGCGACTTTCACAGCCTCCAACCGCGATTCATTTTGATATTTGATCCGCTGCGAACTGTCAAAATCCACGCCTTGCACACTGACATCAGCTTGTTTGGATATTCCCAACCAAAGAGCGCGATATTTCTCCAAGTCACTTAATCTAAATGAAACCTGCGTAGAGGCGATATAACCCTCTTTAACTTTATTTCGATCCCGATATACCAAATTCTCAGACAACTCAATGCGCGATGTTCGCACCTTCTTATCCTCTATCTTTTGCTCTTTCAGAAATTTCAACAATGCGGCCACTTTTTTGTCATGAGCCTCAGCCACCGCTTCGACCTCATTCCCTTTGCTCTCAACTGAGAGATTCCAGATCATCTCATCCGGCACCACCTTGATCTCAGCCGTGCCAAACACAGATACGTGTGGCAATTTCACATCTTCACCCCTCGCTACGAAGGTAATAAAAAATAGCACCACTACGGTTAATGTTTTCATAATTTTTCTGTTTCAACCAGCCTACTTCTCTTATCATTTGTTCTCTGCCGCAAAAGTCTTATCATAGTCCTGCAATGCTGACGACTCTGAAAATCAAAAATCTAGCTCTGGTAGAGGATCTGACCTGGGAGCCCGGCCCGGGTCTGGTCGGCGTGACCGGAGAAACCGGCGCTGGAAAATCAATGATCGTCGGCGCTTTAAAACTCATTCTCGGTGAACGCGCCAACCATGATCTGATCCGGCGAGGGGAAAGCACCTGCACGGTCGAAGCGGTGTTTGAGCTGAGCAACCTGGATCAAGTCAATGAATTGCTAGAAAATGCCGGTCTCGAAACCTGTGACGGCCAGACGCTGGTTTTAAAAAGAAGCTTCAGCGCAGGCAGTAACAAACAATTCATCAACTGCTCAGCCTCCACCTTATCGGTGCTGAGATCTCTTGGTGACCAGCTGATCGATCTTCACGGCCCGCACGATCACCAGTCCTTGTTATCACGGGATCGCCAGCTCTCCATGCTGGACGAATACGCCCAGTTGGAAACCGCTGCTAAAAAATACCGTGATACGTGGCAGCAATGGCAGGACGCGCTCACCGCGTTTGAAAATCTACGCGACAGTGAGCGCTCCAGCGAACAGGAGCTCGATCTACTGAGATTCCAAGTCGAAGAAATCCAAAACGCAGAGCTCAATGTTGAAGAAGCCGTCGAACTCGATCAACGTTATCAACTGGCCACCAACAGCACCCGCCTGGTCGATTCCGCCAAAGCCGCCGGCAGCCACTTGAACGAAACCATCCTACCGGCACTCAGCGAAGTGCAGCGCTCACTGCGTGAGCTGGAGCAACTCGATGCCAGCGCTCTGCAGATCACCAGCGGATTTGATTCGGCTCACATCGAACTGGAAGAACTCAACCAGGCCCTGGCGATTTACATCGACAACCTGGATCTCGATCCCGAGTCTCTGCGGGCGATGGAACAGCGCATCGACCTGCTGGAAACCCTGCGCCGCAAGTACGGCAATAATATTGAAGACGTCATCGCCCACGGTGAACAGGCCGTGGAAAAACTGGCTCTGATCGATAATCGCGGCGACGAGCTACAGCGTCTGGAAACGCTGGCCACCAGCGCGGAAAAAAAGGTGATCAAACTCGGTCAGGCTTTGTCCAAAAAACGCCGCGACTGCGCCCCACGCCTGGCACGGGAAATTTCAAAACATCTGAAAGACCTTGGTTTCAAACAATCAAAATTCGAAATTCCACTGGAGCCGTTGCCCTCCCCCGAACTCAAAGGCCTCGAACAAGCTGACTTCGTTTTTGCCCCCAACCCCGGCGAGCCGCCCAAGCCGTTGCGAGTGATCGCGTCCAGCGGTGAAATGTCACGGGTGATGCTCGCGGTGAAAAGCGCTCTGGCCGAACAAGACCAGATTCCCCTGATGGTTTTTGACGAAATCGACGCCAATGTCGGCGGCGAAATCGCCCATGCCGTCGGTGCCAAAATGGCTTCCCTCGGGGCTCAACACCAGGTCGTAGCGATCACTCACCTGCCGCCAGTTGCCGCATCGGCTCATTGCCATTACGTTGTGCATAAAGAATTCAGCAAAAACAGCACCCGCTCGACGCTAAAAGAAGTGACGGGCGCAAGCCGGGTGGCCGAGTTATCAAGAATGCTAGGTGGTGGCGGTGAATCCGCCAAAGCCCACGCGGAAACCCTGCTGGCGGGGAAAACCCCGTGATCCCATTCTCAATCCCTCATTCCTCCAATGACCCACAAGCCCTTCAGCAAAATACGCTCCGCTCAGCAAAGCGGGCGGTGTTTTGTATCAAGGAGCCACATTGTAGGGCGGGCGCTTCGCCTGCCCCGTCTTCCCTTCCTCTCTGCCTCACTGTTGCTCTGCCTCGCTGGCCCTTCGATAGCCGCCGACCAACCCAAAGCCGAAACTCAACCAACCAGCTCCCCTAAAAAAAACCAAAGCGCTGTCACCAGCCTACCGTGGAGCAAAGCCGACACAAAAATCGCCAATCACTACATCCAGATCCTTCAAGGCGAACCGGAGTACGGACGCGTGCTCAACCTGCTCTGGAACCTATACCGTCGGCACCAACAAGAAACACTGCTGCTTTCCTACATCAAGGGCGCTGCCGAACCAGCTGACGCCACCGTGGCAAAAATTCTCTACGCCCACTTGCTCAGAAAAAAAGGTGAACTCAACGAAGCGCTGCAATACTACCAACAGGCCTTAACCATCGACGCGAATGAAATCCATGCTCTGCGCGGTGCTGCCGAGATTCTTGATCAAGAGGAAAAAACCAGACAGTCACTTGTTCTTTACGATCGCTTGGTGAAACAACTACCCGCCGGACACAAGGACCGTCTGGTCATCCAACTGCGCCGGGCAGACCTGCTGAAATCCGCCCAACGTGTGGATGAGGCGGTGGCGGTGTGGAATCAATTACTGACCCAGAACCCCCACGATAAAAAACTGCGCACCCGCATGGTCGCTTTGTTACTGGAAACCGGGCGCACCGATGAGGCCATCCGGATTTTAAAACAACAATCCCAATCACAGGATGCCGAGGAAAAACTCGCGGCTTTGGAAACCCTCAGCAACCTTTACGGCTTCATCGATGATTTTGACAAGGCCATCGAAAGCACCCGCCAAGCCAAAAGCCTGCTGCATTTCAAAGACTACCGCTACAAACACTTTTTTGCAGTTGAAGAAAGATTATACGAACGTTTTGACCGTTTGAAGGAGTTTGAAAAAAGGCTGCTCAGCCAGGTTTCAAATAGAGCCGGCAGCGAACAATCCCTGTGGAACCTAGCTGAACTTTTCCGCCTCAGCGCCCAAGCCGAACAAGAACAAATCTGGGTGCAACGCTTGACCCAAATCGCACCCGGCAACGCCAATTACTCCCTGCGCCTGGCCGAACTGCTGATAGAAAATGAAAAGTTCCAACTGGCAGCGGATCAATTGGATCGTTTGATCGAGCAGCAGGACACAGCTCCGCTCAGCCTGTTTTTCATGCGCTCCCTGGCCGCGCTTAACACTGACGGGAAAGAAGCCGCTGAAACCGTGCTCAAACAATACCTTGCCAAAGGCAACGAACAAAACACAAGGCCGGAGGCCATTAATCGATTGCTCGAATTCGCTCGTTACCACTACCTCGATCAAATCGTTGAAGACCTATTAAGCTCGTCCCCGTCCGAGCAGCAGGCAGGCAGCAACGATAAAAACAAAGCCGCCTCATTAGCTCTCGCCAAATTTTACAGCGAACGCGGGCGCAGCCAAAAAGCCAAAACCACCATTGCTGCTTATGTTAAGCAAAATGTGACCAACAATAAAATAAAAGCCCGGCGTTTGCACGAAGCGGCCAAGGTTTACGCCGAGCTGAAAATGTTTACCGAAGCAGAAAAAACCCTGCGCCAAGCGCTGGAAATCACTCCCTCCAACAAAGAAGCTCAACTCATCCTCGCATCGATCCTGACCGAAGCAGGGAAAACCGATGAAGCTATCTCCACCTACAACCAATTGTGGCAAGCCAGCCCTGAACTGAGCGCCCAAATAGAAATCGACCAGCTCTTATTCAGCTTACTAAGAGCGCTAATCGATAAAGGCGCTCAAAATCAAGCCAACAACCCGTCGCCACTGCTGATGGGGCCTCCACAGACAACGGCCGAACACCGCCGCCTCGCGTTGGCCGCCAGCCGCAACCCCAACGGAACCAATACCGACGAACCCTTGCCGGAGAAACTTTTACAGTTTTATCAAACCCTCAAGCAGCAAGCCGCCCAACAGCCCGACCTGCGACACAAATACCGTGTCGCCTGGTGGGCTTTCAAGCTGCAGGATCATCGCGAGATGTATCAGCAGTTGACTCAGCTTCACCAACAGGACGGCACCAACATCGAAGTCGAAAAATTGATGCTGGAGCTCGCCGATCAAACCGGCAATACTTTATTGTCCGGCAGACAGCTCAAATTACTGGCAGAGATCGACAAAGATCATCAAAGCGACTACCTACGCCGCTGGGCCGAATTTCGTTTCAAAATGGAATACCAGGATCAGGCTGTGCGCCTGATGGAGGAACTCGCCCGTAAGGATGACGCCACTTTGAGCACCCTGAGATCCCTGGTCGGATTCTACAAACGCCAGGGCCGCAGCGAAGATCAACTGGCCGTGTGGCGCAATGCTTACCAAAAAGCCAGCATCGATGACAAACGGCAGATCGCCAAACAACTGACCACCACCCTGCTTGAAATGGGCAAAGCCGAAGAGGCCATGGAGGTGCAATTGGATTTGATCGAAAAAGAAACCGACCCCATCCGCCAACGCCGCCTGTTCGAGTCACAACTGACCCTCGCCACCCGGATGCAAAAGCTACCCTGGCTGAAAAAACGCTACAACGGCTTGGTCGCCCAAGCCCCCTTCGAACGTTTTTACCCTGAAGCCCTGGGCAAAATCCACCGCGCTTCCGGCGACCCTGAAGCCGCTTACCAGGTTCTCAAAAAAGCCTATTACATGTCCGACCAGGACCAAACCCTGCTGGCGCAGCTCGGCGAACTGGCAGACCAGTCCAACGACCTCAAGGCCGCTATTTATTATCGCCGTCAGTTGATCGTCAGTGATAGCAGCAAGAACAATCTGGAAAGTTGGAAACTGCTTGTCGACATGCTGGAGAAAGATCTACGCGTGGCAGAAGCGGATCTCACCCGCAAACGCTTTGAAGGAAAGTTCGCCCGCGATGCTGGATTCCTCAGAGAGAGCGCCGGTTACTATTTGAAAACCCACCGCCCGGAAGAAGCTCAACAGTTTTATCAAAAACTGGTCAAGCTACGCCCATGGGATTCATCCTTATGGTTGGAGTTAGGATTGTTACAAAAGGAAAACGGCCAAATGGCTGAAGCTCTTGCTTCTTTCCACAAAGCCATCGATACAACCGCTGACGACGCTTTGCCCAAGGATGAAGAAGGGGAATTCCTCACCTACTTTCCTCTTGTCAATGGAGGTTGGCACTCCCTCTCTGAACGACTGCCTCGCAACAGCGGCCTTGATATTCTGATCAGCGGTATCCAGGAATACCGCTTCCTCGAAAGTGAACAACAGGAAGAACTGACCTCCTGGTTACGCAAACCGCATGCCGAATTCAGTCGGGTGCCTTCACCACGTAATGCCATTCGCCTGCGCGCCATCGAAGAAGCCGCGCGTCTAGCAAAAAACGATCCCCTTACTTTGAAAAAATGGATTCATCGCTGGACCAATGATACCGACCTGTCCGCCGATGAAAGGCTCTGGGCCACTTTCCACGCCGGCGCCTTCGAACAAAGCCAATCCATTCTCAATAGAAAAATGCTGCCGTTGACCAGCAGTCAAAACCGCTTTTTTTATACCCTGCTCAGCCTGCGCATGGGGCATGGCGAAGCTTTGTTTGAACAAAACAAACTTGCCAGCGAACAACAAGACGGCTCGTTCTCCGTATTGGCCACTCTGTTATTATTACAAGAAGATCCACAAGCCGTCCGCCAACAAGACCTGGAAACCGTTTTCCTGAAATCTCCTATCACCCTCTCGATAGCCCGCCATTTACAAAACAACCTGCAACTCGATGGCAAGCTCGAGTCGGCTTACAAAATCGGTGTTGCGCTCGCCCGCACCCAGTCATCGGTCGATGCCGACTTCATTTATAAAATCGCCCAATCCGCCGAGTGGATGGGTCACGAGCAAAAAAGACTATTTTGGCTTGAACGCAGCCTCAAGGCGATCGAACCCAATGCCGTTCGCGGACTGCCACTTTCCTTTTTCAGCATCGCATCCGAGCTCTACCAACTAAGGGAAAGTGCCGAAGAAAAAACGGCTCTGCTCGATTTTCTCCAACAGAAAGTAGAGAAACACCCCGCCGCCAGCCCCGAAACGATACTCGAGTGCCGCCTCAACCTGGCGATGATATCCGGAGATCGGGATGGCGTGCTTAAATCCCTTAGCCAACTGACAAAAAACCACCTCGACAGCCCGCGCCCCAACTACAACCCCGCCTCCCGACGTAGCTACGCCCACGTTGAACACTGGATCGGCATGGAGCGCCTACTCAATGAATACGTTCGCCGTTTGCCCGCCAACATTTCTGCCGAAGACTTTCACCATGCCATGAACAGCGTCGATCATGTCGTAAGCCAGGATGCCGCAGTGATCGCCCAGTTCCAACAATTCTCGATGGCTCGCCTGATGTGGCTTTTACCCGCTAAAAGTGCCCCGGAACGTCGCCAGTTGGTGGCGGAATTTTCCACCCGCCTGAATGACGAGACCCTGCGACTCGAACTGGCGCGCACTCTGGAATCACGCAATTTTTACCGCGAATCGATTCCCGTTTATCATCAATTGATCCAGTTCGACCCCAATGATTTCACCTTGGTCCGGAATTTTTTTACCGCCTGCAGCAAAGCACAGGATTACCAGCCCGCCTTGAAGTTGATTGAGCGTTTTTTACAGGCAAAACTGCCCCGCTCCTCAGGCATGACCGACCTTTATATCGCCCAGAAACACGCCCTCTTTTTACGTCTGGCTGGCGATGTGAAAAACTTGTTGGCCTACGGTCAAAACCCCCCGGCAACGTTCGCCACCACTTCCCCCGAGTTGAAATCCGAACTGGCCACCGAATACTACCGCTCCCTATTGAAATTTTATCAAGAGAATCAGCTAGCGGGTAAAGAGTTCGACCTGCTGCAACTCTTAAAAGCTAGAAAGGCGTTGACTCGAACTGACTACCTTTCCGTCGGTCGCCTTTTATTGGCAGAGAACAAAATCGACGAATCTCTGTTTTGGCTGGAAGCATTGGAGCTCAATCAAAGCCAACCCGGGATTGAAATGGAAGGCATCCGGTTGCTCGCCGACATTTACGCCGGCCTCGAGGAAAATACAGAAAAGAAATTTGCCGACCTTACCCGTCAGGCCATCAAGTATAACAACAATGATTTGGTCCTTCATCTGGCTGAGCGCCTCAATCAAGCAGGATACACAGCGATGGCCGACAGCGCCCTGCTTTTACAAATCCGCGCTTCAGCGGCTAACATCAATCGAGCACCCCTGTTATTGGCTTTAATCAAAAGCCGGCTTGCTCAAGGCGCACCCATCGAAGATTCCGCCACAGAAATGCGCGCCTTGCTGATTTCTCTGCAACCCGGATCCGCGCAGGTCAAACCATGGTTTGAACTCATCCGCAATCAGGCCGCAGCCAACCCACAAGGATTGCACCAGGCCTTGCAAACCCGCTCACCTCTCACAAACAAAAGCGGATCAAAGGTGCTTTGGACACTAAGCGTAAATTTACTCAACGAAGCGCAAGCCAAAGGAAACCGCTCTATTCTATCCGGACTACAGCCGCAGAACATGGACGAAGCGGAATTAATGTGCGCCGTCGAACAAACCATCGAATCCAATCACCTCCCGCAAGCAGAACAATTATTATCTGACTACGCCAACTCCAAACAAGACCCACTAGGTTTTAAAAATCCGGCACGCTTGCTCGAGAGCCTGAAGCGGTTAAAAAGCGATACCCGGATCGCCGCCCTGCATGCCCGACTCATGGCTGAACCGATCAGCGAAATCTTCCGCCGCCGGGTGCGCATCTCGATCGTGCCCAACTTCATCAACCGTCACCAATTGCCAAAAGCCTTTGCCGAAGCCTCTTATCCGAATTTGGCCAAATCGCTCTACCGCAACTACTACAAAACCCTACAAAAAGAGGGCCGGGTTGCAGGGGACTTCCTGCTTGATTACGCCCAGTTCCTGATCACCAACGATAACTTGCCAGAAGCGGAAAGTTTACTGATCCAGTTATTCAGCCGTGCCTCCGCCAGCGATGAAAAAACCATCCAACAGGCCAGCAATGCCACTATCGACCTCTACCGAAAGTGGAGCTTGCCCGAGGCGCAAAAAAACGCCGGGGCCATTGATCAACGCCTCAAACGCTATTACTTAAGTTCCGGCCTGCAGTTCAAAATTGATCAACTGCGCAAACAGCAGTAAATCGAACGCTCCTAAGCCCCTTCAATGCATACGTCTTGAAAACTTTAAATCACAGTCCAGCCATTAAAAAGCAAACCCACACGGTTTCAATCGCGCTGCTGTGCCTGCTGCTGCCTGCGCTCGTTTTATGCTCCAGTTGCACCCAACGGACCATCACCACCAAAAAACGCAGCTATTCCATCAGCGAGTCAGGCTCGGAACCTGACGACAGTGATAAAATGAAGAAACGCTACGCTTCCGGTTTCGAAATCGGCGAGGACGGCACGATGAAAAGCAACAAGAAGGAATTATACGCTGACAAGTCCTTCCGCAACTCCAAGGGCAATGACGCCGACTTGAAAAGTTTCCGCATGGGCAAAAAAGACATGAACATGAAGGAATACCGCACTCCGGAATACCTCACTCGTCAGAAAGACTACCGCACCAAGGACAGCAACATTTACAAAGACGCCAGAGAATCCGACGTCGACCGCTTCACCTCGACAGACTCCACCCAGGAGGCACGGATCAGGGATTCCAAGCCCGGCTTCCTCGACTGGCTCAACCCTTTCAGCAAGAAAAAGGACTTCCAGGGCTCGGACAAAACTTTCCGCACCTCCGACAATCGCAGTGGGACCAGAGCTATCACAAGTGCACCCGTGCCCCAGCCAATGAGTGAAATCAGTGCGGGGCCACAGGATCAACGCAATACCTCGCTGAGTATGGATGATGTGAAAAAAATGATCAATCCCGGAAATTACCGCAGCCAATGATAGAACCCTAAAGCTGCAACGTAGTATTCTCTATGAAAGCTTCTGCTCTAAGTTCGTATGGCCCGGAATTTAAAAACCTTTTCATCCTCTGGTTGTTCACCCTCGGCCTCGTATCCGGCTTACTCCCTGAGGTCACTGCCAAACCTAATCGTGCTGAAAAAGCCGCCGCCAAAACCGGCCCTCGATTAAAAATTGAAATGACAAAAAAAGGGCTGCGCTGGGGCTCTCCTGTTTATTTACGTATTTTCAAGGAATCCAATGAACTTGAACTGTGGATACGCAGTGAGCAAAAAAGCGGTGAATACCTGCTCTTCCGCAATTATAAAATCTGCAGCTGGTCGGGCACACTCGGACCTAAACTGAAACAGGGCGACCACCAATCCCCCGAGGGTTTGTATCGGGTAAACAAAGAGCAAATGAACCCATACAGCCGCTACCACCTATCCTTCAACCTCGGTTACCCCAATGCATACGACCGTGCCAAAAAACGCACTGGCAATTATCTGATGGTGCATGGCAATTGTGTGTCGATCGGCTGTTACGCAATGGGCGACGATCAAATTGAAGAAATTTACACCCTCACCAATGCCGCGCTCAAGCACGGGCAGAAGAGCTTCGCCGTCCACTGTTTCCCCTTTCGTATGATCAAAGCCAGAATGCAGCAGGAAAACGTGCGCAACAGCCCGTGGCTTGAATTCTGGCAGGATTTACAAAAAGTCCACCAGGCCTTTGAGCGCACCTGGATCCCTCCACAAACGAAGGTGCAAAGCGCGCGTTATGTTCTACTGAAATCGGAAACCCAAAAACTGTAGATTGATAACTGTAGCCCTAAACCAGCGGAGGTTTTTTCTAGACAGCCCACCGATACGCATCGAATATTCTGCTTCAGCCTCTTTTAACGAGGCATCCAAACTACCCCCCATACTATGAAACTACTACTCCGCCTCGGAATGTTTTGCGCACTGGCTTCGCCGTTATTCTTCACCGCCAGCCACGCACAAGAAAAGCCTGATCCAAAAAAGAGCATTGCACCCGCTCTGATTCTCGCCAGTGACCATGCTTCGATCCAAGCAGCGCTGGATGCCCTGCCTGAATCCGGGGGACTGGTGAGACTCGCCCCTGGCACCGTGGAAATCAATCAGCCCCTGCGAATCAAAACGGCCGAAACCCGTATCGAAGGCAGCGGCCCTTCGACTCACATCAAAAATATCAACACCGATGGGTTACCGGCCTTTGTGGTTCAACCCGCCACACGTAAAACCGATCCAAAAGCACGTCTCTGGCGAATCCAATTTGATAACTTCCGCATCAGCGGCAACGAAAAGAGCGGAGACGGTATTCATGCTGAAGCAATACAGGAAATCTACCTCCAAGGGATGTCTATCGACCACAACGGCGGCCATGGTATCGCCTTGATAGACTGTTACGAAGACCCGCGTGTTTCCGACTCGATTTTAACCTACAACAAAAAGGCAGGTTTGTTCATCGATGGCTGTCACGATATCATTGTCAATGCCAATCACTTTGAAGAAAACCAGGACGCGCTTGTCTGTATTGATGCCTTTAATCTCTGCATGAATGGCAACAATCTCGATGATCACCTCGGAAATGGTGTTGTGATTGAAAATACCTACGGCTCGGTAATATCAGGCAATATGATCGAAGAGTGCAACGGCACCGCAATCATTCTCGACCGCGATTGTTACGGCATCACCATCAGTGCCAACGTCATCACTCATCATTTAAAAGGCGGCATCGATCTGCGCGATGCCAATGGTTGTGCCATTTCAGCGAACACCTTTGTACTCACCCATGACTTTGCAGTTAAACTGAGCGGCAAAAGCGGACGCATCACCCTGAGCGGAAACCAATTCACCAATACCTACATCGGATCAGGCAAGGACAAACGCCCGACAGAGGGCAAAAGCCCAATGCAAATCGACATCGGCACCGGCATCATTTTGGAAGGCAGTAAACATGTGACGATTTCCAGTAACAGTTTCACCGGTCTGGCTGCGGCAGCGGTAAAAGGCTCTGGCAAATGCCATGCTATTCTGGTGACGAACAACATCATGACCGACCTCAACCGGCGCACAGACCCTCCGCTTGAGGCAATCAGCCTGGGAGACGCCACGAAGTCCATTGTTAAGGACAATCTGATCGATTGAGAAAAACAACTTGGAGAATTTGTTAAACCAAGGCTCTTAACGACCGCGACGAACTCCCTGAGCCGCCGCTTACTCTGCAGCTCCCGCAACTCTCTTCTCGCTTCTTTTGCGCCTTGCCCTACAATCCCCCTGTGCCTGACATCCCATCCTTTTCATTCCAAAGCCTGACCCGAGCCACTGATATCGGAGCCAATTGTTACCTGCTGGAAATGGGCGACAGCCGCATCATTCTCGACGCAGGCACCCACCCCAAACGCGAAGGCGCTGACAACTTGCCGGATTTCAATCAGCTGCCTTACGATTCGATCGATGCCATCATCCTTTCCCACGCCCACCTCGATCACGCTGGAGCCCTTCCGGTCTTAATCCGCGATCAGCCCGGCGCCCGGGTTTTTATGAGCGAGGAAACCCGTGAATTGACTGACTCACTACTGCACAATTCGGTCAACGTCATGACCAGTCAACGGGACGAACTCGACATCCCCGAATTCCCCCTCTTCACTCACGGCGAAATCAATGCCATCCAAGCAGACTGGGAAACCCCTGCTTCGCAAAAACCTTTCCGCTGCGGCCACAACGACGAAATCACCTGCGAGTTTTTCCCTGCCGGTCACATCCTCGGTTCTGTTGGAGTTCTGTTAAAATGCCAAGGCAAATCCGTCTTTTACACCGGAGATGTTCACTTTGAAGACCAAACCCTGAGCAAAGCCGCCCAATTCCCCACCGAGGGTATCGATGTATTGATCACCGAAACCACCCGTGGTGCTGCTCCCCGCCGCACGGATTACACCCGTCAGGGAGAAATCGACCGCTTGGCTGATGCGATTCGCCAAACCATCGACCGGGGCGGCTCCACTCTCATCCCTCTTTTTGCCATGGGCAAATCCCAGGAGTTATTACTCATTCTTCACCAACTCAAAGAGTCGGGTCAACTCGATTCAAATATTCCCGTATATGTCGGAGGTCTCACCACCAAAATGACGGTCACCCATGACCGTTTTGCCGATACCGCCCACCGCAACCACCGCGGTTTCCGGTTTTTATCTGGAGGAATGGATCTGATTGTCGCTTCTAAAAAAAGAAAAAAGAAGGACAAAAACCGCAGCATCCCCTACGACAGCGGCCGCATCTACGCCCTCTCCAGCGGCATGATGACCGAGAACACCGTTTCCCACGCTTTCGCCCGAAACATCCTACCCAACGAACGCAACTCGATCCTCTTTGTCGGATATGCGGCTGAGGATTCCCCGGGCGGACGCCTCCTGGCCGCTCGCGATGAGGACGAGTTCCAACTCGATGAAGACAGCTCCCCCATCGCCTTGCGCTGCCAGATCGAACGCTTCGATTTCAGCGGTCACGCCACACGCGGTGAATTACGAGACTACGCCCGTCAAGTAGCCGCAAAACAGGTGATCCTGGTGCACGGCGACGAACCAGCCCGCCAGTGGTTCCAAGAAACTCTCAGTGCAGACCTGCCCGAATCCACCATCACCATCGCCGCCCCCGGCGAAGTGATCCCTTTATAAGACCTGCCATCCTTAGCTGAATCTGGTGCCTTTGCGAGAGCGCCCTTTCTACTAAAAACCACTTTTCCTGCCTTCACAGGCGAGTTTTTCAGTGGTTAAAAATTATTCCCCAACGAGCTTGATTACTCGGACGAATTTTCCGATACCGCCGCCGCATTCTGCTCGAGTTTTTTCACCCGGCCAAATAATTTACCCAAACGTTTGAGATACATCTTGATGCGCAGATCTTCTTTCATCGGCACTGCCGGATAACCAAAATAAGTGCCTCCCCCCTCAAGGTTGGAAATCACTTTGGCTCCACCTCCCAGCACAGCCTGAGCGCCAATTTCAACATGAGGCGCGATACCCACCTGAGCCGCCATCGTCACATAATCGCCAATAATGCAGGTGCCCGCAATACCGGTTTGTGAAACAATAATACAATGTTTTCCAATAAGCACGTTATGCGCAATTTGTACATGATTGTCTATCTTAGTGCCTTCACCTATCACAGTTTCACCAAAGCGGGCACGATCAATTGTCGTGCAGGCACCGATCTCCACATCATTTTCGATTCTCACAATGCCCAATTGCTCTACCTTTTGGTGACGCCCATTGAAAAACTCAAAACCAAAACCATCCGCCCCGACCACCGTGCTGCTGTGAATAATCACCCGATCACCTAAACGACTACCTTCGCGAATAGAAACATTCGCAGCGATTTCACAATCCTTACCAATCACCGCTGCTAAACCCACCGTAGCGCAGGCCGCTATCCTGGTGCCATCCCCAATCTCTGCGCCCTCGCCGATCACCACATTCGGGCCTATCTCAACCTTGTTGGCATCAAGACGAGCTCCCTCGCCGATCACTGCAGAAGGATGAATGCCTGCGCAAAATTCAACTGTGGGAGCACCATATTTCCGCACCACCAAATCAAACGCGGTCGCGGCATTTTCAACTTCCACCAGAGCCATGCCCTCCGGGGCTTCAATCAAGCCCAGCAAAGCCTGTGAAATGATCACCGCCCCACCTTTAGAGCTGGCAAGAGCGTCTGCATAATCACTGTTATCCAAAAAGCTCACATCACAGGCACGAGCGTTTTTGAGTGACTCAAATCCATTCAGATTCAAGTCCGGCTGACCTTGAACCAACTTGCCGCCGATCAATTCGACAAGCTCTTGCAAGGTCAGTTCCATAGGGCGTCAAAATATTCAGGTCGAGCAAGCCATTGCCTTTCGAGCTTGCCAAAAGTCCAACAGCCCCAAAAGCAAAAAATCGCGCCATTCTCATGACGCGATCCGTTTCACTTATTTCTTTTCTTCAGCTGCCGGAGCCTCGGCGGGCGCGTCTTTGTTCAAGGTCGCTATCACGTCCTTGGTCAAATCCGGAACTTTATCAGTGACCATCACCAGCACTTTATTACCACGTGGCAAAAAGGACTTGTCGATCACCATGTCGAGACCTGCGGCTTTGGAAACTCCGTCGACAATAACACGAACTTCTTCCACCAAAGTTTTTTCCATCTGTTGACGGGCATTCAGCAGTTCACCCTGCGCTTTGCGTTGAGCTTCCTGAAGCTCACGCTCCTTGGCGCGGCCTTCCTGCACCAACTGCTGCATTTCAACCGCAGCTCCTTGACGAGCTTCCTGGCTCAGTGCTGTATCACGAGCTTTTTTATCTAACTCGGCCAGACGAACCTGGATCCTTTTAAAATCAGCAATTCTCTCGTCCAACTTAGCCCGACTGCCTTTAGCCTGGGCTTCGACATCTTTCACTTTAAGTTTGGTTTTGTAGTATTTATTCAGGCATTCCTGCATGTCAACGACACCAATATTGATACCCTGCGCAGAGGCTGTTGATACCCCGGCAAAAGTCATCGCCAGCAATACACTTAATAAAAATTTCACATTCATGATCGAGTCAGTTTGTTTGGTTGCTATTTACAAAATCGCCTCCTTCTCCCTCCGAAATAGGCTCGGCAAGAGTGGGCGTGCCACCAACGCCTCAAAAAGCAAAAAACGCAACCCTAAGATTGCGTCCATTGCAGAAAGTCTGGGCAAACCTGGTGATCCACATCACCCCGCCTACCTGGAAACCGTCGATTAGAAACGGTATCCAATCGTGAAGTTGAAGCGGCCACCCGAATCATTGAACTCATCCGCTTGAATAGGAATACCGTAATCAAGCTGAATAGGAGCTCCTCCAAGAATGAAGAGCCTCAGACCAATACCCCAGTTGGAATTGACATCACCACCCACATCCCATGCGTCGACGCTCACCGCACCCACATCATAAAACAAGGCTCCACGAATTTTTTCAATCATAGGAAAAGTGTATTCCACTGTGGTGTACCACGAAGTCTGCCCACCGATCGCCTCACCATTGATATCCTTGGGACCCACCTCGCGATAATCAAAACCACGAAGATTGTTTGCACCACCAAGAAACTCCCTTTCAAAAATAGGTACGTTGCCGCTGCCGTCCACGCTGTTTAATGCCCCGACGACACTCAGAATAGTATCAAAAGGCAGATCAAAATACTGCGAGCCGCTTAATTGCATACCATAGGTTTCAACATCCCCGCCCAGTCCTGAATAATCAAGACCTCCAGACAGTTTGTGGCCGTTACGCGGCAAGAACAAACTATCACGGGTATCGTGAACCACCGTTCCTGCAAAAGTGCTCTGCACAAAGCTTCCCTCCTCACTCTGAATGGTCGGAGAAGCATCGCTATCCGGGCTGATTGTAATATTCTGCAAGCGGTATTCGCCACGCACATAAGCAAACTTTCCAATCGGCTTACGCAGGAAAATATCACCGCCGTATTCACTCTGATCCCAGTAATCACTCAAGAAGAACAAATCGCGATAATAAAGTTCTCCACCGAGAGCCAAGCGACGCCCCATGAACCATGGCTCGGTCAAGCCAATCAAGAAGTCCCGACGCTGGGTGCCGTAACGCAGATTCGCGCGGAATTTTTGTCCCGCTCCGGTCATTGAAGGCCAGTTACGCAAATCGAAATTAGATTGGGTCACGTCCACAAAACCAACCAGGCTATCAATCGAGCTGAAACCGGCACCAAAGTTAACCGTTCCCGTTGGTTTCTCTGTCACCGTGATATTCAAATCCTTCACGTCGATGTAGGAAGTATCCACTGGCAACACATCCACAGATGAGAAGTAATTCAGATTCATCAAACGCGCCTGGGTCGCTTCGATTCGCACCGTGTCATAGACCTCTCCGGGGTTGACCGCCATTTCACGACGAATCACACGGTCCTGGGTTTTCTGATTCCCCGCGATATTGATTTTGCCCAGGTTGAACTTACGGCCTTCGGTCACCGAATAAGTCACATTCACCTCTTCGCCCTCACCGCCAGTCAATTGCGGCTCTACGCGGGTATCGGCATAACCCTGCGACCCGTAAAGGTCGCGAATCATCTTGATGTCTGATTTAAGCTTCTGACCCGAGTAAACTTCACCCGCCTTCACTTGGATATAAGGAGATACGTCCGTATCGGTCGACATCACCCGCACTCCGTTCACCGTCACACTGCCCACGGAGAATTTAGCTCCCTCTTCAATGGTGATCACCAAGTCGATGTTTTTCTCATCCACCCGCACCCGGCGCACGTCCACCACTTGAGCATTCAAATAACCGAAGTCCTGGTAATAATCTTCAATTCGACGCACATCGTCTGCCATCATGTCATCATCAATGCGACCCTTTTTGGAAAACATGCTGAACAGACCCTTCTGCTGCTGCTCCATTTGCTTACGCAGAACCTTGGCTTTAAAAACTTCGTTGCCAATAAACTCCACCTTGCGCAGCACCCCTTTGCCACCTTCGTCCACATTATATGTCAGAGTAGAAAAACCCTGCGCATTCGGAGCACCAATGGTGTAATTAACGGACACCTCGGGATAACCCGCCTTACGATAAGTCTCCTGAATCGCTGTGCGCCCCTCTTGAACTTGGGCAATATCAATTGATTCCCCCACTTCCAAATCCACTTTTTTGCTCAACTTCTTAGTACTCACTGCCGAGTTGCCTCGAAAATCCACCGAGCCCAACATCGCCCGTGTCTGCACCACCACGATCAAGCGCACTCCAGAGTCACCCTGGGGCTCAGCCAGAATACGGATATTCTCCACATCCCCACCGGAATAAAGTTTTTTGATATCCTCATCCACTTTAGCCTGGGAAAAAGGGTCGCCCACTTTAGTCGACAATCTGGAAAGGATACGATCCTCGGTCACCGTCGCCGTGCCTACATATTGAACTTCTATTTTGCGAACCGTCTTAGCTACTCCCACCTCCTGGGCCAGAGCTATTCCAGTCACAGCGAGCTGCATGATAAGTCCTGCGCAAAGAGCAACAGCGCCTTTCAGCAGTAATGAGCCAGTTTTGTTAAATTTCATCCTTTTTCAGTATATGGTGTAAAAACAGAAATCGTGAGTACGTCAAATACGCATTCAGCCACTCCTCGTGACGAATGCGTTCCGACTCTTGTCGGGAAATATCAACCAAAGGTCAAGAATCAATTAATTCAAGTTTCAGTTACGATAATTTTAACTTTTATAACTATTAAGTAATCTTAAATAAATTGCCAGCTTATTTTTTACTAATTTAACAAGCTTTGTGCGCCCAATTCTTTATTCGACTCGACTGAATTTTCGCATACCTTTACTTTTTCTCAGTTTTAAAAATTTATCTTTTTCTCAAAAATACTGGCGCCATAATAGCTTGTCTCCGCCGTTTCATCATAAATTTCCGCTAAACTTCCCTACCCGGCCAACCTCAACTAACCTTCACCCTGTGAGCGAACACTTCTACGCTGAAAATACCGAGGCTCCGAAAACGGAGTATGACCGCAGCCTGCGACCGCCGGATTTTTCTGAATTCAGCGGTCAGGAAAAGGTCAAAGAGCGGTTGATGCTCATGGTTCAAGCTGCCAAGCAACGTAATGACGCCTTGGACCATGTTCTTCTCAGTGGACCTCCTGGATTAGGCAAAACCACCTTGTCCTACATCCTCGCGCATGAATTTGGCAGTGAAATGCACTGCACCAGTGGCCCGCAAATCGAAAAAGCCGGCGATCTGGCAGGTATCCTGACCAATCTCAAACACGGCGATTTCCTATTCATCGACGAAATCCACCGCTTGCACCCCGCCATCGAAGAATACCTCTACCCCGCGATGGAGGACTTCCGCTTGGACATCATCATCGACCAGGGGCCCAGCGCTCGCTCGATTCAACTCAGCCTACCTCCTTTCACCCTGGTCGGAGCCACCACCCGGGCAGGCATGTTGACCGCTCCCTTGCGCTCACGCTTCGGCATGAGCAACCGGCTCGATTATTACCCTGCCGAGGTGCTGCAAAAAATCATCATCCGTTCCGCCGGCCTCATCGACATCTCTATCGAAGCCGATGGCGCTATGGAAATCGCCCGCCGCTCGCGCGGCACTCCGCGTATCGCCAACTTACTGCTGCGCTGGACCCGGGACTACGCCCAGGTCAAAGCAGACAATATCATCACCGCTCAAGTCGCTGATGATGCCCTCAAAATGCGCGAAATTGATGCCGACGGTCTGGACGAAACCGATGTGCGCCTGCTGGAATCCATTATTTACAAATTTGGCGGTGGCCCGGTCGGTCTCAAGTCACTGGCGGTTGCCGTCGGCGAAGACGAGTCCACCCTCGAAGAAGTTTACGAACCTTACCTGATCATGCAAGGCTACCTCAACCGCACCCATCGCGGACGTATCGCCATGCCCGCCGCTTATGCCAGGCTCGGCACCGAACCACCGCAAGAGCTGCAAAAGGATTCGCAAAAAGACCTGCCTTTATAGGGCCCACTTGATTCCGGCACAAGTAACTCAAGTGCTCGTCTGATTAATGAACTCATTTTTTTCCAGCTTCACCGAACTCATCTCCCCACTCAAAGATGGCGATTACCTCTATCTTTTATTGGAACCCCTTTTTATTTACGGCATCACTCTCGGAGCACTGGGCATCATCATTGCCTATATTATCAATAATACCCCCTTTCAGATTCTGACGCTTAGTCTGATTGCGCTGTCCGCTCTGACCATCTTCCCTTATCTTACCCTGCGCCAAAAAGCCCAGCAACGCATCGAGCAGGTTTATAAAATCGAGGCCCCGGCACGGGCGGCACAATTCAAAGAGATCACCGAAAACCGCCAAGCCCATCTATGGTTGTATCTCGTAGTCGCCATCACCGCAGGATTTGCTGCGATGATCGGTCCACGACGCAACCGCCTAGGCCTGTTGTTCGCCGTGGTCTGCATCGTCTTCTCAGGCCGAACCATCTTATACAGCCTGTCGATGCACTACCAGGATACCCTCATAGCCCAGGCTCACCTGAAGCAAAACCAATCCCCGGTGCAAAAGCGATTACAGGATAAATCCGAATAGGCCCTCAGCCTAAACCCGAATTTATCAGGCGACACGCTGACCTCCCTGTGTGAACAGTTACCTTCCCCGCTTTGATTCATCCATGAGTTTCCCACCTTATATTTTTGCCAATCTGTTCCTGCTGGGTATTTTTGCGACAACGCTCTACAGTGCAGAAAAGCCTACCACCTCGCAAGAGCCACAACTCGCCTGCGTGTGGAAAATCCAAGGCAGCCGCAACACCGTTTACATCGCGGGATCCGTTCATCTTTTGCGTCAGGAAGACTACCCTCTGCCCAGCGCCTATGACATCGCCTACGAAGACAGCTCCCGATTGTTTTTCGAGATCGACATGGAGGAAATGAACGATCCCAAAACCATCAAGCGGATGCAAAAGCTCGGCACCTATTCCGCCCGTGACTCCCTGCGCCGCCATGTCAGCCCCGGAACCTTCAGGCTACTCGCCGCCCATCTCACCAGTCGCGGCCTACCCACCTTGCTCTTCGAACAAATGAAACCCGGACTGCTGTCGATCAACCTGTCCTCGATGGAAGCGATGCGCATGGGCGCGCGGGCCGATCTCGGGCTCGAAGTCAAATACCACCAAAAATCGCTCAAGGACGGCAAACCCTCCGCCGGCTTGGAAACCGTCGAATTTCAAGTCACCCTTTTTGACAAACTCAACGACCGCGAACAGGACCGCATGTTACGCGCCACCCTCGAGAAAATCGATGACATGCAAAAAATCCTCAAAGGCCTGATTGATGCGTGGAAAGTCGGCGACACCAAAAAAATGGACAAGCTGCTCAACGAAGAGTTCATGGAAGACCCCAAATTAAAAAGCTTACTGATCGACAAACGCAACCAGTCATGGATCCCCAAAATCGAACAAGCTTTCCTCGGCAGTGAAAACGTACTTTTCATTGTCGGCACCGGCCACCTCATCGGCAAAGGCAGCGTCATCGACCTGTTACAAAAACGAGGGTATGTCCCCCTGCAGATGATGTCCCTACCAGTGGCAGCGAAAAAGTGAACCATTGGCCACCTCTCTGGCAAGCCCACGTTCATCCCGTCCCCCGTCCCAAAGGGACAACCCTATGTCAGCCTAGGACGCAGTCCTAGGGCTCTGATAAATGAAAATAAGCCCCAACCGGGGCGCCCCTAAAACCGCAATAGCCAAACAATTGCCCATTTGCTTATTGCAAGCTACCTCATCACACATCAACATCATTCCGCCCTTTTAGGGCTGGCAATAAATTCGATCTAACCCCAGTGCGAAGCGCTGGGCTATCACATTTTGTCCTTTCAGGACAGTTTACTTTCATCTCTTGCACCAACGGTGCTCAATGATATAGCCCAGTGCGAAGCGCTGGGTAAAAAAACCAATTCCTCCAGCCCTGCAAAGGGCGAAACGCATAACGGTCAGCAGCTTAACTATGCTGTCTTACACCTCTTCACCTCTTTTAAACACGCCCGCTGCCCGCTTCCTGTTTGCCGCTCCGTTTTAGTTTAACTTCTTTCAGCGTCAGCAACACTCCCCAAGTCAGGTAAATCAACCCAGTCACTGCCATCAGGGGAAAGCCCCCAGGCCAATGACCTAATGAATATTTTCCTGAGCCATTATAATACACCGTTACCGCTTCTCCTTTTTTATACTTCTGCGCCCAGGTATCGTATTTCACCCTTTGCCCCCAAGACCATTTTTTTAACACGTTTGCTGTTTGCGAGACCACTTTCCCATCAAGCTCCAATGCATAAGACACCTTGCCAACGCCCGTATTTGTATAAGAAGTCAATTCACTGCTCACCACACGTCCCTCACCCTGTTTCCAAAAATAGGAACGAATCCCTGTGCCAAAACCCTCTGATACAAACAATTGCATGATGCCGATCAATATCAAGGCAACTGCAAGTGCAATCCTGCCTAAACCTGACGGATCTCCTCCTTCTTTTTTGTGCGGAGGGTTTTTTTCCCTCTCCGTCATCGGCATTTCCGGGACGGTCCATTTGAATGTCTTCATACCCTATCCCCCGACACCGAAATGAAAGTATAACATTTTTCACAACGATAAGCCTGTCGGACAACACCATTCCACATCACAAGCTCAAGTTTTCCATCTTTTGTTTTCATATACAAATCGGATGCTCCCCACCCTAAGAATATCCAACTCCATATACTCTTTTTTAAAAAAGCCTCACCTTCCACCATTTCAGCTTCTCCACATTCTGGACATTGCATAATTCTTTTTTACTCAGTTTTAAAAATTAACCCGCAGTTATTCAACCCGCTCACCGTAAACTCGTGTTCATTCCATGAGCCTTTCTAAAAAAACTCGAAGGCATAATTTGGATGTGTTCCTTCCCATCAATTTTAATTATCATTATCCCCCAATCTCTCAAGCGAGCGTCACGGGGATTTCTATTAAAATCAAACTTATCACTGCGGTGAAAACCATCATCGTGCAAACGCAAGCTCATCGCTCGACTTCGAAGCACAAAACCATCGTTTTGTTTGATCAAGATCTCAGTGCGAGGGGAATGCAAATCCCAAAGAAAGCTGCTTTTACCCACTTCTGAATCTTCACGAGACAATATAAGCTCTGAGTGCGCATCAAACGAATTGTTATGGCGCAGCGAAAGTTTCCACCCGTTCTCAATTTCACCAATATCATAATGGATACGTTCCCAGTTCACCAACTTGACCTTCGCCGGAGCTTTCACTAAAGCTTTTGGCAACCGGGCAGGACCTGCATCGGATACAGGAAGCTCGAGCTCCTTCGGGTCTCGCATAAATCCATACGGAATCTCAAGCCAATATGACCTTTCTGGAAAAACTATTTCCAACCAAGCTTCTTGCATTTCATTTTCACCCCAAGGAAAAACACAATAAAACGAACCCTCATAACCGGAAGAAGCGGGATCTCCATAGGGAACGGCATTTAGTCTTCCTATGAATGTAGATTCGCTAGCTTCGACGATCCCTCCATCCGGATAATGCAGGCGAATCTTCATTTTGCTGCCATCCGGCCAACTAAACCCAACTACCGCCGCTTCAGACTTTGACCACAAAAAACCTAAACGAAACTGAATGCCAGACAAACCAAGTTGTAACTCATTCACTTGCTGCGAACTGGCAATTTCAATCGAAGGCCAGGCCTCGCCTCCTCCAAACTCACATTTCAAATCCGGATAGCTGATCGCTTTCCAGCCATGCGCCTCACCTGCTTTGGCCGTCTTGCCTGCCAGTAATAGACAGATCAATGCCAATGCGGGGACACATGAAAAATAGCTACGCCCCTTCATTAGAATTTTCACCCTTCACCCTTTTCTTCACAACTGAGCACCAATTTCTCATAAATCGGGATCAACAAATACGCCACCAGCGCCCACAGCCCGCCAAAAACCCCCAGACCCAACCAAGTGAACGCTGGCCGGGCATCCGCTTCCGCCCGACGCCACAACCAAATCCCAACACAAATATTCATCACAAAACTCAGCATTGCCCAAATTCCAACCAGAAACGTACTGGCCATCGACATTTCCACATGCCTGCCCGGAGCCATCAATGGCAAAAATCGACCGAAAAGAGTTATCACAAAGGTTAGCACTAACAATGCCAATAACACCTTCGCCACTTTTTCAAAATTCGGATCAGTTTTCATTCCACTATTTTCTATCATAAAAATGCCTCCATCGTCTTGATAACCACCGATTCATCAGCCAGTAATCTCGTTTTCTGCCGAAACAGTTCACGACAAATACTTTCGTAATCTGGCACGGCCACATCTTTTGGCAAACGACGGTGCAACAACATCTGCACATATCTCACCGCACGGTCGAGCAGTTTGTTATTCGACGCCGAAACGTAGGTCATCAGATTGTCCTCATATCGAGCCAGCCGCCCCATAACAAGAGTAGAGTGAATATTCAGCATCAACTTTAACAACAATTGACGAGCGAAAGGGCTCAACGATTCCACCGCAAAACTATGCTCGGCTGCATCTGCCAACTTTAATCGCAAAAAACTTTCATCATCACTGATCTCAAAACGCAGATACTCGTCAGCCTGACCTTGTTGTAAAAAAGTCTCAAGCCAGTGATCCGAAAAATCAAAACCCATCATTCGCTCTTTCCCCGCCAACGACTTCACCCCCTGCCATTCAAGTGGACGTGGATCACGTAATAACAACTGATGCCACGCCTCGCCCGCAGTCGCGGTATCCATCAAATGCAAATAACACAGGCAGGGCAAATCATCAGGATCTCTATTGTTCTGAAACGGCCGCAGACTAAAAGTAGGCGCCCTCTCTGTAGTATCCGTCATTACCGTGATGCCGTAATGAGAAGCTGGTTGATACAATACACGCTTCCCTGATTGATAAGCTTCAGACTCAGCTGCTATGAAACCCTCAAGATGAAAAAAATCCACGCCTTTAACCTGATCGATAAATTTTTCCACTTCGCCACGAATCCGCCCGGAATGGCTGCGATGCAGCATCGCCCAACCTACCGCCGCCATCAACACCGTGCTCGCCTGCATCCGGGTACTGCCTGATAGAGCCATCGGCCCCACCGGCAGCGAAAGGCTTCGCACCTCCTGCGCCTCGATCACTTGCCGTGAGCGCTCAGCCACTTTGCAAAGAATTCCATCAGGATTACAATATAAAAAATAGGGAGCCCTGGCCGCTTCACCTTTCAAGCCCGCTGCGGCTTGTGTGGCACCTATGACAAAAGGCGTCTCACCCCCCTCTGTTGTTGAGATCAACAAGTCACCCTCGCTAAAACCCAAGTCCATTAGTTGCCGTGCGCCATATCGCGAAAAATCCTCAAAACTCTCAATCGAACGAATCAAGGCCGCATCCCCTCCTGCCATGAAACCAATAATCTGATCATCTGCCAAAGATTCCCCCAGTTGTCCACTGCGGGCAAAAATCTCCAACGACAACGAAAGCCGCCCCGTCGCACCACAACCACATAGAAAAATACGCTGACCTGCAGCTAGTGTGGATCGAATTTCTTCAGCCAGGGAAATCAGTGAATCCGATAAATCCCTCAACGCTTTCAATGCATCCAGATCCACCTGTTTGAGCAATTCAATCGCAGCCCGCAAATCATTTTTTGCCAAATACGACAAGTCCATCGTATCCGGATGCTGCGCTTCAGTCATCAAGTCACCTAAATGAAAATCAGCGGCAATCTTTAAAAATGATTCCGGGTCTTCAAAAATTGAATCACTTGCAGCTCCAGACGACATAAGTTTTTTGATGTCCCCTACCTTGCCGAACATCCCCACCATCATCCACAATCCCCCCTCTATCCGTCAATCGTTATCTGCTTGTCCCACCACTGAAAATATTTTTTCTTTGACTCTTCCCTCTTTAAAATATATCACTCTATAGACTTCCATATATTATGCCCTCCAACCGATCTCAAAAAGCTTACGACCACATCCGCAGCAAACTGCTGGATTCCAGCTTGCCGCCCGGCTCCCGGCTTTCTTATGGCAGCCTGGGCAAAGAAATCGGAATCAGCGCAACGCCCGTGCGTGAAGCCGTCGGGCAACTGGCGAGCGAGGGCTTTGTCGAGTTGATCCCGCAACTCGGCGCCGTGGTGCGCTCGCTCAGCCGCGATGAAGCGATCGAACTCTATGAAACGCGTGAAGCCCTCGAAGCCTACGCCGCTGGCAAGGCCGCTGAAAGGGCAGCCGAATGGCAGATCAAGGATCTTGAAAAAAATCTCGCCGCCTTGCAGACCTGGGTGGCCAAAGTCAAAAGCAGTGGGAAAAAAAGTGCGGGGAAAAAAGCCGCCAGCGAATTCCATCGCCTCGACCTGGCTTTTCACATGATGGTGATCGAAGCCTCACGCAACCGGCGCATGATGAAAGTGGTTGGTGACTCCCACATCCTCACCCGCATTTTTGAAGCCGATCGCCACGAGTTCGAAATCGAAGTTCTGAACCACACCGCAACCGATCACGAGAGCATTTTGCAAGCGATTAAAAAACGTGACTGCGTAGCCGCCTCCCAAGCAATGCAAAATCACATCCGCAACAGCCTGCAACAAATCCTCGCCAAAAAAGACCGCGAATCCACCGACCGCTGGTGGCAATAATTTAATCCCCAACAAATAATCCCATGAAACTCACAAAACCCTTTTTTCTCCTGGCTTGTGTCGCATCAAGCTTATTGACTCAGCCAACACTTCACGCCGATCTCGAGCCGCTCAAATACAACAACCCCGGCCTGAAAGTCGATCTCGGAGTCGGCCTGTGGGCCTGGCCAATGCCAATGGATTACGATGGGGACGGCGACATGGATCTCCTCGTTGCTTGTCCCGATTCGCCTACCAACGGCGTTTATTTTTTCGAAAATCCCAGTCAGGATCCTAAAGTCAAAATGCCGGTATTCAAACCGGGTATTCGCCTCGGACCGGCAAGCCACAACATGCAGGTCAGTTATGTGAATGGAAAACCACGCATTTTAAAGCCGGGCTACGAATTTCCCCGCGATGCCAAAAGCGGAAAATTTGATTTCGAAAATCCTAAAAAAATCTACCAAAAGACCAACGTGCACAAAAACGGTGCACGCGGCAACATGTGGCGCTACGTCGACTATGATGGTGACGGCGATCAGGATCTGGTCATCGGCGTGGGGGATTGGTCAGATTACGGTTGGGATCACGCTTATGATGCGCAGGGACGGTGGAGGAACGGCCCACTGCATGGGTATGTTTACTGGCTGAAAAACGAAGGCTCCAATATGGAACCTAAGTATGCGGACGAGCCTACACGCATCAACGCCGGCGACGGAGATATTGATGTCTATGGCTGGCCTTCGCCGAATTTCACCGATTGGGATGGCGATGGTGATCTGGATTTGATCTGCGGGGAGTTTCTGGACGGTTTCACCTATTTTGAAAACATCGGGGACCGAAAAAAACCTATTTATGCTTCGGGTCAAAAAATGGAAAGTTCCGACGGAAAACGATTGACGATGGATTTGCAAATGATCACCCCAACGGCTTTTGATTGGGATGGCGACGGTGACCTGGATTTGATCGTCGGCGATGAAGACGGCCGTGTTGCGTTGATTGAAAATCGAGGAAACAAAACCAGCCCGCCAAACTTCAGTCAACCCGTCTATTTCCAACAACAAGCCGATACACTGAAATTTGGTGCCCTCGCCACTCCCTTTGTTTATGACTGGGACAGCGATGGCGACGATGACATTCTCTGCGGCAATACCGCAGGATATATCGGATTTTTTGAAAATCTGGGTGAGACGGTTAAGGGATTACCAAAATGGGCTGCCCCCAGATTACTCGAAGTTGATGGCAAACCTTTCCGTATCATGGCAGGTCCGAACGGATCTATTCAAGGTCCCTGCGAAGCTAAATGGGGCTATACCACCCTTTCAGTGGCAGACTGGGATTTTGATAAAAATCCCGATCTTTTTGTTAATGGAATTTGGGGGCGTTTACACCGCTTCACTCTCGAAAAGTCGAGCGCAACAAGTCAGTCTATAAATCCCCAAACGCTAAAGCTTGCACCGCAAAACAACCCGGACTGGTTCTGGTGGAACAAAAGTCAGAAAACAGCCACCACTCAATGGCGCACCACACCTCTCGCCATCGACTGGAACAACGACAAATCGCTGGACATGGTCGCACTGGATCGAGAAGGGTTTCTCTCCCTCTTTGAACAGAAAGGATCACCACAGCACATCTTCCTCGACGAAGATCTACAACCCATCCGACTCAATCTCAAATCCGCTGGCAGTTCCGGTCGTTACAAACTCGCCGTGGTCGATTGGGACGGCGACGGACGCAAGGACATCCTGGTCAATTCTGAAAACGCCACTTGGTACCGCAACTGCAAGGACAGCCCCAACGGCAAAGTCATTCTCAAAAAAATCGGTAATCTAGCCAAGCGCAACGTCGCTGGTCACACCTCGAGCCCGGCAATTTGCGACTTCGACAAGGACGGTAAACCCGACCTCTTAGTCGGTGCCGAAAACGGTCGCATCTACCACATCAAACACGATGACTGCATCGACTACCCTGCCGAAAAATTAAAAGCCCGTGATCCCAAACCTGCAGCAAAACCAAAATTTCCCGGTTTTGTCAGCGAGGATTTTGTTTTCACCAAAGCCAAATTCCCCCAATGCCACGCTTCATCGATCTGCAAAACTTCACGTGGCCTGGTGGCAACCTGGTTCGGCGGAAAAAAAGAAGGCGCTCAGGACGTCGGCATCTGGGTCAGCTACCATGACGGCGCCAACTGGAGCGCCCCCAAAGAAGTCGCTAACGGAATCCAATACCAGGGCAAACAATACCCCTGTTGGAATCCTGTGCTTTACCAACCTGCCGGTGACGCTCCAACCTTGTTGTTTTTCAAAGTTGGCCCCTCCCCAAGCAAGTGGTGGGGAGAAATGATGGTCAGCTACGACCGCGGCCGCACTTGGCGCGAACGCCGCCGCCTGCCCGAAGGCATCGACGGCCCGGTGCGCTGCAAACCGGTCATGCTCGCTGATGGCAAAACCCTGCTGTGTGGGTCGAGCACCGAATACGACGGCTGGACGGTTCATTTTGAACTGACCAAGGATCTAGGGAAAACCTGGCAACGCATCGGCCCGATCAATAAAAAAGATGAGTTCACCGCCATCCAGCCCACCATCCTGCAACACCAGGACGGCAAGCTGCAAGTGCTCTGCCGTAGCAAACGCTCCGGCATCACCACCTCGCGGTCAGACGATCAGGGCAAGACCTGGAGCCCGATGGAAAAAACCGGCCTGCCTAATCCCAACGCCGGCGTCGATGTGGTCAATCTCGCAGACGGGCGATTCCTGATGATTTACAATCACCTCGGTTCGGGCAAAACCGGTTGGGGCCGCCGCGGCCTGCTCAATCTCGCCATTTCCAAGGACGGCAAAGAGTGGCGCAAAGTCGCCGTGCTCGAGCAAGAGGAAAAAGCCGAATTCAGCTACCCGGCGATCATTCAAACAAAAGATGGACAGGTTCACATCAGCTACACCTGGAAACGCCAACGCATCAAACACGTCGTCATCGATCCCAGTCAAATCAAAGCGAGTGATATCTTGAGCATGGACAACTGGCATGGGGAGTGAAACAGGCCGTAGCAATTTAGGCAGTAGGCTATAGGGCTCTGATTTTAACGACGGCCCTGAAAAAACACCTTTCCGATACGCGGACATTTTAAGAACCCCTACAGTCTAATGAACACCACCCTCCCCATCCTCGACTTGGTCGTTCTGTGCCTGTACATCATCGCCGTCGTTGCTTTCGGCTGTTGGTTTGTGCGCAAGAGCGGAACTTCCTCGGAATTCATGATCGCTGGCGGTTCCATACCCGGTTGGGCGGTCGGCCTCTCCATCTTCGGCACCTACCTCAGCAGCAATACCTTCCTCGGCGTCCCCGGCAAAGCCTACGGCGGCAACTGGAATGCTTTTGTGTTCAGTCTCAGCCTGCCCATCGCCGCATGGATCGCGGTGAAATATTTTGTCCCCTTCTACCGCCGTAGCGGCACCATGTCCGCTTATCAAAATATGGAAATCCGCTTCGGCCCCTGGGCACGAACCTACGCCGCGACCTGTTACCTGCTCACCCAGATCGCCCGCATGGGAGCTATCATGTTCGGAGTCGCCATCGGCCTGCGGGCGCTGACCGGCTGGGATCTATCGAGTATCATCCTCCTCACCGGAGTCCTTGTCACTCTCTACACCCTGCTCGGCGGCATCGAAGCCGTGATCTGGACTGACGTCACCCAAAGCATCGTATTAATGATCGGCGCGCTGGTGGTGCTCGCCGTGCTGCTCTTTGACCACCCCGACGGCGCCAGTGGCTCTATTCAATTTGCCGCCCAAAATGGCAAATTCAGTCTCGGCAGTTTTTCCCCCGATCTCACCACTTCGACCTTCTGGGTAGTGATGCTCTACGGCCTGTTCATCAATCTCAACAATTTTGGCATCGACCAAAGTTACATCCAGCGTTACCACACCACGCCCAGCGAATCCGCCGCCAAACGTTCCGTGATGTTCGGCGCTTTGTTATACGTTCCGGTATCGCTGGTTTTTTTCCTCATCGGCTCACTGCTGTTTTCCTATTATCACGCCCATCCGGACATGCTCGCCGAAGTCACTGCCCAGGTCGCCGCACAAAGTGGACGGGCGGCCAGTGAGCTGGGAGCTGCCGATATCGGCGACAAAATCTTACCCCACTTCATGACTCACGCCCTACCCGCTGGTGTTGGAGGTTTGATCATCGCCGCCATTTTTGCCGCCGCCATGAGCAGTGTCGATACCAGCCTCAACAGTTCCGCCACCGTCATCCTATGTGATTTTTACCAGCCTTACATCAATCCCGATGCCGATGAAAAAACACGCATGAAGGTGTTGCGAATGGCCACCGTATTATGGGGCATCATCGGCACAGCAGTAGCCTTGTTCATGATCGGTGCCGCCAGCGTGCTCGACATCTGGTGGAAGCTCTCCGGCCTCTTTGCCGGCGGCATGCTCGGTTTGTTTCTATTAGGACTGATCAGCCGCAAAGCCAACAACGCCGCCGCCATCACCGGGGTGATCACCGGAGTATTGATTCTGATCTGGGTTGCACTCTCGCCTGAATCCGCCTTGCCAAAAAATCTGCAAAGCCCCTTTCATGCCAACATGGCCATCGTCATCGGCACCCTGAGTATTTTCTTGGTGGGTTTGCTCGTTTCACGCTTCACTCAAAACAAAGCCCCTGCCCGACCATGAAGCCATCACCGCAGCGCCCTTACCATGGCATCATCCCTCCCCTGGTCACCCCTTTGTCAGGATCAGACGAGCTCGACGAGCCCGGATTAAAAAAACTGATCGATCATCTCTGCGATGGGGAAGTGCACGGCTTGTTCATTCTCGGCACCACCGGAGAAGCTCCCAGCCTGAGTCATCCATTGCGCCGAAAAATGATCGAACACAGCTGTAAGTTCACCGAAGGACGGCTTCCTATTTTGGTGGGCATCACCGATACTTCATTCATTGAGTCGGTGGAGCTCGCCCATCACGCCGCCAAATGCGGAGCGGATGCCGTCGTGGTTGCGCCGCCCTACTACCTCCCCCCCGGCCAGCCCGAGCTGTTGGAATATCTCAACGACCTGATCGCCGAACTACCGCTACCCTGCATGCTCTACAACATGCCGCCGCTGACCAAAGTGCAGATCGGATCCCGTGTGGTTGAACAGTTGCTCGACAACCAAGGCATTGTCGGCTTGAAAGACAGTTCTGGTGATATGAGCTACTTTCATCATATTGAAAACATCGCCCACCAGGCAGGCAAGTGGAGCGTATTGATGGGGTCTGAATTACTTATGATGGACTCCGTTCTCAGCGGTGGCGACGGCGGCGTCACCGGAGGAGCCAATCTTTTTCCCCGGTTTTTCTCCGCCGCCTACCAAGCTGCCGCGAGCGGCGATCTCGACAGCGTTCAACAGATGCAAAAAACCATGATCCACCTGCAACAGCTTTACTCCATCGGTCAACACGCTTCGGCAGGGATCAAAGGCATCAAGTGTGCACTGGAGATAGTCGGCATCTGCAGCACCCGCATGGCGGAACCCTTTCGCCGCTTCGAAATGCCCGAAAAACAGAGCGTCCACAATCTACTGAACGGCTTACGCAAAGATCCTTTGTTAACAAAAGATTTTGCCTCGCTGGACCAATTTTAATGGCCAATTGCAGAATGCTGGGCATCTTTTACCGCATACGAGAAGATCAACTCGACTGGATTTGATCAATACCCAACTACCCTTTCAAATCCCCCCTTCCCTCCACCACCCCTTTCTTCACCTCAGTGCCCATCAGTGTGAATCAGTGCTTAGCAAATATTTCCACCACTGACCCACTATCGAAAACTGATTTCCAACCACTATTATTTTGCCTCACAATCTGAGTCTGAAGAAAACACCGCGCATCACCATAAACCTCAAAAACAAAAAAGGACGCTTTTACAAGCGTCCTTTGTTATCTTCTTTCACGAAGTCAGGCGCTCGTTCAAGCGCTGCATCGATCAACTTTAAAACGGGATATCATCTTCTTCCATTTCAGCTGCCGGTGCTGCGCCACCACCGCCACTGGGTGGAGCTTGGTATCCGCCGCCGCCTTCATTGGCGTTGCCTCCCTGGTAATTACCCTGATCCTGATTGCCGCCGGATGGTTGTGCCGCCGGTGCTGCGCCCTGACCTCCTTGATAAGATCCGCCTTCCGATTGCTGTTGCCCACCTCCTTGAAATCCGCCACCGCCGCCGCCATTATCATCACGACCACCGAGGAACTGAAAGTTATCTCCCACCACTTTCAATTTACTGCGCTTCTGACCAGTGGTCTTGTCATCCCAACTATCGAGCTGCAGACGGCCTTCCACATAAAGCGGACGCCCTTTTTTCATATACTGCCCGAGAGTCTCAGCCTGCCGCCCCCAAAAAGTGATGTCAACAAAGGTGGTTTCTTCCCTTTTTTCACCATCATCAGTACTGTAATTACGATTGATCGCCAAACCAAGATCCGTCACTGCCGTACCCTTGGGCGTATATCGAACTTCGGGATCCCGAGTGAGATTCCCAATCAACATAACTTTATTCAGATTTGCCATAATGCAAAATGCTAGGGACTCTTATATCGAATTGCGATCTTTCTTTTCAGAAAAATTATTTTACTAACTTAACTAACTATCTTTTCTGGAAGTACTGCAAATGAACGTTTTCGTCCCTTTTCAGAAATTCGCGGATTTTTGGCAAAGCTTCAGGCGTAGCATCAAACTGAATGTTCACGTAAAAGCCGTGAGCCAGATGGCGTGCGTTGTAGGCAAATTCCTTTTTCCCCAAACGGTCGATCTGCGCCAGCGTTGCGCCTTCTTCTTCCATTTTTTTGCTAATGCCGCTGACCATGTCATCGACTCCGTCTTCCTTACCCTGTGTGTTAAGGACAATAATCCCTTCGTAATTTCTCTTCATATTTCCGATGTTCCTGTTTGTTTTGCTAAAGTCTCTGCCTCCGGTTCCACCTTTTTAACAGCTGCAACCTTGGCTTTGTTGTTCTTTTTCTCCGCCTGCTCATTATAGGCATTCATAGCAGCCGTCAAGCCGCGAGAAAGCGCACAATTGACCGCATCTGCCGCTCGCGCCACCCTTTTTTCCAATTCTTCTCGTTCCTCGCCACTGAATTTCCCCAGCACATAGCCGGATAATGCCCCTGCAATCCCTCCTTTTCCCCCATTGGCAGGGGAATCCTCCCCTCTTCCGATACCAAATTTCAAGCGGGCAAAATTCTGTGTGCCGATGCTCTGAATAATCGATTTGATGCCATTGTGCCCGGCTGCCGAACCTGTCGCGCGTAAACGCAAACGGCCCGGACCGAGATCCAAATCATCATAAACCACCAGAATCTCACTCGATTCTATTTTATGAAAACGGCACAGCGCAGAAACCGCCCGCCCGCTCAAATTCATGAAAGTCTGGGGTTTCATCAGAAACACATCCCCCAGCCGGGCCACCTCGGCCTCCCATTTTTTCTCCATCGACCAGCGCCCACCACCTCGATCCACCATATAATCAACAATATCAAAGCCGACATTGTGACGGGTGTTTTGATACTCTTTACCAGGATTGCCCAAGCCGATCACCAAACGAATCTTTTCGCCATTTGCTGTTTTGCTGACATTCATACTGATAAAAAAAGACGCGCGCCAAAATCGGCTGCGCGTCTCATTCTAAATGCTTGGCCCTATAAGGGAAAGCCGTTTTCTAGGAAGCAGCTTCTTCACCTTCTGCAGCCGCTTCGCCCTCTGCCCCTTCTTCGCCTTCTACTCCGCCAGAGACAGCAGCTCTCGATGCAGCCACCATGGCCACCACCACACCGCCGTCCATAAGGATCTCGACTCCTTCAGGGAAAGCCAAATCACTGACGTGCAAAGCATCGTCAAGTTCGAGATGGGAAATGTCCGCTTCAATTTTTTCTGGCAAATCAGCCGGGCGACAATGAACTTCGATGCTGCGCAACTGATGCTCAAGAATACCACCGGTTTTCACCCCTTCAGGCTCGCCTGACAGCTCAATCGGCACCTGTGCGGTGAGCGTCTGGTCTTCTTTCACTGCATGAAAGTCCACGTGAATGATGGCTCCGGTCAAAGGCTTGATCTGCACTTCCTGCACCATCGCCAGTTTGGTTTTTTCCTTGGCTCCCTCGATTTCCAAGTTGACCAAAAAGTTATCACTGGTGCTGCGTCTGAGCAGATCCCCAAAATCGTTGGATTTCAACTGGATAGCGTAGTTATCCTGATCCGCACCGTAAATGATCGCTGGAATGATTCCATCACGACGCAGCTTTTTTGCCACTCCGGTGCCTGCCTGTTCGCGTTTTGTCGCTTGTAATGTTTCGTGGGAAGCCATGACTGATCTCTGTTAAATAATTAATATCTGTTCCTTCATCCCGGCAGTGCCGGATTTTTCGACTTTTCCTTGGCGCGATTTCCGCTCAACCAAGGATTTTCCAGCTTTTTGAGCCTAGTCCATACGAAGGGCGCGAATAATAAGCGCGACCCTAGCCAATGTCAAAAAGAGATGTGACCGACTCATCGTGGTGAATCCGACGAATGCCCTCACCCATCAAGCTCGCCACACTCAATGCCGTCACCTTTTTCCCCACCGCATAAGGCGTGGAGTTGGTACAAAGCAATTCTTCGATCGAAGATTCATTGAGCCGTTTGTTGCCCATTTCCCCCAATACGGCGTGAGAAACTCCGGCAAAAATCGATTTTGCACCCTTTTCTTTCAAAATTTTAGCCGCTGCGGTCAGCGTTCCCGCCGTTTCGGTGATGTCATCCACCAGCAAAACATTGCAACCGTCCACGTCGCCGATCACGTTCATCGCCTCGACCTCGGTGGCGCTCACCCGGTGTTTGGCGACAATCGCCAGCTTGGCGCCCAAGGCTTCCGAATAGGCTCGCGCCATTTTCACCCCGCCGATATCCGGGGATACCACCACCAGGTTATCTTTTAAATTTTTGCTCTTCAAGTGATTGATCAAAACCGGAGCCGCATAGAGGTGATCCACCGGGATATCGAAAAATCCCTGAATCTGACCCGCATGCAAATCCATCGTCAACACACGATCCACGCCCGCAGCCACCAATAAGTTCGCCACCAGCTTCGAAGTGATCGGCACCCTCGGCTGATCTTTACGATCCTGACGTGCGTAGCCGAAAAATGGCAGCACCGCCGTGATCCGGTCAGCACTCGCCCGTCGCGCCGCGTCCACCATGATCAACAGCTCCATCAGGTTCTGGTTGGTCGGCGGGCAGGTTGGCTGGACAAAGAAAATATCCCGTCCGCGGATATTCTCGTTAATTTTGACAAAAGTCTCACCATCGGGAAAAGTCTTCACCGTCGCGTTGCCGCGCGGCACTCCAAGATATTTCGCAATTTCATCAACCAAGGTTGGGTGAGCGGTTCCGCTGAATATTTTTAGTTCTGAAGACATCGGTTTGGACTCTTCCAGAATGCCAGTGGAAACGCCAGTCAAATTCCTGCGTTTTCGATGATTTTTTCTGTGATGGTTCATTTTTAAGCCTGCTCGGCAAAAGCCTCTTCCACTAAATCACAAAGAATATGCCCCGCCAACAAATGACACTCTTGGATTCGGGCCGTCACGGCGGACGGCGCGGCCAAGACCAAATCCACTTGATCCGCTGCTCGTGCCGCTTCACCGCCAGGCTGCCCGGTGAACAAAACCGTCAACGCCCCGATTTTCCCCGCTGCCGCCAAACCTGCGTTCACATTGGCACTGCTGCCGGAAGTCGAGATCCCCACCACCACATCATCCGGTCCGCACAAAGCCTCGACCTGACGAGCAAAAATCGACTCAAACCCGAAGTCGTTGCCGCCTGCGGTCAGCGCTGAGGTATCCGTAGTGAATGCGATCGAGGCCAAAGCCGCGCGCGCTCGTGAGTACCTCACCACAAACTCCGTTGCCAGATGCTGCGCATCGGCCGCGCTGCCCCCATTGCCAAAAAAACAAATTTTTCCCCCCGCACGCAAAGCCGCCTCGGTTCGCTGAACCAAAACTTGCAAAACATCTCCACAACTCTCGTTCAAAGCCTCGACCACCCGCAAATGCTCGCTGATCGTCTGCTCGATTTTATTATGTTGGCTATTCATCTTTATTTACTCTTTCAACTTGTAGCCTGAAAGATCTGGCTTCAATAAGTTTACTGGAATCTTTGGATTAAATTTTATCCAGGTGAAAGTGGTGCGCACCCTGGATTTATCGCGCAGCTGAATCTCAAAGGCACGCAGATGAAATTTCTCCGCATCAATGAAAAACAACACCTTGCGCATCGCGACCGTCAAACTTTTATCTTTGGGCTTGAGGGTAAATTCATAAACCTCCCCGTCCCGCCGCAGCCCCAGTATCTCAAAATGCTTTTCCAACTCCTCCATGCTACGGGGGAAAGTCTTCGAAGCAGAATCCATCGCCGCCGAAACCGCTGCACTGCTTTTGCCCTTTTTTGAAACCAAAGAATAGCGCTTCGCGCGCTTTTTTTTCGGCTCAAGCAGGGTCAAAACATCCTGATTCCGAATCGCCACCGTAGCAGCAGGCTCTCCCAGTTCCCAGCGGAAGTCATCGGGATACTGAATCCAAATATGCCCCTTGGTGCTCAAAGGACGGCGCAGGGTGCGTAAATATTTTTGCTGCACAAAGGTCGCCTCTATCGACTTCATGCCCGCCATGCGCGTCAGCCACTTTTTAACCGGCGCCAAATCCAAGTCCTGCGCCGGATCAGCTGCCACCATTTGAGCAGGGGCAACAATAAAAAATGCCGCCACAAGGCAGTTGAGCGCGATCCATAGCAAGGGGTATCTCATTTATACCACAAGACTGAAGGCAAGTATCCAGCTTGTCAACGCGAAGCAAAGCAGCGTTTCCGATGTGGGTGCAGGACAAAAAAGTTAACCATTGCTTATTGAAAGCTACCTCATCACACCTCAACATCATTCCGCCCGTTCAGGGCTGGCAATAAAAACGATTTAACCCCAGCGCTTCGCACTGGGCTATCACATTTTGTCCTTTCAGGACGACAGTTTGCTTTCATCTCGTTTGCACCAACGGTGCTTAATGAGACAGCCCGGTGCGAAGCACTGGGTAAAAAAATCCAATTCTCCCAGCCCTGCAAAGGGCGAAACGCATAGCTGTCAGTAGCTTAACTATTCTGCCTTACACCCTTCCAATGTTTTGCTGGAACCTAAATATTTACCTTTTGAGAGACAGGACAAAGATTTAGGTTCACTGTGTCGCCGAAGTAATTGGAGGATGAAACCAGCAGAA
>JASFYY010000125.1:0-27354 GCA_045046875.1 Verrucomicrobiota bacterium | reverse complement strand
CCGTCAGCACGCAGGTTTTGCTGAAAATGCCCTGGCCATGAAATGATCAAGGGGACTCGCACCAGCCCCTCGTAAAAGCGGCAGCCTTTTTGCATCAAACCATGATCACCCAGCGTCTCGCCGTGGTCGGAAGTGAAAATGATTACGGTCTCAGCACGCTGCCCGGTCTCATCGAGATGCGCGAGCAGTCGGGCAAACTGATCGTCGATCTGCGCGATCATCGCGTAATAGAGCGCCTGGCATTTTTTTGCTTGGTGACCATCGGGAGTTTGCACTTCCCCCTGAAAATCACAATGCTCCAACTTGGCTTGTTGGGCGAGATCGCTGTCACGAAAATACGGTCCCGGCATGTCGTCGGGATTGAACCGTTGTGCGTATTCTTTCGGAGGAACAAAGGGAGGGTGAGGATCATAGACGTTGATGTTCACCATCCACGGCTGCTCAGGATCGCGTTGTTGATCAATAAACTCGATCGCTCGATTCGTCGCCCAGTGGGTCTGATGCAAGTGGGGAGACACCTGATCTTCGCTCTTTCGCATTTTGTCTAAATCACCGCCTTGTTCGCGCACCCAATCGGCGTAGTCATGCCCTTGCTGCCAATCATCTCGTGGAGCATGACTGAATTTCCAAAACGAAAAACCATCATCAAGGCGTGGCTCCGTTCGATTACCTGAACTGAGCAAATGAAATTTCCCGACCATTCCGCAATCGTACCCGGCATCGGCGATCAGGCGCGAAATCAGCGGTGGATGATTGTCGAGGGTGTCGTTGCCGTTGCGCGTATTGTGAACCCGGGTGGGATAGAGTCCCGTCATGAAGCTGGAGCGGCTCGGAGTGCAAATAGGGCTTTGGCAATAGGTATGGGTAAAACTCACCCCTGCTTCGACCAGTGCATCGAGAGTCGCGGTTTGGACATACTTATTGCCGAGGGCTGCGATGGTATCAAAACGCTGCTGATCGGTGCAGTACCACAAAATGTTTGGTCGTCGGTTTTTCATGAAATCTTCCGGAGTTTTAATTTTTTCCAAACTGGAATCAGCACCATGAGAAAAGAAAGAACCATCATCGCGCAGGAAGCGGGATGAGTAAACAGCGGCCATAAACTTCCGCCGTAAGTCATCAGGCCCGCTCCCAAGTTCTCCTCCGCAATTGGCCACAAGACAAAGCCCATGATGAATGGTGCGAGAGGGAATTTTATCCGCCGCATAGCCAGCCCGATCAATGCGAAGGTCAGCATCACCCAAACGTCAAACATGCGATTGGCCAGCCCGTAAGATCCGATCACACAAAAAACCATAATCGCCGGGATCAGGAAATGCCGCGGCACTTTCGCCAGTTTCGACAGCCAACCAACGCTCATCATCATCAGGCCTGTCATCAACAAATTGGACAGCAGCAGGGCGCCGGCTAACGACCAGACAGCCTGTGGGTTTTGTGTCATTAAGAGGGGGCCCGGTTGCAGGCCGTGAATCACCATCGCCCCCAGCAGAATGGCATCGATCACACTGCCGGGCACGCCCATGGCCAACAAAGGAATCAGAGCACCGCCCACGGTTGCGTTGTTTGCCGCTTCGGATGCAATGATCCCTTCTTCGCTTCCCTTGCCGAAATCCTGCGGGCGTTGGGAATATTTTTTAGCCACGGTATAAGCGGTCACCGATCCGACATTGGCGCCGATCCCCGGCAGCGCACCAATCCAGGTGCCAAGCAAAGAGGAGCGCAACAGGTTCACCCCGTGTCGTTTCCAATCAGAGATCGACATCATCATCCCCTTTCGGTCCATGTCCACCTCTGCGGTCTTTTCTTTCCCCTTTTTCAACATGATGATCACTTCACCCATCGCGTAGAGTCCGATCATGACCGGCAGCAGTTTGAAGCCGTCGTTCATTTGTGCAAACCCGAGCGTCATCCGGATTTCACCGGTCGCAGGTGAGGCACCAGGCATCGCACACAGCATCCCGCAAAAACCGGAGAGCAATCCCATCACCATCGAATCACTTACCAGAGCGATCAACGCCATTGCCATCATGATCAGAGCAAAAAAATCATACGGCCCAAGCCGGTGTGCAACCGCTGACAAAGGAACCGCTACCGAGATTAAAAAACACCAGGAAATAACCCCGCCCACACCGGACGCCGCAATGCCCAGACCCAATGCCCGGCCAGGTTTACCTCCTGCCGCCATGGGATATCCGTCCAGCGTCGTCATGATAGAAGCCGGGGTGCCCGGCATTCGCAACAAGGTCGCCGTGATCAACCCGCCACTTACCGAGCCGACATACATCGCGATCAGCAGCACCATGGCGTCCATCCCCGCCATTGCAAAAGTCAGCGGCAGGCTCAGCGCAATCAACATCGCCCCGGTCAGTCCCGGGATAGCGCCGACCACAATTCCCAGCCATGTTCCTAACACAATAAGAAACAGCGTCCAAGGGGAAAACAAATATTCTATAGTATGGACAAGCATAACAATATTTTCACCCGGGCAAGTCCACCACGAGGATTTTTGTGAATAAATAAAACAAACCAAAACCTGTGACCAGAGCCATCGCGGCGAGTGGCAGCATCACTGATTTCCAGCGTGGAGCGATTAGACTCCCGCTGATAAAAATAAAAACCGCCGTTGCCATTGCATAGCTCGTCCAGTTCATCGCCAGAACCAAAACGTAAGCGACCAACAGGAAATAAGAGGTCAGTGACAGGCGGTTAAACACGGCAGGGGAGCGCAGCCCGGCTTTTGAGCAACGCATTTTTTTGAGTAAAACAATCGCCGCGAGAACAGCAATGATGCACCCCATCCAGAATGGAAAATCGGGTAGCACGGTGATTTTTCGCAGCGAAACACTGCCAATACTTTTTGTGCGTAGCTTCAACTCATCCTGCAATGGCTGTCCGCGCAGCATCACTGGTTTGGTCCAGCTTTCAGCCATGACCTTTTGCATTTGCGAACTAAGCATCGCTTTTTCAATGACATCAGCCATCGTCTCGCAGATGGCTGATGGGGTTCCTTTGGGCATCCACCAAAAGTGCATTGCGGAATTCAACACATCAAAGCCCTGCTCATTCGCCGTCGGGATATTCGGTATTCCAGCAAGCCGTGCTGATGAAAATACCGCCAGCGCCCGTAAGCCACTTTCACGATAGCGGAGGTATTCCTCCACTGAAAAAACACTCACGTCTGCGTGTCCTCCCGAGATCGCGGTGAAACGATCCGCTCCGCCGCCGTATTGGACAAAACGAAAAACCGAACCGGGCGTGGTTTTTTCCAGCATCAATCCGCCGAAATGACTAGGCGCTCCGATGTTGGCGGCAAAAAGCAAGCTCTCTGGTTTCGCGGCGGATGCGTTCATCAGATCGTCGAGATTTTTTAGTGGAGAATTTTTTTCCACCGCAACGACCATTCCCATCCGCCCGGTACCGGCTATTGCTTCAAAAGCATCAGCACTGTAGGGCGTGCGACCGGCAAAGTGTGCGGTGAAAATTCCCTCGTGCAACATCAGCATCGTATAACCATCGGCGCGCGCGTCCCGCACCCGGCGACTGCCAATCGTTCCGCCCGCGCCACCGACATTGATGACCACCATCGGCTGTTTTAACAGCCCTTCGCTTTCGATCGCCCGAATCAGCTGACGGGCAAAAATGTCACTTCCGCCGCCCTCACCAAAAGGAACAATCACTTTTACCGGTCGGGACGGCCAGCTCGTTTCGGAGGTATCCGGTTGCGCACCACAACCTGCAAAGATCATCATGATCAAAGCGGCGGTGATTTTTTTTAAGCGATGGTTCACCATGGATCAGCAGGCTTAACCTCCTCAAATTCGGCTCGCTAACAAAAAGGCAGGGGAGGTGAAAAAGCAAATTCCTAGTAGTCAGTTGATCTCAGGTTCTTGAATGGGCCGCTTTCTCCAATTGCCGAAAATTCTTTCCGCTCTATGTTTTGTTCTATGTTTTCATGCGAGCGCCGCCAATTTCTTTACGGTATTTTTTCCGTCTGTTTTCCTTCGGCGGGTAATTTGATGCTTCACGCGCAGGATCAGTCCAAAACGGAATACGAACCTTTTCGGATTCATGATTGGAAGCGGGATCCACGCAATCCGGTTCTACCTCCGGGCGGTGGTGATTTTGATGAAAAACGTTGTATGAATCCCTTCGTTGTTGTCCAGGGTAATGAATATTGGCTGTTTTACTCCGGAGCCGATAAAAAGGGGCAACAGCGGATTTGTCTGGCGACTTGCTCGAAGGATGATGTGAGCAAATGGAAACGACTTGGCCCAGTGTTGGATAATGGCCCGGCGGGAGCTTTTGATGAACTGTGGTGCGTGCTTCCCTGTGTACATCGCATAGGCGATCGATGGCATCTTTATTATACCGGACGCAAAAAGGGAGGAGAAGGCTTGCAGTCATTCACGGGAATTGGATTGGCTGTGAGCGATGATTTACGAAACTGGAAACGACTGTCTGACGAGCCTGTCCTTCGGGGAGACGGGTTCAGTGATTGGCACGGTAACAAAGGCATCGCAGGAGGCGGTCGGATCATTGAGCTCAAGCAAGCGGATGGATCCACCCTGTATCGGATGCATTACACTTTGGCAACGGGAACACCCAGCCGGGATCTGATGGTGGATCAGTCCAAGCAATCAGTGATTGCTCATTCCAAAGATGGTGTCACCTGGAGTGATAAGCGAATTGTTCTGCAGCCGAGAAAAGGTGCCGGCTACGAAAATGCCGCGACCATCGCACTCAACGTTTGGAAAACCCCGACAGGATGGAGGGCGATTTATGCCGGCATTGGAAGCAAATTTGGAGCCTATTCCATTTGCGAAGCATCCAGTGCCGACGGCCTGAACTGGTATCGCGGGAAACCGGGAGAGAATCTGTCGATGCCTCCGGGGAAAGCCGTCTGGGAGAATAAAATGGTGGAGTATCCGAACGTGATTCGCGAAGGCTCAAAATTAAGACTGTTTTACTGCGGCAACGGATACGGAGGAACCGGCATCGGCACCGCGCTGGCTGAGGCGCTGGACTAGAAGCCGGCAAGTCAGATGGTTGGGATCACTGATACGGAAAAACGGTGCAGTTGATTTTCGTCAACTGCACCGGCTTTGTTTTCAATCCTCGGGACGCTCTCCGGCTTTGGCCATTTTTACGATTTTGGGATCGAATTGAGCCAATGGTTCAACCAGATCCTGTTGCGCGGCCATCACGGTGTGGATGTCCTTGTAAACCCCCGGCACTTCGTCGAGCCCGGCAGACAACAGGGTAACCCCCGCATCTTCGATACGCTTCTTTTCAGTAGGCCAGTCAAAAACCTTTTTGGCTTTGGTTCGGCTCATGACCCGACCTGCGCCGTGCGCGGCGGAGTTCAGTGAAATCGCATTGCCCTTGCCTCGCACCACATAAGCCGGGGTGGCCATGGATCCGGGAATGATGCCCAAAACCCCTTCGCCGGCCGGGGTCGCCCCTTTGCGGTGAACAATCACCTCTTTGCCAAAATGAGTTTCCTTCCAGGCGAAGTTGTGATGGTTTTCGATATCAAGCAGCACTTCTGCACCGAGACTTTTAGCAAGTGAGCGGTGGATACAGCAATGGTTGGCGGCAGCGTATTCGCCCATCAAATTCATCGCCGCCCAATATTCGGCACCGGCCTGCGAGTCGAGATCGAGCCACGACAAGTGCATCAATTCACGCGGCAGATCGGCATGTTGCGCCTGTGCGACCTTGCTGTAATGCGCGGCGACATTGGCACCGGTTCCACGGCTACCGCTATGAGAAAGCAAAGCGAGGTATTCACCTGCTTCGATGTCAAATTCAGGTTGAGCTTGAGCAATTTTCAATACTCCGAATTCAACAAAGTGATTTCCACTACCGCTCGACCCAAGTTGGCTCCAGGCTTTGTCTTTGAACCGCTGCGTGATCGGCGACACTGACCAGTCAGCGTCCATCACCTCATGTTGATGAGGCTCTGAGAACTTCGCTCCAATCCCGAATTTGGTATCGCGGGACAGTTGGCTTTTCAATTTATCACGATTTTCATCCAACCAGTTCAAGGGCAGGTCGAGCACCGTCATTTTCATACGGCAAGCGATATCCACTCCGACCGCATAGGGGATGACACAGTTTTCCGTAGCAAGCACGCCACCAATAGGCAGGCCATAACCAAGATGCGCGTCAGGCATCAATGCTCCAGCCACCGCTACCGGCAGGTCGCAGGCGTTACGCATTTGTTGAACCGCGTTTTCATCGAGGTCCTTTCCCCACTGTTTCCATGGAGCAGGTTCGTCGCGTGGAATATAGGCCTCGCCCGAGGCATCGATGATGGCTGCGGCCAGCGGTCCAAAAACCTTGTCATGGACAAAGGTTTCAGGATTTTGTGCCACTTCGGCAAATCGCGCCGAGTGGTTTTTAGGTGAGCGCAACAAGTCGATGGCTCTCAGGATGGCATCCCCTTTAGGGATTCCGAGTTGGTGTAGTTCTGTTATTTTCATGGTATATTTCTATGTTAAAAGTTAGCTGAGGATGGTCACTTTCCAGGCGTGGCGATCCAGTTTTTCAGTTTTGATTTTGATTTCAAGGAAAGCTTCGATGACTTCCACATTGCTGTGAAAATGAGGGGTCAGCGCCAGTGCGGTGAAACCACCGCCACCTGCCAAGGCCAGAGGAAGCAAGAGCTGATCGGCAAGATGTTCATCAATGGGAGCCGGAGAGTTCAGGTAACGTTGCATGTCCCAAATCGCGTCCTTGGCAACTTGCTCGGCGCGTTTGCCTCGTCCGCCGTAGGCACAAGCCAAGCTTCCTTCGCTGCGAATCAGCAAGGCGTTGCCGGGGCAAGCAGCCGTTGTGATTTCGCGAACCCAGACATCTTTTTGAGTGAGAGCGAAAGCTTTGCATGTTTTTTGCAGTTCTTTCTCAGCGACAGATTTCGGAATCTCAGCAGTGGTCAGCGCTTCAGCAGATAGCGCTGATTTATCAGGGCAATCGTGCCATTCGCCAGCTTGCAAAGCAGACGGTTCGACGGACAAGCTAAGTCGGCCTCCGCCAGCAGGAAAAAACCCGACTCGATCGAGTCCTGCTTGCACCCGTGCATTCATCTGCGCTAGCCGTGGCAAAAAAACTTCATCGATGTATTCAAAACACGGAGCTTTGATCGCATGGGTTCCGCCTGACAATTGAACTTGTGAGGCTTTTGGAGCGTGCATCAGTACGGGCAAGATCGTTTGCAGCAAAAGCGTGGTGCTTCCTGCGGTGCCAATTTTAAAATGTCCATGGCTAGCTTGGATGCGCCCTGGTTCGAACATCAATTCTGTTCCGCCCAATTGCAGGGCAGATGTTTTTGCGCCACAAATTTCCGCGACGGCCTGCACGCAGGTCAGATGTTGCCGCATCAATCCGGGACGTTTACGCCCAGCTCGGATCCGGTTAAGGGTAAAGGGTCGGCCAGTGATTGCTGACAAGCTCAACGCCGAGCGGAGAATTTGACCTCCACCTTCACCAGTTGAACCATCAAGATCGATTTCACATTTTTTCTGCAAGGTTTTCATGATTTTATTTTTTATGTTCTTTCTCCTATCGCAGAGCGCGTGCCAAGTGCGTTTACTTGATTTTAATTATCCTCATAAGTCATTTGCTATAAGGTAATTATATATTAAATATTTTTTACGTCTCATTTCAGGGTTTATTAAAAATCTAATTTATTGATTTATTTTTCTATTAATTTAGAATATTAAATCATTAAAAAACGGACAGTCGTGCTCAGCTTCCTTGGCAGCACTCTTGACACCCCGACTCATGAAGGGCGTTGGCGAAAGTGGCGGCCCAACGTCGCGCTGGGTCAATTCCCCGACCTTTTGGTGGATCGCATAGAGCTGTTCAGTCGTCAGCAGTTTACCAAATTGACCACTGTAGTAGTGGATGATTTGGCGAAGGTTTCTCCCGAAACGCAAGTCAATTGCCACTATCTGGAACCCGCTGATCCGTGGAATTTTGAGCAAGTTTTTGAATCGCTTTTTCAATTTGCCCGTGATTACCCCTTTGACGTGGATAAGGAGGACTACCTTATTAATATCACCACCGGCACTCATGTAGCCCAAATTTGTCTTTTTCTGTTAACCGAGAGCCGTCATTTCCCTGGACGTTTGTTGCAGCTCTCCCCACCTCGCCGCAAACAACGTGAAGGGGTGGATCCCGGGGAGTTTTCCATCATCGATTTGGATCTGAGCCGTTATGACCGTTTGGCTACCCGCTTTGATAAGGAAGCGTCGGAAGCGGCTAGTTTTTTGAAGTCAGGCATCGAAACCCGTAATCCTGATTTTAATCAAATGATCGAGCAGATAGAGCAGGTATCGATTCGTTCGACGGCACCTATTTTGCTTACTGGCCCAACGGGTGCTGGTAAGTCTCGTTTGGCTCGCCGCATTTATGATCTAAAAAAACAACGCAATCAAATCGAGGGACCCTTTGTTGAATTGAACTGCAGCACTCTGCGGGGAGATACCGCCATGTCCGCTTTGTTTGGTCATCAACGCGGAGCTTTTACCGGTGCCGCCTCGGCGCGTGCAGGCTTGTTGAAATCTGCCCACGGGGGTTTGTTATTTCTCGATGAAATAGGCGAGCTCGGCGGCGATGAGCAAAGTATGTTGTTGCGGGCTATTGAAGAAAAACGTTTTTTGCCATTGGGAGCGGATAGGGAAGTTGAGAGCGATTTCCAACTCATATCCGGAACCAACCGTGACCTCATTGATCAAGTAGCTGAGGGGAACTTTCGCGCTGATCTGTTTGCACGCCTGAACCTCTGGTTATTTGAGTTGCCGGGATTGAGCAATCGGCAAGAGGACATAGCGCCTAACATTGCGTATGAACTTGAAATGCAATCCAAGCTGAGCGGGCGGCATATTTCATTTAATAAAGAGGGTTACGAGAGTTTTCTCAAATTTGCTCATCATCCGGAGAGCAGCTGGTCGGGAAATTTTCGTGACCTCAATGCGGCCATTACCCGGATGTCCACCTTGGCGGGTAATCATCGCATCGGGCGCGAGTTGGTTGAACAGGAAATCGAGCGGCTCAAAAACCTATGGCGGAGGGAGAAATCGGGCGAACAGAGCTTTGATGTGAACTTGCTTGAGCAGGTGTTGGGTGAGGACAAGGTGGCAGAGATCGATCACTTTGATCAAGTGCAACTCGCTGAAGTGATAGCCGTTTGTAGAAAGTCGAAAAACCTATCAGCTGCCGGGCGTTACCTGTTCGCCGCTTCCCGTTCACGGCGTAAAGCGACCAATGATAGCGATAGGGTAAGGAAATATCTCGCTAAGTTTGATCTGGATTGGAAAACAATCACAGCTTGAACTTTAGCGCGAAAAATCGTCGCAGCAGGCGGTTTTTGATTATTGTTGCCTGCCCCCCTTTTGGAGAGGAAGTACCAGGAACAGGGATCGAACCTGCACGGGCTAAGCCCACTGGATCCTAAATCCAGCGCGTCTACCAGTTCCGCCATCCTGGCCTTATATAAAGAATAAGGATAAAACAAATAGGCTCTGCTGGCAAAAGCAGCGGAGCGGTCTGTGCTCTGGTGAATTCTATCCTGACATGGAGTTTGGCACTGTGCAAGTTAAGCTTGAGCTTCACCCTTGATCAGCTAGGCAGGCTAAGTTATATAGAAGTGTTCCATTTGGCACTTCTCTTGCTTCATCAATCACGAGGCAAATACAGAGGGGGATTAAGTTTCTGCACCATCATACAACGTTTAGAATTTTGAAAAATAAAACAAGCGAGGAGAGCATTGGTTTCAAACCGGGAAGAAAACCAGGCAAGTCGGTAGAGAAAAATCTTTGCGATTATATCAATCTGAAATTTGCGTCCCGGGGATACTCGATCGTCGGTGAAGAGGCGGATTACCCTTTTCTTGAAATGGGGCGTTCGATGATCCTGAATTTTCAGGAAAAAATGCGTTTGCTACAGGATTACCGTTGTCCGGCAGATCAGCACATCCATGACTGGCTGCAAAACTACCTCGGCGAAGACGCTGAAGCGGTATTTGGCAAAGATGAATCGATGTTGCCCGACGCTCTGATTTTGGAAAGGCACGGCCTTTCTCGGCTGCTTTCCTTACCGGCAAATTCGGATAAATTCGAATCGGATATTGTCAGCAGCTACCGCACTTGGCAAGGGGTTCTGCACAATCCCGCCAAGGATCGACGCACCACTAAAGGGGTGTTCCATATTGCCGAGGGGGGGCTGCCAATCGCCGGCGACAAACTTTCCGTGCCGCGCATCACTTTCGCCCACATGCTGAAAGCGGCGGTGAACCCGCCAAAAGATTTGATGGTTTTGCCTTACACCTCTGAAGAGGAGGAGCCGGTGCATGCCTTTGCTTCGATTCTGTTGCGACCAGTGGTATGCCCGGAGGTGCCGGGCTTCACCCGTAAAAAATCCCTCGAGACGCGCTTTTTTGCGCCGGGTAATTTGATGGCTAATCTCGATTTTGTGGAATCGATATTCGGTAACGCCGGGGATCCGTTTTTGCCGGAAAATGATGCTCGCCTGGAAGTGAGCCATTGGACGGGTCATAGTGGTTGTGTCATTCTCGCGCCGCAGTTGACCACTCTGAAAAAGAAAGATGTCGGATTGCCTCACATCAGCGAGGCCACTGATATGCAAAAGGCACAGAAAATGTGCTGGGAAAACGAGGACGAACTTTACAACGACGGTGGCGCTTTCAAAATCACCGCGCGTGATCACAAAGGAGTGATCGTCACCCTGATTGCTGATAATTATTTCGGTTATTGCAAAAAAGAGGTGAAAACCCAGATCAGTTTTTCGGCGAATTTGTATGGCCTGGCTGAAGAGGAGCACGCCGGCGGAGCGCTGGTATTTCCTCGTTTCGACTTGGGTGAAGATTTTAATCTCAGCACGTATCGGCGCGAGGTGGATCACACCTTTGATTTTGTGATGAAGCACTATGGTGAAATCATGAATCTGCAGCCCGAGGGTTACGGTATTGATATCAAATTCCCCAGTATCATTTATTTGCCGGAAAACGTTTACATCGATTTGCATGCCCAGTCGATCCAATGGGGCGACCATTCCATCCGCTTATCGCCTGACTGCACCTACGTGATGCCTTCCGGTTACAAGGTGCAGATGCAAAAACCTTCGGAGGGTCAGCGTTGGCGTCTGGTGGGCACTAATGCGGAAGGCACTTTTTGTCATAAACCCTGTACCGTTTCAGGTGGTGGAAAGTCTGAGATTTCCAAGTCCTTGAGTGATGCGATGGAAGAGGGACCGGTGATCATGACCAATTTCGAAGAGGACATGGATCAGGTGGATGAACTGCTTCACCGCGATTATGCCGAGCGTTATAAAAACCCCAAACGACGCGAAGCTCAAAGTCGCGCTATTCTGGACCCGGATCGTTCTTTAGGTTCAGTGATCCGGCTGTTCTCTCCTTCGAGAGAATTCACCGAGGAATACAATGCTTTTATTTCCACCGTGCCACAAACAGTGCGCGACTTTCTATTCACTTTGAAGAGGTACTGGAAGTCGGATTGGGGCGATAATTGGCGCCGTCGTTTCCAGGTGGATTCTATCAATGGTAAACCAGGATCGCTGTTGAAATACCGTCACGCTACGGTGAAGACCCGCTACCTGCGTATTGGTTTCGAAGCGGATGGTTCCTGGCGCATGTTTGGTTTGCGCAAGGATTTCTCTCCGGCAATGAAATTGCAACGGGAAGATGACATCACCGCATCGGTTACGGTTCCGGCCAGTAAGGTTGATCACAGCTGCATGCACCCGGATGTGAAATTTCCGGCGTATAAGTTCATTGAGAATTGTGAATTCAGGCTTTTTCAACGTCCGGATGATGCGATTCATCGTGGTTACGACAAACAAACCGAGCTCGATTTTTCAAGTGGCGGAAATTTCTTTTCTAACTACGAACCTAAAACCCGCGAACAGAGTCGCGAGTTGGTCGCCGATTCCATTCGGTTCGGATATTTTTCCGATCCGCTCAAGCGCACGTTGAAAGACTTCGCGGAAGCCGAACTTGATTATTCGCCTCAATACACCGTCTCCTCTGCGCATCCGCGCCTGGTAGATGGCAAGGCCAGCAAAAACCCGCGTTACCTGCAGAATCGTCCCGATCTGCAGAATCCTATGGCAGAATATATGGCAGAGGTTGGATCGCGCTTTTTCCGTCGTATTCCTTTGGACAAACCGGTGTTGAATCCAGTGCACGCTATTTTGGCAGGGCGTCGCAACAACCCTTCGAACCGCAAGGCGGGCATCCGTCCCCTGGCGGTTTATGGGCCGGTTCATTATCAGCAGCTGCCGGAATTGTTCATGGATTTCATCTCCAGCCTGACGGGAAAATCGCCATCCACCACGGGTGCCGGTTCAGAGGGGGCGCTTACCAAAGGGCCTTTTAATGCATTGTTGCCGGTTATCGATTTGAATGCCGCTTTGTTAAGCTACATCGCTAGCGATTTTCATGGGTTCACCACTGCGGCCGGTTATGTCGGGCCGGAATTCCGGGTGGATCACGATATCTCTCTGGCGGTGCCGGAGATCTGGAGCCGGATGTTTATACACGAACGCGATCCTGAATGGCTGATTGGCAAAGGTTATCTGGAGAAGATCGAGGACTTCACGGACGATGAGGGGCAAGTGGTGTCAGCCAACCGTCTGGGTTACCGGATCACCCAGGGTTTTGTGCAGACTTTTTTCGGCCGCATGTTCAATAACCCTACTTCGGTTTTTACGGATGAAATGCTGCGCCCTGAATTGCAAAGCCGCGAGGACTACATCGACGGTATTCGTAATATTTGCGAAACCCAACAACGGGTCGCCCGGCAATATTTCGAGGACGGCTCTATCGACCTTGCGATTCCTCCGCTGAAAGCTTTGCTTAATATCATGGCTTACGGCCAATTCGAGGGAATGGAATTAAGTGATGACAAAGTCAGGGGGCTTTTTGACCGGGAATCTGTTCTGTCCAGTGACTGGTATCAGGCGCGGCTTAATGCCAAGGTGGAACTGCGCAAACAAAGCCTGAAATTCCAGATTATATCGTTGGAGAAATTTTTGGATAAAACCTACTACGCGAGTGAAGCGAAGCGTCTGCGCATCCGCGAGAATCTGGAGCAAATCAGCGAATACCTAGAGATCATAGAGAAAGACCCACAAGAATACCTCGACAGCTTGCAGGGAACCCTGGGGGTGGATGTTTCGCTGGTGAAAATTTAGACTCGAGAATTTTTGCCGGAATAGGGGGCGTAATCCTTTAGTCGTTTTTCAAGGCTTGAGCGGGTTGATTGGCGGCTTTTCCCCGCGTTTTTTTTGGTGCTTTGCAGTAGGGAGATCAGCAGGGAAATCATCGCTTTGACGTCGTATAAACACACGTATTCGCTGTCGATCTTTCCCGTGGGAGAACAGTTGTGGTAGTTGCCGAGCAATACGGAAATCCCAGTGGCGCGGATCCCGTACAAGTTCATCGCGGTGGCTTCGCAGGCGCCGCCATCCAGCAAGGCTCGCTGAACTTGAACCCCGCCCGCTTCGGCTGCCGCCAGTAGTTGCGCCGTGCCTTCGTCATCGAATACAGATAGGCGATCCCCGACGCGCACCACGGGGCCTTTGCCCATTTCCGTACCACCACGAGGTGAACTGGTTTCCAGCGAAACAAAACAAATGCCTTGTGGCAATAGGCCGCTTTTGGCCAGATGCACCGCGCCAACAAAACCGACCTCTTCCGCACGGGTAAAAATCCCGTAACAGGAGGTTTCAACATTGAGCCGTTCTAATTCGGAAAACAAAGCGATGATGGCCGCGCACCCGACCAGATCATCACAAACCCGGCCAGCGAGTTGATCGGTTTTGGAATCGTAAGAAAAAGCCGGCAGATCCCACATGGCAAAATCACCAAAATGTTTCACATCACCGGTAGGCAAGTAGGACTTGGGCACCCCTCCCAAAAAACGCATGTCGGGAAAACGAGCATCCATGCCTCCAGCGGGTAACTTCCCTCGGGTTGTAGGATCCTTGACCCAGCCCGGATGATCCATGTGCGCGCCAAAAGCCCAGTGCGGCTTGTTTTTGCCGCGTTGATAACGAGCGATCAGATTGCCAAAATCGTCTTCTTCAATCGAGACGTGGGGAAACTCGTTCAAGCGTTGCAACAAGTGTCTCCGCACGTGATATTCGTGAAAAGGAGCCGTTGGGCAGTTGAAAACAGAGCGAAGAATAGAAAGCAGCTTGCCGTGGTGCATGTTTGAACTGATTGATTATAGAGTTTAGACCCTAATCTAAGAGAGTCCGTCCGCAAAGCGGTGTATAGGATTACTTCATTTTAACATGGCAGCCCGATTAAAACAGATTCGCTACCGCATCGAGTGGCTGGCCATCAAGTCATTGACGGTGATCGTGCCCTTGTTGCCGCGCAAAGGTATTCTCCACCTGGCGAATGTCCTGGGCAGCCTGGCTTATCGGGCGGATGCCAAGGGACGCCACACGGCGCTGGTCAATCTCGAGGCGGTATTGGGAGAATCCCACGATGAAAAACAACGGCGAGCCATCGCTAAACAAGCTTACCGGGATTTCGCCCGCACCATGCTGGATCAATTCTGGAGCTCTCGCCTGACGGCTGAAAATTATCAGGACTACGTTGAGGTTCATGTCGAGGATGCTGAAGCCATCCGTCGGGCGCAGGAAACCGGGGCGATCTGGGTGACCCCCCATTACGGCAATTTCGAGTGGACCAGTTTGTTGATGGGGTTTCGTGGTTTCCCTTTTACCGTGGTGGCGCAGGATTTCAAAAACCCGCTGCTCACCGATCTATTCAGAACCAACCGTGAAGTCAGTGGCCATCAGGTTATTCCACAACAGGGCGCGATGTTGCGTTTGTTCAAAACTTTGAAAAACGGGGGGCATGCGGCATTTCTCACCGATTTGACCGTCAAGCCCAGCCGCACTGCGACCATCATTGATTGTTTTGGACTGAAAACCTGCGTCACTTCGCTGCATGCCGGGCTTCACCGAAAAATAAAGCTACCCATCATTCCCGGCTACACCACCCCCTTGCCCGACGGCAAATACCGGCTCAATATGCTAGCGCCCTTGGATTTGGATAGCGAGGCGAGCGATCAGGAAATCGTGCAAGCTTGCTGGAATGTCTTTGAACAGGACATCAGGGAAAATCCGGCGCCGTGGTTGTGGATGTATAAACACTGGCGCTACCGGCCGGAGGAGGGAGGAGAAAAGTATCCGCCTTACGCCCAGCCATCCTCAAAATTCAGTCGTTTGCAGAAAGATCTGGCGCAGCAAGGCAAAAACCAGAGCGAAGACGGCAAAAAAGTGTAGGACAAAATAGTTAAGCTGCTGGCCGTCATGCGTTTCGCCCTTGCAGGGCTGGGAGAATTCGATTTTTAACCCAGCGCTACGCACTGGGCTGTATCATTGAGCACCGTTGGTGCCAAAAAGAGATGAAAACAAACTGTCCTGAAAGGACAAAATGTGATAGCCGAGTGCGAAGCGCTGGGGTTAAATCGTTTTTATTGCCAGCCCTAAAAGGGCGAAATAATGTTGATGTGTGATAAGGTAGCTTTCAATAAGCCATGGCAAGAAAGAGGCGGATTTTACCAGTGACAAATAATAATAATCTTGGCACACTGTTAGCTACTGTAGTAATAGACTGTTGCAAAACAACCATCTCACACGGATAAAATTTAAGCAAAGACACCAAAAACATGAAAAAGATCGAAGCAATTATCAAACCCTTCAAACTGGAGGATGTGAAAGATGCCCTGTCAGAAGTTGGCATTCAAGGGCTTACCGTTACTGAAGTTAAAGGTTTCGGACGTCAAAAAGGACACACGGAAATCTATCGTGGCAGTGAATACACTGTGGACTTTCTGCCTAAAGTGAAGCTTGAAATCGTGGTGGACGATGATGAAGTCGAAGCCGTCAGCAAAGCCATCGTTGATACTGCCAATACCGGAAAAATCGGTGACGGAAAAGTATTTGTGATCCCTGTGGAAGAAGCTATTCGCATTCGTACGGGAGAAACCGGCGTCGAAGCTATCGAAGCTTCCCAGGCATAAATGCCGCAACCGTAACCCTAAGGGGTTCAAACTGCGTTTGGCGGATAAAACGGGCTTTGCAGCGACCTTTTTAAATCAATTGGTCGCTGTCCGCCAAATCTGGCAAACGAGGAAAAACGGTGATTTCCATTACGGTATCACCAGCAATTTTCTTACCGGCCCAAGCGCAAGCTTGGGTCGTTTGGTTGTTTAGGGGATCGGAGTCCGGTTTTTCTTCAATCCGGGTGCAGTGACCAAAGCCCCAGCCACCAAAAGCAAAACGCACTTCAACTTCCTGCGGCAGGGATTCGCTGTAGATGCCCAAATGCCGCGCTCCGTAGAATTCCTCGTTGCTGCCATTAAATCCCACCGCACGTTCGTCTCCATCTCCGCTCAGTTCATTAAATTGGATGGGGATGACGATGCCTTCACCGCTGTCGAGTCGGCGCAAACGTAAAAAAGCAACATCACGCGGCAGTTCCTTGAGCAAGACCGCGCGGTGATTTTCAGATTCATTCACTGACTGATCCCAGATGGAAGGGTCATGGGAACGGAAAACGAGCACTTCGTCCCAGATCAGTGGCAGTCGGGTATCGACTCCCTGTGGGATCACGGTCATCATTTTCTCCTGATCCTGGTCTTGAGGGCTAGAGCTCTCAGTGGCATCATTCTGGCTGCTGTGGCGAAAATCCGCTTCAGCTTGAGCCAAGGGCGACGGTGGTGGCTCAAGATCAGCCGCGCCCTGGCTGATTTCTTCATTGTGAAGGACGGGTGTTTTTTCATCCACTGCTTTAGCTGCGTGGGTCTCTGCCGCGCTCAATTGTTTTTTCAGCTCGCCTAATTGTTGGTCTTTCACTTCCAGTGCTCGTTTGGCAGACTCAATGTGTTCTTTTTGCCGCTGGTTTTTCTGCAAAGTCGCTTTCAGTTCGCTTTGCACTAAAGGCAGTTTTTCTTCAGCTTCAGATGGAGCTGGCGCGGCCTGTGCCAAGTTGCTTGTTTTGGAATTCACGACCGGCTGGGTGGTTTTGTTTTTTTTCCACAATAGCACCAGCAACAAACCCAATAAAAAAGCCACGCTGATGGGCAGTCCACGCAATATCGTTGCCCACGGTTCAGACTGGGCGTCGACCCATTGGGACAAGGCCATGCCCTGCGATTGGATCGAAAGCATGAGTAGTGAAAATTGTTGTGCCGCAGCCGTCATTTAGTCTGCGTCCATTGTAGGCTTGGGATGGCAGGGCTTCAATCAGCGATATTGGTGGTGTAATAATCCTAGCCTTGAGCCCTTTGAGACGCGATCACGGCTTTGACAATGATTTAACGCCATGCGTGATTTTGTTTATGAGATTATTCATCATAGTTCTTTGCTGTATGCTTGGCACCTTCTGCGATGCGGCAGAGGGGAAAGGTGAAGCGCCACCCAACATCCTGCTGATCATAGCTGATGATATGGGTTATTCGGATCTTTCTTGTTATGGTGGGGAAATCGAAACGCCTTATCTGGATTCACTGGCAGCGGGAGGGCTGCGGTTCACCAACTTTTACGTTAACAATATGTGTTGGCCCACTCGGGCATCTCTGATGACCTCACTGTATCCCGGAGTGGCTTTACCTGTAAAGGGTTCGGCCGATGGAGGGCTTCACCCTCGCGCGATGACCCTGCCGCAGACGCTCAAATCGGCAGGTTACAACACCTACATGTCCGGCAAATGGCACCTTTCAGATCCGAATGAGCTTGATGGTTCCAATGCGCCTCAGCACAAAGGTTTTGATCGCTTTTACGGCACCATTCACGGGGCGGGCTCATTTTACGCTCCGATTTCGCTTAGTTTGGATGGCAAAGACGCTTCCGAAGAGTTTCTCAGTGATCCGGATTATTATTACACCGATGCGCTTACGGATCATGCGCTGGATTTTATCCAACAAAATTCCGCTGGATCAAACTCCAAACCAGTCGCGCAGGGCAAACCATTTTTTTTATATCTTTCTTACACCGCTGCTCACTGGCCTTTGCATGCCCGCCCTGCTGATATTGCACATTATAAAGGGCGCTTTGCCAGGGGCTGGGATAAATTGCGCGAGCAACGTCACGCGCGAATGAAAAAAATGGGGCTGGTTGACCCTGCGTGGAAGCTCTCGCCACGTCATCCGGATGTGCCCGCGTGGGAGGACGCGCAGCACAAGGATTGGCAACAACGGCGAATGGAAGTGTATGCCGCCCAGATCACCAGCATGGACCGTAACATTGGCCGGGTGCTGGATCAGCTCAAAAAAAGCGGACAATTTGAAAACACCCTCATTGTATATATGCAGGACAACGGAGCCTGCCATGTGGAATATGGGGTTAATAGAAAAGGCGCTTATTTGCCGCTCAAAACCCGGGACGGACGGCTCATGCGTCCTGGCAATATCCCCGGTCTGATGCCTGGCCCCGAAGATACGTATCAAAGTTATGGTTATGGTTGGGCCAATGCCTCCAATACGCCTTTTCGCCTGTTCAAACAACACGATCACGAAGGGGGCACCCGTTCGCCGCTGATTGTTTCATGGCCGCAACAGTTTTCCCGTAGTGGTCTGAAAGCGGGATCGATCACTGATGCCCTTTGTCATGCCATTGATATTCTGCCGACCCTTGCAGATGCCGCTGGGGCTGAGCTGCCTGAAAAAACGCGGCAAGATAATCAAAGCCTTGTTTTGAAGGGGCGCAGTGTATTTCCTGTAATAGATAACCACTATGATAAGATGAAATCGCGTGAGGCTCTCTATTGGTCACACGCCAAGGGAGCTGCTATTCGTCGCGGTGATTACAAACTGGTTCGAGTCAAAGGCAAAGCCTGGGAACTCTATAATCTCAAAAAAGATGGAACTGAATTGAATGACCTCTCAGCTTCAATGCCGGACTTGGTAGTTGAACTTGAAACTTTGTTTCGCTCATGGGCGAAATCTAATCTGGGTGACTTGAAGTGAACTTTGAATGGCCGGGCTGGTCATTTCCCTTTGATCACATCGGCGATCGCTTTTTTGAGCACGGGTTCGATGCCGGGAGCTACCCAGCACCAACTGTGTAAATTGCCGTCTTTTTCTTCCCGGTGGCGTTCGAGTGGGATGTATCCGGGGGCGCATTGACCGTAACCGGCAGTCATCACAAATGAGTCGGGGCGTTGCTTTTGGGCAAAAAGTTGATACTCAACATAAATCTCTGCGGGCAACAGCAACAGTTGGGATTGCCCTTGGTTAAATTCGAACAGCGGCAGGTTGATGAGGCCCTGGCCACCTTCTTTTTCCGCTCGCTCCAACCAACTGAGCGATATCGCAGCCATGCCGTGGCGGCGGGCGTCGCCTTCTTTTGACAAAACTTGAATCAAATAATCACGTTCCAATCCAGGCCTTTGATTGGGGGAGAATTTCACGATTTCCTGACGGAAGTCCAAGCTGGTGAGAGTTTGTTTTTTGGTATTTTTCCAAGCTTTGAGCATGCCTTGGTAAAGCCGGTCAGCCAGGACTGCGCGATTTTCATGTTGGCCGTCATTGTATTTGCCTGCGGTGACATTGCCAGCAGCACCATTGGCAAAAATCTGGAACACAGCGGCATCATCTTTTTGTCGCCGGGCGCGGGCGATGCCGGGGAAATCCGGGTTGACCTTTTGAGTCTGGTAATAACTCATCGGGTGAGTGGCGTAGATGCTAAGCGCGCAAAGCGCTTTGTCCTCATTCCAGAAACTGAGGGTTTTCAAAAAAGGGTCGATGATGCCCTCGGATGCAGCTTGCGCGGCGGGAATACGGCAAGCACTGCCGCGGTCATATTTGATAGTGCCGTCGTCGAGCAGGTAGCGGCGGTTGGAGGCGATTTTTTCCACCTTGGCTTGGCCGTTGCCAATGTGGGTGACGATTTGTTTGGAGCGTAAAGACTCACGCAGGGCTGTGGCTACGGCTTGCACACTGCGCTCATGGAAATCGAGATCGATCACTTGATGGGGGGATTGGTAGCGTTCGAGGATTCTCTGTGCCGCTAGATCGGCGAGCGGGGTGTCGTGTTGATGGATGGCACAAATCATCACTCGTTCCGGGCTGGTACCAGCTGCTTGTGCCAATACTTCCCGCCAGCGTTGATGTGCGTCATTGCGAATCTCTGACCAGTCGATGGCACAAAATACCACAGGTTTGGCTGCGGGAGGTAGCAGCACAAATCCGCGGGCTTCGAGTGGGGATAGGATGGACTCGGCTTTTTTCCAACCCCCGGTGAACAGCGTGTGTCCCAGTGGCGGGGTGACATCGGCTGAAAATGTGGCTAAGCGGAAGTTTGTATCTGCGGCCAGCAGCGAGTGGGTCGTCAGCAGGCAAAAAATCAAAGTCACAAGCGATGTTTTGCCCAGGTGGGAGATTAATTTAGCCGTGAGGCGGGGTTTAGAAGTAGGAGGGGGGATCTTCATTTTTATAAATAGACCCAGTCTGGCAAAAAAGCATCTGATTTTGGCAACAGGGAAGCTCAAAAACTATTCGTCACCCTTGGGTTATCGGTTTACAGATAAGGCTTGTGAACCCGGAGGATAAAAAACAGCCAGTTAAAGAGGACATCATCGTTGCCGAGGATGTCTATCGCACGTTTGAAATCGGCAGCAGCCGGATTGAGGTGCTGCGCGGGGTGAGCCTCAAAGTGCAGCCGGGGGAAAAACTATTTCTCTGCGGTGCTTCGGGCGCGGGTAAAACCTCTTTGCTCTATACTTTGGCAGGTTTGGAAAAGCCGAATAAGGGTGAGGTGTATATCTCAGGCGAAGCGCTTTATCAGTTGAGCGGCAGTCGCCAGGCTAAATGCCGCAATCGGCGGATGGGTTATGTCTTTCAAAATTACGCGCTGTTGCCGGAGCTGACCGCACGCGAAAACGTCTGCCTGCCGGCTTTGATTGGAGGTAAGCCGAGTCTGGAGCGTGCCGACGAGCTGCTTGAGCGGGTAGGTTTGGGCTCCCGGGTGCAGCATTTGCCGACTGAGTTGTCGGGCGGCGAGCAGCAACGGGTCGCTATTGCCCGATCCTTGATCAATGATCCTGAGATACTTTTTGCGGATGAACCGACGGGCAATCTCGATTCCAAGTCGGGCGGAGAAGTGATGGATCTGTTGCTCTCTTTGGTGGACGAACAGAATAAAACACTGTTGGTTGTGACCCACGATAGGGAGTTGGCTAAATCCGGCGACCGGACCTTGGAATTGGCGGATGGACGGATGAAGTCGCAGTCCAGCTAGAATAAAAAAATCGTAATACACGGCAAAAAATTATAACCACTGATTTCACTGATAAACACTGATAGAGTTGCAAAAAACAATACAAACCAGTGCTCATCAGGGCTCACATTTTTGTTAAAAGAATGATGTGGAGTGCGAGTAAAAATATTTTCAAAATTGATCTATAGAAATGAGTGAAGCGCTACAAGTTTACATTGACGGAAAACTCTGCGACGAAGCGGATGCCAAGGTATCGGTTTTTGATCACGGACTGCTCTATGGTGACGGAGTGTTTGAAGGCATCCGTTTTTACAATGGGCGTGTTTTTAAGCTTAAAGAACACATTGACCGGCTTTTCGATTCATCCAAGGCGATTCAGTTGACGGTGCCTTGCAGTCACGAGGAAGTCAGCGAAGCGGTGATGCAGACGATTCGCGCTAATGACTTACAGGATGGTTATGTGCGTTTGCTGGTGACCCGCGGCGTAGGCAGTTTGGGCCTGAACCCTTTCCTTTGTGAAAAAGCTTCATTGATCATCATCGCATCCAAAATCGCGCTCTATGATGAGGAAAAATACCAGCAGGGTCTCACCGTGGTGACTTGCGGCACCCGTCGTCCTGCACCAGCGGCGCTCAGTCCTTCGGTGAAGTCGCTCAATTACCTCAATAATATCATGGCGAAGATCGAAGCGATCAACGCCGGAGCAGAAGAGGGCGTCATGCTCAACGAGCAGGGGTTTGTCGCCGAATGCACCGGGGATAATATTTTTATCGTCAAAGAGGGCAAGATATACACCCCGCCAGTCACGGCTGGCGGGCTCAACGGCATCACTCGCCGGGTGGTGATGGATCTTGCCCGCGAAGAGGGTTTTGAGCTGTTCGAGCAGGATCTGACCCGTTACGAGCTTTACACTGCTGACGAGTTTTTTCTCAGTGGCACGGCGGCGGAGGTCGTTCCGGTGGCTACTTATGACGGGCGTCAGATTGGCAGTGGTCAAATTGGGCCGGTGACTTTGCGGTTGATGGAGTTTTTCCGTGAACTGACCCAGACAACAGGGGTACCCATATACGATTAAAATCAAAATGACCCGGCGGGGCTTTTTTGGATAACCAAAGGCTGCCTGCGACGCTTTCCAGATAGAACCATGACTTGCGATTCCTGCCAGAACAAAAATGCGACCGTTTATCTGACGCAATTGGTCGAGGGCAAGATGCAGAAAGTGAATCTTTGTGAGCAGTGTGCCGAGGAAAAAGGGGTGACGGATCCAACGGGTTTTGCGCTGGCAGACTTGTTAAAAGGGGCCGGTACGGAATCGATCAATCCTTCGGCCGTGATGGGGGATGACGGGGAGAAGTGTGAAGCTTGCGGGTTCACCCAGTCCGATTTCAAAAAGACCGGTCGTTTTGGCTGCAGTCAGTGTTATCAAGTTTTCCATTCAGGCTTGGATAATTTGTTGCAAGCGATGCACCGCCATAGTGAACACCGGGGCAAAAAACCCGCGCATTTTGTCGATACCCGCTCCGCACAAAGCCGAGTGGAACAGGCTCGCGAAGAAATTATTGAGTTGAATGCGCTGCTCGATGAAGCGATTCTGGTAGAAGATTACGAAGAGGCCGCCCGTTTGAGGGATTCGATCACCCAATTGCAAAAACTCGAAGCCAGTGGCGAAGCAGAAGAAGCTTGTAGCGAATCCGTCTAGTCTTGTAAGCTTTGTTATTTTAACCCGACTGATCCATACTGATATGATGCGTTTCTCCACATTGCTGAAAAAACCAGCCGAGTGGATGCGGGCCGATGGTCCGCATAACGATATTGTTGTGTCGAGTCGGGTGAGGCTGGCCCGGAATCTGTCTGGGCATCCGTTTCCCGGATGGGCGCGTGCGGAAGAGCGTTCGCAGTTGATGGCCATTGCCCGTCCCGCGGTTGAGGCATTGCCCGAGATGCGTGATGCTTTTTCCCAGGAGATGACCAAGCTCTCGGCGATCGAAAAACAAGTACTGGTGGAACGGCATCTGGTCAGTCGCGAACACGCGGCTAAAAGCGGGGGGTGTGCGACGGTGATGAACCGCAACCAGAGCATCAGCATCATGATCAATGAAGAAGATCATTTGCGTATCCAGGCCTTGCGTCCCGGTTTGCAACTGCTGAAGGCTTATCAGACCTTGGATAAGATCGATGATGAATTGGAGTCTCATTTGCCCTACGCTTACGACCCCAAATATGGTTACCTCACCGCTTGCCCTACTAATTTGGGTACCGGCTTGAGGGCTTCCGCGATGTTGCATCTGCCTGGACTGGTGCTCAGCGACCAGATCAATCAGACCATCCAGGCGGCGAATAAAATCGGTCTCGCGGTGCGCGGTTTGTATGGAGAGGGCACCGAGGCGCTGGCTAATCTGTTTCAAATTTCCAACCAGACCACTCTCGGACAGGATGAGCCGTCTATCATCGAGCACCTGGACAAGGTTATCGTTCGCATTATTGAGAACGAAGAAAATGCTCGTCTCAAACTGACGGAAGATCAGTCCACCATGTTGCAAGACCAGATTGGTCGGGCTTATGCCACTTTGCGTTACGCTTATATCATTCCGTCCAAGGAGGCGATGAACTTTCTTTCGATGGTGCGTCTCGGCATCGATCTTGGTGTTTTTAATGCCGAGGAACGGGATGTGATCAATGTTTTACTGACCGAAATCCAACCCGCCCACTTGCAAATAGAGGCCAAACGCAAACTAAATGCAGCAGAAAGAGACGTGCTGAGAGCAGAAATCGTTCGTCGTCACCTAAAAAACCTGACTGAACCCTGCTTTGATGATATACTGAATAAGGACGCAGATGATGAATAACTTCACACCCAGAGCTCAACAGGTACTGGCCCTCGCCCGAAAAGAGGCCGACCGATTCAATCACAATTATGTTGGCACGGAGCATTTGTTGCTCGGCCTGATCAAATTAGGTCAGGGGGTTGCTGTCAATGTATTGCAAAAAATGAACCTCGACCTCGAGACCGTGAGGTTGGAAGTCGAAAAACAAGTGGGCAATGGGCCGGAGACCAAAATGGTCGGCAATATCCCTTATACCCCGCGGGTCAAGAAGGTGCTGGCACTTGCCGGCAAAGAGGCCAACGCATTGAACCACTCTTATGTCGGCACTGAGCACATCCTGCTTGGCCTGCTGCGTGAAGGTGAGGGTGTTGCCGCTCGGGTGCTCAAAAATCTTGAAGTGGACATCGAGCGCACTCGTAATGAGATCCTGCATGAGCTCGATCCTAATTTTGCTCCCGAAGAGAGCGAAGATGAATTTGAAGAAGGGGTGCATTCCGGGGGCAAAAAAGACTCCAAAACTCCAGCATTGCGTGCTTTTGGCCGCGATTTGACCGAATTGGCTCAGGAAGGCGAACTCGATCCGGTGATTGGTCGTCAGGACGAAATCGAACGCGTGATCCAGATTCTTTGTCGTCGAACCAAGAATAACCCGGTTCTGATCGGTGAAGCCGGGGTGGGCAAAACGGCCATCGTTGAAGGACTGGCCCAGGAAATCACTTCCGGCAATGTGCCTGAGTTGTTGCGTGACCAGAAAGTCATCACTCTTGATCTGGCCCTGATGGTGGCTGGCACCAAGTACCGTGGTCAGTTCGAAGAGCGCATCAAAGCGGTGATGGACGAAATCCGTCGCGCTAAGAATATCATTTTGTTCATCGACGAATTGCATACGATCGTCGGAGCGGGTTCCGCTGAGGGGGCGATGGATGCCTCCAACATCATCAAACCGGCGCTCAGTCGGGGTGAGTTGCAGTGCATTGGCGCTACGACATTGAACGAATACCGTAAGTATATCGAAAAAGATGCCGCGCTGGAACGTCGTTTCCAGACGGTGAAGGTGGAGGAGCCTAATGTCGAAGACGCGATCAAGATTCTGCATGGGTTGCGTGGCAAATACGAGGCGCATCACAAGGCGAGTTATACCACTATGGCTATTGAAGCCTGCGTGAAACTTTCCGAACGTTATTTGACCGGGCGTTTTCTGCCCGACAAGGCAATCGACATCATGGATGAAGCGGGTTCGAAAGCCCGTATCGGAGCGATGACCCGTCCGCCTGAGTTCAAGGAGATCGAAGTGAAAATCGAAGGAATCGTGAGCGAAAAAGAAGCCGCGATCAAAGACCAGGATTTTGAAAAAGCCGCCGCTTTGCGGGATCAGGAAAAAACCACCCGCATTGAGTTGGAAAAAGCGCTCGAGCAGTGGTTGGGCGAGAATGAAGAAAATATCGTTGAAGTGATCGAGGATGACATCATGGCGGTGGTCTCCAAATGGACCGGAGTGCCGTTGCAGCGAATGGAGCAAAAAGAAGCCGCTCGTTTGCTCAGGATGGAGGATGAGCTGAAAGAAAAAGTCATTGGTCAGGATGAAGCCGTCACCGCGATCAGCAAGGCGCTGCGCCGCAGTCGTGCAGATTTGAAAGACCCGCGCCGTCCGATTGGCTCCTTTATTTTCCTCGGACCCACCGGGGTCGGCAAAACATTTCTCGCCCGTAATCTGGCCGAGTTCATGTTTGGAGATCCGGATTCCCTGATCCAGATCGACATGTCCGAATACATGGAGAAATTCACCACCAGTCGTTTGGTGGGATCGCCTCCTGGCTACGTCGGTTATGAAGAGGGCGGACAGCTTTCTGAAGCGGTTCGACGCAAGCCTTATTCGGTGGTTCTTTTTGACGAAGTGGAAAAAGCGCACCCTGACGTCATGCACCTTTTGTTGCAGATTCTTGAGGAAGGCACCGTCACCGACTCCATGGGGCGCAAAGTGGACTTCCGTAATACGATTATCATCCTGACTTCGAATGCCGGAGCGCAGTTGATCAAAAAACAGACTTCACTCGGTTTTGGAGCGATGTCGAGCGAGGACGATGGTTATGATGGTATGAAATCCAAAATTCTCGAAGAAGCCAAGACGATTTTCAAGCCGGAATTTCTCAATCGTCTCGACGATCAGATTGTTTTCCACATGCTGGGTAAAGATGAGTTGGTCAAGATCATCGATCTCGAAATTGCGGCCGTGCTCAAGCGCCTGGCTGAAAAGTCGATCACACTCGAACTGCAGGGCAGCGCCAAGGATTTCCTTATCGAAGAGGGATACGACCCTGACTACGGTGCTCGTCCGATGAGACGTGCGGTGGAAAAACAATTGGAGGATCCACTGGCAGAGTTGTTGTTGCGAGGAGACATCACCGAAGGCGATACGCTAGAAGTGGTTCGCAACCCTGACGAAGAGATCAAAGCTTTGAAGTTCACTGTGCTGAATCAAAATGACCCCGGCCGTGAAGAGCCGGAGACGGTTGAGACTGAGGGCTGAGCGAGATTTCACTACGATTGCGGCGTAGCTTTCCAGCCGAAGAGGATGCTATCGACAAACTGTTGTATGGTCGGATTGCGGTTGGCGGATTTTTCTGCATACACTCCGATGGTACGCTGCAGCGGCGTTTTGGGTTCGGCGATGTCGACCTGTAAACGGTGACCGTAGGGCCGCAGCGCCCGGCGGGGAACGATTGAGCTTCCCAGGCCGAGGGCGACGAGATTGATGATGAGATCAAAATTGCTGAGTTCGGTGCTGGAGTGGAGATCGGGCTGTAAATAAGGATTTGAAGAGAATGTAAGCGGGAGATTTTACGTGGACGAGGAATGCATCTGTTGCAGTCTATGTAGTGAATCAGCCCCTGAATTTTTCAGGGAATCCAGTGAAGGCGGCTATCACATCGTATTTGCGCAGCCGCAGGCTGAGCGAGAAGTGCTCCAGGTTTTGGAAGCAATGAAGGACTGTCCGGTGGAAGCAATCGGGGATGTTGGGCTTATGAGCGCAGTTTAAATGGATATTGGGTCAGAATAAACGAGAGAGGAAAAACCTTGATCTAGATTTTCTTTTCTCTTAAAATGCTGAGCAATATTTCAACAGGAGAAATTTAGCCTGTCTAAGAAATAAAAGGGACGAAGTCTGCTCAGACGGGTTACCTTTGCCCCTATTATACAGACTGTCCGGAATAATATGTTATTGCGGACAGTTACATATTATACTGTT
>JASFYY010000124.1:0-29321 GCA_045046875.1 Verrucomicrobiota bacterium | reverse complement strand
GCGGAATGCCCAGCGCATAAGCAATGGTGGCATTAAAGTCCTCCACCTTCACCAACTTGTCCTCGACCTTTTCTCCGTCATCGGTGGTTTTGCCATAAGCCACACCACCTTTGATTCCGCCCCCGGCTAACATACAACTGAAAGCTGCAGGGAAGTGATCACGACCGACGTTCTGATTGATCCTCGGGGTACGCCCGAACTCAGTCGCCAAAACCACCAGGGTATCCTCGAGCATACCGCGTTTGTTCAGATCCCCCAACAAAGCTGCCAGAGCCTGATCCAAGATAGCACATTTATCAGGAGCCTCGATAAAGGTATTGTTATGCATATCCCATCCACCCAGATCCACTTCGATCGAGCGCACATCGCGTTCAACCAAACGCCTTGCTAACAAACAACCTTGTCCAAACGAGTTTTCACCATAGGTCTCGCGCACCAGTTCGTCTTCTTTCTTGAGGTCAAATACCTCCAGGTCCTCGCTGGTCATGATGCGCACGGCATCGTCATACATTGAAGTATAAGCACGTACTTTTTTCAGATCATACTGTTTATGAAAACCTGAATCCAAGCTCTCCGCCAATTTAAGGCGGTGATCAAAAACTTCTTCCGTCACCCCGCGCCGCTTGCTGTTTTTCAAACCCGCGTTGGGATCATTGATCGCCAAAGGTTCGAAAGAAGATTCAAAAAATCCCGAGCCCCCGTTGATGCGGCTGGAACCACCAACAAAAACACTGCCGGGCAAATTGGGATTGAGACGTCCGTGGAACTTCTGCAACCAGGCCCCTACTCCAGGATGGCGAATCGTAGCGCGCATGTCGTAACTGGTATGCATCAGGTAATTCGCCTGAGCGTGAGCTCCCGCCGTGGATGACATCGAACGCACAATCGCCATTTTATCGGCGTGATTGGCTAGCTGGGGAAGATACTCGCTGATCTCAATCCCATCCACATTGGTAGGGATCGCCTTGGTCGGGCCTTGGTTTTCATGGCCGACCTTGGGATCAAAAGTATCCAAATGAGTCATGCCACCGTTCATGTAAAGATAGATCACCGACTTGGCCGAGTTGGCACGATCCGTCAGTCCCAGGTTCGGCCCCAGGGCAGCGCTGGCATTGCCTGGCAAGAACGCCCGCGCAGCGCCAACTCCTAATAGGGTTTTGGCAGCTGTGGCCATGAAACGTCTGCGAGTAGGTTCGTCAGCATTCAATAGTGGATTTTTCATAATAAACAGAAGTCAGGGGATTTTAGGCAGACTTAGAAAATGGGTGGTCAAAAGTAAGGTCAAAGAACAAAGATGAATTGCTGGGTATTCAGCAGAGCCCAGACAATGTTGTCGTAACCTTTTTCTCCATTGGCCGCGACTTCCGCCAATAGGCTTTTCATTTCCGCGTCACTGGGTTGGCGGGTCAACATGGTCATGTAAATCGTGCTGATTTTATCTTCCGGAGTTTTTGCTTTTTCAATCTCCTGACCAAAAACAGAATTCACATTGCGCAGCATCTCTGCGGTGGGACCATTCAGTAAATTCAATGCCTGTGGCACTGAAGCCCCCCAGTTGGCATTTTCAATCGTCTCGCGGTCAGACTGACCAAACTCCCTTAGGAAATGCCCGCGCCGTGCGGGTGACTGCAGTTCCGAAGCGCGAGCCATCTCCCGGGTCGCCCGTGACCAGTTTTTGGCATCCGCCTGCATCTTCTTTGCTTTATTGGCAAAAGCTATTTTATCCTCTTTGCTCAAGGATGCATTTTTCATTGCTTGTTTGTAGGCCTTTTTTCCAATAGCTCTGGTTTTTGGCAATTGGGTTTTCACTTCACTCATCGCCGAAGAAGCCATGCCCAGATTCGCCATCATTTGTTGGGTCTCGCCGCCTTTGGACACCTTGTCATACGCGATGTCGGCGATTTCTTTATAGGATTGATTACGCAGACTCTTCAACTTACGACTCAAAGAACGGATTTTTTCCACATCCTCGTCGGAGCGAGCCTGCAGATACTCTTCCCTGACTTTCTTTTCCTTGACATTGATCAACTTGGTCGCCTTGATCACCTCCTTGACCATCTTCATGTAATCCTCGGAATCCCGATCTTCGAGGCTTTCATAAATTTGTTTCTGGCGCTCAATGGCATTCAGGTCGCTCTCCAGGCGTGGTTGATAATGATCGGGGTCGTCGATCAACATCACGATCAAAGAATCCCATACCTGCTCGGCAGACATACGACGCAGTGCCGGACCGGGGAAATAATAGGGCATACCCGCAACGATCTCTTCGGAATACGCTGTTCGCTGATAGGTTTTGGTATTATACAAAATCTGTAAATACTCCCGCATGTCATAGTTCGACTCGCGCATCAGTTCTTCCAAATAAGTCATCAAAGCCGGGTTGGAGTTCACCGTCTGATCAGTCAACTCATCCACCGACCCCAGAATCCCCACCCCGAAAACCCGCTTCCACAGACGGTTGGCAATCACTTTGGTAAAAGTAGGGTTATCCGGCGAAGTCATCCACGCGGCGTAGGCGTCCACCTTGTCATCCACATTATCGAGATTGATCTCTCCACCGAACATCACCTCAGCCGTAACTTTCCCCTTTGGTTTGGCATCGTCATACTGATAATCATGCGGCAGTTGCAGCTTGCGTTTATTTTCGGTCACACTGGTATAGCGGATCGGACGGTAAAGATCAGTTGAAGCTCGACGCATCAAACTATACTCCGTATCCCGCATGCCTCGAACCTCCTTTTGTGCTTTGCGCTGAGCTTCGCGTTTGTCCATGTCCGCGTATTTTTCTTTAATCAGTTTTTTAGTCTGCTCCCGGGAAAGCTCTTGAATATGTTTGTTAAAAGCGGTGCGGTTTTCGGTTTGATAACGATTGGCGTCAACGTTGTAGCTGAAAGCCGCCATTTTAAAATAATCCATCTGCGTCCACTTATCGAAAGGGTGATTGTGGCATTGGGCGCACTCAAGTCGGGTACCTAAAAAGACCCGCACCGTATTGGACATATTATCCAAAGGCATACCGCGATCCCGCTGATAATAACCAATCGCTCCGTTTTCCCACAAGTGACCGCGCGCAGCTACCAGGTCTTTCACAAATTGGTCATAAGGCTTGTTTTCACGCAGTGCGCTTTTCACCCACAAGCGGTAAGCCGACTCAGCTTCCGTCGCTGCACCGCCAAGTCTAGCATTGATACGCAGGATGTCGGCCCAGTAGTTGTAATTGTGACTGACAAAACCTTCTGAATTAAGTAGGCGCTCAATCAAACGAGAACGTTTGTCGCCAGCCTTAGATTCATTAAAAACCTGGGCTTCCGCTAGTGAGGGGATCCGTCCGATAATATCCAAATAAATCCTGCGCAAAAAAACTGAATCACTGCTAGCCGGGTTGGCAGTGATTTTGTGCTCCTTGTATGCTTTTTGAATCAAACCGTCGATTTTTTGGCTCGCCTGCTTCAAAGACGTAGAATCCGCCGAGTAAAGTGACGAAGTAGCAGATACGCTAAGCGCAGAAATAAGTCCGAAAAAAATACGACGAAATGAGAATTTAAACAGGGAATCAGACATGATGAGCAGGGATTGAATTACGCTGGATCTTAAAAATCCTGCCCAGCTTGGGGCTGGGCAAACATTTGTAATGACAATAGAATATCGCATTTGTTGAATATCATTCAATAAAAACGACTTACGCAATCGCGCTATTTTTTGCGAACCGGATCATCGCCGTTTTTTATTGACCTGCCCTATTAAAATCAGTAATGCTCAAACAGCAACTCACACCACCAACGCAAAAAATGGAAGAACATCGCGGAAATCTCATTCTAATATTCGGAATTCTAGGAATAGCCGTCTGCGCACCTTTTGGTATCGCTGCCTGGATCATGGGCAACGGCGATCTCAAAAAAATGGCTGCTGGCCAAATGGACCCAGAGGGTGAAGGACTGACCAAAGCAGGCAAGATCTGTGGTATAATTACGGTGGCTTTGTATATACTGGTATTTATTTTGGGAGCTTTGTTCCTTCTATTGGGTATTGGAGCTGCTGCTCTAGGTGGTGGTATTCAAGCTACTCAATAAAACCCGCATTTGCCGGCAGACTCCTACTCGAATGCCAGACCTCCCAGCTACGAGCGGAGTCACCAAACCGTGGTTGATCACCACGGTTTTTTGGTTTTTGGGGGCAAGTCTGTTCACTTGGGCAAACTTGCGCATGGGAACCTCCTATACCATCTGTCCAGTCAAAAACCTCACCGATATCCCCTGCCCCACTTGCGGAGGCACCCGTGCCCTGCTTTCACTCAGCCAGGGACAGCTCAGTCAGGCTTTTTCATTCAATCCCCTGATCACCCTTCTATTGTTATCTTCGCCACTGCTGGTCTTCGTTTATTTCAGCAATCGTCAACGCCTTGTCCCTGACCGCTGGCGCCCGGGGCGAGCTTTCTGGATCGTCACCCTTGTGTTGGTACTGACCAACTGGCTCTTTGTGCTAAAAAATCTTCCCTGAATCACTGGATTCAGCACAATTTTCCTTTATAAAACACCTGCATGGTGACTTATTCGCCACGCCTACAGCAACGCACACTTTTTATTCATGAATCAGGAAGAACCATCCACCACCGAATCCGACAGCAAAGATTTCATCAGGGAAATCATCGATCAGGATCTCGCATCTGGTAAACACTCAAGTATCGTCACTCGTTTCCCGCCGGAACCCAATGGCTATCTGCATATCGGCCACGCCAAATCGATCTGCTTGAACTTTGGCATTGCCCAGGAATACGAGGGACGCTGTCACCTGCGTTTTGACGATACCAACCCCGCCAAAGAAGATCAGGAGTATGTCGATTCAATCAAAGCCGACGTTCGCTGGCTGGGCTTCGATTGGAACGAGCACCTGCATTTTTCATCTGATTATTTTCAACAGCTCTACGACTGGGCACGACACCTGATTCAAGCAGGCAACGCTTATGTCGATGACCTATCGGTAGAAGAAATGAGGAGCTATCGGGGTTCGCTTACTGAGCCTGGCAAAAACAGCCCCAACCGGGAACGTAGCGTCGAAGAGAACCTCGCGCTTTTCGAAGCGATGAAAAACGGTGATTTCGATGAAGGCGCAAAAGTCCTGCGTGCCCGCATCGACATGGCACATCCCAATCTCAACATGCGTGACCCGGTAATCTACCGCATTCTCAAAAAACACCATCACCGCACCGGTGACCAGTGGTGCATCTACCCCAACTACGACTTCACCCACGGTGAATCCGATGCGCTGGAGAACATCACCCATTCACTCTGCACCCTGGAATTCGAAAATCACCGCCCACTCTACGAGTGGTTCATCGACAACCTGCCTGTCCCTAGTCAACCACGCCAAATCGAGTTTGCCCGCCTCAATCTCACCTACACGGTGATCAGCAAACGCAAATTGCTACAACTGGTCGAAGAACAGCTGGTCAGCGGCTGGGACGACCCACGCATGCCCACTCTTTCCGGCATGCGTCGCAGAGGTTACACTCCAGAATCAATCCGGCATTTCTGTGGCCGTATCGGCATCACCAAATTCAACTCCACCACCGATGTCGCACTGCTCGAACACAGCTTGCGCGATCATCTCAATGAAACTTCACCACGAGTGATGGCAGTGCTCGATCCGATCAAGGTGGTCATCACCAACTACCCCGAGGACCAGGTTGAGGAAATGGAGGCAGCCAATCATCCCGGTGATGAAAGTTTCGGTAAACGCAAAGTCCCCTTCTGCCGCGAACTCTACATTGAACGCAATGATTTCATGGAGGACGCCCCACGCAAATTTTTCCGCATGTCGGTTGGACGTGAAGTGCGCTTCCGCGCGGCCTATTTCATCAAATGCGAAGAAGTGATCAAAGACGAATCGGGAGAAGTGAGCGAGTTGCGCTGCACCTATGATCCTGAAACCCGAGGCGGCAACAACCCACCCGACGGACGCAAGGTAAAAGGCACCATCCATTGGGTCAGCGCTCGTCACGCAATTGACGCGCAAGTGCGCATTTATGACCGTTTGTTCTCAGTAGAGAATCCCGATGGTGAAGAAGGATCCTTCACCGACTACCTCAATCCGGACTCTCTCAAAACCCTTTCAAATTGCAAACTGGAACCCTCACTGGCAGAAGCCGGGAGCGGCGATCGTTTTCAATTCGAACGCCTCGGCTATTTTTGTCGCGACAGTGAAGACAGCGAACAACTGGTTTTCAATCGCACCGTGCCCCTGCGCGACTCCTGGGGCAAACAACAGAGAAAATAACCAAGCCGCTTTCATCTTACATAGCATTCCTTTCAAACCTGTCTTCCCCATCAGTGCTAATCGGTGAAATCAGTGGTTCTACATATTTTCTTCTCCAGCGTAAATTCGTTCACCAAATCCCGTGCGAGCTTCCTGCCTTGTGATTTGGCACGATTCGAGCTACCTTTAATTCTGAATTATGTCCAAAAACCTCAGCGCTATCTCATTCCGTAAAGGAACGAAACAAAATCACTTCGAACGCATGGTCCAAGCCGCCGAGGAAACCGGCAGCGCAGCAGATCAGCAAACCGTTCGCACCCTGTCCGAAGAACACCTCGTTGGTGATGCGATCACCTTGGGAGCGGTTTCTTTTTATGATTTTCTCAAAAAAGAAAACGAAGGCAAAAAGGTCTTCATTTGCAATGGCAGTGCTTGCCTCTGCGCCGGTAGCCAGGACACTTTGCAAACTCAACTTGGCGAGCATTTCGCCGCTGATGAAATCGGTCACATCTGTTGTCTGGGACGCTGCCACGAAGCAGGAGCCTTCCAATATCAAAATGAAAACTATTCAGCCAAATCAAGCGATGATCTGAAATCGATATTCTCGGCTGAGGCAGATGAAGCACAGGCCTCACAAGATCAATACCACGTTGAGTCCGCACTCGAAACGCCCCTGCTGACAGCCGATTTCCCAGGTATCGAGGAATATTACACCCCACTAAAAGCCTGCTTGCAGAACAGTCGACAAGACCTGCTCAATGAACTCAAAGCCTCCAAATTACGCGGCCGTGGCGGCGCCGGATTCCCCCTATCCTTCAAATGGGATTCCTGCCGGGAAGCCGAGGGCGAAATCAAATACATCGTCTGTAACGCCGACGAAGGCGACCCCGGCGCCTATATTGACAAATACCTGATGGAAGAACAGCCGCACAGCGTGCTGTTCGGCATGATCGTCGCCGGGTGGTTCGCTGGAGCCCGCACCGGCCTGCTTTATATCAGAGCCGAATACCCCAACTCCATCCGCATCATCAATCAAGCCATCGCCGACTTGAAAGCCGCTGGAATATTAGGCGACAACATTTTAGGTAGCGATTTCAGCTTCGACCTCAAAACCATCAAAGGAGCCGGAGCTTACATTTGTGGAGAGGAAACCGCGCTGCTCGCCTCGATCGAAGGCCAACGCCCGGAAGTGCGCGTGCGCCCCCCCTTTCCCACCGTCGAAGGGCTCTTTCGCAAGCCCACGATTCTTAACAATGTGGAAACCTTCGCCAACATCCGCCCGATTCTGACTCTCGGCGGCGAGGCTTTTGCCAAAATCGGCACGGAAAAATCATCCGGCCCCAAACTGGTTTCCCTCGACAGTCATTTTACCCGCCCCGGCATTTATGAAGTAGCCATGGGCACCCCGCTTTCTACCGTCACCGATGATCTGGCCGGCGGATTTAAGTCTCCCGTCAAAGCCATCCAAGTTGGCGGCCCGCTCGGAGGTTTACTGCCAATAAGCAAGATCAAAGAGCTCACGGTCGATTTTGAATCCTTCAGCGAAGCTGGTTTTTTGCTCGGCCACGCAGGAGTCGTCAGCATCCCTGAAAGCTTTCCGATGATCGAATTCATCGAACACCTTTTCCAATTCACCGCGGATGAATCCTGCGGCAAGTGTTTCCCTTGTCGTCTAGGTTCCGTGCGAGGCAAAGAGCTGATCAACAAAGCGCGTACAGAAGATGATTACCAAATCGACCCAGAGCTCATTCACGACCTGCTCGACACCCTGCAGCACACTTCCCTCTGTGCCCTAGGAGGCGGAGTCCCCTTACCGATCAAAAACGCGCTGCAATATTTCGAAGCAGAACTTCGTCCTTACTTTAAAAGCTAAGCCCCACCCGTCATGATTCAAATTGCCAAAGAAAACACCGCTTACATTGACGGCACTCCGCACTTGATTGCTGAAGGGGAATCCCTGCTTAACTTCATCGACCGGCACAAAGGACGCGGCCACGTGCCAACTCTTTGCGACGCCCCCCAGCTCGAACCCTACGGCGCCTGCCGGGTCTGCTCCGTCGAAGTCGCGCTGCAAGAAGATGGCCCCAGACGCACCGTCGCCTCCTGCCACACTCCGCTGAACGCAGGCATGCACATTTTCACCGAATCCCCCCAGGTAACCAAATTACGCCGCAACATCGTCGAACTGGTACTCACCGACCACCCGCTCGACTGCCTGACCTGCGAAGTGAACGGCAACTGCGAACTGCAAACCGTCGCTGCCAAAGTGGGCGTGCGGGAAGTCCGTTACCCTGAAGGACAAAACCACCTCGACCGCCAGAAGGACCTCTCCCACCCCTACATGACTTCTGACCTGTCCAAGTGCATCAACTGCTCACGCTGTGTGCGGGCTTGCGATGAGATCCAGGGGCAATTTGTGCTCAGCATGCACGGCCGTGGTTTTGATGCCCGCATCATCAAAGGTTTTGATAGCAGCTTTGAAGACTCTGATTGTGTGTCCTGTGGTGCCTGCGCCCAGGCCTGTCCAACTTCTGCCATCTCTGATATCTTCCAATCCAAATCCATCCAGGCCACCGAACACACACGCACCGTGTGCACCTACTGTGGGGTAGGCTGTAATCTGGAAGTAGCCACCCAAGGCAACGAAGTCCTCTCCATTCAAGCTCCGGCAGATGCCGAAACCAACGGTGCCCACACTTGTCTCAAAGGACGTTACGCTTTCCGTTTTTACAATCACCCTGATCGGCTGCGCACCCCTCTCGTCCGACGCGACGGCAAACTGGTGGAAGCCACTTGGGAAGAGGCCTACACTCACATCGCAGAGAACCTGCAACACATCATCAAAGAAAGTGGCCCCGACGCCATTGCCGGAATTTCCTCTGCTCGCTGCACCAACGAGGAAAACTACTTGATGCAAAAATTCATCCGTGCGGTGATCGGCACCAATAACATCGATTGCTGCGCCCGGGTCTGTCATTCCCCTACTGCCTGGGGCATGCAACAAAGTTTTGGCACCGGAGCCGCCACCAATTCCATCGACGACATCAACGAAACCGAATGCATGTTGGTAATCGGGGCCAATCCCACCCAGGGACATCCGGTGACCGGAGCGAGGATCAAACAACGGGCGATGAAAGGCATTCCGCTGATCATCATCGATCCGCGCGAAATAGAAATCACGCCTTACGCCAAACATCACTTGCAGTTGCGCCCCGGCACCAATGTCGCCCTGCTCAACATGTTCAGCTACTACATCCTTGAAGCAGAGTTGATGGATCAAGACTTCATCGATCACCGCTGCGAAAATTGGGATGAGCTCAAAAACGGCCTGCTATCGCTCGACCTCGATGAAACCGAAAAACTCACCGGCGTGGATCGCGAACAAGTCAAAGCCGCGGCCATCGAATACGCCAGCGCCAAAAGTGCGATGTCTTTCCATGGGTTAGGTGTCACCGAACACAGCCAGGGAGCCAAAACGGTGATGCTCATCGCCAATCTCGCCATGATGACCGGCAACATCGGTCGCCGAGGAGTCGGAGTGAACCCCCTGCGCGGACAAAACAACGTGCAGGGAGCCGCTGACATGGGGGCCCAACCCCATCAGGGCGCTGGTTACCTGGATGTCACCGATCCCGATGTGAAACGTCACTATGAGGAATATTACGGCGCTACGGTTTCGAGTGAAATCGGCTACAAAATCCCTGAAATGTTCGAAGCCGCCCGCATGGGGAAACTGAAATCCCTCTGGCTGATGGGAGAAGACGTGGTGCAAACCGACCCCAACTCGGAAGCGGTCAGAGCCGCAATGGCCAATCTCGATTTTTTAGTGGTGCAGGAAATTTTCATGACCGAAACCGCACAATACGCCAACGTGGTTTTGCCGGCCTCTTCATTTTTGGAAAAATCGGGCACCTTCACCAATGGCGAACGCCGCATCCAACGTGTCAAAGCTGCTGTCGAACCTCTGGAGGGCACCAAACCCGACGGCCAGATCATCGTCGAGATCATGAATCACATGGGTTACGAACAAGCGGACTACACTGCCGAAGGCACCCTTGCCGAAGTCGCTGGCATCGTGCCCTTTTTCAAAGGAGCCACCTGGGAAGGCCTCGGAGACCAAGGCAAACAATGGCCGATTCAAGAAGGCTGTGAAAGCACCACCATTTTGCATACCGAATCGTTCAAACGGGGGCTGGGCAAGTTTCACTTCATCGAGTTTAAAGAATCCAGCGAGATCGAAGATCACGCGCAAGAGTTTCCTTTCATCCTAACTACAGGCCGATTATTAGAGCATTATAACTGCGGCACCATGACCCGCCGCACTAGAAACAGTCAGATTGTCAGCAAAGACGTGCTGACGATTAACCCTGCCGATGCCAAAAAGAAAGAAATCCGCAGTGGTGATCATGTAAGGATTTTTTCATCCCGCGGAGAAGTCACGCTCGAAGCCGACGTCAATGAAGAAGTCAAACCAGGTATCCTCTTTACCACTTTTCACTTTCCTGAACACATGGTTAATAATGTCACCTCGGATGTGCATGACAGCGATACCATGTGCCCTGAATACAAAATCACCTCAGTGGACGTGGAAAAGGTCATGGCCTCAAGCACTGGGTAATTACTTAAACCTAGTTATTTAATTGTTCTGTTTTCGGAATAAATAAATTGAACGCTGGGCAACTTCGGGCAACTCATATAATGTCCCTTGTTCGCTTTGAAGAAAGCTTGCTGGATATCCGGATACACAAAACCCCTACAAAATGATTTTGCGTTTATTTCAAGTCCTCCTGATCACTTTCATTTTTACAGCCCTCAATACGATCTGTAAACCAACCGCTTCTGCCGCAGCGGACAAAAAAATAGATTTTCCCCGTCAGATCCAACCTTTGCTCAGAGAGCACTGCGCCGAATGCCATGGTGGAGTGAAAAAAAAGGGAGGCCTCAGCTTTCTCAACCGCAACAGTGCTTTTACTAAAGCCAAGTCCGGCGACTTTGCCATCGTTGAAGGCGATCTGAAAAAAAGCCAGTTGATCCATCGCATTGTTTCCTCAGATGAAGACGAACGTATGCCACCCAAGGAATCCTTGAGTAAGGAGCAAGTTGCGCTCTTCAAACAATGGATCCAAGAAGGTGCGCAGTGGCCGCAACAGTGGTCTTTGGAACCTCTCAAAAAAACAACCCCACCCAAAGTCGCTAACCAGGCGTGGGCCAAAAATACCATTGACCAATTTATCCTGGCGCGCTTGGAAAACGACCAAATCAAACCCTCGCCCGAAGCCGATCGCAGAACCCTGATTCGCCGCCTGTCGTTGGACCTTACCGGACTGCTTCCTAGTCCCAGGGAAGTTAGTGATTTTAACGCCGACCAATCTCCCGAAGCGTATGAAAAAGTTGTCGACCGCTTGCTCAAATCTCCTCACTACGGCGAACGCTGGGCACGCCATTGGTTGGATGAAGCACGTTATGCTGACTCCTCCGGCTACGAAAAAGACAGCACCCGAGCCGACGCCTACCGCTGGCGTGACTGGGTCATCACCGCCATCAATGACGACCTGCCCTTTGATCAGTTCACCATCAAACAAATTGCCGGTGACCTGCTTCCCAAAGCCAGTCGCCAGGATCGCCTGGCTACCGCATTCCACCTGATGACCCAGTTCAACCTCGAAGGCGGTGTGGACGCCGAAGAAGACCGCACCAAACGAGTGATCGACCGCATCAATACGATTGGTTCGGTGTGGTTGGGGGCATCCGTTGGTTGCACCCAATGTCACGATCACCCCTACGACTCTTTCACCCAGAAAGAATTCTATCAGCTCTATGCTTTTTTTAATAACGCCGACTTCGACGCCATTTATGTAGGAGACTTCCCCAATGATGCCGAGAAAAAAATCATCGAGCGTTACGAAGAGTGGAAAAACACCAAGGACTTGCTCGACCGACAGGTCACCGATAAAAATCTGGCGACCAAATTACAAGGTGCCCTGAGCAAGTTACGTGGAACCGATAACTCACGCGGCATCACCCGTGTCCTGATCGAACGCCAGGACAAACGCCGGGACACCTACCTTTTCACTCGTGGCAACTTCCTCACTCCCGACAAAAAATCCGGCAAGCTGCAAACCGCCACTTCGGCCACCTGGCCGGCAATGAAACCCCGTCCTCGTTTTGAAAAACTCAGCGAAGATCAAAAAAAGAAAAAGGTCAAAGCCAAAACGCTGCCCGCCGACAGGCTCGATCTGGCCAACTGGATTGTCAGCCCCGAACACCCGATGACCTCTCGAGTGACGGTGAATAAAATCTGGCAACATCTCTTTGGGCAAGCGCTGTCCACCCAGCCTCAGGATTTGGGTGCCGCCGGTGAAGTTCCCAGTCATCCCGAACTGCTCGACTGGATGGCCTATTATTTTATCCACGATGCCAAGTGGAGCCGCAAAAAAATGATCCGCGAAATTGTCATGTCCTCCACTTATCGCCAATCTTCCACCTACCGCACTGATCTGGCCGATACGGATCCAGCCAATCGCCTGCTGGCTCGCCAAAACCGTTTCCGGGTGGAAGCGGAAATCATCCGTGACCTCTACCTGCAGGCAGCGGGACTCCTCAGTCCCAAAGTCGGCGGTCCCAGCGTATTCCCTCCCATCCCTGCCGACGTAGCCGCGCTCAGTTACGCCAACAATTTCAAATGGAGAGTCTCAAAAGGAGAAGATCTCTACCGCCGCGGAATGTATACTTTTTACAAACGCACCGCTCCCGATCCCAATCTGGTTTTATTCGACTGCCCCGACGCAGCAGTTACCAATCAGATGAGAACCAGCTCTAATACGCCCTTGCAAGCTTTGGCCACTCTGCAAAATGAAGTCTTTTTTGGCGTTGCCCGGGAAATGGCCAAAAAACTGGTGCAGACAAAACACCCCAATGAAGAGGCACGCTTACAGCAGGCATTCCTCACCACCATGGGACGCTCTGCCAGTTCTTCCGAGATTCAGATATTGCTGCAACTGCTCACGCAATCCCAAGCCTGGTATAAAAAACACCCCAAAGAAGCTGCTGAGTTAATCGGTGACAACCCGCCCGACGCACCCACGGAGCAGCTCGCCGCATGGATCGCCACTGCGCGTATCATCCTCAATACCGATGAGTTCATCACTCGCAGCTAAACTCTTCCACTCTATTTTTATACTAACATGAACCCTCTTAACGAATCCTACCAAAACACTCGTCGAGAATTTCTGACCACAGCGGCAAGTGGCCTGGGCGGGATCGCCCTCAGCTCATTAATGTCTCCTGGCTCTGCAAAAGCTGCCGCTTCTGCCGAAGGTTTGGCAGTCAATCCTCTGGCTCCCAAACACAGCCACTTCCCAGCTAAAGCCAAAAGCTGTATTTTCATCTTCATGGCCGGGGCGCCCTCCCACCTGGATCTGTTCAACCCTCGTCCCACCCTGCAAAAACTGGACGGGCAAAAAATGCCTGAATCCTTGCTCAAAGACATGCGTTTTGCTTTCATTCAGAAAGAAACCGCTCGTCTGCTGGGAAGCAAACGCGCTTTCAAACAACACGGCCAAAGCGGCATGTGGTTCAGCGACTTGTTACCGAACATCGCCACGTGTGCTGATGACATCTGCATGATCAAAACCATGCAAACCGATCAGTTCAACCATCACCCCGGACAATTGCTGATGCAGACCGGCGAGCCACGATTTGGCTTACCTTCGATGGGATCATGGCTTTCCTACGGTTTGGGCTCAGAGAACCAAAACCTACCCAGTTACGTTGTTCTCACCGCAGGTCGGGGATCCAGTGGTGGCGCCACTTTGTGGCAGAGCGGCTACCTGCCTTCCGTTTACGCCGGAGTGCGCTTGCGCAGTGAAGGCGAGCCCATTCTCAATCTCTCCAACCCAAAAGGCATGCCGGTTGAACTGCAACGCAAAGGACTGGATGCCTTGGCAAAACTCAATCACCAGCGTTTTGAGCAAGTCCGGGATCCGGAAATTGCCAGCCGTATAGCCAATTACGAACTGGCCTTCCGTATGCAATCTGCGGCACCGGAACTGACCGACTTGTCCGGCGAAAGTAAAGCTACTCTGGAAGCCTATGGGGTTGACCGCGAGGACTTGAAGATCAAAGCCCCACGCGGAGGAGGGCCGGGACAGTACAAAACCTTTGGCCGCAACTGCCTGCTCGCCCGACGCATGGTCGAGCGCGGCGTGCGCTTCATCAACATCATTCACGCCTCCTGGGATCACCACTCCGGCCTCGAAGAAGGTTTGACTTTTAATGCCGGCATGGCCGACCAACCTATCGCCGCACTGATCAAGGATCTCAAGGATCGCGGCATGCTGGATGATACCCTGGTGGTCTGGAGCGGTGAATTTGGCCGAACGCCTCTTGGGGAGAACCGCAACGGCAGTGCCAAAGTGACCGGCCGGGATCATCATCCGAAATCATTTTGCACGTGGATGGCCGGTGGGGGTGCCAAAGGCGGCCTCTCTTACGGTGAAACCGATGAAATCGGCTGGGACGTCGCCGAAAACCCGGTGCCGGTCAATGACTTCCAAGCCACCCTTTTGCATCAGTTTGGCATGGATCACAACCAACTGACCTATCCTTACCAAGGCGCTCCCATGAGACTCACCAGCGTCGCCCGCGGCGAAGCCCACGTCATCCCCGAACTGCTTGCCTGACTTCCTTCTCACGAAGCTTGCAAACAGCAGCCAGAAGTAGCATGTTTTCAATTGGCAATGCCCAGTAAGCGTGCCCTCTATGAGTTCCATTTTCATCATGATCATCTCTTCGCTTGTCAGCGCCCTTGGCTGGTGGATCGGGGATTTTTTTGGAATGGCCTGGGCGCTCATCCTGAGCTTTGTCGGCAGCATCTACGGCTTTTATCTCGGTTGGAAAATCAATCGTGATCATTTTGAATGAAAGGGTAAGCAACAGCTAAAACAAACGGATCTGCTAGCCCGGAGCCTACGTTGCGTTTTTCTTTCCCAGCTAGAAGGCCGTGATTTTCCTGCTATAGTCCTGCCATGCTCGCTATCATCTCACCTGCAAAAACCCTGGATCTAGAAAGCCCGGTTCCATCGCTTAAAATCAGCCAACCCGATTTTCTGGACGAGTCAGCAGAACTGATTGATCAATTGCGACAACTCTCCGAGCCCCAACTCGAAGCCCTGATGAATATCAGCCCCAAGCTTGCCGCTCTCAACCATGAACGTTACCAGTCCTGGTCGCGCCCTTTTTCCGAAGACAACGCCCGACCAGCCTTGCTGGCCTTCAAGGGCGATGTTTACACCGGATTCACGCTGGACGAATACAGCCGCAGCGATTTTAATTTTGCCCAACAACATCTGCGCATCTTGTCCGGGCTCTACGGACTGCTGCGCCCCCTGGATCTGATGCAGGCTTACCGTTTGGAAATGGGCACTTCCTTGGAAAACTCGCGCGGCAAGGATCTTTATGTCTTCTGGAAAGAACAGGTCACCCAAAGCCTCATCAGCGCTATAAAAAAGACCAAAGAACGCAGCCTGGTCAATCTCGCTTCAAAGGAATATTTCTCTGCCCTTGATATGCCAGCCATCGAAGCTGCTGGTATTCAAATCATCACGCCACAGTTCAAAGACTGGAAAAACGGAGTTTACAAGTTCATCACCTTCTACGGCAAAAAAGCCCGGGGAATGATGGTTGACTACCTCATCCGCCAAGCCCTCAACGAACCCGAGGCTTTGCAATCCTTTGACACCGCCGGATACCGCTTCAACAAAAAACTTAGTCAGGACAACGACTGGGTATTCACCCGCAAACAGTGAACTGCTAGCTAAAAGCCTCTGCCTAGAGATCTGACCAAACCCACCATCACACCTTGGACCAGCAACTCACGCGCAGGCAGTAAATCCGGGTAGTCCTCGTTTTCGGCACGCAAAAACTTTTTACGATTCTCTATCACCAGACGTTTTAATGTGGTTTCACCATCGATCAAAGCCGCCACGATATCCCGGTTGCGAGCCGCCTTATCCTCCATCACCACCACGTCTCCGTCCATGATGTGGGCGTCGATCATCGAATCCCCCCTCACCCTCAGCGCATAGCTGTTTGAACGGATGGTGAGCCCCATCGAGCGCACATCCACAGATACTTGCCCTTCGGGCTCCGGCACGCCGTCGTCTCCGTAACCCGCTGGAATCTGACCATAAATAGGGATATCAATGATCGGCTCGCGCTCCAATTCATCGGTGAACATCAACGCGCGGGCTTTTCCGGCTAATTTTTGGATCACGCCCTTTTTTTCCAAAGCAGCCAAATGGCTCACCGCAGCGGTTTGGCTGGAAAAGCCAAAATGTTGCTGGATCTCTCTGGTTGAAGGCATTATCCCTATTTTGCGGTGCTCTTGTCGCAAAAAATCCAGTACTTCTTGTTGTCTTGTAGTCAGCATATGAACAGTGTTCTTATATACAGTGGTCGAATTAACAGTTTAACGCAAGCAAAAAATGAGCATATTCTCCAATCCTCACATTATGATTTCACCACGCCTCATGTCACCTAGCTCTCCAGTTTCCAAAACCAGTCTCCTTTGCCTAGCTTTTTGTTGTGCTCTGGCACTGCCCTGCATGGCTCTAGAAAAAAAACCAGAGGCTTCCTCTGACGATGAAAAAACGAAGGCAACTCCAACTGAAGAATCCGAAAAAGCAGCCGGTGAAAAAGAAAAAAACGAATCCCAGTTCAAAAAAAACAGTAGCTCCAGCGGCTTGCAGATTGGCTTGGAGGATTCAAAACCAGGTCAGGGATTACCAGAGAATGTGCGTGAACTCGCTAAAGAGGGTGCCCTCGCTTCCGCCAATAAAGATTGGAAAGCTGCCCGCACCGCCTATCTCAAGATGACCCGGGCTGCTCCCGACAATGCTCTGGCTCTTTCCAATCTCGGCATTGTTGAATACCGGCTCAAGGATTACAAAAACGCGGCGATCCACTTGGAAGCCTCGGTGAAAATCAATCCTCACATTTCCCAGAACTGGCTGACTCTGGGGTTGAACTACTACTACCTCAAACAATTCAACCTCGCTATCTCCTCCCTCACCCGCGCCCGTCACGAGGATCCCAAAGACCCCCGCACCTGTCTCTATCTAGCCGTCGTGATCCGTGATTACGGCTGGGGTCGAGCCGCAGAAACCGAACTGATGCGCGCCATCGCCCTCGATCCCGATTACGCGGATGCCCATTTCAACCTTGCTCTGCTCTATTTGGAACGCACCCCTCCGGCGATTGAGCTGGCGCGTCGACATTACTTTTTTGCCATCGACCTCGGTGCCCAGCCCGATGAAGAGATCGAAAAACGCCTCAAAAAAATCATCTCCTCCGACTCTAAAAAATAATCCATCGTGATCAAAACACTCACCCACTACACCCACACACTGGTTTTAACTTTTGCTTTACTGGCGTTAAACGCCTGTCAGACCACTCCCCCCCAGTCCTCGGCAGCACCGCCTGCACACCAAAACTCAAGAGGCCAATACAACAACGCCTCCTATCCAAAACCAGCGCTGCCTAGTTTTGGCGGCATCCATCCCAAAGCCCCCCACCCTACGGTGGGCGCCAGAGCCGTGATTGTGATTCATGCCAATACCGGCACTGTGCTTTACCAGAAAAACGCCGATACCCGTTACCCCGTTGCCAGCACTCAAAAACTGATGATGGCGCTGCTACTGGTGGAAGCAGGTAACATGGGCAAAGACATTCGTGTGGCTCCCAGTGACACCTACGTCGAACCGACCAAGATGGGTCTAAAGACCGGTGAGCACTACCGCAAAGATGATCTGCTGCGAGCAGTGCTGGTTCGCAGTAGCAACGATATCGCCCACTGCCTGGCTCGTGACCACGCTGGCAGCATGCCCGCTTTTGCCAATCTGATGACCCAACGGGCCCGCCAACTCGGGATGAATAATTCTGTATTCAAAACCGCCAGTGGTTTGCCCGCTCCCGGCCAGTACTCCACCGCTCGCGACCTGTCCATCCTGGCCGCCGCCGCCATGCGCCAACCCTTCATCCGGCAAACCGTCAAGACCAAATCACTCACTTTCCGCTTCGCCAACGGTCGCACCAAACCGGTCAAAACCACCAACAAGGTGCTGCTGAGCTACCCCTACTGCACCGGCATGAAAACCGGTTACACCCGTGCTGCTGGCAAATGCCTTGTCTCCAGCGCATCGCACAACGGGCGCAACATCATCGTCGTCGTTCTGGGCAGCAGAATCCCCGTCATCTGGGGTGAATCCCGTGCCCTGCTGCACTGGGGACTCAAACTCTCATAACAAGTCAGACTAAACGATCGCACTACAAGTAATGTTAATTGCCAGATCATAAATGGTAAATATTCTATGCCCCGCGATCCCCAAGATGAACTGCTGGCACTGCAAGAGGCTCACCTTCTGCGCCAACTACGCCCCGTTGATTCCCCGCAAGCTACCGAGCTTATCATTGACGGCAGCAGATTCATCAATTTTTCATCCAATGACTATCTCGGATTTTCCAGTCATCCGGAAATTCTAAACGCCTACAAAAACGGCCTCAACCACTGGGGCAGCGGTTCAGGTTCCTCACGTCTGGTTTGCGGCACCCTGCGCCCCCACCTCGAACTCGAAGAACGCCTCGCCCAATTAAAAAACAGCGCCGCCGCGCTCACTTTTTCCACCGGTTACGCCACCGCACTCGGGACCATCACCGCGCTGGCAACTAAAGGAGACATTCTGATCCTGGACAAACTCTGTCACGCCTCGCTGATTGACGGAGCAAGGTTATCAGGTGCCACCCTGCGCATTTACCCGCACAACGACCTCAACCGCTTGGAATCACACTTACAGTGGGCAAATAAAAAAATCGCCGATGACGGGCGCATTATCGTCATCACCGAATCGGTATTCTCCATGGACGGCGACCTCTGCCCGCTGAAGGAAATTGTCAGCCTCAAACAACAATACGGAGCCTTGCTCTTACTCGACGAAGCCCACGCCTTCGGCATTGCCCGGCAAGGCATCGGCCTCGCCGACGATCTCGGCCTGTCCGATCAAGTCGACCTGCAAATGGGCACCCTCAGCAAAGCCCTCGGTTTGAGCGGAGCTTACCTTTGCGCCAGCCGCGCCTTCATCGACCTGCTGATCAATCGCTCCCGCAGCTTCATCTACTCCACCGCACCACCCGCCGCCACCGCCGTCGCCGCGCTGAAGGCGATCGATATACTGCTCAGTGAAGACGGTCAACAGCGACGCAAAAAACTCAAGCAGCACATCAAGCAGGTAACCGACGAGATTAAAACCATCCCCCACTCGGCAAGCCCCATCCTGCCATACATCCTAGGTTCATCACAAGACGCCCTGCAACTTTCCTCCCAACTCTACCAACAAGGTCTGCTCATCCCCGCTATTCGCTACCCCACCGTCCCCCGCGATCAAGCCCGCTTACGCATCACCCTCTCCGCCGCCCACAGTGGGGAACAAGTGCAGCAACTGATAAACGCCCTGAAAACTTGAAGAAATTGAATTCATCCCTGTTTACTGAAAACTACTATACTCCAATGAGGTGATTTCGAGTGTACGACAAAATAGTTAAACTGCTGACCGCTATGCGTTTCGCCCTTTGCAGGGCTGGAAGAATTGGATTTTTTACCCAGCGCTTCGCACTGGGCTATATCATTGAACACCGTTGGTGCAAAAGAGATCTGAAAGCAACCTGTCCTGTAAGGACAAAATGTGATAGCCCAGTGCGAAGCGCTGGAGTTAGATCGGATTTATTGCCAGCCCTAAAAGGGCGACATGATGTTGATGGGGGATAAGCTAGCTTTCTATAAGCAATGACTAACTTTTTTGTTCTGCAATCGCTACCTTCACGAGAAAAAAATGAACTTGTATGATTGAAATCGTACCAAAGATTGCCGCGTAGCATTTAGCCTTTCACAGGCTTATCGGTTCGCAATATTTACGGTGCATATTCCCAAACAGAGGAATAAGGCGCGAAGCGTTCAATCTCACTACGATCAGCCGACATTTCTTGGGATTTGCGTATTTTTTCAACTAAGCTCCCGGGAAAGAGCATTCCAGTCCTCACCCTTCACTTAACCGTCACCTGTTTAGCCCGCTCTCCCTTTTTCCAACTCGCAGGTGCGTCCGGCAAAGTTTCGATCAGGATATTCAAAATACGTTTGCGCTCACTTTCCTTAAGGTAGGCATATTCGTTGCTGGTATCCTTGCCGGTCAGAACGTCGCCCAAGCGTCGATAGACTTTGTTTTTCAGCGGTTTGGGCAAACTCTCAAACGAGCTTGAATAAATCATGTAAGAGCAACGGTATTTGAAAATCCGGCTCAACAATTGAAAGTCCTTCAAAGAGCGACCGTCCTTGGATACTTTGGCATTGTGTTGAAAGTCCTCAACAAAGGTCGAGTCAGAATCCAAACCTCCTCCGGTCAGTTTCACTTCATTGGCGAACAACAGGTAGTTCAAAATCCGCTCGGACTGATGATCAATGATGCGCTTGGTGGTATCGCTGAAGCCCTTGCGATTCTCTCCCAACTCACGGCTGATTTCCTGGTCACGGTAGATCGCTTTTCTCACTACATAATTGCCCTCGATCAGGCGATTGTGCATACCCACCTGATGTTCGAGAACCATCAGCGCAACGATGTCACTATCGGGCACCAGGTAATCCGTTGGGTCGATGAACTCATCCAACTCATCCATGTTGGCTCCCGCTTCACGATCAATCTCAGCTCCATTGCCTTTGTCCACCTCGATAGCGATAGCATTACCCATGTGACGGAGCTCACCATGATGTCCGGTCACATACCACCCGCCCCAACGCTGGGCGATCGGACTGCTCTGATCCGTGGTGTAACTGCCTGCCGAAAATATAGGAAAACCCTTGGCATCGGCCAAAACCGAGCGCACCACCATGCCCGGACGCCCTCCGGTTCGCCCTGAAGCGTGACAAGAAAAACACTCATCGGTGTGTTGCTCATAAGATAACTTGGACGACTTGGGATCGCGATGGATCAGATAAAAAGTCACTCCCAGCTTGGGTTCCGCTGCCATCAGTTCCAAGTCACGGTTACGGGTCCACCCGAAATAAACCTCCTCGTTGAAATATATCGCCCTAGGTTGCCCCGGATTGATGGCTGAAGTCTGTAAACTGGTTTTAGAAAATACCAAGGCTTGTGAAGAAGCCGGGATGTTCAGCTCTTTTAACAAGGCGCCTACAAAATCTTTTTCCGTTTTCTGGGTAAACTTCAACTTGCCGCTCTGTGTATCGCTTTGCAGCTGAGTGATACGGTCATTCGGTTTGGTATCCGAATAACTGATCGGAGGAAATTCAAAATCATCAATCGCCTGCAAAGCTTGTGGTGCGGCCAGGGCGATCATGCCCGTCAGCAAAGCTGAAGTTTTGAACAGACTGAATCGATTAGGTGCAGTTTTCATTTTTCTTTATTTGGTGGGTTATCAACAGGATTTTTCAAAAAATTATTTAGGACGGGCTGGCTCAAGTTGCAGCGCATCGATGATCGCCTGAGGCTGGCCAACCACATCCGCCAGCGTATGACGGCTCAATTCGCGTAAAAAAGCCGTTTTGGCATCATTCATAATGCCTTTCAACCGACAAACCGGAGTCAAACGGCAATGATTGGTGCCAAGACTGAAACATTCAGCCATATCAAAACCCGGCTCAACTGCCTCGATCACGTCTCCGATGATGATATCGGTGGCGGGTTGGCCCAATAGCACCCCGCCTCCCCGGCCCCGCATCGTCTGCAAATAGCCCAAATGAGCCAGTTGATTCACCACTTTGACCAGATGATTGCGGGAAATATGGTAAACCTCGGCCAATTCGGTGATTGAAACCTTGTCAGGATGCCTCGCCGCGGTGTAAATAAGCACGCGCAGGGAATAGTCTGTAAATTTGCTCAACTGCATAGCTGAATAATTATACTTGAAAGATGTATCTGATATACAACAATAGCAAGATGAAATTTACCTGCTTGTTTTTTCTGCTCATTTCCTCCTTCACCCTGCTGCTGTCTGGCGAGGATAAAAAGGCCGTTTCGTCCCCTGTTAAATTACCGTTAAAAGCAGATCTGCCCGCTGACATTTCAGCTGAAGAGCTTTTTGCCAAAGTATGTTCCAACTGCCATGGCAAAAAAGGTGAAGGCTCCGAAGCGCTCAAAGCGCCATCCATTGCGGGACTGCCCGCTTGGTATGTGCAGACTCAAATCAAAAAATTCCGCACTGACCTGCGTGGCATCAGCCCGGAAGACCCTGCCGGACAGATCATGCACAACATTATCAACGCGATCAATATGGACCAGGCCGAAGGCGTGGCCAAACTGATCGCCGCCATGCCGATGCACCCGACACAAAATGTGTTGGGTGGTGATTCGCAAAAAGGTAAAGAAGTATTCATGGGCGTCTGCGCCAAATGCCATCGTTTCAACGGCAAAGGCGAAATCGTCTTTGGCAGTGCACCGCTGATCGGTCTTCAGGATTGGTATATCCGGGCGCAACTGCACAAATTCCGCAAAGGCATTCGTGGTGGAAACCCGGCGGATGAAAAAGGCCACAAGATGCACGAGATGACCCAGTATCTCTCCCCCGAAGAAGCCGCCGACGTGACCGCCTACATCGCGGTGTTAGCGCAGAAACACGCCAATACCAAATCGCGCCGAGACCGGGAATTCGAAGAAATGCAAAAAAGAAAAAAACAGAAAGCCCAAGGCAAAAACGCTTTACCGAAGGAATTAAGGGAATGAAACGACGCACTTTTTTACACCAGGCTACAGCAAGTGGCATCATGGCCAGCCAGATTTCCCATAACCTCGTTCATGCCCAGGGCGATGACACCCAATCAGTGGATCTGTCCCAGCTTTTTGCCCCCCTTTCCGGACAAGTTCTGAGTCAGGCCAAAAAACTCGGGGCCAGCTTTGCTGAATTTCGCATGGGACGCAACACCTCGGAGAGCATTCATACCCGGGAAAAAGCCGTGCAAGGGGTGAATTTCTCAACTGACAGCGGTTGCTGCGTCCGGGTGCTGGTTGATGGCGCCTGGGGTTTTGCCGCCAGTCATGATATTTCGAAAAACGAAGTGGGAAAACTCACTCAAACCGCCATCGCCATCGCCAAGCAGCAACAGGGCAAACGTCTGCATGCGGTCAATCTCGAAAGCCTGAACGCCTGGCGGGATCAGTGGCAGATGCCGATGCAGATCGATCCTTTTTCGGTCACTTTGGAGGAAAAAGCCGACCGCTTGCTGCATATCAATAACCGCGCGCTGGCTGCAGGAGCTAAGTTCTGTCGCTCCGGTCTGGTGCAGGTGCGCGAGGAAAAATGGCTCGCCAACTCAGCCGGAAGCCGTATCGAGCAATCCCGCGTGCGGTTGCGCCCCTATTTTTCCGTCACACTGCTGGATGAAAAAAAGGGCGGGTTTGCCAGTCGCGACAGTCTCGCCGCCCCGCGTGGATCCGGTTACGAATACTTCAAAGAATACGATTTTGACAGCGAGGTGGTTCAAGCGGTAGAAGAAGCAAAAGAAAAACTCGCCGCTCCCGGGGTCACCGCCGGACTCAAAGATCTGGTGATTCATCCGACCAACCTGTGGTTGACCATTCACGAATCCATCGGTCATCCCACCGAACTGGATCGCGCCCTGGGCTACGAAGCCAACTTTGCCGGCACTTCTTTTGTCAAACCCGAGCTATTGGATAAACTGCAATACGCCAGTGAACTGGTGACCGTGCGTGCCGACCGAACCCAGGCCAACGGGCTGTCCACTGTGGCCTATGACGACGACGGAGTGAAAACCGCCGGTCAGGAATTTAACATCATCGACAAAGGACGTTTCACCAATTACCAAATGGCACTCGGGCAAGCGTCCTTGATTGGGCGGGAGCATTCCAATGGCTGCGCTTACGCCGATAGTTTTTCATCTTTTCCACTGCAACGCATGCCCAACATATCACTGCAACCCGGCGCCGATGACAGCATCACTGCAGACACCTTGATCTCCGATGTCGAGGACGGTATCTACATCGTTGGCTCTGGAAGCTGGAGCATTGACCAGCAACGCTACAACTTCCAGTTCACCGGCCAGACTTTTCACAAAATCAAAAACGGCAAGCTCGACGGCATGTATAAAGACGTCGCTTACCAAGGCAACTCAGTGGAATTCTGGAACGCCTGCGATGGCCTGGCCGGCCCCTCCACCTACGAACTCGGCGGCGCGTTTAATTGTGGCAAAGGACGCCCCACCCAGTCCGCCCCGGTTTCTCACGGTGCGGTGCCAGCGCGCTTCCGCCAGATCCAAGTCTTAAACACTCAACAAGAAGCCGGAGCTTAAACATGATCCCCAGCGAAGCCCAAATCCGATCCCTGACGGAGAAGATCCTCAATTTGTCCACCGCAGATTCTGCCGTGGTTCACGTCTCTGCTGCTGACAACGCCAACTTGCGTTTTGCCAACAACGACATCACCAGCAATGCTTCGCAAAATTTGCTTAGCTTGTCAATCAGTTCAAATTTCGGAACCCGCTCTGCCAGTGTCACTTGGAACCAAACCGACGAGCATTCGCTACGAGAGGCCGTTTTGCGTTCCGAACAAATGGCCCGTATCTCACCCGAGAACCCTGAGTTCATGCCTCCCTTGGCCGCACAAGAATACCAGAAACCCAACAGCTTTTCCGCCACCACCGCAGCCAGTGGGCCGGACGAACTTGCCGCCTGGTTGCAAGTCGCCATCGACAGCACCCGCGCCGCCAAAGTGGATGGCGCAGGTTTTCTGACCCGCAAAACTTCTGCTAGCGCCATGGCCACCAGTGCCGGGCTGTTTGTCTATGAACCTTCCACGGTGATCGATTTTTCCATCACCGCACGAACCCATCAAGGCAATGGTTCCGGTTGGGCCAGTCTGCAAGTAACCGATAGCCAGAATCTCTCGCTCAAAAACACCGCTGATCGTGCGGTGCAAAAAGCGCTGGATTCACGCAAACCCAGTGCTTTGTCCGCCGCCCGTTATCCGGTCGTGCTCGAAGCCAGTGCTGCGCGCAATCTCATCAGCCTGCTGCTGTGGTCGCTCAATCGACGCAGCAGTGATGAAAAACGCAGTTTCCTCAATCACCTCGCCAAGGGTGATCCACAAGGGCAACAACTCTTCGGCAGCAAAGCCAGCTTGTTTTCCGACCCGACTTATCAACAAGCTCCCGCGTCCATCTATTCTGGTAGCGGCCTAGCTTGTCAACCCACCGACTGGATCAAAGACGGCACTCTCCAAAATCTGCATTGCGGGCGTTTCTGGGCAAAAAAACAAAAAATCCAAGCCGTGCCGCATGCCAATAACCTGATCATGCCCGGTGAAAACCAGCCGTTGGAAAAATTGATCTCACAAGTGGACCGCGGCATCCTCATCACTCGCCTCTGGTACCTGCGCATGGTTCAACCGCAGACCCTGCTTTACACCGGCCTCACCCGCGACGGCACCTTCCTGATCGAAAACGGTGAAATCACCCGCCCAGTCAACAACTTCCGTTTCAATCAAAGCCCCACCAACGTATTAAAAAACCTCGTCGCCTCCGGTCGTCCCGAACGTGTGCTTGGCAGCGAAGGCTCGATGCCGATGCACATCCCCCCGCTGCTGGTCAACGATTTTCACTTCTCCTCCGTTTCGGATGCTGTATAAAAACTCACACCCGACAACAAAAAAGAATCATAACCACTGATTTCACCGATTATCACTGATAAAAAGAAAGAAGTAAGTCGTAAAAATATCATAAATCAGTGTTTCTTAGTGTCCCTCAGTGGTTAAATCCTTCGATTTCAAAAAATGTCATGTATTGTGAAAAAACTTCTCCCCTTCCCTTCACTTTTATGAACGCCCTAACAACCATGCTATCTGTGCCAACACGATTCCGCCCGCTCTTTTTTGCCGCCACTTTCACTCTGGCCATCAGTCCTTTGCTGATCAATGCCCAGGATAAAGATAAAGCTGATCCAGAAAAATCAGAAGCCATTCTGCTAAGTAAAACCCGGCAGCTCACCTTCGAGGGCAAACGTGCCGGAGAAGGTTATTTTGGCGCTGACGGCAAGAACATGATCTTCCAGAGTGAACGAGTGGCCGACAACCCCTTTTTTCAAATCTACACCCTGGATCTCGAAACCGGTGACACCCAACAGGTCTCCCCAGGTCACGGCAAAACCACCTGCGCCTGGCTGCACCCCGATGGCAAAAAGGCCATCTACGCATCCACCCAGGATGATCCCGAAGCCCGCAAAAAACAACAAGCTGAAATTGATCTGCGCAAAAGCGGCAAACAAAAACGTTACTCCTGGGACTACGACGAAACTTACGAGATCCAGGAATACGATTTCACCAACAAAAAATACCGCAACCTCAGCAATAGCAAAGGTTACGACGCCGAGGGCTGTTATTCCCCTGACGGCAAACAGATCCTCTTCGCCTCCAATCGCTCCGGATACACCGAAAAACTGAATGCTGAAGACCAGGCTTGGTTTGAGAAAAACCCTTCGTTCATGATGGATCTCTACTTGATGGATGCCGACGGCCAGAACGTGAAACGTCTCACCAAAAGCCCCGGTTACGATGGAGGCCCCTTCTTCAACGCCGATGGCAGCAAAATCTGCTGGCGACGTTTTTCCCGAGAGGGTGACACCGCCGAGATCTTCACCATGAACAGTGACGGCAGCGGCGAAAAACAAATCACCCGGCTCAAAGCCATGTCATGGGCTCCCTACTTCCACCCCAGCGGCGACTACCTGATCTTCGCCACCAACCTGCAAGGTTTTGCCAACTTCGAACTTTACCTGGTCGATGCAGCAGGCAAAAAAGACCCCGTGCGTGTCACCTTCACCGATGGTTTTGACGGCTTGCCGGTCTTTTCCCCCGATGGCAAAACCCTGTCGTGGACCAGCAACCGCGCCTCCGGAAAAAAATCGCAAATCTTCCGTGCCCAATGGAACCATCAAGGTGCCCGAACCCTACTGGGGCTCTCGGATGAAAAATCCGCCAGTCCGGGCTTGGTAAGCTCTGGTAAAAAACCTGACTTGAGTCAAACTGCCGAAAACATCACCGAGGACGATTTACTTCAACACATCAGCTACCTCGCATCCGAAGAACTCGAAGGTCGTCTGACCGGCACCAAGGGCGCCCAACTCGCCACTGCCTACGTCGCTGATATTTTCAAACACCTGGAACTCGCACCTGCCGGCAGCGACCATTCTTTTTTCCAGCCTTTTGATTTCACCGCCGGAGTTGATCTCGGCCCGGACAATGAGTTGACCATCCAAACACGCAAAAACAAGGACGTTAAAAAAGTCACTGCCGATAAAGACTGGCGGCCACTGTCATTTTCCAAAACCGGAGCGATTGAGGAATCGGGCATCGCTTTTGCTGGTTACGGCATGGAGTTGAAAGAAATTACCGACAGCGATGGCAACAAATTCGACGCCTACACCTCTTATTACCATCTCGATGTGACCGACAAATGGGTGATGGTTTTTCGTTATTCCCCAGAGGACGTCGACAAGGAACAACGGCACCGCTTTGCGCGTGGTTCCGCGCTGCGATTCAAAGCGCTCACCGCCCGCCAAAAAGGGGCGCGTGGCATCATCTTTGTCACCGGCCCCAACTCCAAATCAAACAGCGAACTGACCCGGCTCACCTTCGACGCATCGATGGCCGACTCCGGCCTCGCCGCCATATCAGTCACCCGCGAGGTCGCTGCGGCTCTGTTAAAAGGCACGGGCAAATCACTCAAACAATTGCAGGACGAACTCGACAAAGGAGAAATGGCCGCCGGATTCCAAATCCCCGATGTGACCCTGCAGACCCACATCGATATCAAACAGGAAAAACGCACCGGTCGCAACGTGTTGGCGCGATTGATCAGTGATGATGCCGATGCGCAAAAAAGGCCTGCCATCATTCTTGGTGCCCATATTGACCACCTCGGTCACGGCGAAAGCCAGGGCTCTCTCGCCCGTGATAATGAAAAGAATGCCATCCATTACGGTGCCGACGACAACGCCTCGGGGACGGCAGCGATGTTGGAAATCGCCCAATACCTGGTGGCGCAGAAAAAGGCCGGTAAGTTGAAAATGAAACGCGACATCATCTTTGCCGCCTGGTCCGGGGAAGAACTGGGTTTGATCGGTTCGAGTTATTTTGTCAACCAGGCCACTGAGGCCAAAAAAGCCCACCCGCATGCCAAAGCTCCGGAGCTGAATCTACAACTCGCCGCCTGTCTCAACCTCGACATGGTCGGCCGCTTGAAAAAGAACCTGGTGCTGCAAGGCGTCGGTTCCAGTTCCGTGTGGAGCGGCGAAATCGAACGCCGCAACGTACCCGTAGGGCTACCCATCGTCACCCAGAAGGACACCTACCTCGCCACCGACGCGACCTCCTTCTACCTACGCGGCGTGCCCATCCTCAGTGCATTCACCGGAGCTCACGAAGACTACCATTCCCCACGTGACACAGTAGACAAAATCAATTTTGAAGGAACTCAAAAAATCAGCCACCTGATGGCCCTGATCGCCCGTGGATTGATCACCCGTGCCGAATCCCCGGATTACATCAAAGTAGATCCACCCAAAAACAAAGGCAGCCGTGGCGGACTGCGCGCCTACCTCGGCACCGTGCCGGACTACGCCCAGGGGGACATCGTCGGAGTGAAACTCTCCGGCGTCGCCCAAAAAGGCCCCGCCGCCAAGGCAGGCATCAAGAGCGGCGACGTCATCGTCAAACTCGGCGACAAAGAGATCAAAAACATCTACGACTACACCTACGTCATCGGCGACGTCAAAATCGGCGAAGAAGTGAACATCGAAATTTTAAGAGACGGCAAACGCCTGAAACTAAAAATCACCCCGGGCTCGAGGGATTAAATCAACCTCTCCCTATTCCACCGTAGGATAGATTTTCAAATCTGTTCGCGCATCTCTGGTATGGCACAAATTACCCGCAACCACTCATCTAAACATTAGTGGCCATCCCGTGTCATCAGTGGTTTGAAAAAAACGGCAACCACTGAT
>JASFYY010000123.1:0-10166 GCA_045046875.1 Verrucomicrobiota bacterium | reverse complement strand
GCCTGCACCGCACACTTCGAACAAGTCTCACGGATGCCTGCAAAAAAGTCATTGCCCTTGTCATCCACCAGAATGTAAGCAGGAAAGTCCTCCACCTCGATTTTCCAAATCGCTTCCATCCCCAGCTCTGGGTATTCGAGCACCTCGACCTTTTTGATATTATACTCTGCGAGTAAAGCTGCCGGTCCTCCGATCGAACCGAGATAAAAACCGCCAAATTCTTTACAAGCATCCGTCACCTGCTGTGAACGATTACCCTTGGCTAGCATGATCAAGGAACCGCCTTCCGCTTGAAAAGGAGCCACATAAGAATCCATGCGGCCTGCAGTGGTCGGGCCAAAAGAACCCGAGGGTTTTCCCGCCGGAGTCTTCGCCGGCCCGGCATAATAAACCGGGTGATTTTTGATATAATCAGGCAGACCTTCCCCGCGATCAATGCGCTCTTGCAACTTGGCATGCGCGATATCACGAGCCACCACGATCGTTCCCGAAAGTGCCAGTGGGGTGGTGACCGGATACTCGCTGAGCTCGGCAAGAATGTCTGCCATCGGACGATTCAAATCAATCTTAACCGCCTCCCTGGGTTTAGGCATCTCGGAACTCGCAGGGATGAAACGCCCTGGATTATCTTCAAGTTTTTCGAGCCACACGCCTTCTTTATCAATACGCGCTTTGACGTTACGATCCGCAGAGCAAGAAACCCCGATCCCCACTGGACAAGAAGCGCCATGACGCGGCAGGCGAATCACTCGCACATCGAGAGCAAAATACTTACCCCCGAACTGAGCGCCGTATCCCATGCAACGGGTGTAATCGAGCAGCTTCTCTTCCAGCTCCTTATCGCGGAAAGCCTGACCATGTTCATTGCCTTCCGTCGGCAATTCATCGTAATACTTGGTCGAAGCCAATTTCACCGTTTTCATCGTCGTCTCAGCCGAAGTGCCGCCGATGACGATAGCGATATGGTAGGGCGGACAAGCCGAAGTGCCCAGCGTGCCCATTTTTTCGATACAAAATTTCTCAAGACTAGCCGGATTCAGCAAGGCTTTGCTTTCCTGAAACAGAAAGGTTTTGTTAGCCGATCCTCCTCCCTTGGCCACAAAAAGAAAATCATACGAATCTCCATCAGCTACCAACAAATCAATCTGTGCTGGCAAATTGCAGCCCGTATTTTTCTCCTCATACATCGACAGAGGCGCTGTCTGCGAGTAGCGCAAATTCTCCTTGGTGTAAGCGTCATACACCCCCTGCGAAAGCGCCTCTTCGTCAGACCCGCCGGTCCACACCCGCTGACCTTTTTTCCCCAAGATAACCGCAGTGCCGGTATCCTGACAAAAAGGCAGCACCCCGTGCACCGCCACCTCCGCATTGCGCAACAAGGTCAAAGCAATCGTGCGGTCATTCTCCGTCGCTTCCGGATCATCGAGAATCGCAGCCACTTTTTCCAAATGTTCGCTGCGCAGCTTAAAAGCAATCTCCCTCATCGCCGTCTCTGCAAGATAGGTCAGCGCCTGTGGATCCACCTTTAACATCGATTCACCATTAAAATCAACGGTCTCGACAAACTCGTTTGTCAAAAGATTGTATTCAGACTGATCCTTGCCTAGCGGAAAGGGTTTTTGATAGTAAAAAGGTGGTGCTGCTTTAGCCATGATGATTATCTAAATATAAATTACCAGAAAATCAATTTTAATACCATGCCTGATATGCAAAGCTCTCAATCCATCTGTCCCATTCTCCTACATCCAAACCATGATTGCACCCAAAGTCGTCATCTTCCTATTCACCCTGCCCCTATTAGTCTGCCAGACTTCCCAAGCCCAAACCAAAATCGAGCGTGAAAAATCCGCCCTGATTAAGGCTGCTTTGATCAAATCCATCAACCAGAACAAAATTCCAGGGATGCTGGCAGCTATCATCGATTCCGATGGCCTGATTGCGATCGCTGCTGCTGGAGTTCGAAAATCTGGTAATAAGAAAAAAATCACCCCTCAGGATCTGGTGCACCTAGGGTCCTGCACCAAGGCGATGACTTCAACTTTACTGGCTCGTTTTGTTGATGAAAGTTCTATCAGCTGGGAAACCACTTTGATCGAAGTTTTTCCTGAATACAAAAACAAAATCCATCCTGACTATCATCAAACCACCTTGTGGCAATTAGCGACCCATCGCTCTGGCATTGCTACAAACGCCCAGGACTGGCGGGCGCACCGAAATATGACAATCAAGGTTCGCCGCCAAACGATTATGTTGGAGAACCTTAAGCAGGCTTCTGCTGGAAAACCCGGAGAGTTTCTTTATTCAAATCTAGGTTACATGACAGCAGCCTGTATGATCGAAAAATTGAGCCGGACCAGTTGGGAGGATTTAATGAAGTCATTTATTTTCAAACCCCTTGATATGAAATCAGCTGGTTTTGGAGCTCCCGGACGGCCCGGGGAAATCAAGCAACCTTGGGGGCACATCAAAAAATCAGGCCGCTGGTCTCCTATTCAATCTGATAATGCAGCAGCTCTCGGACCAGCTGGGCGAGTTCATTGCTCTCTGCAGGATTGGGCAAAATTCATCGCTTTGCAGTTACCTGAAAAAACACCCGTCATCCTTAATCGCAAAAAACTTGATCGACTCATTCAACCTACAGGCGAATACGCCGCAGGCTGGCTCGTAACTCAACGCACTTGGGGCAAAGGAACCGTTCTTAGTCACAGCGGCAGCAATACCATGTGGCACGCATTGCTTTGGGTAGCTCCCAAATTAGATCGAGCCTACCTAGTAGTTACCAACTCAAATGATGAAAAATCAACGGTGATTTGTGATGACATGATTGGAAAACTAATCGCTATCGATAAGTAAAACTCAAAAAAAATCTTTTCATAAGCATTCATCTGCGTAAAATCTCCATTCACCAACAAAACTTCAATGAGAAACATAACAACCTTGCTATCAACATTCCTAGTGTTTTTCGCCCTTGCTTCCCCTGCCCTCGCTCAGCAAGCCGATGCCACGGTAACAGGCAATAATGCCTGGATGATGACTTCCACAGCCCTCGTACTCTTCATGTGCATCCCCGGTTTGGCGCTGTTCTATGGAGGGCTGGTTCACAAACGTAATGTACTGAGTGTGCTGATGCATTGTTTTGCTCTGGTCTGCGTGATGAGCCTGGTCTGGCTTGTTTTGGGCTACTCTATTTCCGTTGGCAACAAGGGTGGTTGGATTGGCGGTTTTGACCATATTTTTCATAAAGGCATCGGGCCGGATAAAATACTGAATTCAGCTTTTCAAATGACGTTTTTCATTATCACCCCAGCACTCATTATTGGAACATTTGTCGAGCGGATCAAATTCAATGCCATGCTGATGTTCAGCGTTCTTTGGACTTTAATCGTTTACGCGCCAATCTGCCACATCACTTGGTTTGGTGGCTGGTTTGCAGAAATGAAAGTAGTGGATCTGGCAGGCGGCATCGTCGTACATATCACTGCCGGAGTGGCTGCCCTGGTAGCATGCATCATGGTCGGCAAACGCCGCAGCGCCACTCCCCCGCACAATTTACCCATGACGGTCACTGGCACCGCCATGTTATGGGTGGGCTGGTTTGGTTTTAATGCCGGCAGCCAGGGAGGTGCAACCGATGCGGCGGCGATGACCTTGTTTGTTACCCATATCTCCGCAGCCACGGCAGCTACGATGTGGGCGGTGATTGAATGGTTCACCATCAAAAAGCCAAGTGTGCTTGGGATCGCAACTGGTGCGATTGCCGGATTGGCTGCGATCACTCCTGCCTCCGGTGTCGCTGGTCCAATGGGAGCTGTGCTGATTGGTGCGGTATCTGGTTTGGTTTGCTGGTGGGCTTCGGTGAAATTAAAAAATTGGCTCGGTTACGATGATTCCCTCGATGTGGTTGGCGTTCACGGAGTAGGCGGATTGGTAGGTACCTTGCTGGCAGCCTTGGTAGGTACCGCGGCATTTGGTGGTTTCGGTGACTTTACTTTTGCCAAACAAATAGGAATTCAGTTGCTCGCTTCCGGAGTCACCATCATTTACACTTGGGTGTTCACCTACCTTATTTTAAAACTGGTATCCCTCGCCTGCGGAGGACTACGAGTCACTGAATCCGAAGAACGATTTGGCTTGGATGAAGTATCCCACGGAGAGTCAGCTTATCACATGTGATATTCCTCCTATCAAGGGCAAGTGTTTGATCCGGTGATAAGGATCGCCTTCAAGCACGCCCTAGGAACTCGCCGGAATAAATTTCTTAACGGCCAGCCAGATCAGCGCAGCGGCTTTCCACTGCTCCCACAGCGGTCCCTTACAGCCATTGAGGCCATGCCCGCCGGAAGGTAATTCGAGTAGTTCAACCGGAACCCCATTGGCTTTCATGGCTGCGGCAAACTGACGGCTATTCTCAGGCGGCACAGGCTTGTCATTGACGGCATGCGCAAGGAAAGTCGGCGGAGTACTGGAGCTGACCTGTGTTTCATTGGAATAAAACCGCACAAGCTCGGGTTTTGGATGAGGGCCAAGAAGATGGTCTCTGGAGCCGGTGTTGGTGAGCGGCCCCATGGTGATGACCGGATAGACCAAACAAGCGAAATCGGGCCGACAACTCAACCGCTCGATGGGATCAGGCGAAGCAGGTTTACCCGCATCAAAGTGGGTGGCTACAGTGGAAGCAACGTGACCACCGGCGGAGAAACCGAGCACCCCGATTCGTTTCGGGTCGACTTTCCAGGCAGCGGCCTTGGCACGGGTAAGTCGAATAGCACGCTGGGCATCAAACAAGGGCACCTGATGGCGCAACTCGGGCAGCCGATACTCCAGGATAATGGCAGCGATGCCGTGCTCATTGAGCCATTTCGCGATAGGATAACCCTCTCTATCAGTAACGTGGCGAATGTACCCACCACCCGGACAAATTACGATCGCCGCACCATTGGCCTTGTCGGCAGGAGGAAGAAAGACTTGAAGTTCTAGAGAGCTGTCTTCAAACTTACCATCACCGATGGGCGCTTTACCTGGCCAGAGAGCCACACGTTCAGTCGGTGTAGATACGGATTGCTTTTCCGCCAACACTGGCAAAGCCAGTGGGAAAATGAATAAGCTGATAGCAAATAAATAGTGAACGGGTTTCATTAGCCTTGTTCCATCCTCTGCATGAAGACGAACTTATATATATAGAATAACAATTTATGAAAGTCAGCTCTGATTTCCTCTATCTGCTGCCTGACATTGGCCGTAACACTGATAATCGGGAATTGCCCAAGGTGGATTCGAGCTAATTGAGAAAATTTGAACACAGATGGGGATAAAAAAGACACTCGTCCGCCGAAGCCATGCGAAGGAGGAAGTAGTTTGGGAAATTTTATTTTTGCCGCGGCCCTAAGGCTTAATTCGCAGTCAGTTGATCCAGCCTAGTTTCACCAGAAAATCTTCCGTCTTTTTCATCGTCGACTGAAAATCTTTTCCACCCCCACGCCCAAAATTAAAAAAGCCGTGAGCGCGATCCGCGTAGCCAATCAACACCACATTTTTCGCGCCCAAAGCCTTGGCTTTTTTCACAAAAGCCTCCGCCGTAGCATAAGGCACCGTTGAATCCGCGATGCCATGAAAAATGATGCAGGGAGGCAACGAAGCTTGCACATGCTGAAGCGGTGAGATGGCTATAATTTTGCCCGCAATTTCCTTGCCCCAGCTTTTTTCAACCCCAGGCAGGTTTAAATCGAGAGCGGGATTATAAAGCAATAAAGCATTCGGTTTTGGCGAAATTTCAAGATCATCGCCCTTATCGTTGAATGCTTCAATCGTTGCGGTCGCAGCCGCCAGATGTCCACCCGCCGACCCTCCCCCCGCAGCGATTTTCTCTGGATCGATGCCCAGTTCCGAAGCGTGTGCCCTCACCCAGCGCATCGCAGATTTTGCATCCTGAGTGCTTTCAAAAGGGGGCGAGCCATGTTTGTTCTTGATCCTATACTCCGCCGTCATTGCTACCATGCCCCTTTCAGCTAGACGCTTGCAATGCGGGTCAAATTGCTTGGTCGTGCCACCCCTCCATCCTCCTCCAAAGAAAAACACCACGGCGGCTCTGCTGTCATCAGCCTTCCAGTCCTTTGGCTTGTATATATTGATCGCCAGATCAACCCCCTTCCCGACCTGTTTGTAAACCTCACGCTGCTGAGCACCAGCAACCGAAGCCCATAACATTAAACCCAGCACCAAACACGTCCCCTTTAATTTGCAATCCCATTTCATAAAACACAGCACTATCCCCGCTCACCATTTTCTACCAGCACAAAATGATAAAATCATCGTGATTTTTCTACCCCTTGGGACTCAACATCGAAGCCCGAGTGAATATTTTCTCGCACCCACTTCCTTAACAATTTCCTTTCGGGCACATCACGCAATACCCACGAGTCCGTGTGATTCCTATAGGAAATTGTTTGAAACACAAAATTCCCCTTCGGATAAACTTGCTCCAAATAGCCTTTTGTTTCATCAACACTTCCTTCATGACTGATGAACTGAGGCCGGCCATTGAGACGCTGCAAACGCTCAGTTGCAGAATCACGGTCACTGCCCGCATAATTCCAGTTTTTCACCCCGTCGTAGTGACTGTGACAAATGAAACCTTTCCAGAAAGCCGCGATTTCATCGTCATGCAAACCAATGAAATTACAGGCAATAGAGCCACGAGAAAATCCCGCAAGAATAACAGCTGAAGAATCGCCACCGTATTCTTCACAAATTTGAGCCACCACTTCTTTGCAATATTCTACCGTCGCATCAACATCACCCCACCATTGCCGTTGATTTTTTTCACCGTCAACACTGACATACGGCAGACAAACCCAGATCACCCCCTTGCCCCCACTGATTCCATATCCAAGATTACAATCTTCGACTTTCCCACTGCAAATATCGCCAAACTTGTTCTTAAAAGGCCCATTACCCGCATATTCCACAATCACCGGGTACCTCTTCCCCACTTTCCAATCCACTGGCAGATACAGTGAATGGTGAACCTCTGTGCCTTGGTATTTTTTAGTCACCACCCTGACCCGCTTCCCAGCAGCAGCAACCCCCTCGACCATTGGCGGCACCTGCAGGTCCAGCGGAACAGTTTTGATGTCGGGAAGGTTTTGAGCAAGGGCAGGCGATGAAAAACCCCATATAAGCAGAGCGATTTTTAAATTATATTTCATCCTCTTTTTCCCAACCCCATAAGAATACCCACAACTATCTCTATGGCAATATACTATCCGACAAGCTTAAGCTCTCCCCTACAATTTCCGCCAGGGACATACCGCTTCGTGCGTCAACGAAGGCGGAGTCAACCATCCCTACCACTAAATAATTAACTTACCCTCTCCACTGCCGCCGCGACTTCTTGCTTAATCACCTCAAGCGAATTCAGCGGTCTCAAAGGGTCGTCGTATGGCACCACTTGATTAGTTTTCTGATCCCAATGCACCGGCCCATATTTCGCCGCACCCGGATCTTCCGTCAGCAAGTGCGCACCTGCATCCCCCTTGTTAAAATGCCAAAACTCCTGAGGAAAATGCATGAAACCCCGTGCTTCCATCATCCTGGTGATTTCCAATCGATTATTCAAATCCTGCACGTCAATGAACGGTGAGCGCATTGGTGTGCGCTCACTCATCTCAAGATAAGCATTGCCACGCCACACCTCTTCACCATCATCACGCTGGAACACTGATATATCCACCGCCGACCCGGACATATGCGTGCCGATTTTCGGAATATTGGCCACCAGCACAATCGCCCGCTGAAAAACTTCCTCCGCAGATGGGACCTTCCCTTTGTTTTCCCAGATGCATTTTTTTAAAATCGCATCAAACACTGCCGGCTTGCGAACTAACTTTGTTTGCATTTCCATCGAACGATAGCCCTCCTCTATTTTTAATACCCACCCTCGCTCGTTCATATCCCGCCCTATAGCGATCAGGTCATCAACCAAGCCTTTCCTGATAAAATATATCCGATCAAGGTCATCAACAATCTTGGTATCGGAGAACATCATCTCAATCCCTGCTGCTTCCGCAGCATCTGGGATCGAAGCAAAACCTTCGCCACACTCCTCCACTTGATAATCTATCAGCTTCTCCACAAACGCATAACCAAGCAGCATCTGCTCAGTCCAATAAGCCCGTCGCTCGTCTTCACTACTCATCCAACATTCTGCGTGATCTCTTGCCCTTTGTCTACGAATAGGATGCTCTGACTGCCTCAAATTTTCACAGGAACAGCTGCATGACGGTTGTTTCTCAGCTCTTTATTTTTTCCGCTTTTTCTTCCGTGGTTTGCCCAAGTTGGTATACGGAGCTTTATCAAAAGTGCTGCCATCCCCGGTTACCCGAGGATCTTTTGCTTGCTCAAGAATTTTCATCAAACGATCTGACAGGGTTTTCCGCACCTCGGCGTAACCTGCTTCTCCCGCTAGGTTTTTCACCTGATCCGGATCCTCGCGCAAATCATACAACTCCTCCCCCGGACGTTTGCCGAAGGCCCAATCAAAATACTTCGGCCCCTGCACCGCTGCATCCTTACGATTCATCACCAACCAAGCCTTGGTCGGACTCGAATCCATATCAGGAAAAGTGGCGCGGGTATCCTCGACCAAATCCTCTTGGGAAATCTCCTTGCCTTCACTCAAACCGTAAGGATTGCCCTCGGGCCATCTCTCTGGTTTGAAATTACGAATATATAGGAAGTCCTTCGTCCGGATCGCGCGTTGCGGGTAAGGCAGATTACCCGTGCGCGCCATGCCGACATGACGCTCACGCCCCGTCACCACATAATCCCGACTGGGATCCACCCATCCGCCTTTTTGCGAAGTCAGCACATTGACCAGACTCTTGCCGGTCATCACTTCTGGTATCTTTGTGATACCAGCCTCCAGGAAAGTCGGAGCCAGATCCATCAGATTAACAAAATCTTTCACCACCCGTCCACCCGGCGCACGCGCTGGCCAACGGATCGCCAGTGGAACTCCCGTCCCGAAATCATAGAGATTGGTCTTGCCATGGGTAAAACCTGGCGTGCCGTGATCCCCACTGACCACCACAATGGTATTATCCAGTTCGCCGATAGCTTCCAGCTTATCCAACAACAACCCCAACGCGGCATCAAAGGCCATCGCCTCACCTAGATAATCCGCAAAGTCCTCCCTCACCACCGGCACATCGGGAACAAACTCCGGCATCGCCCCTTTCAAATCATCAGGGTTCAATCCCCACAAACGTTTGCCCGAGCCCTTGGTCCACTTGCGATGCACGTTGGTCGGACCAAACCAATAACAAAAAGGCTGCTCTTTATTTTCGCGATCCGCCAGAAACTTATCAAAATTGCCTTTGACCTCATTATAGAGAACTTGTTTCGCCTCGGCCATCGACTTGCCCCCTTCATCCATCATTTTAGTCACATTTTGTGAAAATTGATTGAACCTGCGTCCCGCCGATTCGTATTCGTATTTGCGCTCACCGTAAGGCGCATCATTCGGCGTGCCCGGGCTCCACACCTTATAAGTCTGACCAATATGATAACCTGATTTTTTCAATAACAAAGGGAAAGATGGAATCTTTGCATCCCATTTCGCTCCGACCAAAATCGCCCCCAAACCCGTGCGGAAAAAATACTGTCCCGACAGCAGCGAACTACGACAGGGCGTGCAGGACGGAGATGTGACAAAAGCATTGGTGAAAAGCACCCCTTCCCTGGCCACCCGATCAAAATTCGGTGTTTTCAGAATCGCATTCGGCCCAGCCTCCTTATCCACCTTCGCATAAGCACTGGCATAACGCCCCCAATCATCGGCAAAAGCAAACACGATATTCGGACGCCTCAAAACATCCTCAGCAGCAGCCAACTCTACGCTCCCACCCCGCAAGCTCATCACCAGGCAAAGCCCCGTCAATAAAATTCTGTTACCTACTCTCATATCAAACAAACTCCCACGCCACCCCCTCCCGTCAACAGCGCAATCCCGCCCCCTCCTTATTACCCCTATTCTTATTCGCGTTCATCTTGTCTCGCCATAGCTCGGCGACCGCCGAAGCCTTGGCGAAGGAGGTCCTGACCGCCGAAGCCTTGGCGAAGGAGGTCCTGACCGCCGAAGCCTTGGCGAAGGAGGTCCTGACCGCCGA
>JASFYY010000122.1:0-6161 GCA_045046875.1 Verrucomicrobiota bacterium | reverse complement strand
AACATTATAATATACAACTGTGTTGGATAACTGTTATTCAACACAGTTGTATAACAAGGTACAAATCCCTCCCGAATGGACAGACTTCGCCCCTGAAACTTTGTCTACCGAGATTATCTCCCCTAAAGTTTCATGACAAGCAAATAATCTAAAAGGTTAGATTATTACGAATTTTCATCCTTTTAAGAAATACCACAACTAGAAACCATTCCAACTATTCATATCCGATCACCCGCCCCTCCCCATTTTTCATTCGAATAGAAAAAATACTACCCTTGTTATTTCACAACGGGAAGCGGAGGATGCCCGGTCACATTTCTCAAGACTTCCGGGTGGACTTCGATTATCTGCCCCCCTCGCTCAAGGTATAGTTCGTAATGCTGATACAGCAGATGAAAGCCGGCGTACATCGCAAGCGTACTGACTAAGATCGATCCCACGAAAAACGCCAACATTCCGGCCACAGATGCCACCATCGAAATTACCCACAGAATCACCATCCAAAAGAAAAAGCTCATTCCGACCTTCTTAAGGAAATCAAAAATAAAACTCATTGAAAATCCACTTTGAAAACGCTTCATCAAACTGGATCTCAATACTACAGGGGCACCCAAAAACATCAGCAGCAAACTTATCAGGATGATCAGTCCATAACTAAGGGCCATTGCCGAAATGATCGGTGCAAAAGAAGCTGGTTCAGGCTCTAGGTTTATCATCACCATGAGCACGGGAAGTTCGGCTAATAAGATCAAGGGCATCGCAAACAGTGCCATTGCAAAATAAGCTAAAGCAGGCCATAACCCTATCTGCAAATAATCGCCGAAGTCATCAAACTTAAAATCCGGCGCTTCACTACCGGATCGCGTCAAAGCAAAACGGCGAGTAAAATAACCAATCATCACCACCGGTCCGACAAGCGGAATAAACTGACAAAGCGACAAGAACAGCAGCGTCATCCACTTTTCCGGAGTTTCGAAAAAGTCCCCTACTGCATCTTTCAGACTGATTCTCATACTAAGCTTTCCGACTATTTCGCATGCGGGTGCTCCTTGAGCAAATCCGCAGGCACATACATGTCTTTTTTATCCTTGATCGCTTCCCGCACCGCTTTGACTTGCTCGGGCTTGATAACGCTCGCTTTATTACCAAAGGAATTGCGCACGTAAGTCAAGGTTGCGGCGAGTTCGTCATCCTTGAGAATATATTCAAAGGGCGTCATCGGCACCACGCCTGGAAGTTTTTTTCCATTAACTTCGATGGGGCCAAACATCCCTTTCATGGCCAACTTGATAAGTCGCTCAGGATCTCCCGTAGCCCATTTTGTTCCAGCGAGTGGCGGAAACCCTGCTGCGGGCAGCCCTTTACCGTTAGCCTGGTGACATGTGCCACAATGCGCTTCACGCGAATAGATCTCTGCACCCTTTGAATACAACTTGGCATCTTTCCCCTTAAGGTGTTTGGGCGCGCCAACCGGTCGGTCCTTACCCTTGCCCGCGAGAATTTCTCCGACGAGCGCGGCCTTGGCCGTCTTCAGTGCTTCTTCCGAATATTTATCCACCCCCTTTTGCTCAGCCACAGTCAGAATAGCCAGACCATTGCCTTTGTTTTCACGTGATCCGGCGGTGACCGCTTCCAGCCGAACCCGGCCATGCTCATCCCCTGCCGCAGCCAGTAACAACGGCTGACGGTTTTTGACTTCAGGATTGTAACGCAATACCCGCACCGCAGCGGCGCGCACCCGGTGATCTTTTGCCTGCAGCAACTCACCCAACAGATCCTCATCAATACGATCAACTCCCCAACTGACCCACAGAGCTTCGAGCTTGAGGCGTTCATCTTTTTGTTTGGCTGCCCATGTTTTGAGCGCCGCACTGACTTCGCCGGCATCACGTCCACGCAACTCCCGTTTGGTCCGGTAACGTGTGCGGTATTCCGGCAACTTGAGATTCTCAAGCAAGTCCGCGATACTCGCACCCGCCACTTTAGCAGGTTTCACCAAGGGACGCGAAGGATAGGTCACCCGGTAAATCCTCCCATGTTCGTGATCACGCAGAGGATCGCGCGCGCTGTGTTGCATGTGCCCGATGAGCGCATTGTGCCAGTCAACGACATAAAGCGAACCATCGGGAGCGAACTCGAGATCCACCGGACGGAAATTGAGATCCTTGGAGACAAAAAGATCCTGGCGGAACTTGGTGGTGAAACCCGTACCATCTTCGATGACTTGATGCTGTTTGGCTCCCAGATAGCCAATCGCGTTATTGAGCAAAATATCCCCCTGCACGTCATCGGGAAAGTGACGACTGGAAACAAATTCCAAACCCGAAGTCGGACGCACCGATTCAGAGGTTATGAGATTTGGCGCGGCCATGTTCACTCCGTAAACCGGGTCAACCGAGCCGGGCATCATCCAGGAAAGACTGGTGCCCGAGGTGTGAAGGAAAAAGTCCTGCCCATAGTCGTCAAAAGCAATGCCCCAGGGATTCGGAATGCGGAACTGAGCGTAACGAATGACCTGTTTGCGCTGCGGACTGTAACGATAAAAGCCCCCATTGGTTCCGCGCACCGGACCATAAGCCCCCTCGACGTTGGTATGCAAAAAGACCCCTTCTCCCATCAAAATCGCTCCCGAAGGGTCGGCGCAAAAAGCGGATATCGCGTGGTGGGTATCGTGGTCATCAAAACCACTCAGCAGCACTTCCTTGCTATCGTAGTGATCATCCCCATCAACATCTTTTAAAAATACCAGGCTGCCACTCTGCGAGACATAAACTCCGTCATGAGCGATTTCAAAACCAATCGGGATGTGCAAGTCATCCGCAAACACGGTTTGTTTGTCCGCCTTGCCATCATTGTCCGTATCTTCAAAAATGAGCAGCTTATCCTTGGGGCGAGCATCTCCTATCCGGTAGTGCGGATAACTTGCCATGGTGGAAACCCACAGCCGGCCTTTGTTATCAAAAGACATCTGCACCGGATTGGCCAGATCAGGGAACTGCTTTTCATCAGCAAATAGTTCAATTTTGTAACCTTCGGCCACTTCGATTTTTGTCTCGGAAAGTTTGCCGTCAAGATAATCCACCGTGCCATTCTTTTTGCTCGGTTTGTAATTGGTCTCGACCTTGGCCAGCTTGTGAGTCTTGGCGTCTGCCGCAGCGACATCAAACCGCTCGCCCTTCAGTGCCGCCCAAATGGCATGATCCCGGATCACTGTCATTTCACGGGTTTTTTTCAACTCATCCGGATAATTGCCCGGCCCAAAAGGGTTGTAACGACGCCCGTAAACATGCACCCCGTTGGGGATTTTAAAGTCATTCAACCACGCCCAGTTCTTCTCGGTGACCGCCGCATTGATTCCTGTGCGCCTGGACGCATCAACTTTCTTTTCGCCAAATAGCGCGTCCGCCAGAGTTGGTGCCAAAGACTCGTAACCCGCGCTATTGAGCAGAGCTCCATCAACCGTGAGCTGTTTCCCGTCAGCGTACCAGGCTTTGGAAGGGGTGAACGCATCGACAAAAACGATCCCGTTTTCCTTGGCTACCTGGCGGGAAGCCTCGGTGTAGAGTTTGAGATTCTTGTTCTCATTCACCCCGTCAGGCACATGGTATTTGGCCGACAAATCCTGAAAAGCCGTCGGCGCAACCAAAGCCAGCTGGGGTGCCGATTTTCCGTTGTATTTCTGCCCCAGGGTATATTTGATAAAAGCATCCAGCTCCTTCTTGTAGCGCTCAAGCCCTTCCGCTCCGTCAAAAGAAGAATTAAAACCAAAAAATGCAATGATGGTATCAGCCTGCAAGCGGGTGAGCCATTGATCAGGTGTTTCAAAATGCCCATCAGGCTTGGTGTTCGTTTGATACTCAGGCTTAAGCAACGCTTTAGCGCCGGGAAACGCATACTGCTCCTCGTAACCACGCCCGGGATGGGGACGGAAAGCCGGAGTATTGCCCTCGTCGGCCATATTCCGGATCGTCAAATCCATATCCGGGAAACGCAGGAACAATTCTGTCTCAAAGTGACCAAAGTGATTCATCCGGCTGCCCATACCTGCCCCGATGATGACAATATGATCGCCTTTTTTGACCGTAAGCTGTTTTTCTCCGGCTTGAACAAAAGAAGCAAGAGCCACGAACAAAGTCGCGATGAATAGAGAGTTTAATTTTTTCATTAACGTTAAATTTCGAGCGCCCAACCTAGCACAGGAAAAAAACCCTGCTAGAAATTTGAACCTACGCATTTACGCCCCACTTTCACCGGGTAAAACTTGCCGGTGAAAAAATTAACCTCGGCGAATCTCAGACCCCTCAAAATAAATGCGAATACGATAGACTGTATTCGGGCGGAAACTTATCTCCCCGGTCTCAAGGTCGATTCTCTCAGGCACACGATTGAGTTGTTTGTCAACAACCGCGTGAAAACCTCGCTCGGAGAATATATCAATCAGCATCGTCAGAGCCAGGGGATCGGAAAGAAGGGCATCCTCACTATTGACGATCGCACGCCCTGAAATGGCGTGACGCTTGATGATCGGCATGAATCGCCCGCCAATCAAATCAACCACGCAGCCGAAAAGTTCGCCGTGGTCGTGCGCGTAACTATCCAGCCTACGCACCAACTCCTGACGGGCATGGATCACTATCTCACTAGCCAAAGGCAAGCCACGCACCTTTTCAAAAGTGCGCGGATCAAGCTCCAGCGAACTCTGGTATTTCAGCTCCTTGAGAATATTCTGCTCCACCTCGGCAAAACTGCCTTGCGCATTGACCAAGTGATAAAAGAAAATCTCTTTTAACGACTGCAGGGCATCCCAAGTGCTTTCTTTAAAAACACGATAACGATGCTGCGCGCGAATCGAATCGAGATCAGTCACCCGCAGCTCCTGTTTTTCCCCAATCCCGGTCGCCTCTACTTCAGCGTTGTGGCGTTCGATTTCCTTGCCACGACTCAACTGACGTTCAACACTGCTCTTTTCATCAACAAACAGCACCATCACATGAACCGTAGGACGGCGAAAATTTGCCGCCAGTGCAGTCTCCCGGTATTCACGATGCAATTGCCCGAGCTTGGCCACCAGTAACTTCATGCACTCGACCTGGACATCCGTTCGGGGAAAGCCGTCGAGCACTGCTCCGTCACGGAAATCCGGCTCAATCAACTTGCGAAACAATATAGCGACCACCTCACGGTCGCCCACCATGTTGCCGCCGTCTTTCAGCCGTTTCATCTCCGGAGTGTCGAGTAGATCACTCACCACAATCGGCGCGCAGGTCAATCCGCGGGCCTTGATAATAAATCCGGTATTAGTGCCTTTGCCCGCACCCGGAGCCCCTCCAAGCAAAATGATTTCTTTAGGAAAACACAAGTTCTCACACCCGAACTCTGACTCCAGTTCGGCCCACGCCTCATTGAAAATCAATAGAGCGTCTTTAATCTCGAGTCCGGCACTTTTGACCTCGCCCACTGACGAAGAATCCTGGTTATTTTTTGATGCGGTAGCAGACGACATATCACAAAGCAAACTTCAAATTGGGGGATCATTCCCTGCAACGAGGTGGATGATGCGTTAAAAAACCCTTCCCTTACAACTCTTTTATCCGCAAATTACGAAAGCGGTAGGTTGCTCCCTTTTCCCCGTGATGCTGGATACCAATGAAACCTTTGGCATCGATGCTGTTCTCGATTTCGGTGGTGACCACTCCGTTCACTTCAATTTTGATCTTGCTGCCCTTGCAGGTAATCCGGTATTGATTCCAGCCATTGCGCTTGAGCGCATTTTTGACTTCAGGTTTGGCAAAGTGCGCTTGTGATTTTTCGGCCCAAGCCAGTGATTCTTTTAACTGGCTGTTACCCTCCTTACCTGGCCACACCCACTTGTTACGGCTCTCATCATAAAGCCCACCCGACCAGCAGCGATCCGAGCCGTCAACCTCCGCCTGATAACCAAACACCTTGTTGGGCTCTACATGAGAGCGAAACATAAAACCTGAATTAGCCTTGCCCTCGGGCAAATGCACTTCCCCCTCAAAAATAAAATCGGAATATTCTTTATCCGTGACGAGGAAAAACTTCTTCTCAGCGGTCAGATGAAACTCGCCATCTTTCACCTCAACCTTGCCCCAGTCGTAAGGATTGTGCCAACCCGTCTGATCTTTACCGTTAAAAAG
>JASFYY010000121.1:0-3876 GCA_045046875.1 Verrucomicrobiota bacterium | reverse complement strand
ACTGCTCGGACTGCTCGGACTGCTCGGACTGCTCGGACTGCTCGGACTGCTCGGACTGCTCGGACTGCTCGGACTGCTCGGACTGCTCGGACTGCTCGGGGCTTAGTTCTTCTGGGCACTTATCTTTAACCTTCGGGATTTCCAAAGGTGGGAAAGAGGGGCTTGGGCTGACGTCATAAACAGGAGCGGGCAGAATATTGAAAGTCTTACCGGCTTCAGCTTCCTTCAAATTGTCATCGCCATTGTTTTCTTGATCACTTTCATCAGCGGTTTCAGGGGCAGGCTCATCAATGACGGTGGTATCGATTTCATCAAGCACGTTTTCGACTTCTTGAACCGTTGTATCTTCTGCCTGATGCTCAGTTTCGGGGATTAAAATTTCCTCCATCGTGCTAGTGACCGGAGCTGTAATGCTGGCGTGGCATTTTGGGCAGGGGCCAGTGACGCCAGCCAGTTTTGCGGGCACTTTGAGGTGCGCCTTGCATTCAGGGCAGGTGAAGCTGATTCGCTGATCGGACTTGTCGGACATGTTATATCAGAAACGGATTTTTGCCGTTTATTGATCAAAGCTTTATAATTAAAGCGTTTGCTCAAGTAGCGGAGAAAAAAACTAATCAGTCTAGCATTAGCTTGGTTAAAAACAAGTTTTGCCTTGTTTGATCAAGGTTTTAAGAACCCGGAGTGTCAAAGATCCACTTCAGAATGATCGACGGGTCATAGAGTGAGTGTGGGTGGTGGTCACAGGAGGCCTTAACAATGACTTTAATGGGGCCTCCTAGTTTTTGGTAACGTGATTCTAGAATGGCGCTGTTTTTGCGAAAGGGAACAACTTCGTCTGCTCCGCCACAAACGGAAAGGATGGGCACCTTGTATTGAGCGAGTGGGGCGAGGTGGTCAAGCGGGCCTTGCCATTGTTTCGCGGTCTCTTCAGTGAGCCCCCAGGCTTGTTTGCATTTTTTCCAGGCGGGTTTGGAGTGTTCTTTGGGCCAGGAGAGGATGTTCTGTACCGGGGCGTCGAGATAGATGGCGCGGACTTTGTCCGGGTGTTTGATCGCCCAGTTCATCGCCGGCAGCCCGCCACGACTGAAGCCTTCCATGATGGGTTTTTCTGCTAATTGGTATTTGGCCATCACATGAGGATAAAACGCATCAAAAAGCCTCATCGCTTCGGCTCCCCCAAAAAGATCGGCGACATCGATGAAGGCCACATGCCAACCGGCGGCAAGCAGGGCGGCATCAACCTGGGGGAAAGCTCCATAAAAACGGCAGCGCCAGATCCACGGGTTTCCCGCAGCGGCTTGTTTGGGTTTGCTGACAATGCAACGGCGACCCTCGAATTGGAATTCATCTTTGGCGTAGGAAGCCAGCGCGGGCAAGGTGGCTTTTCCTCCTGCTTGTTCTGGAGCGAATCCTTTGATCACGCGAATTTTGTGAGTATTGGTATCACCGATGTATAGATCGCCGTTGAGCGGGTCGGTGCCGATTCCGTGAGGGCGGTTCATTTGGCAAGTCAGGGGATTGCCCGAGTCCGGACCGTCACCTTTTTTGCCGTCACCTGCGATAAGTTGGATGCTGGGCGGTGATTGGGAAAGATCGATGGCACGGATACTATGGGATTCGGTGTCCGCGAGATAGATGCGTTTGCCGTCCGGGGATACAGCGACTCCTTTGGGGCCGGATAGAGGAGCGTCGAGCGCGGGGCCTTCACTACTGCTGAAACCGTTTTTCCCATTGCCTGCGATGTGGTGCAAGGTGTTTGATTTCATATCCAGTTTATAAAGCCGATTGCCTTCTCTCAGGGCGAGCCACAGGTTGCCATCGGGATCGATGTCCAGCGCCCGCGGGCCGTTCAATGGTGTGTCAGGGCTAATCTTGGCCCCATCAGGGGTAGGCTCTTTTTTGCCGTTGCCACACCAAGTGTTGATGATTTTTGATTTGAGGTCAACCTGGCGGATGCGGTGATTGCCAATATCACAAATATAAAGCATATCGCCTTTCTGGTCGAATTGGATCGAATGTGGACGGCTGAATTGTGCCTTGTTGGCAGGGCCCTGATCCCCGGAGAATCCCTTTTCACCTGTGCCCGCGACGGTATGAATCGTATTGTGGCGAGCGTCCAAACGGCGGACCAGGTTGTTTTTCATCTCGACCCAGTATAAATCCCCCGAAGGGTGAAAACGAAGTTCGTAGGGCTCGAAAAGCTGCGCTTCTGTAGCAGACCCGCCGTCTCCCGAGTAACCCGCTTTCCCAGTTCCGGCGATGGTGGTGATTTTTCCGCTTTTACGCGAAACTTTGCGAATGACATGATTGCCGGTATCACAGAAATAAATATCTCCGTCCGGGCCGACCACCACGCCGAAGGTCTGGTTGAGTTGGGATTTAAGGGCAGCGTCACCGTCGCCAGTGTATCCTTGTTCGCCTTTTCCTGCCAGAGTGGTTATTTTTTCCTGTGCAGTGAGCGGAGAAAACGTGAGCATCAAGGCAAGGCCGCCGCAAATATTGAGAGTGTTTTTTGTCAATGAGCTGAACATGGGGGCAGATTATACTGAAAAGAGAGAGTTTCAAAATGGATTTAAACTTGATCAATCGTTGGGTTGGCGTGTTGGGTGTAGTTGGTGAGAGCAAATCAGAAACATTTACCAATTTTGAGTTGGGTTTTGGCATGCCTGTGTCTGTTTTGGCACAGCGAGGTCAAAGCACAGAAAATGTTTGCTCCGGTTCACGGATACGTCTCGATCGAAACTTTTGAGATCCGTAAGGAGTTTGTGATACGGCTAGATACGATTGCGGAAAGATTGGATTTGGATCTGTCTGAGAAACAGGGGGAGATCACTCTCGAACGACGGGCTTTGATTGAGAAAGAAGTGGGCCAATGGCTGAGTGGTAAATGTCCCCTGACGGTCGATGGCCGTCAGTTGGAAATGGTTCTCGACCGGGTGCATTTTGTCCGTCCGGATCCGGTGAAGGGCATGGTGATCGAAGAGAGTGAAACGGTGATCGCCAACAAGGCTTTGTTGGGAGTGGTCTTTGCGGCCGCTTTGGACGGGCCGGTGAAAAAGGTGGGCATTCAGTGGCAGGTTTTTCCAGTGGATGGGTCGGCGGCGATTGTATCAATCGGCACCCGGGAAAACAAGGTGACTAAAAAAGTAAGTGTGGATGCACCAGCTGTTGATTGGACAAGTAAGGGTGAATTAAAAATCCCGGAATTGTTGGATCTGCCTGTGCCTCCGCCAATGGATTTTGTGACGATTCCGTTGTTGAGCGTGCTGGCGGGTTTGTTTGTTTTGGTTTTGATGGTGGTGGCGGTTCGTTTAGCGGACAAAACACCCGCTTGGTTGGGCGTGTTGGTGGTAGTTATGTTGGCGCTGGCGATACTGGGGCGGGATCAGATAAAAATACAATTGGCAGGACAGGCCACTCCCGTTTCTCCTGAACTTGCCGATGAGGTGGTCTATGCTTTGCTGAAAAACACTTATCGGGCCTTTGATTACCGGAAAGAATCTGATGTGTATGATGTGTTGGCAAAAAGTGTTGCGGGTGAATTGTTAACCAAAGTCTATCTGGAAGTGCAAAAATCCCTGGAACTGGAGAGTCAGGGAGGCGCTCGGGCTAAAGTTTATGAATTGGATCTGCGGAAGTGTGAATTGGGGCAGTGGGAGAATAACCAAAATATTGGTTTTAAGGCCAAGTGCTCATGGGTCGCGATTGGAACAGTGACCCATTGGGGGCATACCCATGACCGGGTGAACCGCTATGAAGCACAATTAGTTGTCGAAGTGGTGGAAGGGCAGTGGAAGTTGCATGCACTGGATTTGTTGAATCAAGAGCGAACGGAGAGGAAACGGCCGTGAGTTTATTGGAATGATGGCGCCGTAA
>JASFYY010000120.1:0-38288 GCA_045046875.1 Verrucomicrobiota bacterium | reverse complement strand
AATCGAGGATCGATCAAGCGGCCAGCTTAGCTCAGTTGGTAGAGCAGCTGATTTGTAATCAGCAGGTCAACGGTTCGAGCCCGTTAGCTGGCTCCATTTTATTTTGGAGCTGTTATGCCCGTGGTTCGAGGAGGCATTAATCAAGATTTGTTGACTGACCCCGAAAGATTAGGTGAAAAAGTTGACCATAGAGGAGATGCGCGAAATAGCCGCTGAGAGGAATGGCAAGTGCTTGTCGGCCGTCTACGTCAACGCTTCGACTCATCTGGAATGGGAGTGCGCCAAGGGGCATCGGTGGAAAGCGATGCCAAGCAATGTAAAGAAAAGCGGTTGGTGCCCTGTGTGTGCAAAGCGTCGTAAGCAGACTATAAAGGATGTTTCGGCTATGGCTGAGACCCGTGGGGGCAGGTGCATATCCACAATCTATAGAGGGGCGAACTCCAATCTGAAATGGGAGTGTAGGAAGGGGCACAAATGGTGTGCGTCCCCCAGTTCTATTACTCAAGGGAGTTGGTGCCCCGAATGTTCAGGACTTAAGAGGAAAACGGTCGATGAAGTAAAATCTTTGGCGGCTAAGAAGGGAGGGAAATGCCTATCAGGGAGATACATGGGTGCCCACACAAAGCTGGAGTGGGAGTGCGCCAAAGGACACAAATGGAAGGCAACTCCTAACTCTATACGTCGAGGTTCATGGTGTCCTTCTTGTAGCAAGAGTAAAAGAAGAATTTTAATAGAAGAAATGCAAGCCTTAGCGATGGGAAAGGGAGGTAGGTGTCTATCAACTGTTTTCTCAGGAAGTTCTTCGAAACTGAAATGGGAATGTAAAAAGGGGCACCAGTGGGAGGACAGTTTGAGGGCAGTAAGGCGTAACAAGGAAAATTGGTGTCCAGTTTGTCACAAAGGGCAAAGGAAGCCGAGGGTTTCAATTACTCAGCTACGATCCATTGCGGAGGAAAGAAACGGGAAGTGTCTCTCTGATGAATATGCTGGTATTGACGTAAAATTAAAATGGAAATGCTCAATAGGACACGAGTGGGAGGCTGCACCATCAAACGTAAAGAGGGGGACGTGGTGTCCGAAGTGCGCGAGGAAAGTGACCGAAATCGAGGAACTACGGGATTTGGCGGCTAAAAGAGGAGGAGTGTGTCTGGCCCAGAAAATTTCCAATGCTCGAGAATTGATAAAGTGGGAGTGTGAAAAAGGGCATAGATGGAATTCTACTTACCATAATATTAAATACGGTCGCTGGTGCCCTCAATGCTCATCCAAAAGGCGAGGGGATGACCGGAGATTGACTATAGAGGAGATGCAGTCGATCGCAATCAGTAGAGGCGGGAAGTGTCTGTCTGATACGTATGCTGACTTGCAGGCAAAGCTGGAGTGGGAGTGTGCTGAAGGTCACAGGTGGAGAGCTCGACCGGGAGGTGTTAAGAGTGGGCAGTGGTGTAAGATTTGTAAGGACAATTCCCTAAAATTGTCCATTGAGACTATGCAGAGTCTTGCAGAACAAGTCGGAGGGAAATGCCTATCTGACGTTTATGTTAATGCGCGCACTAAATTAGAATGGGAATGCTCTGAGGGGCACCGTTGGAAGGCTGTCCCTGATACAGTGTCGCGAGGACAATGGTGCCCTGTGTGCGGGAAGGGAAATATAAGCGAGAATGCTTGTCGAATGATTTTAGAGGACATATTCGGGCTTCCGTTTCCGTCTGTGCGTCCTGATTGGATTGTATCAGACAAGGGCGCGAGGTTGGAGCTCGACGGATTTTGCGAAAAACTGGGTCTAGCTTTCGAGCATCAAGGGATGCAACACTATAAACCAATTGGTTTTGGAGGAATGTCTGAGGAAAAATCCCGCAAAGCATTTCAAAGGCTTTTGATAAATGACCGTTTGAAGCGCAAGCGTTGCATCGAGAACGGAATTACTCTTATACGAATACCTGCTGTTGGGATTATCACTCCTCGCGACCAAATACGAAAGACGACACTCTACCTATTAGGTAAGGCGAATATCACTGTGCCGTTTATAGAGGAGCAACCTTGAGTGAGTAATTGAATACCTTTTCGAGACAAGACATTTCAATCGAATCGTGAATTGCAAAAACCTCAAGCTTTGCAATCCCCCTCGGAACCTCTCCAACTCGCATCCCTACGATTGCGTAATATAGTTGCAATGGGTGTATGCAATATTGATGGCATGAAAATCGGATACGCAAGAGTCAGCACTCAAGATCAAGACTCTGCTTTGCAAATTGAAGCCCTTCAAAAAGCAGGAATTGAGGAAATATATGAAGAAAAAGCATCAGGGGGCAGGTTCGACTGACCAGAACTCCAAAAGATGCTGGAACACTTCAGGAAAGGAGATGTATTGATCGTATGGAAATTAGACCGCCTTTCACGTAGTTTTCGAGACTTGCTCACAATTATTGAAAGATTGGACAATATCGGAGTTGGATTCGTTTCACTTACTGAATCAATCGACACAACCACCCCAGCAGGAAGAATGATGATGCAAATGGTAGGTGCTTTTGCTGAATTTGAGCGGAAAATGATTGTATCCAGAACCAAAGCAGGGATAAAAAGAGCTAAAGCCAATGGAGTGCAGTTGGGACGTAGGAGTAAAATGAACGAAGACCAGAAGAACAAAGCCTCGGAAATGCTCAAGGCTGGAGAAGTAGGTTCAGTAGTTGCCAAAATATTCAACGTTCATCCTGCAACCATTTGCAGACTAAAAAGACGGATTGAAGGTATTGCTGTATAGACGCTATATTGCGACAAGAAGGATGTCAGAGTATTCAAAAGCAGAAGTAACGAGGTCAGGCAAAAAGCTGCTCCTTCCGGACATCGCTAAGACCGACCCAACGGGCTATTAAAAATCAATGGAGGCACTTTCCTATTGGAGAGGTTGTCATGAGGAGCCTTTGGAAAAAGCATATAGTCTTTTGATTAAAATTGCCGCAACCCATGACAGAAAAGCATTCTGTGCCAAGCGGTTGAAGAGGGCAACATCGATCATTGATAAGTTGAAGCGTGAGAAGGGTATGCAGTTGAAGCGAATGCAAGACATTGGCGGGTGCCGAGCCATTCTTTCCAGTAAAAAACGAGCGAGAAAGCTAATCCGTGGCCTGACTCGACATGATGACATTAGAATAAGAAACGATTACATGGATACCGCTAAATTTGATGGCTACAGAAGCACGCATCTTATTGGCAAATTTTCGGGAATTGAAGATAGGCAGTATGATATTGAGCTTCAGGTGCGAACAGCTCTACAGCATTCTTGGGCTACTGCTGTTGAGATTTACGACCTCTTCAATAGTGAAGCACTTAAGATGGATCGTGGCGACGAACAGTGGAAAAAGTTTTTCAAAGTCGCAGGGGATATATTTGAGGAAATCGAACAAATTGCAGTGCTTTCTGGTGCGAATTCGAGTCGAATTGTTTCTGGTCTTACTGATAGAATCGTGAAGAAATCCTCAAGTCAAGGAAAGGCGCTTAAGGAGAAGATCAGGGAGATGTATTTGCTAAGCAAAAAGCTTGATGTAGTAGTGAAATTTGAGGGTTACACTAATTCGTTAAGTATTGCTGGAGATCGAATTGAAAACCAGAACATTGAAGGTTTTGTTCTTCTAACAATAGACCTAAATGAGAAAACTGTTGCAGAAAAGTACTTTGAGATTGGCGACTTTTCCAAGGCTAAGGAAGAATACTTGAAGGCAGAGTTGAGGACTGTTAATTCTGAGGGCGTTATTGTGGCACTGGTTTCTACTGATGCGATGGGAGGTGTAAGAGAGGCGTATCCGAACTATTTCGCGGACTCTCACCTGTTTATTCTGGCTGTTCGCGTAGCAACGGAGGCCCACCGACGGATTAATCCTAGTCCTATAAGTCGCCTATTCGATCGTTTAAATAGTTGAAAATTGCTTGCAGCATTAGATCGCATGGGAGACTCCTTGGGTTGAAAGCAGACTTACTCCCGTTGATAGTATTGTCTAATTCCGCAGTCAATATGAGAATTTCAAATTTGGAGGTTACTGCATTTTGACTGCTCCTAGAATGCAAGTAATCGCGTTTAGTGGTAGCTAAACCTTTTTTCGGAGAAGCCGGCAAAAAAGCGGCTAAGGTGTTCAATGTTCATCCGGCAACGATTAGTCGTCTTCAAAAACAGATTGAAGGAATTGTTGTATGATTATCGACTTCAAAATTATCACTTAGTAAACATTTTCCATGAAAATCGAAGGTATAGGAATAAGAGGTTTTAAGTGCTATGAAAATTTAGAGCTTCAGGGTTTCGGACCGATAAACGTTTTTACTGGTGATAACAACAGCGGTAAATCTACAATCATTAGGGCAATATATGCGCCCCAAATGCCTGAGGTTTTAGATAAGCGCGATATAAGGAGCGGGAATGCGCAAATAACTATAGATCATTTTATTAGCGAAAGTAAAAGATCAGATTTTACCAATAGTGATGACGACTATAGTTATATTTCACAAATTTATGATGCAGGGGGAAGAAGTATATTCAATTTTGGCGATTCTGGTGTAGATCGAAGAGATGCCTCTGCATATCGGCAGAAGTATCCAGAAAACGCAATTTTCCCCATTTTCTCGAGGAGGAACATTTTGAAAATGGAGCCTACGACTGGCGGAGATTCTCACATAAAAATTACAGGTAATTTCCAGAATCTACCTGGTAAATTTGACTTCTTGAATAGCGGGTTCGATGGGTTCGAAGAATTCAATGGTCATGTAAAAAACATTCTAGGATTTAAGGTCTCTACAATAGGAATCCCTGGAAAGCAGGGCAAGCAGATTGCATATCGAATTGATGGAACCAATTTAATTCCTATTGATTCAATGGGGGATGGAGTACCTCATATTATTGGGCTTTTGATAGATTTATGTATTGCGAAAGAAAAAGTTTTCGTGATAGAGGAAATAGAAAATGACTTGCACCCTACTGCGTTAAAGAAGCTTCTTGATCTAATTATCGAGAAGAGTGCTGATAATCAATTTTTCTTGACCACGCATTCTAACATCGTTCTGAAAAAGCTTGGTGGAGTTGAGAAAGCTGAGATTTACGAAGTTTCCAATGAGATAAAAGACAGCGAGCGGGGTGTTCCTACTTCTAGTGTCATAAAGCTTCAAACGCCTGAAGATAGACAGGATTGCTTAGAGCGATTGGGGCATTCAGTAGAAGACTATGGTCTCTGGAAAGCATGGCTTTTTTTAGAAGAATCTTCGGCAGAGCGTATTATACGAGATCACCTGCTCCGTTGGTTTTGCCCAGAGCTTTCAGGACTTATTAGAACCTATTCCGCTGACGGGTTGAGCCAAGTAGAGAAGCGGTTTAATAGTTTTAATAGCCTATTTGTGTTCCTTCATCTGGAACCTACTTATCGCAATAAGGCATGGGTATTGATTGATGGCGGAGATGATGAGGGAAAGGTCATTGAGAGACTAAAAGAAACCTACAAGAACAGCAGTTGGTGCGAAGAAAACTTTCTCCAATTGGGAGAACATGATTTTGAGAGGTATTACCCAAGCGCTTTCGAAAATGAAGTGGTCGAAGTGTTAGAGATATCAGACAAGCAAAAAAAACGAAAATCTAAGAAACTACTGCTAGAAAAGGTAATGGCTTGGATTGGGGATGATGATAAGAGAGCAAAGAGTGAGTTCGAAAAGAGTGCTAGTGAAGTAATTTCTATTTTGAATAATATTTCGAAAGAAGTCGTGAATTCTGCAGATTGAGCTTATTTGTCAAAGCTTGCTCCATGCATCTCGGTGCCTTTTGCCGCCTCCAAAATTGCACACAGGTGCAACTCAGTGCCGTTCCTTGCATTTTGATTGGCACGGGAATGCAGGTAGTTGCACACAGCGGCAATAATTCCTTTTTTGTAATCAGCAGGTCAACGGTTCGAGCCCGTTAGCTGGCTCCATTTTCTTTTGGAGTGGGGGTTTGTGCTTTATTCAGAAACTCGAGGGTTCGGGTTTCTGACCAGTATTCTCCATTCGGGCGCGAAGTCATGAATCCCACGTGGCCGCCATAATCAGGTGCTTCAAAGTGAAAATAGGGATGTTCAGCGGCTTCTTTTTCCGGATAACATTCGGAGGCAAGAAAAGGATCGTTGCGGGCGTTGACCAGTAGGGTGGGGATGTGGATATGCTTCAGCACGGGTTTGCTGCTGCAGCGCGTCCAATAGTCCACAGCTCCATTGAAACCATGAAGCGGAGCGGTGTATTGATCGTCAAATTCTGCAAAGGTGCGCATTTGATTCAGATCATGGGTATCGAGTTTGTCTGGGAACCGCTTGGCTTTGTCGCGCATTTTAGTTTTCAGGCTGCGCATAAAACGCCACATGTAAAAGCGGTTGGCCGGAAGAGCCAGCAGATGGGCGCAGGATTTTAAGTCGCAGGGGGCGGAAAAGGCGACGGCTTTGTAGATCCGGGGATTGATTTGGTCACCGAGATCTCCCAGGTATTTCAGGGTGAGATTGCCGCCAAGACTGAAACCGATGAGAGCTATTTTTTGATAACGTTGTGTTGTTGAAACGTGGTTGACGATGCTTTGCAGATCTTCGGTGGCACCGCTGTGATAAAAACGCAGCAGGCGGTTGGGCTCGCCACTGCAGCCGCGGAAGTTCCACGCAACGCTGTCCCAGCCTTGGGCCGCGAGGGCTTTCGCCATGCCTAGAATGTAGGCTTGGCTGGAGCTGCCTTCCAGCCCGTGGGAAAGAATGGCGACTTTGTGGGATTGGCCATCGTTGTAATAATCGAGATCGAGGAAATCATGATCAGGGGTGTCAATGCGAATCCGTTGCACAGGCAGCGCACTGAGCCTGCGCAAGGCTGACGGCAGCACCGTGTCCATGTGGGCATGGCGGAAAAAGGTCGTAGGGGCGAAGGATGAGTTGCGAATCAGAGGCATGGCTGCAGGCAAACCAACCCTAATAGCTGTTTGGCCTCTTGTATTGCCAATATTATTTACTGACCTTGCCTTGATTTTTCACAGCGGTTTTGTAACCGCTGATTTGGTTGCCGGAAAGCGTGGCTTCGCCGCTTTTATGAATCCATATGCCCGACCCGCCATTGGATCCCTTGAGGGTGTTTTTAGTCAGCGTGGCTTTGCCTTGAATCATAATGCCGGCGATGCCACCGCCTTCGATGGTGTTTTCCGTCAGGGTTGCGGTAGAACCGTGGGGGATGACAATGATGGGCGGCATACCGCTGGAGCGCGAGAAGGTATTGCCGCTGATTATCGCGCTGCTTTTCCCCGGTAGCGACAAGGCGAGTAGTTTATTTTCTTTGCAAATATTGTCGATCACCCGTGCATCGGATCCACCGCTGATGGCGATACCTACCATTTGATTATTCTCACAGAGGTTGCCCTTGATGAGGGGCTTGGCGTGGTTGCGGCATCCAATGCCTGTGAGCTGGTTGTGGTGGCAGTGATTGTTGAGGATGGAGGGTTCGGCTTCTTCGTCGATGCCGATGCCGGACATTTCATTTTGGTAACACTCGTTGTTTTCAATGACCGGCTGGGTAGTCGAGCCGGTGCGGATGCCGATGCCCGAGCGGCGGTTGCGGTAACAGCGGTTGTTGCTCACTTTTGGGCAAGCTCCTTCACTAACGCCGATGCCGGAGCGAATGTTTTCATAACACTCATTATCAGTCACCGTGGGACTGGCATTGTCATGGCCGATGCCGGCGTAGAAATTTTCGAAACAAGTGTTGTGACTTATTTTTGCGGTTGAACCTTTCATCGATCCGATGCCGCCGCCCATGTTTCGGTAACAAATGTTATAAGAAACCCTGGGCGAACAAGTCTGGCCTTTTTTCCCACGGATGGCGATGCCGGTGTCGCCGATGTGGTGAACGATGTTGTTGAGGATGGTGCAGTTCACTGCGCTGACCGCGATGCCCGGGATTCCAAAACCTCCAATGTGCTCATGTGACTGATTGGATCCTTTTGCTTGCCAACTCTGTTGCCATTTTTTTTCATCATAGAGACCGACATTGGTCACCGTGAACCCGTCCAACACGGCTCCTTCTGCCATTTCGGCACCGGCTTTATCCCCACTCGCGCCGCCACCATCAATGATCGTAGCTTCGGCACGAGCCAATCCAAGTTTGCCTTTTTTGTCTGAACCCTGACTGCGCACGGTGATGCCCGGTTTCAGCTGAATCCTTTCGAGGTAGCGTCCGGGAGCGACAAGAATGGTATCGCCGGATTGGGAGGCATCAATCGCTGCCTGTATTTTGGGATGATCCTTTGGGACCAGAAGTTCTGCGGCGTTGAGGGATGAGCCTCCGATAATTAGCGCCACGAGCATGATTGTGACTGGGGTTTTCATGATAGGACAAGTTAATCCTGTCATGGTCAAAAAACAAGCTTCCGGCTATGCGTTTCATCATATAAAACGAGCAAATATTGTTCCCGTGAAGGGTGGAAGGAATGAGAAGGTTTTAGTTTTTATAAATATAGATGTTGTTGCGGCTATTCAGACCTTTGTCAAAACCAGCTTCCACATCAAGTTTGAGGATTTTATCAATATAGGCAGTAAATTTTTTCTGGCTGGAGGATTCATGGATCACTTTGCCGTCGGCGTTTTTGATTTGAAAGACAAAACCGTAGTATTTGACGCCCCAGTAGGAGGGAGGGCTGTCATCAAATTTGAAATGCAGGCGAGCGCCCTTCCAGGCAGAATTCTTGCCGGGCTGGATATCAACTTTGAAGGAAGATTTTTGCATGATCCCGTACTTTTTCGGATCATCACAGTCTTCTCCGATTACAGAGAGGGATGCTTTTCCTCCATTAAGGATGTAGTGAATTTCTTCGTTACTGATATTAACAGAAACTTGGAATGAGCCTTTGCGGTCATCGTAATAGTCTTTTCTATCAGAGCGATTGGATTTGCCAGGATTGATCTCAACCTTGAGCTTGGGTATCATGTTTTTCAGCTTTTCTTCCGACCATTTTTTGATGTAGTTCTGATCATCGAGGCTGAAGCGGCTGACGGGGACGGTGTACTGTCTAGCGCCACGCTTCAAAACGACGTTTTTTCCCTGTGCCGCGACCACGCTGGCTTCCATTTTTTTGCCGTCTGTGGAAGTGAATTCACGCGAAAACACTGGTTGAGTGAACATGAAAAGGCACAACAGGCTGAGCGAAGCTGTCGACCCAGAGAAGGGAGAATTTGTTTTCATGCCTAACAGTAGTCTTAAAGACTGGTCGGAGCTATTGCAAAAAAACTTCTTTTTTATAAGGGGCTGTGTGAGCAGCTTAACCTTTCTATCTGGGGGAGAGAGCTGGTAGAGTTTGTTTTGCCTATTTGTTATTTACCAGTGGGTGGTCGGAATTTAACCACAAAAATATCCTGCCCGCGTTTGCTCTCGGATTTGACTAGCAGTTTGAAGCGGCCAAAAGTGCCGTCTGTTTGAAAGCCGCCTCCATTGATGATGTTGCCGTCCTGATCGGCGGCGATATCTTCGTTGATTTCGTTATCAGCTCCGCCATTTTCGACGACCCATAGTAGTTTGCCCTGGTGGTCATAAGATGAGGCAAAGCCCTCGCGAGCCGCTCCACTGATAGCGGGAAAACCCTGACCAAATTCTCCTTTTTCAGTAATAAAACCGGTGACCAGAACATTGCCTTTACGGTCGATGCCGATACCCAAAGCGAGATCCCAACCGGGGCCGCCGCAGCTGCGTACCCATTCGATTTCCCCTTGGTCATCAAAATGCGCGACCAGCACATCTTTGTCACCGACGGAGGTGATGGTATTATCACCCACTTGAATAGTGCCCTTGTAGGCGCCGCAAATATAGAAACCTCCGTTCACTTCGTCGGGAATGATGCCGGCGACATGACCTTCTATTTTGCCTCCAAAGCGGGTAGCCTGTAGCAGGCGGCCATCTGCTGCTGATATTTTGGCTGCCAGTAGCGAGCCATCTTTCTCATCGCCGAGGGGTTTGCCGTCGTAGCTGGCGTTTTTGTATGCCTTGCCGCAAACCCAGATATTGCCTTTAGAATCTACCGCTACATCATCGGCCGAAGCGGAAATCGGGGTGCCCCCGGCTTTGGCCCAGAGCAGTTTGCCGTCATCACTGTAGCGGGCGACAAAGAGGCGGGTAGATTTTTCTTTTGTTTCCAGCGTGATGTCTCCGAGTTTGCAATGGCCTGACATCCTGCCTGCTATCACGCAACCGCCGCCGGGCATGAGGTCGAGTCCGTGCCCGTAATCGTAACCCGCTCCGCCGCCGGTGTGGATCCAGCGTTCGTTGCCATCTTTGTCATAGCTGGCGGTGAAGGCATCGTAGTCGCCGCTGTTGTTCACTTTTTTTCCAGCGAAGGTGAGGGATTTGCTTTCGAAATGTCCGGTGACAAAAACATTGCCGTTTTTGTCTGCATCGATGCCGTAACCGCGTTCTGTCAGTTCACCGCCAATTTGACGCGCCCAGATGAATTCACCGTCGGAATTGATTTTGGCGATGAAACAATCGGGCTTGCCCCGGCTGGTGAGCTGGTGTTTGCCGAAGTCGGCTTCGCCGTCAAATTGACCGGTGATGTAAGTGAAGCCGTCTTCGCCAACCGCCAGACTGCGAACTTTTTCTCCACTGGGGGTGCCTCCTGCGCGGATCGCCCAGAGATAGGGGTCTGTTTTTTTGTTTTGTGCGGGAGCAGGAAGGACGGCGATTAATAAGAGGGTGCCGATGAGTAGTGAAGATATAGAGCGAGGTTTCATAAGGGACTTTGTCATGGAATGAGGGGGTTTGCAATTTTGGAGGGAGATCAAAGGAGTGCGGACATTCCTGTCGCAATAGGTATTGAACAGCGGGTGCCGGACAAAAAAGTTAGCCTTTGCTAATTGAAAGCTACCTTATCACACATCAACATCATTTCGCCCTTTTAGGGCTGGTAATAAAACCGATTTAACCCCAGCGCTTCGCACCGGGCTATCACATTTTGTCCTTACAGGACAGTTTGCTTTCATCCCTTTTTTGCACAACGCTGCTCAATGATATAGCCCAGTGCGAAGCGCTGGGTAAAAAATCCAGCTCTTCCAGCTCTTCCAGTCCTGCAAGGGCGAAACGCATAGCGCTCAGCAGCGTAACTATTTTGTCTTACACCCTTGAAGAGCGGACAGGAATGTCCGCGCTCCTTTGGGCTACTCACTTATCCAAGCCAAAAAAGGCGATTGCATTTTTGGAGAAAATTTTCTCTGCCAGACGTTGGGCGTCTGCTGGCAGAAAATAACCTTCGTCAATTTTCTCTTGCAGCACTTCGCTGATCAGTTTGCGGAATTGTTTGAAGCTGCTGAAGCTCTCTTCGGCGTGCCAGTTGTCACCGCCGAACATCAGGCGTGTTTCGTCGGGCAGGATTTCGATGGCTTCGTGCAGGGCGCGTTTGAAATGGCTGCCGCTGAGTAGGAAGGACCATGTCAGGTCGATCCAGATATTGCGGTAGACAAAAGCCATGCCGAGCAAGTCAACGCTCCAGGGGTAAGCCAGGTGCATCAGCAGGAAACGGGTATTGGGGTGGCGTTCGATGAGGCCAACGGCTTTCATCGGGTGGGAGTAGTGAATCACTGCGGTGCCAAGGTGCATCTGCACCGGGATGTCGCGCTCGCCGGCGAGGGCGCAGAGACGGTCGACGGCAAAATCTCCGAAAGCTTTTTGTTGTTCGGCACTGGCGTGTTGATTTTTCCAAGCGCTGCGGGCGAGAGCTTCGTCGGGTGGATCAAATTGAATGTCGCGATCGTAGGCGAGAGCATTTTTGATCGCGACTTGGTTACGGTCAGCGAGGCTGTCGACTAATACTTCAAGCAGGTGGCAAAAATCGTCAAAAGAATCGAGAGTGATCCCTAACTCTTTGGCGAAGTCAGAGGTGCGATTGCCATTATGGTCGGCATTGTCGGGATGCCAGCCCATCGCCAGTGCGTTGATGCGTAGTACTGATTGGTAGTGTTCACCGAGAGTCTGACTGGCATTTTGCAAGGGGGCGGAGTAGGGGTCGGTGATGATGCGTTGTACTCCGGCACGCCGCATCACTTGATGAGCCCAGTCCGGGTCACGGTGGTTTTTTCGAATGCTCTGGTCAAGTGCCTGCCAGTTGTTTTCGGTGATACCCTCACCTTTCAGATCGTAAAGTTCATCGAGACCGTGCACCAAGCTGCGCACAAATTGATTTGAGCCGCAGTCTTCGACATAAGCGGCGATGTCCGGCCAGCTGGTTTCACCCTCGGCGGGGCCCATCAGACTTTCATCTACCGTTTCGCCAGGCAAAGGGTAAGGGCGTGCCTGAGTCCATCCGGCGTAACTTTGTTTGAAGAGATCGAGCAGGCCGACTTCCGAGCTGAGGAAAGTTTCCGGCAGATGGTGTTCGTGCACATCGATGATGGGCAGCTGTTGGATGTAGTCGTGGAGGGGGCAAGGCATGGGGGAGGAGAGGTTATTTAGTGGAGATTTTTACATTTCTAGGTTCTGAGAGGTTTTTATCTTGCCATTCGACTTTGTCAAATTTGCTTTCGAAAGAGCGCTTAAACTCTCCTACTAATTTGTCTTTTTTGTAAATGCGAATCCAAGCACCAAGAACTTTGTCGGTAGCTGTGCCATCGACATAGCCGTTGTCACGATCTACGTAGCGTTCGATATCAAATTCGAAAGTGATCTCAGCTCTGCCTTTGAACTTGATCTCCTCGATATCTGCTTTGGCGCGGAAGCGTTGAGCTCGCAGCAGGTCATTTCTTTTGCCTCCAACGGCTAGGCGTGAATAGGAACCGTCTTCGATGTTTACGGCATCCTCAACAATGGCATCCACCACGATTTTCAGATTTTTGACTGACCCTGAATTTTTATTGTTCACATTGATAAGCAATTGCTGGGGTTTGCTGATCAACTTGTCTGTTGTCATGGAGCCATTCCTCGAGGATTTTTTCTCACGCAATTCTTTGAGATCCACATAGTAATTAAAACGATAGCTTATGGAGTCAGGGTGTTCTTTGATCCACGTGCGGATGTATTCTTGGTCATCTAAGGAGAAGATATTGACTGCCACAGTTATTTTTTTTCCTTTGCGAAGAATTTCAATTTTGCCATCGGGTGTAGCCGATACAATGCGGGCTTCGATTTTTCGTCCTTTGCTGTCGGTGAATTCTCGAGCAGAAAGGTGAAAAGAAGAAGCGAAGAAAAAAGACAAGGTCAAAAGCGTGTAGGAAAGGGAGAAATGGAGACTGTTCATGATGTTGGGAGTTTAGGAGGGAAAAAGCTGGCTCTCAAGTAGGTAATTGGAAATTAGAGGTAAAATGTATTTATTGTGTTTTTAGAATAAAACGAATGACAAAGCGAGTGCTTGCGGTCAAAATGCGTCATCATGAAATTAAAATGTGGATTTATTGGTATCGGGGCGATGGGGCGCAGTCATGTGGATTTGATCCATCGGGAAAATGGTGAGCGGGCGGAGGTGGTTGCTGTTTGTGGTAATAATAAGGACAACCTAGCCAAGTGTTTGGAGATCGCACCGGATGCCAGAGTGTATCATGATGAAGATGAATTGATCCAGTCGGATGTGGATGCGGTGTTTATTTCGACGCCGAACTTCACTCATTTGCGCTTGGCAAAAGCGACGATTGCAGCGGGCAAACATTTGTTTTTGGAAAAACCCTGCGGGATTACTTTAGCGGAGTGTGATGAGCTCAAGGCGTTGGCTCAATCGACGGATAAGATCATCATGATCGGTCACGAGTTGCGTTATTCGCCCTTCTTTCAGAAGATCAAACAACTGGTAGATGACGGAGAGATCGGCACGCCTCAGATGGTGTGGACGAAAGAATTCCGTGGACCTTTCCAACCGAAGTCAGGCGAGTGGATTCAAGATGATCGCAAGTCCGGCGGTTGTCTGGTGGATAAAAACGCCCATCACTTTGATGTGATGAATTGGTGGTGCGGAGGCAAAGCCAAAAAGGTGGCGGCTTTTGGCAGTAATGCGGTCAACCGGGTGATCGAGGGTGGGCATCAGGTGCATGACAATGCAACGGTGAGTTTTGAATATGACAACGGGGTGCATGGCACTTTGCAGTTGTGTATGTTCGCACGTGATTTTCCGGAGGAGGAATTGGAGATGGGGATTATTGGGGACAAAGGTTCGTTGCAGACACAAATTTCAAGCATTGAGGTTTTGCAATGGAAGCTTGGTGAGGATCAGAAGCAGCCGATTGCACACAAGATCGAGGCAAAAGAAGCGGTTGGTTGGGGCGGGCATTTGGGTTTCTCGGAAATCCACGAAGCGTTTGTGAATGCGGTGCTGGATGGCGCGCCGATTTTGACCTCAGTGGAGGACTGCCTGGATGGGACGCGGATGACAGTGGCGGCGGAAGATTCTATTCGCGAAGGGCGGGTGGTGGAGTTGTAGGGGGAAGGTGGATAGCGGTTATAGTTTGTGTGTTGTTTAGAGCGGATGGCTGGCGAGGAAGACGCTTAGAGGAGGTTTTATTGTGCATAAATTGGCAAAATGTCAGGTGATTCTGCGTGCTATTTGAGTTTTCGATTAACTAAGCTTGAAAACATAATATATCGTGCCAAACATATATAAGTATTCTAAGGCATGTTACTAATTACCCAAAAGTCCTAATCTTAATGAAAAAACTACATATCTCCCTTTGGCTCGGTATTACTGCGTTTTTATTCTCTACGATTTCAGGTCAAGCGCAGTTGGTTTTCACTTTTGATCAGCAGGGGGCGGAGACGGTGGTGACGGGGAGTGGGTCGGCGACATCAACTGCAAATAACTCAAATAATCAAATAATTGGTTATTCGTCAAACTTGTTGCCCGGCGCATTGCTTCGGGGCATAAATCAAGGGGATCCGCTCGGATTGGTTGTGCCTCAGTCTGATGTGGCGATTTTTCAATCAGGGGTCAACCCTGGTGCCACACTGAACATCAATTCAAACGGAATTGTCGGGACACCATTCGCCTTTACCTTTTCAGGAGGGCCTTCGCAAAATGAAAGATTAATGCTTCAGTTTATCAATGTTGTCCCCAGCAACACCAATGTGACAGCTTCTGGGTTTGCTGTAATTCCTAATGCCCTTAATTCGTTATTTTCCAATTATGCCACGGGTGCGGTGGTGCAGATTTATCCCGGCGTGTTGCATTTCATCATAGGCATAGCACCCGTGCAGCAAACGGTGGTGACGACTACCGTTGGTGGTCGCCGTGTGCGTCGAGTGGTTCGCTCTTACCGCACCACCAACTACAGTGCGATCGCTTCGGCTGAGGGTAGCGGCATGATGATGGGGCATATGTTGCAGTCATCGGCGCAAGGGGCAACCAATACGGTGTTGCGCGATTTGCGTGGGGAACTGTTTGCCAATGGAACGAGTGGTAGGGGTGATGATGTTGGAGTGGCCTCAACTTTGGACGTTACGGCTGATGGTTCTTCGAGCCTGCTGCGTTATTTTGCTTTCATGCAGGAGGAACATACTTCCTACAAAGTGGCTCTCGGTTTGGCTGAGCCAGAAGAGCGCACGGTAGAAGTGGTAAGCACGATGGCTGGCGGAGGTTTGCCTTACGCGATGATGGGTATTCCTATGGTTGGTGGCGCGGCGACGGTGCAGATCGTCGAAGCGGGTGGCGGCAAGGCGGTGATCGATGATGCCAAAGCGGTGATCGAAACGGCACCGGTGAAAAATTGGCGGATGTTTGTTTCGGGAGACTTCAGTTCTTACGATCAGGATCAGCTGAATAAATTGATCAATGGGTTTGAAACCACCACCTACGCGGGGTCAATTGGATTTGATTATCGTCTCAATTCATGGCTCAAAGCGGGACTGGCGTGGAGCTATGTGCAGAGTGATACCAATGCTTCGGCTAACTTAGGCAACTTGGATTTGGAAGGCAACATGATCTCGGTGTTCACCACCGCCAATTTTGGTTCGAGCTGGGCGGATCTGCTTTACAGTTACGGATCGTTTAATAACGACATCAGCCGCAATACCGGCTTGGGATCGAGAGCACGAGGGGACACCGATAGTGATAGTCACAACGTGCGTTTGAATCTAGGGCATAACATCCATCTTGGACGTAGCATCAGCACGGGACCCGTGGCAGGCTTGCGTTACGGAACAGGTAATGTCGATCCCTACAGCGAACGTGGAGGATCAGTGGGGGCTTTGGATTATGCAGGCACGGATTTTGAGTCGATGATCAGCCGTGTGGGTTGGCAGGCGAGTCATGTGAAGGAAACCGGCTGGGGTCGAGTCATTTCCCAAGTGCGTTTGGCGTGGGAGCATGAGTATATGCCAGAGAACGGCACGGTCAGTGGTTCATTACAGACTTCGCCTTTTGCCTTGGTGACAGGTGGCACGGCGCGCAGCATCGGAGGTTACACCGCGACCAGTGATGGAGCGGCGGTTGGCACCGATTGGTTGAGTGCGGGAGCGGGGATCAAGTGTGAGTTGACCCAAGGCTGGTCATTTTTGGCAGACTACGAAGGGGTGTTTTTCCGCAGCGATGCAGGACAGCATTACGCTTCGGCCAAGATTGGTTATGAGTGGTAGTGGTAAGGGAAGGGCTGCCCGTCTCGCCATAGTTTTAACGGACGAAGGCGGATAGGCGTTTAGGGCGGGGCAGCAACTTGTTGAGGCGTAGTGTTATTCTATTGGGAGGAGCTTTCCGACATCGTCAAGGCGGACGATTTTGAAAGTGCCGTCTTGCCAAAGGGCGATGACTTCAGCGGTGGCCTCCTTGGTCTGGTGGTAAAAGCCGTAACATTGTTCGACATCAACTCCGGCGCGTTTTGCCAGAGAGGCTGCTTTTTCAGCACCAAAAAGCACGGAGGCTTTGTCGAATTTGGCTTCCTTTTCTAATCTGATGATGCCAGCTAAAGAAATCTCCCTGCGCTTGATGAAAGCACCGAGCATGTCGGGGGTGAATTTGGGAGGCAATACAAAATACTTGGAGGCACTTGGGTAGTCGCCTTTTTCCAGCAAGGCGTAAGTTTCTTTGAGCTGCTCGATCAGTAGAGCTTTGTTGGCAGTTGTTTGGTCTTGTGCAGAGCAGGGGAACGGGGTGCTGATTAATAAAGCACTGGTTAATATGGCGAGGGAGCATATGAAAGATAGGGAGCGTGGATGGATTTTCATGGTGAGAAAGCTATTGGTCAGCTGGAGCTGATGCAAGTGTATTATCGCGCACTACTGATGACTTCAGCTTGCGCTGAAGTAGGTGAAATTTGCGGTGGCTTTATTCTTGTTATGCAGGGGTAGCATTGGTAGCTTGTGCGTTCTATGAATACGATTGTTAAATTGGGGATGGTGGTTCTGTTGGGCTGGGGGTGTTTTTTACTTGAACCCAATCTGTTGGCTGAGCCTCTGAAGGGTAAGGCGGGTGAGTATATCAGGAAATTGGAGGACTATGAGCAAGGGAAATTGAATGATTTGAAGAAAGAGCTCTGGGCGAAGCGGGTGCAGGTGGTGACCGCGCTTAAGCAGGAGATGGAAAAGGTAACCAAAAAAGGAGATTTGGAAGGGGCACTGGCAATCAAGGGGGAATAGAAAGGTTGAAGGGCGAGATTGATTTGGCAGCGATTAGTTCGGCCAAGGGGGGAGAGAAAGAGGCGGCGTCAGCGGAAAAAAGCAAATCCGCTATGCGAAAGGAACTTGAGAAAAAATTGATAGGCACGATCTGGAAGGATGTCGGCGGGGTGATCTACGTTTTTGAGAAAAGAGGGCGACTCAAGGCGACTTTGCCAGGGCAAGCTGCCCAGAGCTGACAATGGGAGGTGGAGGAGCCGGGCAAGGTGAGGTTCTTGTATAGCAACGAACATTCCATCCTATTTATATTCGGAGAGGAGGGTGAAGGCGTCAAAAAAGAATGGTATAAGAGTGATAGTTTGCTAAGCACAACCATAGTCAAGCAAGTGAAATGACTCGCTTCACGCGGCGGAAAAAAAGGGGTTAGAAATGTGAGACGGGTCTGTTCGCACTGCGAGCTTACTCACCTCATTTTTTAAGGAGTTTTTTAATTTTTCAATTCGCTAGCGGCGGGCTTTTGCTTGGGTTATACTCGTTGTTTATGAGCTTAATACGATGGAATAGAATAAGTTTGCTTGGATTGATTTTGTTGGGAACCGTTGCGTTTTCAACTGCTGCTGAAAATTGGCCGGGTTGGCGTGGCCCTAACAATAACGGCAAGGTGCCGGACGAAAATCCGCCGCTCAAGTGGGATGCTGCGACGGCGGTGTTGTGGAAATCCGAGGTGGCTGGGCGTGGGCATTCATCGCCGACGATTCATGGCGACCGTATTTATCTGGCGACGGGGGATGATGAAAAGTTGAGCCAGTCGGTTTTGGCTTATGATAGGAAGTCGGGCAAACAGTTGTGGGAAAAGACTTTGTTCAGTGGTTTTGAAAAGGACAAACGCTTGCACAAACGTAATACTCTGGCGACCAGTTCGGTAGCCTGTGATGGCGAGCGCTTGTTGGTTTTGTTGATGAATAATGCGGCGGTTCACTTGACGGCGCTTAGTTTAGAGGGGGAGGTGCTTTGGCAAAAAAAGGTGGGCGATTTTAAATCGCATTGGGGTTACAGCGCTTCGCCTATTCTTTATAAGGGTCTAGTTTTGGTAGCTGCGGATCATGCTAATGGCGGCTACGTATCTGCCTTTGAAGCACAGACAGGTGAACGTGTCTGGAAACAGGATCGGCCGAAGTCGCCGAATTACCCATCTCCAGTGGTGTGCCGGGTGGCGGGCAAGGATCAGCTCATCATCACCGGCTGTAAAATGCTGGCGGCTTACAACCCCTCCACAGGAGAGCCGCTGTGGAGTGCGATTGATGCGACGACGGAAGAATGTGTGGGCTCGGTGGTGGTGGATGGCGGGTTGGCGTTTGCCAGTGGCGGTTATCCTAAAAAAGAAACCGTAGCGGTGAAGGCGGATGGGTCGGGTGAGGTGGTATGGCGCAACGAGGTGCAGGTTTATGTGCCGTCGATGTTGACCCATGAGGGTTATCTTTATGCAATCACAGATAAAGGGGAGGCTTACTGTTTTGAAGCGGCGACGGGGAAAGAAATGTGGAAAGAGAGACTGGGCGGAGTTTTTAATGCATCCCCCGTGTTGGCTGGAGAACATATATTTATCAGCAGTCAGGAGGGGGTGACTTTTGTGATCAAACCGGATCCAAAAAAGCTCGATGTGGTGTCTAAAAATCAACTGGGTAGTGAGGTGTTCGCAACCCCGTCTTTTGCGGGGGATCGAATCTATTTGCGGGTGGCGGAGAAGGTGGACGGTAAGCGGCAGGAGTTTCTGTATTGCGTTGGAAAAAAATAATCGTCACGCAATGCCATTGTGTCTCACATTGTGGAGCGGATCGGCAATCCGTTCTATTTTGGTGATGTAGGCATGCAACGTAATTGCGTCTTGCGAGTGACTATTTAAAAGGGGGGGGCAGGGCAATGGCGAAGATGAAACGTAGGTTCAAGGGTAGCCTGTATACTGGCTTTCCTGTTTACTGGTAGGGTCCAAAAGATAACAAGGTTTTGATATTAAGCGCAAAAAAATTAATTCTGTGCGTGCAAAATCACCTATCAGCAAATAGATTAGGGCGTGAGTGCTCTCCCTCTCTCGGCAACGGTGTTCTTTTCGTTATGCATAGCGGTGGGGATTTTGTGCCCTCAGCGAGGGTGGGGGCAAGTAAGTGAATCGGAGGGCGGGCTTGTTATTGATGAGCGTGGCGTTGAAGCCGCCATGACAGCAGGGAGGTATGACGAGGCTTTGGATTTGTTGGCGTCGCTTGATGAGAAAACGGCAACGGACTCTTTTTTATTACGCTGGAAAGCCTTTTGTTTGGTTGCAGTCGGACAATACGCAGAAGCGTTGGTGGTTGCGGACCGTTTATTGGAATTGGATGCTGCCGATTCCTACGCAGCATTTTATCGTGCGCAAGCTCTCGCGGGATTGGAAAAAATAAGTGAAGCTGCAGAGCAGTTGGCCGCGGTCATCGAGAATAACGAAAACAGCGCAGCGGCCCATTTGATCGAGAGTGAACTGCCGGAGTTTGTCGAAACGGGAGAACTTTCCGTCATCGTGATGGAAGCGGACAAACGGCTCAGGGCGTCACTTTCGCTTGGCGTGGGTTACGATGATAATGTTGCGTTGGTGCCCGAAGGGGGCCGGTTGGCCAGCGGCAAAGCCTCTTCGTATGTGCAAAGCCAGTTATCTCTCGACTATGGGATTGTCGACCAGAATGAAATCCATGTGCCTGTGTCGCTTTCGCTGGGCGGGGGCTTTTACCGCAGTCATTATTTTGATAACGGGCTTGATGAGTTTGATTACATGATCATTGATCCACGTTTGACATTGCGTCACGAAAGACAGGTTTTTGGTCACGAGGTGGTGATTGAGATGGGGGGACTCTATCGCAAAGCATGGTTCGGCGACTCGAGTTATTACGATGCGTGGGGATTGTCAGCTTCGTTTGATTACGCGATCACTGCGGGCATGCATTTCAAGGTGATTGGGGAATGGACAAATACAGCCTTTGCTGAAAACCCGGACTTCCCATCGTTTTTCGGACGTGATGGAGATGCCTGGCGGGTGACGGCGGCTTTGTCCGGTTGGACATTTAATAATCGGGTGTGGATGAATTTTGGATACACTTACGAAATAGACGATGCATCGGGGATTCAGTTGAGCTATCAACTGCACCGGGCTTTTGCCCAGGCCTACGTGAATTTGCCAGCAAAAGTGCAGTTAGGGCTGGGAGCAAATTATGGCAATCCTGATTACAGAAATTATGTGCCTGATCCAAATCGGGAGGATGATGCGATGGTTTTGTTTGCTTCGCTTTCGCGCCCCTTGTGGTCACCTGAATGGGTTGCCTCGATGAATTACACCTACATGCGCAATCGCTCTAATCAGAGTTTTGCTAATTATGACAGAAATATTTTGCTGCTTCAGATGAGTTATTCGTATTGAATAATCTACGAGGTATCACCGTCTACGACTTTATAACCTTTAACTTGGAATGAATTCACATCGAACATAGAAAAATATTATGAAAACTTCGTCTATCTCCCTGACGAGTATCGCGCTCGTCCTCTGCGGTCTTTATGCCGCCAGTTCCCAAGCTCTGCAGGCGCAGAAAAAGGGGGTGCCCATTGTCCCGGTAGTAAGCGACAATGCAAACAACAATAATAATAACCAGAACCCTCCGCCTCCACCAGCAGCTGTGGTGAAAAAAGCGCTTCCGAGGAAAGTGGTGAAAACCAAGGTGCAAGTGGCACCTTCGATTTCAAAACAGCTGATTCCACCGGCTCAGAAACGAGTGGAGCAGCCGAAATTGCCATTGGGGATGAAGCGCATGGGGCCGGGTGCAGCGTCAAACGATGTGAGGAATCTTGCCAAGCTTAAGCTGTTGCCGCCGATGAAGCGTAAACAAGCGGCGGTAGTTGTGAAGGATGCTTCCTTCCCGTCGATTGGCGCGGCTTCGCTTGACCGGTTGGGGAATCGTATCCATGACATTGCATTTGGACAGGCGGCAAATGATTTCAAGGAGATAGGTGATGCTGCGGGGTTTGCCGATTTGATTGGAGGCAGTGGAGACGAGATGCAGCCTGAATTGGGTTTGGGCTCAGGTCAGGGTGCGGGACAAGATCAATTTAATAAGTTTTTTGGACCCGGGGAAGATGATCGCTTTGGCGGCTTAGGGTTTTTTCCAGATGCCACAGCCCCGCAGAATAACGGAGGCAAAACGCCAAAAGGGTCTTCAGGGGCGCCATTCAGGCCAGAAAATCCTGAGGATGCGTTGGCGGGGGCGGCTTATGATCATCCGCCGTTTTATTCGGCTGAGGCTGATCTTCCTAATAGTATGTTCGTTAGAAATACCCAGAGATCTGGAGACGGGTCGATTAAAGTTACTTCTACATTTTTTGATTCCAGAGGGAATATTCACATGGTTGTGGATTCTTATCCAGCAGGATCAGAGGAGAGTACGCGGCGGCATTTAACCGCCTTTTTACTGGGTGGCGAATCCACCACAACTACAACTTATGATAAAGACGGTCAGGTGGTGGGCGTCACATTACCGCAAACAACAAGCCCTCCTGAAGGTGATCCTGATGGAAATCCGGATCCTGACAATGCCGACCCCAATGGCAAATGGGCACGTTGGTGGGCAAGCAACGGAACGGGTCGCCGTCCTGATCTCGGCATGAAAACTCCGAATCAGGTTAACCCTGGTGATCCGGATTACGAGGGCGCTGAGGCGGGGGCTTATCCGAGTATAGGTGCAAAATTTGCTGGAAACATTGCGGTCAACCCCGACCCGAATCTGATGAGTGGAGGTGGTCGGAATCCAAGTGCCAGGGCGTGGCGGTTGATGAAGCAGGATTTAATCAATGGTGTGAATCCTGGTCCTATAACGGAACCGGGGGATTAGAGCGGTCACAAGCAGTAGGTTTTTACTCACCCGAAAACCAAAATTGAAACAAAAAAGTAGTATGAAAACTCCGGCCATCTCGCTGGCGAGTATCGCTGTTATTATCGGCAGCTTTTTAGCTGTTAGTCCTCAAGCTCTGCATGCGCAGAAAAAGGGTTTGGCGGTTGTTCCGGTAGTGAGCGACAATCCAAATAACAATAACAAGCAAAATCCGCCGCCGGCGCCGGTGGTGAAAAAGGTGCTTCCACGTAAAGCGGTAAAAACGAAGGTAAAAGTCGCTGCGGTGCCTGTTGCGAAGCAGGTGGTTCCGCCGGTTCAGAAACGCGTGGAGCAACCGAAATTGCCAGCGGGCATGAAACGCATGGGGCCGGGTAATGCGTCCAAAGAGATGAGAAGCCTCGCTAAGCTCAAATTAATACCGCAGATGAAACGCAAGGGGAATGGAGCTGGTGGCTCATTCAGACCGGTCGGGGAAACTTCACTAGATAAGATTGGTGATCGGATTAACGACATTGCTTTTGGACAGGCTGCCAGGGATCTTCAGCAAATTGGGGGTGCAGCTGGGTTCGCTGATTTTATTGGCGATGCGGATGGGTTAATACTGGATTTTGGCTTGGGAGGAGAAAGTGACAGTGGGGGTTTTTCTGATCTTGAAGGTTTCGGTGGCAATGGGAGTTCGCGAAAGGATGGCTTGCCTGAAGATGCGCCGCCGAGCGGGTGGGGCTTTTTGGGTGGGATTGCCAGTGGTGGGGGGGGCTCCGTTACCACAAACTGCGACGAGTACGACTACCCCTGATGGAACCGTGACAAAAACCTGGTCAACTAGCGGAAACGACTGGGAGTCTGTTTACTCTTCGGTCCGGAGACGGGATGGTAATTCTTCCACGATTCGCACAACTACAGATGAGCAAGGGTCGGATCGTGTTACGAGAAGTAAGGACAGCGACGGCACCTTGAGAGAAACGCGCACTTCTCTCAGTCCCGACGGCACAGGTGGAGCGGAAACCTTCACGAGAGATCCTGATGGGACTATTCTTTATCAAACCGGTCGTGTGGAAAGATCAAGAGATGGGATTCCTGATATTGCTTGGGGAGAGTCCTATCCACCGGAAAGCAGCCGTGTGCCTTTGTGGATGAGAAATATCGGCGGCAACCCGGGCGATGACGGAACAACGGAAAGCCAGCAGGCTTTGGCCAACTGGATGTGGCGTCAGCACAATTTGGGTAAAACAACCCCGAGTGGTAGACTTACGACAACCAATCGGGTTAACCCTGGTGATCCTGATTATGAAGGGGCTGGTGCCGGAGACTATCCGAGTATAGGTGCGAAATTTACTGGAAACATTGCGGTCAATCCCGATCCGAATATGATGAGTGGAGGGGGGCGGAATCCAAACGCCAGGGCGTGGCGCCTGATGAAGCAGGATTTGATCAACGGTGTGAATCCTGGCCCTATAACGGAACCGGTGGATTGAGAAAATCGTTGAAGCTGTTGAGTTTATTATAAGATGCTCAAGTCGGATTATCTTGTCAGTTTAGTTTTCAAATGCTCAACCACGCAGGAGTGTTCATTTTCTGAACATTTGACTCGAAAGGGTTATATTTTGACACCATTCTGAGCTGCTACACTAAGAGCGCAAAGGCTTTGCGTATTACATTGAGTATCGAATCCATGATGTAGCATGGATTGTTTATCTGCGACAGTTTCACGTAATGTGCGAAATGCGGAAGGGTCCGGAAAGGGTCAGACCCCTAGCACTAGCACCCCAAGGGATGGGTGTGGAAAACCAGGTCGACCTTTCTCCTCAGTAGATAGCCAGTAAGCCCAGAGATTCACTCCAGGGAAGACGTTTGTATACTTGGTGGCGGCAGCCAGCGGATAAATCTTTGCGTGCGGTGGGTTGCTCTCTGGATGATTCGATTGATGTAATTGTTTGCCTCCTTCATTTCTTCTCCATTGCGATTGCTTCGATTTTTGCTCCGGCCCTTTTTTTACCTTCCTCAACTTCATCCTGCATATTCTCCTCGGTGATAATCTGGTTTTCTATGAGCAGGCACAAGTTGTGAGCCAAGCATTCAAAGATAGCCTGAGCCTCTTTGCCCACCAGTGAGCTTGCCCAACATTTGCGCTCATTAAACTTGCTCTTGAGTTGATAGAATACCTTCTCAATATCCCATCGGTGTTTGTAGATGCGCACCAAAGCAAAGGCAGGCAAAGTTAATTCGTTAGTGATATAAGTGTAAATTTTCCCATCCCTAGGGTCTTGATAAACGATACGCCGCATTTGCTGACCTCCGGCTCCAATGTAAACGTCTTGAATAATGCCTTCATTGCGCGGGTCTTGCGCATCAAAAATATTGTCGCTTATTCGCTCAGCAGCACTGTTCTTTTTTCCACGGCAATGAAGTAGATTCCACTGTTGTATTTGCATTTGCTCCATTGCCCATAGTCGATGCCAGCTTTGTCCCAAGCATAGATCACCTTGCGACCTTTAGGCGCACCATTGCGAAGGAGTTCGACAGAAGCCTCCTTGAGAATTTTGGCATCATGTTTCTTCACTTTACCTGGATCAGGTTTCTCAAGTGCGATGTAATCAAGATGAGGGTTGCGTAGATTGAGCCGAAAAAAATGCTCAACCGCACGTTTTGTGTCACGGACTTTTTTGTCAAAGCCAGCTGCTTGGAGATAATGTCCATCGCCTGCGTAAATATCAAAGCCACCGAGTTCAGGGTAATGCTCGAAGGCATCAGGCAAAAGCCGATGGCCAATCCTGTTTAATTGCTGATTCAAAGATTTAAGATTGGCAAGGCGACGCTTACTTTTCAAAGCTTTGAAAAGGTGGCTGGGATCATAATGCTTATCGGTTTCCAAACCGTGAGTTTGGAGGAATTCATGCCCAGTTTTTGCGCAAGTGATGCAACGCAAAACTCCCAGACAGGCAAAATCCATATCGGAAATGCTTTTTCAATGATATTGGTGTTCCGAGTTCAGGTATGACTCGTGAAGAGGTGCGAAGAATTTGCTGTTAACGCTGTCATTTTCAATGTTTGAGGAATCCATGAAAATTTTTGCGGATTCGCATGCGTAGTCAACGTTTTAATGGCGATAAAAGCATCTTTCATCCATTTAAATGACTGCCGTGGCGGAATTCAACTCTGGTATATTCGAGCTCTAAGGGCTTGAATGCGTGAGCACAATCGTGTTCAGAGCGGAGGTTTTTAGACTGACTTTTCCACACCCATCCCCAGGTTGAAATGGGGTCAAACCCCATACATAAACGTTACTTGTGTGTGTGAACGGAAACCGGGTTGTGTGGATTTTTGTACAGGCCAAGCGGGTATCGCAAACGATGAAATAGGCCCGATAAAATAGGCCAGACCCCAAGCATTTGTTTCTTGTGCGGATTTTATTGGTATTACAAAATGGTAGGGGTTTTGTAATGGCGGGTTGGCGGGAGCTTTTATAGAGTGGGATCAGATGCTTTGTGCAGTGCATCTAAATGATGGCTGCATGCAGCTTGTTGAGAGAGGGGGGGGCTTCGCCTGATATGATCATTATCGAATTACTGATTAGAGTAATATTCTACATTATCTGTGGGTGGACGGGTTCTTTGATTGTGAGGCAGGTCACTCTGGGTAAGGTGGATATTGCCTGGGGATTGGACGACGATGCAGAAACACCGGTGGCGGAGTGGATCGGATCGTTTTTCTGGTTGTTTGCCGCGGCAATGACGGTTTGGGCGGTTTGAGTTAACAAGTCAGTCATAAACCCGCTTCACTCGTTTGCTGATAGAGGTGAACACTTGCCAGGCGATGGTGTCGGCTTTTTCTGCCATCTCCAGGGCGGTGATTTGTTCATCCCCTTGTGAACCGAGTAAAATGGCCTCGTCTCCGACTTTGGCACTGATTGTCAGATCACTGACATCCACCATGATTTGATCCATGGTGATCGTGCCGAGCAATGGGCAGCGCTGACCGGCGATTAAAACTTCGACGCCTTTGCCGGACAGCTGCCTCAAGTAGCCGTCTCCATAACCGACGCTTAAAGTGGCCACTTGTGTAGTGGGTCGGCGATTGGTGATAAAAGTTCTGCCGTAACTGATGCTTTGGCCGCTGGGAACTTCCCGGATCAGGGCGATTCGGGTTTTCAGGGTCATCGCGGGTTTGAGTTGTGATTGGCCGTAGCCTCCTGGAGCTACTCCATACAAAGCCAGACCGGGGCGTGCCATAGTGGTGAAGTCCAGTTGTTCGGCAAAACGCAGCAGTCCAGCGCTGTTGGCGATATGGATGTGTTTGGCAGCTGGGTAGTGTTGGCGGAAAAGTTTGGTCACCTGTTTAAATTGTCCGATTTGGGCAAGGGTGAAGGATTCATCTGACTCGTCGGCGCAGGGGAAGTGGGAGAACAAACCTTCAATGGACAGGTTTTCAAAAATTTTGACTTGGTCAAAAAATGCAGAGGTATTGTCTGAATCTGTACCGATTCGGCCCATGCCGGTATCAATGGCGAGGTGAACTCTTTGCTGGGTGTTGTGTTTGGCTGCCAAGCGGTTAAAAGACTCCGCTTCCTGCAAGTTGGAAATCGGTGCGATTAGGTTGTTATCGATCACTTCTTGATATTCGCTCGGTAAAGCAGGCCCTAGGAGAAAAATATCTTTTGCTGCTGCTGCGCAGTTTTGTTGCAGACAAAGGGCTTCGGCTAGGCTCGCCACAGCAAACATTTCCACTTGATCAGACAAAACGCGGACGACGGCCTCAAGACCGTGTCCGTAGGCATCTGCCTTGACCACGGCCATCAATGCGCGCTCAGCTCCCCAGATTTCCCTCAATGCGCGGGCGTTGTGTTCGATTGCGGACAGGTCGATCCGGGCAAGGCAACGGCTGGGTCTATTTTCAGGCTTGGACATTCAGGGCAATCAGTTTGGGGGATTTATTTATAACAGAAGCACTACAGCATTGCATTACGTGTCGCTCCAGCCCATTCTTTCAGAGTCGAATAAATTACTGTGATGAATATTCAACCTGAAGATTACGAAAGCCTGGGAAAATTTTATCTGGGACGCAATTACGACCTAGAGCAGAAGAAGCTCGAAGAGGAGCTGGTGCTTTATGATTCAAAGGATTTAGTGACTCACGGGGTGGTGTTGGGCATGACGGGCTCGGGCAAGACTGGCTTGTGTTTTGCTTTATTGGAAGAGGCGGCGATGGATAATATTCCGGCCATCGTCATCGACCCCAAAGGTGATATTACCAACTTATTACTGACTTTCCCCGATTTGGCTGCAGAGGATTTTCGACCATGGATCAATGAGGATGATGCGCGTAAAAAGGGAATCAGTCCGGATGAATTTGCTGCTGATCAGGCAGAAACCTGGCGCAAGGGTTTGGAGGATTGGGGGCAGAGTGCGGATCGTATTCGCAGTTTTCGAGACAAGGTGGATCTGACGGTTTACACGCCAGGCAGCAATTCAGGAGTGCCGGTTTCGATTCTGAGTTCACTGGAAGTGCCGACTCAGCAGATTCTCGATGACAATGAGTTGTTCTCGGAACGCATTGAAAGCACGGTTTCCAGCTTGTTATCATTGATCGGGGTGGATGCCGATCCGATTCAGGATTGGGAACACATTTTGTTATCGAATATTTTTAGTCATTGTTGGAAGGATGATACCGGCATCACTTTGGAAACCCTGATTCGTTTTATTCAAACGCCGCCTTTTGATAAAATCGGAGTGATGAGCTTGGACACGGTTTGTCCGGAAAAAGAGCGTCTGGGTTTGGCGATGAAAATGAACAACCTGCTCGCTTCTCCCGGTTTCTCTACCTGGCTCAGCGGGGAGGCGCTCGACATTCAGCGCATGTTATACACTGCGGAAGGCAAGCCGCGCATTTCGATTTTCTCGATTGCCCATCTTAATGACAGTGAGCGCATGTTTTTTGTCTCGCTGCTGATGAATCAGATGTTGGGCTGGATGCGTGCCCAGACGGGCACCAGCAGTTTGCGCGCTTTGTTATATATGGACGAGATTTATGGTTATTTGCCTCCAACAGCCAATCCTCCTTCGAAAAAGCCGATGATGACGATGCTGAAACAAGCCCGCGCTTTTGGTGTGGGGCTTTTGTTTGCTACGCAAAACCCAGTGGATCTCGACTACAAAGCGCTCTCTAACATTGGCACCTGGTTTCTGGGGCGGTTGCAAACTGAGCGCGATAAAATGCGGGTGCTCGACGGTATTTCCGGTGCCTCGGCCAGCCAGAACCAGGCCTTTGACCGCAAGGCAATGGAAAATCGGCTATCGGCTCTGGGCGCGCGGGTTTTTCTGATGAACAACGTGCATGATGATGGTCCTGAGACTTTTCATGTGCGTTGGGTGATGAGCTATCTGCGCGGGCCGATGTCGAGAAAGCAAATCCAGCGGTTGATGGCTGACAAACGCGAGGCAGTGACGCAGCGATTGCAGAACAGTGTGGCTGCGCAAGCGGCAGCGCCAGTTGAAGCAACGCCGCCGCAGTCTGATGCAAAAAAAGTCACCGTTCGTCCGCGCTTGCCGAGACGAGCTGACGAATATTTTGTGCCGGCTGAACCCGGAGCCAACGGAGCAAATATCCGTTACATTCCGGCGCTCATTCGCTTGGGGGAAGTGCGTTACGCAGATAGCAAAAAATCGGTCAATGGGATGCGTAAACTTACCATGATCAATGCAATCGATGCGGAGCGGGGGAGTATCAACTGGAACAAGAGCCTTGATTTACCCGATGAAATTCAAGCGAACCAGTTGTCACGCGAAGCTCTCTACGGTGCTTCATTTGCAGATTTGCCGACGGATCTGATTCAATCCAAACTATACACCAGCTTGAAAAAAGAATTGATCGATTGGTTATATTCCAATGATTCGGTGACTCTTTTCCGCAGTCCTGCGGCGGACATGTATTCTGCTATGGATGAGAGTGAAAATGATTTCCGAACCCGCTTGATGCATAGTGCCCGTGAGCTGCGTGATGAAAAAGTGGCCGATTTGCAAAAGCGCTTTGAGAAGAAAATCCAAAGCCAGGAGGACGGAGTGCAGCGAGCTATGGAGCGCTTGGCTGAGCAAGAAGGGCAGGCAACCAGTGCCAAGTTGGACGGCGCCATCCGCATCGGCAGTGCATTGCTGGGAGCTGTGTTTGGTAAAAAATTCTCTATGACCAAAGGTCGCACCGCTATGAGTGGTGCTTCGCGGGCTTGGAAAGAATCAGGGGACGTGGGGCGTGCTGAAGAAAAGGTCGATCGCCTGAAGGAGGAGTTGAAAGAGCTGGAAGCTGAAGCGAGCAGGGAGATTGCTGACTTGAAGGAATCGCTGGATCCGATGAATGAAAAGCTTGAGCAGGTTCGCATCACTCCGTTGAAGAAAAACTGTTCGGCGAAATCGGTGGGCATCGTTTGGTTTCCTCGTCAGATTTGATAGATATGAATCCATTTGCGTCACAGACTTGACACGCCGCAGATTGCTTCGACTCTTATAGAAGGCGAAAAAATTTATGGCAGTCATTAAAATAGCGTGCACCAAGTGTGGTCAACGGGTATCCGGCGATGAAAGCTTTTACGGCACAACAGTTGAGTGTCCGGTGTGCAGTTCCATCATTGCATTCCCTGAGCCTATTCAGACGGGGGCGACGACTCCAGCAGCTTCACAACAAGCTTCCACTCAACCAGCATCCCAACCCTCCCCAGCGCAAGGGCAAGCCGCTCAAAGTTCACCGGCCAATCCCCATGCAGACAGTGCAGCAGCTGCCCCCGGGCAAGCCGATGCCGGGATGCCGACCTTGGGCGATTATTCAACGGATGCGCCTTCTGTTCAAACGACTTCAATCCCTCTGTTGCCGGAGAACATCGTCACGCAGGATGCCAATCGCATTGGAGCTCTGAACGCGGCGATGAATGCGGCGAAGGAAGCTGAGCCCGAAGAGGAGCCTCCTTCGACCTTGCAGAGCGTTTTGGCGATGGTATTTGGAATCCTTGGACTGCTGTTTTTCCCTTTTGGAGCCTCTTTGGTCTGTTCGCCGGCGGCGATCATCATGGGTCACATCGCACTCGCCAAGGCTCGCCATAGCCGGATTCAACCCGCGCCGGGTCATACACTGGCTTTGATCGGGGTCATTCTGGGTTACGCAGGGGTTTTTGTCAGTATTGTGCTGGTGGCCACCTTTGGTTTTTGGTCTAAGTTTTTGGGTGAGTAGCTTAGAGGTGCGGCTCTAGTTTTTTCATTTCCTCACCCACGTGCTGGTCTGTGAAGTGCTGATTTGAAATTTCCTCGCGTGATCGCGGATCACAAAAGGCAATTCGACTTGCCGTTGTAATTTGAATGTATCAGCCAGAGAAGAACGGATGAAATCCAGCGTGCTTCCCTGCGGTTGGTTTTTTTGCGCAGTGAATTCTTCCGACCAGGTGCAAGGGGTTGCCATGATCAATTGCCCGCCGGATTTGACCAAGTCGGGCAGTTGTTGTAAAAAACGCTGAGGCTGGGACAAGCGGCACAACAAGTTGGCGGCGTGCACGATATCAAACGGACCAAGGTCATCGGGCAGGTTCATTGCATCACCGACAGCGAATTTCACTCGCTCAGGATTTACCGCTTCGGGGCAGCTCAGGCTGATTTCCGTTGGTAGTTGGCCCTCACCATAACGCTGTACAGGAATCTCCTGCCCAGCTTGCAATTGTTTAGCTGCATCGATGAAAGCCTGGGAAAAATCAATCGCCACCACTTCAGCGCACAGGCGAGACAACTCAAAGCTCGATCTGCCCACCGCGCAGCCGATATCCAGAGCCCGCAGTTGACTTTGATCTTTTTCCTCGTAGCGGTCGAGCATCAAGGCACTCCACACGGTGGCTTCGGCAAAGTGCAAACCTTCAACTTCACCCTGTCCTCGAAAAACCGTTGAGCCTTCTAGGATCTGCTCGTCGCTGCCGTAGTGAAACAACAGATATTGATGCAGCAGGCGCTGACTTTCGTATCCCTCACTCATAAGTATTAATCCACGCCCAGCGCCTTGAGCAAATATTCACTCGGGCGGTAGTGCTCGATCAGGATTTCCTGTTGGTCTCCGCGTTTCATTCTCACTTGAGCCAGGTCGATGCCGGGATTTTTATGCGGAGCAAAAAGAATATCGTCGTGAGTTGAGTTTTCGTGCTTTTTGAACATGCCGGGTTCGATGTCGCCACCGAGATGGTCATCCCGCCCGGTGGCAATATGGCAAGTGCCGAGGATTTTTTCATCTTGGATGTCGGCTCCAGAAACAGGCAACACCTGGGTTCCAAATCCCAACTCGCCGAGCGTGCCGGTCATCGGGTCATCCGCAAGCCGGGCATTTTGTTCGTCGATGGTGGCTTGATTGCCAGAGATCAAAGTAGCACGGATGATGTCACGATCTTTCACCTCCATCAGTCCCAAGGTGCCGTCGGCATAGACCATGGGGAACTGGCCGTGGGCATCCACCGGCACATAATACACTTCACCGGCCGGCAAATTGGCTACATCGGGTTCGTTCCCTTGACTCAAGCCGTGCGATTTTTGTGCCAGCTGCTTGCCGAGTAACAAAGTTATAGTCAAAGTTTGGCCGTCGGCGAGCACAAAGTCGATTTCGATTTCATCAGCGCCGGTCATCGCCAGTCGCACATTTTCCGTATCGGCGCTGACCACATTGTAGTCTACTGAGAGTCCGCTTGCTAGAATGATGTCGTTCACTCCGTGCAAGGTAGCCCCGCGAAATCCGAAATCCTTACATTTGGCGGTTAGAGGGGCGGTCGCGGAAAAATCCGAGATGCAAAGGACGATGTCATACTTGGTATAAATATCGCGATCTAAACTGAGTTCGTTGCCTTCGGCATCCCAGCAAGGGTCTGTAAGGTCCAGGTTGGATCCTCCTGTTGCCTTGAAAGCAAACATTTCGCCACCAGTCATTCCCAGTTCCTCAAGCACACCGTCTTTCAAACCAAGATAGAATTTTTCGTGAGCCTTTTTTTGCACTTCATGCCCCTCGGCCTGCAAAAAAGAGAAATTTTTCATCAGGCTGGTGTCTTGCAAATCGGTCAGGATGCAAATCCGACAGCCATCTGTGGGATCGAATACAGTGCCAAGCAGTCGCGCCAGACTGAATTCTGGGAATTGGCGCTTTTGGGGATCAAAAATAGTTTCGCGGTCTAATTGGGATATGCTCATGACTTGAATTTTGTGGTTGTGGCAGACGGCAGGCACCGGCCAAGCTTACACCTGAAAGAATTCAGTCAAGAAATCCTCGATTAAAAATTTCGCCACCTGCAAGTTCCCCTTGCAAGAGGGCTCGTCATTCGGTATTAAAAACCATCATGAAAATCGGTTTTAATCTCCTTCTCTGGACGGGCCATGTGGTCGAAGAAAATTTCCCTCTCTTGGAAGCCCTCAAATCCACTGGTTACGACGGTGTAGAAATCCCCTTGTTTGACGTCAGTGATCCTGCTCATTTCAAAACAATCGGGCAGGCGATCAAGGATAACGGCCTCGAGTGCACTGCGGTGACCGTCTGTCCGGATCAGGCGCATAGCCTCATCAGTCCCAATGCGACGGATCGTCAAGGAGCAGTCGATCACCTCAAACGAGTGATCGAATGTGGTCACAATGCCGGAGTGCAAAACCTGTGCGGCCCTTATTATCAGGAGCTGGGGAATTTCACCGGAGAATCTCCTACCGACACCGAGCGCGAGCACGCGGCGGAAGGGCACCGCATCATCGCCGAAGTGGCTCAGGACGCGGGCATCCAGCTGACGATCGAATACCTCAACCGTTTCGAATGTCACTTTCTCAATACGATGGAACAAGCTTCGGCTTACGTGAAGCAGGTCAATCATCCGAATTTCTCAACCATGTATGATACTTTCCACGCTAATATTGAGGAAAAAGATCCGCTCGGCATTATCACTCCTAATCTGGATGTGATCAATCATGTGCACATCTCGGCCAATGACCGCGGAACACCAGGTAAAGACCACACTCCGATTATCGAGACGATTCAATTATTCAAAAAAGGCGGTTACGACCAGTGGATGGTGATCGAGGCTTTTGGCCGATCTCTGCCGGACTTGGCAGCTGCGACCCGTGTGTGGCGCGACTTTTTTCCGAATACGGAAGAGGTTTACGAATTTGGCTATCAGTATATCCGTGACGCTTGGGATCAGGAGTAGGTTTATAGATCGGCAAGCGAAGCGCTCGCCCTACAGCTATCCGTATGGTAGGGCAACCGCGCCAGCTGCCGCAGATTTAGTAAAGATTCATGCCTCTGTCAACTCCAGTCCTCGTGCATCAAAAAGATCCTCGACCTTCAGTTGGCGATCACTGAAGCCTTGCTCGTACGAATAGCGGAACAAAGCTTCAAGAGTCTTGCGATTGCCTTCGATACCGTAGGAATAAAAATTATCACCCATTAACTGACGGGTCATTTTCAGCTCCTGCCCATACCAGGGCAGCATGTCGCTGACCCAGCCCATTTTAGTCATCTGTTCATAGGCAAGTTGCTTAGCTTGGGAATAAGCTTTAAACACTGCCTCTGCCAACCAGGGCTCTTGGTCCAACAAGCTTTTCCTGATGGCAACGGCATGCATGATAGGGAAGATGCCCGTCCTGGAAAAATAGTCCTGCTCCAACTTGCGATAATCAGGGAAAAGTCGGGCCACTTTGGGATGCCCTTCTACGTATGCTCTGGGTTCAGCTGCATGAAACAAGGCATCCGCCTCGCCAGACTCAAGCAAATCGGATTCGTCTTTCCCCACAGGTCCCTGTTGTATCGAAACCCCCTCGGGGATGAAATTTTCAAACTCAGAAACTTTGCCTGAGATATCAGCAGCTGAATCTTTCGCCGCAGTGATCCATTGCACCTCATTCGGATTGATACCATATTCATCCTGAAAAATTCCCCGGATCCATGTTAGCGAAGTTGATGAGTAACCCGGTGTTGCAATCGATTTTCCTATCAAATCCTTGGGCTCTTTGATCCCTCGATCCGTGCGAATAAAAACACTTTTGTGACGGAACAAACGCAGGGGGAAAATGGGCAGTAGGGTATAGTCCCTGAACTTACTTTTGCCGTAAGCCAGCATGAAGGGATGCAAGCCGATTTCTGTTAAGTCGAGTGTTTGCGGCCCGCTGAATACGTTGGTATTCATGTCACCGATGCCCATCTTTTCGAACTTGGCATCGCAACCTTCAATATTAACACGACCATCAAACAATGCCTTAAGACGAGGAAATTGATAGCCTGCGGCATTGATCGGCAGCTTATCACCAAGCGCAGCCACTTGTTTGTTTTTTGCGAGGGGCACGGCGGGCTTGCATGATCCCAGGACACCAGCTCCGCCTAACATCAGCGCCGAATTCCTGATGAATTTTCTGCGGGAGCTGTGCGGATATATATCCGTTTTATTAATAGGCTGATCCATAGGGGGCATATTTACGTGCATTATTCTATCATACCGGCAGACAAAATCATTTCATTGCAAAAAACGGCGACATGACACACGCTGGTAACTTTCGACGCACCTCCATTTACTCGGAGCGAATGGGGGTGCGTGCTGTGTTAAGAGCAGGTTAACCGATTATTTTTTAGAACCCTGTTTTTCCTTATCTTGACTGTAAGGGAAATCGAAATCAAGGAGCTCTTGGAGATCGAAGGGGAGATCTTTTTTCTTCATGCGCGGTTGGGATGCTTTTTGCACCGCTGGGCGTGGATTTTCAATTCCTGTGAGGGGCATACCACGAGGATGTTTTTTGTTGGGGTACTTTTGAATCCACAGATTGTGGCGGGTGACCATCACATCAAACATCGTTTTAACCGTGAACCCAGGAAGCATTTTGCCCATGACTTCACGGGGATCATTGTAGAGGTCATAAAATGAATCTCCACTGAGGCCCGGAAGTTCAGCAACCAAGTCACGCTTGAAGCGTCCCTTGACGGTGGCTGCCAGTATGTCACCTGTGTAGATATAGATGTAGTCACGACGACTATGAGTATCGCCATTCAATAACAAAGCAGTTTGATCGATCCCATCGATAATGCGGTCAGTTGGGATATACTGTTTTGCTCCTGCCAGATTGGCGAAGGTGGTGTAGAGGTCGGTGATGTGCATGATATCCCCTACGATTTGCCCCGGTTTAATCACGCTAGGCCAGCGAATCAACAATGGAACACGAACCGCACCTTCGGTGTAATCGCCTTTGCCTCCCCTGTAGAGAGTTTCGACCATACCATCAGGACCGTGGTGGGTCATGGGACCATTATCAGCCATCAACACAACCAGAGTATTTTCTTCCACTCCCTGATCTCTAAGTTCCTTCAATAGAACGGGGATCCAGTTGTCAAATTCGACAAGAAAATCCTGAAGTAGGCCGGCGGATACTGTCACTCTAGGTTCGCCAGGCTTGGGGCCTAAAAACGATGCAGCAATGGGCTGGTAGCTGATAAAGAAAGGTTTGTTGGCTTTTGCGCTCTTGCGAATGAATGCGAGGGTGCGCTTTTGGCACTCAGCTTCGAGCTTGTAGTAATCGTCTTCGTTAGGTGGAGTTCCCCATTCGCGCACTTTTCCTCCTTTCCTCCCTTCCAGCGCCCAGACGTATCCACGTGGGCGCCAGCCTTTATCCATATCGTAGGGATCATTCGGATAGAGTTCCGGCATCACGGAGGTTGGGAACATCGGCCCAAGGTCACCACGCGGCACATACATGCTGGGGACTTGGTTGTAGGGACACCACAGAGCCTCATCGAAGCCCATGTTGGTCATGTAACTTTGTTCGATGTCGCCAAGATGGCCTTTGCCATAGAATGCTGTCGCGTAACCTGCAGAGCTCAACACTTCGGCGATGGTGGTTTCTTCTTCGCTCATGCCGCCGTATTCATACGGAAAACTGACGGTGTACATGCCATTTCTTACAGCATGACGCCCAGTCATAAACGCCGCACGGGAAGGTGTGCAGGAAGGCTCGGTATACATGCGCGCATAGTATTGCCCCTCCGCCGCAAACTTGTTCATGTTTGGAGTTTTGAATCCTCGCGCCGCCTGATTTTGTGGCACGCCGATTTCACCCACAGCGGTATCATCCCACATGATGTGGATAATATTCGGTTTTCTGCCATGTTTTTTCTCCAAGGCGCTGAGTTTGGCTTGGATTTTCTTATCTTGTTTGGCCCACGAGTCACCGTGGGTAGCTTTCAGAATATAGTATTCCGAGTCATGGATGATTTTTTTATTCTCGGCCTGAGCAACCGTTCCCAGAACGGTGGCACTGGCCAGAGCGATGATGATATGTGGTAGTCGTTTCATGTTTTTGTTCTTTTCCAGCGGTAGAGTGATATGGGTGATTGATTTTCTGCCTATTACAAAGCCTTAATGCCGACGTGTGACTCTTCTGGAGGTGCGTCGTGCGGTGCCGTGAATCCCAACCGGGCTGGCTGCTCTGGCAATCGGAGCTACAGGTCTTACAACGGGGCCGACAGCAACGGGGCGGGTGTGTGTGCTATAATACGTATTCGATGCATGGCTGCTATGCATGGCTGCGGATGAATAATGGTGGGCAGGTGCCGCTACAGGAACGGCCGCCACGCAGCTTGTCATTAGAATCGCCGCCACAATAGCCATGGGAAATGCGAATAATTTGGCAAGTGTATTTTTATTATCATCTTTGGTTTTCATTGATATGGCAGTATGGGTTTCAGCTAAAACAGGGTGATACAGGCATTAATTGTCTGTCGTAAGGTTGTCACATTATGGTAATCTGACATTGGTGAACATCAAAAAACCGCAAAATGGACGATATTCTGCAAACACCTGCTCCCCTTTTTTTCATCGATCTCCATTTTGATGATTTTGATGCCTTCACCGAAACGGCTCGAGATTGGGATCTCGATTTCCAACAGCTCGAAGGTGGTAGATTTAATGCCCACCTGCAACAATGTGGCTTGGAAAATGGACAGCTAGGCAAAGCTAAATTCAACCGCAAGCTCAACCAATCAGGCCTGACTCCCGCAGGTTTACGGACTTATGTCATTCCTGCTAATCCCAACCTGCAATTGAATTGGCGCCGGCATCAGGTATCTGGAAATGATCTGATGATTTTTCCAGCGAACGGAGAGCTTGCTTCCATTTCAAATTCCTGTTTCGAAGTTTTTACAATTTCACTGGCGGATGAATGGCTTGAGAAACAGGCGGATTCCCTTGAATCGAGGCAAGCTCTTACCATGTTACGTTCCTGCGAAGTTGTTCAGCTTACCAGTGGAGCCATGTCGCAGCTTAGAAATGCGTGCGCGGGCATATTAGAAAATCTTGCCGCAAGATCCGAGTATTTGCACTCATTGGATTTCACTTATCAAGTGCGCGAAGAACTTCCGCGCATGATGATTCAAGCGCTTGGTCAATGCACTGTCAGAAAAGTTCCTGCGCCTCTCGCCCGCGTCCGGCATCAAGCTTTAAAATCCGCCAGAGAAGCTATTAATTGTCATGGCAGGGATATGATTACCGTTAGCCGTTTGTGTGAGATCACCGGAGCCAGTGAGCGTACTTTACAATATGCGTTTCAAGAGGAATTTGGTATATCCCCTAAGTCTTACATCCAAGCTCACCGCCTCAATCATGTGCGTAAAGAATTGCGCTCAAACGATCCAGAGTCAACGGTCATTACTGATATCGCTAACGCTTGGGGTTTCTGGCACATGGGGCAATTTGCCGCGGATTATCGAAGGATGTTCGGCGAGTTGCCCTCGGCGACGCTGTTGAGGTAATCGTTTACTCCAGCAGCTTACGTAGTTTCTGATATCCATCGTTCAGTTCTTGCGCAGTCAAATCAAGCGCCGCTCTTG
>JASFYY010000119.1:0-24185 GCA_045046875.1 Verrucomicrobiota bacterium | reverse complement strand
GTGGGAAGGGTGGGATAAGGAGTAGAACAAATTTCCATATTTGCCTTGTTGGACAGATCGAGCGATCTGACAGGGGATAACCAAAGTACCGGCGGAGGGAATCGAACCCTCACTCCCAAAGGGAACAGGATTTTGAATCCTGCGCGTCTACCAATTCCGCCACACCGGCTTTCGTTTGGTTTTGTGTGAGCCGCGAGTTTATCTGCGTATTGGGCAAATGCAAGGGAAAGATAGGATTAGAAAAAAGTATTGATAGCAACAGGGCTGGGGCGATCGAAGTTTTGCGAGCGGTGCGTTTAGACTTGACCTTTGATGAGGGATTGGGGCATAATGTGAGTTGAAATAAATAGCAAAGAATTGTTGATATGAAAAAAAGAGTTACTGGAATTTTGGGTTTATTAGGTTTGCTGGTTTTGGGGATGGCAGCTCCTGCAAAGAGTCAGGCTGAAGATGGGGTGATCATTTATCGAGCAGGAGACCGAGGGGGGCGTTTTGAGACGGCTAATAGATCGCTGAAGTCTAATTATTCCTATAGCCAGAGGGCTTACCAGGGTACGCTCATCTATTATGGAGAGGGCAGTAATCGAAATCCTAACGTATACTCCAGTCGTGTGGTCAGCGTGCATGTGACTTTTGACCAACCCACCGTGATCCGTGCTGGCCACGGATACGGGGATGTTAATGCAAGCAAACGGGATACAAAGTTTTTTCCACGGCTGCGACGCTGAGGGGACGAAGGTTTTCGGGCGAATTGGGTTAATCTGTCCGGGGTTTTCCAACTAGACGGTAAACGATGTAACCCAGTGCCAGGGTTAGGAATCCGAGCAAGCTTTCGTTTGTTTTGTAGATTAAATAATAGATCAGCATGTAGCTGTTCATGGCGGCGAATAAAATCAGCGGCAGAGGATAGAGGGGAATGCGGATGGGGCGTGTGGCGTTTGGCTTTTTGCGGCGCAGGTGAATCACTCCAAAGACTACCAGCAGGGAGGACAGGGTGAGGATGGCCTGGATGTAGCGCATGAGCTGATCAAGGTCGATGACCAGGCAGAGGATAATGACAATGGAGGATTGTATTAATAAAGCGAGCGAAGGAATGTGGTAGCGGTTTCGTTTGGCGAGCGGTGAGAGTTTTTGATAATCCTCGCCCATGACGGCAGCGACCCGCGGCCCGGCCCAGGTCATCGAGCTGATGGATGAGAGTAATCCGAGGGCGATCAAAAGCCCCATCAAGTTGCCTCCCCGGTTGCCGAACAAATGGATGGCGGCGATGCGTCCGACGTCTTGTTGTCCTTTGAGGGCGTCAATGGGAGCCGCCTTGAGAAAGGCTAGGTTGAGCAGGACATATAGCACGGTGACGGTGCAGGTGCCCAGCAACATGGCGAGGGGTAGATTGCGCTGCGGGTTGCGGATTTCCCCGGCGATGTATGCAGCGGCGTTCCAACCGGTGTAGGAGTAGGTGACGTAGAGCAGGGATACGGCAAAGTCAGCACCGAAGAGGGTTTGCAGGTCGCCGGGTTGGGGAGAGAGGGAGAGCTTTGTGCTTTGGTTAGAAAAGAAACTGACGGTGATCAGACTTATGATCAGGAGGGTTTTGTAGGAAGTGAAAACGATCTGGAAGCGACTGGTGCGGCGCAGATGGCCGAGGTGAATGATTGTGATGAGGATGACCGCCAGAACTGAGATCCAGGCAGGATGGGCTATGCCAAGGGATTGGCAGGCATATTGACCGAGGGCTTTTGCCGAGATGGCTACGGGTGCGGCAAAACCTACGGTGATGGAAATCCAGCCGGCTAAAAAGCCCACTGCGGGGTGCCAGGTTTCTCTCAATAAATGGTATTCGCCACCCGAACGTGGCATCATGGCGCACAATTCGGCGTAACACAGGGCTCCCGAAATGGCAATGATGCCTCCGAATATCCAAAGCAACATAATGGCAAAGGGAGATTCGATGGAGATCAATTGGAAGCCGAGACTGGTGAACACACCGGTGCCGATCATGCTGGCGATGACGATGGCGGTAGCGGTGCTTAAGGATAGGGGGCGGTGTTCGGACAAAGCGGTAAAAAACTCGAAGTAATGCGTCTGTGGCAAAAAGTCGGCAAAATCTGGTATTTTTCACGCGAAATTTCTAAAAAAGAGGTATAGAATGCGGCGTGATGAGAAAATGGGTATTATTGTTATTAGTGGGTTTGTTGATTGGTCCAGCGATTGGCCAACAACAACAGAGTGTTCCTTTGTCGGGAAAAAACGCGTTGAACATTCTGGGACAAAAATTCGGGGCGGATCATTTCCAGTGGATTGTGGAAATGCGGGCTTTTAATGGAGTGCCTCAACCCAAGGAGTGGAGTGTGGTGGTTTATGATCCAGCCAGCATCTATTTGCTCAATGAATACTGGGTGGGAGATGGTCGAGCGGTCAATGAAGGCCCTTATGACAAACTTTATCCTGATAAAGCGCCGATTGGTTATATTGATTTTGCCAAGTTGAAGCTGGACAGTGTGGCGGCCTTTACCGTTGCTGAAGGAGAAGCCCGAAAGGCTCGGGTGGGTTTTGATAGTTTGAATTACGTTTTGCGGGCGCGTGAGTATTCCAATGAGCCAATATGGATTTTGGCTTTGGTTGATGCGGAACAGAGACTGGTGGGGAAGGTGCATGTTTCCGGAGTGACAGGATCGGTGTTGCGAACCATTTGGATCAATCGCCAGGGGCCAACCCCAAAGGTGATCGATTCGGCGGCGAATAATCGCAATCAAGCGGGCGTGAGCGCTCCGGCAACCTCAGGAGCCGGGGGGAGCAATAATGTAAAGCAACCGGCAAATGGTCAGCTTTATCCTTCGACGCGGCCTAAGCAGGGTTCGGTAAGGATTCCTGAACGTCGAGTGTTAGGAGCGCAGCAGCAGTAGAATGGGTGCGCTTGTGCTTCAGCAGGCAGTCTGGGTGAACGCTATACGAGGAACGGCGCTAAGTAGTTTTTTGGTGTAGGGATGCTGGGGCTTTTCAAATAGGGCTTGGGCTTCTCCTATTTCAACCAATTGACCCTCATACATGACGGCGATGCGGTCGGCGATGTAGCGCACGACCGAGAGGTCATGGGATATGAATATCATGGTTAGGTCCAGATCGTGGCGCAGGGCTTTCAGTAGGTTGAGGATTTGTGATTGGATCGAGACGTCGAGGGCGGAGACCGGTTCGTCGGCGATGATGAGCTTGGGCTCGGGGGCTAGCGCACGTGCGATGGCGATGCGTTGACGTTGTCCTCCGGAAAATTCATGAGGGTATTTGCGCATGTAACGGGGCTCCAAGCCAACTCGTTTCATCAGTTCGGAAACTCTCTGGGTGAGCTCGTTTCCCTGGCATTGGGGGTGCCGGGTACGGATGGCTTCAGCAAGGGTGGTGAAGATAGTCATGCGGGGGTTGAGCGAGGCGTAGGGATCCTGGAAGATCATTTGAAAGTCGACCCGGTGCTGGCGGATTTGATTTTGTGAAAGGGCTGTTAGTTCTTGGTCTTCTAACAAGACTTTGCCACTGGTGACAGGGATCAATTGCATGATGCTGCGAGACAGGGTGGATTTGCCACAACCGGATTCGCCGACCAGGCCAAGTATTTCGCCTTTTTTGATCTCGAGGTTCACTCCATCGACGGCTTTGATCGCAGGGTTTTCTTTTTTGATGAGAAAACCACTGGAAACCGGGAAGTGAACTTTGAGATTTTGGAGTTTTAAGAACATGGGTGCGGGCAGCTTAATCGTTGAACGTGCGGAAGGGAGGAATTTTTAACTGTGGATTTTGCCGATGGGTTGGATGTTATGTTTACTTTGGAATAAGAAGAAATCAAAGTGAAGCAGAAAAGGTGTCAACTTCAAACTAGGGTAAGAGATTTGCACGCTGGAACCTTTACCATTGCCTCTGGTAATCCGGGGATTTTGACTTGGCTGGGAGGGCTTGTCGTGCAAGGGTTGGGGAAGGGGATTTTTGCTATGAAGAGTTTCCCGAAACAACCTCCAAAAATATGAATAACAACGAATATCAGCAGAGCTCCAGGCGGGAATTTTTAAAAAGCACGGGAGCCTTGGCAGCGGGTGCGGCGGCGGTGGGTTTGCTGGCCAAGCCGAATTTGGTGTTGGGGCAAGTGAAGGGAGCAAATGAGCGGGTGCGGGTTGGAGTGGCGGGGCTTAGTCGTGGGCGGGGGCATATCAAGGGTTACTTGGATGTGCCCAATACGGAGGTGGCGTATGTCTGTGATGTGGACAGCAAGCGGCTGGCGAGCGGGTTCAAAACGATGGAGGGCAAGCAGCCGCATCCGGCGAAAAAAATCACTGATTACCGAGTGATGCTCGATGACAAGGACTTGGATGCGATTTCCATCGCCACGCCGAACTTCTGGCATGCTCCGATGACGATCCAAGCCTGTCAGGCAGGGAAACATGTGTATGTGGAAAAGCCGGGCTCTTACAACCCTTACGAGGCCTATAAAATGGTGGAGGTGGCCAAGGCGACGGATCGTAAGGTTCAATTGGGTACTCAACGACGCAGTTATCCGGGGAATATCGAAGGTATCCAGAAATTGCGCGAGGGTATTATCGGTAAAACGTTGTACGCGAGGTGTTGGTATTCCAATAAACGTGGATCGATTGGCAAAGGGAAATTGGTGGATCCACCTGCGGATTTGGACTGGGCTTTGTGGCAGGGGCCTTTGGTCGAGAAGCCTTATAAGGATAATCTTGTGCATTACAACTGGCACTGGCATTGGTATTATGGCGGAGGGGAGCTGGCCAATAATGGCCCGCATTTTCTGGATATCGCACGTTGGGCGATGGATGTGGATTATCCCGAGCGGGTGACTTGCGAAGGTGGGCGTTATCATTTTGATGATGATCAGGAGACGCCGGATACTTTTAATGTGTCCTATGACTTCGGTGCTAAAGGGGGCATCACGATGGCGGTGAGTTCCTGCCATCAGCGCAAGCCGGACAAGCTGACCTTTTTGTCAGTTTACGGTGAAGGCGGTAAGATGGATTTTACCGGTGCGAACTACAATGTGTATGATTTGGGTGGTAAGTTGATTGCTGAGAATAAGGACAAAGCGGGCGATGTGCCTCATTTCACGAATTTTGTCAATGCGATCCGCAATGACGAAGCGCTGAATCAGGAGATCGGTAATGGACAGATCAGCACGATGTTGTGTCATTATGGCAATATCGCCTACCGTACGACTGGAGCGTTGCAGGTGGACTCTAAATCGGGCCATTTGCGGGCAGGGCAGGAGGCGGCGCAGAAATTATGGCAGCGTGAATCCTATCGTAAGGGCTGGGAAATATAAGAGGAAATAGATGATGAAATTTGGTGATCTCAGGGGGATTTTGCAATATGTGCCGCAGTTTCGCGGTCGTACTTTTGTGATCGCTCTGGATGGAGCAGTGGTGGCAGGGGAGAATTTTTCTAATATCCTGCTGAATCTAGCGGTGCTGCGGTCTTTGAATGTGAAGATTGTATTGATCTATGGAGCGGCTTACCAAATTGCCAGCTTGGCGGACAAACGAGGAGTGAAATTGTCGAATTCTGATGCCACTGGGCCGACGGATGCGGCAACTTTGGAATTGGCGCTGGATGCAATCACTCGATTGGGTAGTGATGTGACACGGGATCTCACGGCGCTCAAAATCCGCACGGTGACGGCCAATGCGCTCAGTGCTCACCCTGCAGGTATCGTGCGGGGAGTGGATCAAGGGCACACGGGTAAGATGGTGCGGGTGGATCACGATATGCTGCGGGGGTTCCTCGAACAGGAGCTTTTACCTTTGGTTCCGCCTTTGGGATACGATGGCAGTGGTCACAGTCTGCGGATGAATTCCGATCAGGTGGCGATGTCGGTGGGAGTGGCTTTGAAGGCGGACAAGATTATTTTTGTTACCGAAGAGGAACCGGATTTCGGTTTGGATCTGCAGAGTGCGCGGCAGATTTCTGCGGATCAGGGGGATGCGCTGTTGAAAAAGGCTGAGAATGACCAGGTTTCTCCGGGTTTGCATTCAAAGCTGAAGCAGGCGATCCGCGCGTGCCGTGAAGGGGTCAGCCGGGTGCATTTGGTTAATGGTAATCGTGATGACGCCCTTTTGGCAGAACTATTTAGCAATGAAGGCATTGGCACGATGGTCTTCGCCGATGATTATCGTCAAATTCGTCCGGCTACTCCGGCGGACGTGGATGAGATGCTGTTGATGATGAGGCGGGCGGTAGAGGATGAGCAGCTGGTGGAGCGGGATAAGGGGGAGATCCTAGAGCGCTTGCAGGATTACCAGGTGATGGAAATCGATGGCAATGTGGTGGGCGTGGGGGCTATGCATCCTTATCCTGAGGAAAATGCGGCGGAGTTGGCATGTATCTACGTGAAGGGGGATCACGAGGGGCAGGGTTATGGCCGTGAGCTGATTGAGCATTTAGAAAAAATGGCCAAATCTTTGGGAGCAAGCTTGTTATTCATGCTTTCTACGCAAACTGCGGAATATTTCACGGCGAAATTTTCATATCTAGAATGCAGTGATTTGGGACAGATGCCAGAACAGCGACGCAAAAAGTGGGAGCAGAACGGCCGCAACGCCCGTTTCTTGGTGAAGAGTGTCTAAATGGGAGAAACAAAACGGCAAAGCCGGAGAGAGTTGCTTGTCGTTCGCCGGTACGAGCAGGGTTATTTGAAGTATTTCTTTTTGTAATAGTCCTCTAACTCGGTTCTTTCGGAGGCGTGCAAGGCGCGGTCGTAAACCACTAGTTCGAGGATTTTCCCGGTGGCGAAACTGTGTTTGTTGTCATGGGCGTCACCGATGGTGATGGATTTTATGTCCATAGCTTCTTTTGGAGCTACGCCCTCAGGGGAGTCGTAACGCTGGTTTTTTTTGTCGACGACAAAAAGTTGATGGGTCTCCTTGGGGCCGTTCCATATAAAAGTGAGCACCACAAAGCGGTCAATAGGGGCGATGGTGGAAATTTTTGCCCGATCCCGACCAATCGACATTTCATTGTAAAAACCTTCGTTGATGCGGGTGAGGATTTTCCCCCATCCGTTTTCCGTATCGATGCGGAAAATGTCTGAATAGCGGTCTTCCGCTTTAATCACAGCGACAAAGCTCAGTTGGTCTGAACTAAAAAAAAACTATTTTCGCCATCGGTTCTGAAATCAATGGCGGCTCCTTTGCCGAATGAAATTGAAGGCTGTGGGCGGGGGAGTTCGGGATGTTCTGCTTTTATGGCCTCGGCAAGTAATACCTGGCTGTCATCGTTTTCAGACAAGGTTTTAAAGGTGTGTAGAGCCTCGTTCGGACTGACAATCAGTAACTGTTTGCTGCCTTCTATCGCCACATCGCTATGGGTATCGAGCACATACTTGGCAGCCGCCAACTGGAGTTGCAGCCCCTCTGAGATAGGAGGAGTTGCGATAATGGGGCCGGAGATTTCTGAAGAAGCATCTGACGACTTGCCATTGCTCTGGCTGTCTTTGCCCTTGTTGGTTATCAGGAAGACTACCAGAATAACTACCACAACAACCAGTCCCACAATGACCCATAACAAGGGGGATTGTTGTTTGAGTTTTTCCATGGAGTTATCGGAAGCCCCGCCGCTATTTTTTTTCCGAATCCCGCTGGCAGCAGGGGGTTTGGCAATTTTACCGGTTTTGGTGCTCGGAGGCATTTTGACGGTTTGTGGGCCACTGATGGTGGGTACGGGTCCAGTGACCAGTTTTACGCCGGCAGCGGCATTCGGGGTAGGCGTTTGTGGGCCGGTAATCATTTTTCTCGCTGCGGAGTTGCCACCTGGCGCATCGACAGGGATAGCACGAGCCACAACCGGGCCGGATACCGTTGGAGGGGGAACAATCGGGCCTGATACCGAAGGAGGTGGAGCAACCGGGCCGGAAATTTCTGGAACAGCAGTGTGCACCGGGCCGGAATGGGAGGGTGGTGGTGGTGTCACAGGAGCGGAATCGGTAGCGACAGCGGCGGCTACTACGGGAACTACTGGAGAGCTGGGGCTGATGGATACGGCTTCACCTCCTTGAGCTGCTTTGAACATCGTGAAGGCTTCCCTGGCATCGACAGGGCGATCATCCGGGTATCGAGAGATCAGCAGCATCAACCAGTCAGCAACGGTTTTCGGGATGTCATCGCGGACTTCTGAAATATGGCTGACGACATGGTTGAGGTGGTTGGTTGTGGTGAGGGCGGGGTTGGTGCCTTCGAAGGGAGATCTTTGCGCCAGGCAATAATAGAGCACGCAACCCAGAGAGTAGAGATCGGTGCGCTGGTCGAGAGGTTTGAGCTCAAGTTGCTCCGGGGCAAGGTATTCGATCGAACCGAGGAATGAACCTGTCTGGTCGAGGGTTTGCAAGGAGGGCGCCTGACTGAATTTAGCCAGACCAAAATCGAGAACTTTGACTTGGAAACTGCCGGAAGAGAGCCACTGCAACATGATGTTGGCAGGCTTGATGTCACGATGCAGCAGGCCGAGTTCACGGGCAGTGATCAAAGGATCCAAGCACTGGTGGGCGACGATTTGAAAATCTTCGTAGCTCAAAGCTCCGTTATCGATGGTATCTTTGAGCGTATCCCCTTCGATGTATTCCATCACCACGAAAGGACCTTCTTCGTCTTCTTCAAAGGCGAAGAGAGTGATCACGTTAGGGTGTTGCAGGCGAGAGAGCGCTTCGGCTTCCCGGGTCAGAGTGTTTTCTGCCGATTCATTCAGGTTGGTCTCTTCCAACGGTAAAAGCCGCTTGATAGCGACATCCCGTTTGAGGATAGTGTCATACGCACGGTAAATGGCGCCAATTCCCCCGCGCCCGATTCTGCCTTTGATTTGGTAACGATCTGCCATTGCTTTACTAAAGAAGGTTCCTAATTAACAGGAGAGTGGAAATGACGCAATACTAATGTGGAGGAATTTATAGATAAAGGGATGGTCATGGGTTTTGAATGAGTTATGCGCTGTCGGGTGGCTTTAATTTGTTTGGGAACGGGGTGAATTTTCAATCGAGTGCGGAATGTAGCGGAGGATATATCGGGTACAGGGGTTTTGCAATCCGTGGATGAGCTGAGGAGGCTGAAATATGTCCCGGTTTTCTATCATTTTGCCAATATTTGGTAAGTCACGACCCAATAGCCCGGGGTTGGCCATATTTATATAAAGGGGGCGTTGAGTTGAATCTGCCAATTTGAGGGCGGCGACAAACTCTTCGAAAGAGCGGATACGCAAATGTGCAGGATCGTAGAGACGAGTGGCGTGCACGATGTCGAGAGTGATCACCTCATCGATGCCGGCGGCAAAAGGATTGATGATTTTTCTTGTCATTCGTACGGATTCCGCAAGGGCTTCAACCGAATGGGTGCGGTATATCTGCCGTTGGGTTTGAGTTAATTGGGCAAAGAGTAGAATGAATGCCGATGCGATGAAGATGAATGCCGGGCGCTTAGGGCTGAAGCGGGCAAGGCTGTCGAGCCCGATACTCACAACGACGATAATCAAAGGCAAAAATCCAACCATATACCAAGGGTAAAGCAAATTGCCGCCTAGTTTGGCATGCAAGACGGTTAGTGGGCCGGGGGCTAGCAGCGGAAGCAACAAATAGCGTTGCATAGGATTTTTCAACAGAGCAAGAAAGCCTGTGAGCAAAGCTATCAACATAAATAACAAAGCGGGAGCTGTCAGTAGTGGGTGGTCGGATAAAAAATCAGGCAGAGTGATGCAGTATGGATTTTTTTCATCCCAAGCCGACCAAGGCATGCCCGAGGCAAAATAGCTAGTCCAATTTTCCACCCAGGGCCAGGTGATGTCACCCTCGACGCGGCTTTTTCCGAGCCAGAGGTTCATGGGTTTAAGGATGGGGGCGAGTATTTGGATGGTGAGCACGGCACCGAAAAGGTTGGCGGCAGTGTACTGCCAGAACAGGGGGTGAAGCAAGGGGTTGGAGCTGCGGGTTGAAATGAAGGAATGTCTCCAGACAAGAATGAAAGCGGCGACATTCAGTGGGAGCAAAAAATACACCGAGCCCAGGTGGGCGTAGATCATCAGGAATTCGGTGAGACCGTAGGCAAGCCACCAGAGCCAAGTTCTTTTGCCCGAGTCTGAGTGAATGGCCTTGAGTAAGAAAACTAGCAGCAAAGGAGCAAACATGAGCACCAGGGAGTATCCCCTGGCTTCCGTGCCCCAACGCACAAACCATGGGTGCAACGCCAGGGTGATTGCCGCCACAGGTGCAGCTCTAGGGAAGCCTATCACCCCCATCAACCAGGCGATGGCGGCAACAGCTCCCAGTCCTGCCAGGTAGGAGGGCAGACGTATCCAGAACTCACTGAAATAATAATCGTCCGGTCCCGTGGAGGGGCGGGCAAAGCTATGGGATAAACGTCCCAAGGCGCTATAGAGAATATGATTGTTAGGCCCGTTCTCAAAGCTCCATAGGGTTTTTTCCCAGCGGGGGGTATGCAGGCGCAAACTGCCGTCATCCTGGCGATTGACATGACCGACGATGAAGCGGCGCGCAGTAGCTTCTTCATCACCCCACAGGCTGTGATGAAGAAGAGGGGCTCTCAGGCCAGCGGATAAAGCTATCGCTAACAGGGATAAGGTGAGGATGATTCTACGTTGTCTGACTGGCAGTGAACTCCATTCGTGGAGGGGGGAGGAGTCGTGCTCCCGGGTTTTGTTAGAGGGAGGCGAGTGTGGGTAAAAACGTGAAGCCAGAAGGCAGAAGGCTACGATGAACCAATTGACCAATGCTCCCCACCAAAGCCCGTCAATCACATAGGAGTGAATTCTAAGAGTGGATTTTGCGGAAGCGCTGAAATCGAGCGCAGGGTCCCAAGGTTTATCGGCGAATATCAGGTAGCCGGATAGCAGCAGTAATAAACTGCCCATGGTCATCAAAAAACCATTTTGTCGGCGAAGAAAAACAAAGGCCCGATTGAATGAAAGCTGGTGGTCGGGTGGGGGCATGGAAGAACAAGGGGATCGCGTTTGGTTTGCGAGCTAGTTCTTTTTGAAAGTGAAAGCTTTTTTCAAGTTCGTCCAGAATTTTTTGATGGGGTTAGAGGATTTTTGCCGGGCTCCGTGTTTGTCGATCACGTTCCTTACAGGCGCGGGGACGTTAGGGCGCACCGTTCCTCTATTTCGAATATTGGGAACCGTCACCGGCGCATTGGTGAAGGTGGAGCCGGATCCCTGTCCTTGAAAAGTATTGACGGGTATCCGGTATTGGCGCAGTTCCTGGCGCAAGCGCCGGTTCGCGGTGATGAAATGAGTGGGGCTGTGGTAGTTTGAATAATCGCGTTTGTACTTGGAGCGCTGCATGCCGAGGTTGATGTTTTTACGAATTTCGAAATGCAGGTGGGCGTAGTACATGTTGCGGGGTCCTCTGCCGATCGTGCCTATTTTAGCCCCACGTTTTACTTTTTGCCCTTTGCGTACCATGCGGCGATCAAGGTGCCCATACTGGGAGTCAATGAAATAGACCCGGCCATTTTTTTCCCGGTAAGCATGCCGGATAATAACGACATTGCCCCACCCAGCACGGAAATCCGCGGAGTAAACCACCACGCCATGAGCGATTGCGTAAACCGGGTCGCCCTGGTCACTGTTGCCCCCTCCGCGACCGTTCCAGTCTTCACCCAGATGGCCGTTGGGCCAGAATCCCCGGGCTTTATAGTAGCCAGCGGCATCAGGCTTGCCTACCGGGTAGTCAAAACCATCCGCCAAATAATAGGTCACTGTGCTCGCCGCCTGGATCCGGGTGGGTTGGAGAATCCCTTGATTGCCTGAAAGCAGAACCAATAAGGCTACGAATAAGGTCGTGTAGCGTTGATGGCGTAAGGGAAAAAGCATTGTGTTGAGTTGGGAAGGGTTCGCTTTGATGCGAGTTCAGTCCTAGTTGAATTGTAAGTATATAAAGGAAATCAGGCCAACGGCAATGCAATAGTAAGCAAAGTACTCAAATTTGCCTTTGCGGATACTGGATAAAACGGCATAAACGGCAATCAAACCTGAAATGAAGGATACCAGGCCGCCGGCCAGAAAAGGGATAGCAAGACTGGAATCAATGTTTTCCAGGTCGCGCAGTGCAAGCACGGCCGCTCCGCCAATAGCAGGCACAGCCAGCAGGAAAGAGAATTCGGCGGCTTTTGCCGGGTTTACCTTGCTGAGCATGCCGCTGACAATGGTCGAGCCCGATCGTGAAATGCCCGGCAGAATGGCAAAAGCCTGACTGAACCCCATGATCAGAGCTGTGCGCAGAGTCATCGATTGGTCACCATGTTTTTTTGGAAATAGGCGGGGCAGCAGAAGCACTGCGCCGGTGACGCAGAGCAACAGGGAGACAATGCGGGGTTGGTCGCTGAGGGATTCAAATTGATGTTTGAAAGAGAGTCCGATGATGGCCGCAGGCAGGGTGCCGATGAATAAATAGCCGATCATGCGTCGTTCCTCGACCATCTCTTTTTTGAACAGGGAAAGAAACATGGCCCAGAGGGATCGCCAGAAATAGCACAATACGGATAACAGGGTGCCGAAGTGGAGGATGATTTCGAAAGTCAGTCCGGGATTCTGCACTTCGAGGAAGTGACTCGCCAAGGCTAGGTGCCCGGATGAAGAAACCGGTAAAAATTCGGTGAGCCCTTGAATCAGGCCAAGGAGCATAGCTTGAAATATAGTCATAAAAGAGGCTAAAAATACGTTCGGATAATGAATGCGCAAGCCGATTGCTGTAATTTGCTGAAAATCAGGAAAACTGAATAAAAACCTTTAAAATTACACTTTGTCTGTGCTAAATTTTCATCGCTATGCTGAAAAACCCTTCTCGATTGTATTGGAATGACAAGAATGCGACACCGGAGTCGCACTATCTGAACCGCCGCCGTTTTATCAAGCAGTTGACGGCGAGCAGCGGGGCGCTGATTGCCGGGGGGCTTGGTGCGGATCAAGTGACGGCGGCTCTGAGTGATCGGGATAAGATGTACCATATCCCGGAGCACCCTCTGAGTGATAAGTTGTATCCAGCAAAGAAAAATACGGCCTATAAGGTGGACCGGGCCTTGACGCCAAAAGACGAGGTTTTCACCTATAATAATTTTTACGAGTTCAGTTTGGACAAAAAACCTCACCGTTACGTGGAACCCTTTCAGCCTTTTCCCTGGCAGATAGAGGTCACCGGTTTGTGTGCCAAACCTAAGAAGTGGGACATTGATGAATTGTTAAAAGCTTTTCCGTTGGAGGAGAGGGCATATCGCTTCCGCTGTGTCGAAGCCTGGGCGATGACGGTGCCATGGTCGGGTTTTCCGCTGAGGCTGTTGATCGAAAAATGTCAACCGGATACCAAAGCCAAGTATGTGCGTTTTGTGAGCTTTCACCGACCGGAGCAAGCGGTGGGGCAGCGTGAGAACAAGGATTATTCGTGGCCTTATTACGAAGGAGTGAACCTGGAAGAAGCGATGCACCCCTTGGCGTTTGTGGCCACCGGTCTTTACGGCAAACAATTGCCTAAGCAGTCAGGGGCTCCGCTGCGTTTGGTATTTCCTTGGAAATACGGCTACAAGGGGCCTAAGTCGATTGTGAAGATTGAATTGACCGACCAAAAACCCAATACTTTTTGGAACGATGCGATGTCGCGGGAATACGGGTATTTCTCTAATGTGGATCCGGGCAAACCTCATCCGAGATGGAGTCAAAGCACTGAGCGCTTGTTGGTGACAGGTCAGCGCGTGCGCACGCGCTTGTATAATGGTTATGATAAGGAGTTAGAAGGTTTGCACAAGACTTTGTATAAACAGGGAGAGGTGTTTTGAGGGGAGAGGGAATGAGAACCACGAATAGACACTAATGAACACGAATAGGGGAATGGAGAAAGGGCAAATTGGTTAATAGTAATATTATCAAGTATCTTTTTTTGTATGTGTGTTACCGCTTGCAGAACAGGAGGTCGGAGTGCGCACAGAATGGACGATGGCTCATTAGGCCGGAAGTATTTAGAGGAAATTGTTAAAAAAGAGATTGGCAAAAGGGAAAATAAAGGTGTTTGGGAAATTTCATCAATCAGGAAGCGACGGCAGGATTATGAAATAACAGTGTGGAGAGTTCCAAAAGTTCCTGGTGGGCATCGTGTTTTAACAATTGATGCGCGATGTCCGGTTGTTAGTTACCGTAGAGGGTAGCTATAGTTTTTCTTCAAGTCGTTGCAGCAGTTGATTGAAATCGGTTCCTACGTGGAGTTGGTCAGCGTGGGCTTGAGAGAGAAAACCTTCGCCAACGATTTGTTCGAGCAGGGCGATGAGTTGGTTGAAGTAGCCGTTGATGTTAAGCAGTCCTGAAGGTTTGTTATGAATGTCGAGTTGGGTCCAAGTGAGCATCTCGAAAAGCTCGTCGAGGGTGCCGACACTGCCGGGCAGGGAAATAAAGGCGTCTGAGCGTTCGGCCATCAGGGTTTTGCGTTGCATCATGGTATCGACTATACAGAGCTCGCTGAGGTCGGGATGCCCTACTTCGAGATCCATCAGTTTGCGGGTGATGACCCCGGTGGCTTCGCCTCCGGCTGCGAGGCATGAATCCGCTAATATGCCCATCAGGCCAACGCTGCCACCGCCATAGATCAGGCGGATTTTTCGTTGGGCCAGTTCGCGGCCAATAGCCGCCGCTGTTTCAGCATAGATCGGATGGTGACCGCTTTTTGATCCACAAAAAATGCACAGGGATTGAATTTTCATATTCTTTACTTAAAGCGCAGGCTTGCCCAGGGAGTTTCCGGTGGCTTGTTTGAGCCGTAGAGTGGGCGGTGGCAGGGGTGCGTTTTTTTCCAGTTCATCGGGGAACAGGACGATGATTTCGGTGAAGCGTGCATTGTCCCAGTGTTCGTGATTGAGCAGCCAACTCTTGACAAAACGGGCAATCGAGAGCCGGGCTTCGTCGCGTACCAGGTCGATGTTTTTTGGCAGGACGGCATGCTCGGCGAGTTTTTTGGTCAAGCTTTGTTCCAATTTTTTGAGGTTTTCGTGTTTGTCCCATCTGGCCCAGCCGTTGGCGGTTTTGCTTTTCATCTCTCCTGTATCAAAGGCTACGGGCAGGCTGGGGCGCAGTTCGGGTGCGATCACCACACATTTGTTCTGTTGCGCGCTGATCTGCCAGGATGACTTGAGGTCGATGTGGTAACGATAAGTTGCGGGAATCTGAATTTCAGAAATGGTGGCACCGAGCGGCAAGGTGTGGTCAAAGAGTGAAAATTCGGATTTTCTTTTGAAGGTTTCGGTGGTGGTGGCGGTGGCCACTTCGAGGATTCCCCCCTGATTGCCTTTGCTTTTAAAGGCGGTGCTTTGGAAGGTTTCCTGGATGTTTGATTCAAGGAAAGGTTCTTGAAAACCCGAAACGATTTTTTCGACGGTGTTCAGGGTTTTGAAGACAGTGAAGGCAATCACTGCCGCCATGGCAATGAGGGCTACGACGGCTGCGATCAGGCAGGAATTCCGTTTGGACAGTAGCGTGGGGGAGCTGTTTGTTTTACTCTCTTTTTCCGAATCATTCATGGCTGATGGACTTGTTTAGCCCCGGGCAGAGTTTTCCAGTTTTTGTAGGGCCAGTTTCATATCCAGCCAGACTTTGCCTTTTTCTTTTTTGTATTTATCTGCTGAGGTGGATTCGCAATGGATCAAATAGGCGGGGTGGTAGCTGACGATGACGGGGATGCCTTTCAGATGATGTTCTTGTTGGCGCAGGTCTTTCAATGGGGCATTGGTTTCCAATAAACTGTGGGCAGCTGTTCCGCCCAGGGCGATGATGACGGCGGGTTTCACCACATCAATTTCAGCTAGGATGTATTTTATGCTGGCATTGATTTCATCCTTGTTGGGTCGCCGGTTGCTTGCAGCTGCGTCTTGCTGGTTGGACGGCAGTGGGCGAAATTTAAGCACGTTACTGATGTAAATTTCTTCCCGGGTCAGTTTCATCGCCTTGAGGATATTATCCAGCAACTCTCCAGCGGCTCCGCGAAAGGGTTTTTTATCTTGCTCTTCTTCTAGTCCGGGGGCTTCACCGATTAACATCAGGCGCGCATCGGGGTTGCCCGAAGCAAACACCATGGTGGTGCCGAGGGTGCCCAGGGAGCGATAGGTTTCATCTGATTTTACTTCTCTGGCCAGCGTATTGAGTTGGTTTCGTTTGTTGGGAGGTGTTGTTTCAGTAGAAGCTGGAGGCGGGGTGTTAGGACGGCTTTCAGTGGTGGCAGGGCCCTGACTTTGAGTTGGCGCATTGACGATAGACGATGCGGCGGCGGTGATTGCAGGGCGGGGGGTAAATTGCTGGCGGAACTGTTGTGGCAGGTTACGCAAGGTTGCCAAATCATTTTCCTGCAGCAGGATTTTATCATCACCCAAATCCTTCTGGTGTTGAAGAATCTCTGTCAGGGTGTGAATCGCTTCACTCATTTGGGCGGTGTTGGGCATGGCTTATCTTTTCTGAAGCAGCAGTCAGGTGCAAGAGCTTTTTTTGTTGAGAAGTTGATTTGGCAAGCGCTTGCGCTACAGGACTAATAAAATACTCAAATATGAGAAAATCACTTGATTTTCATATCTGGCGAGTTATATAGGGCTATCTAGATTTTTGTGAGAGAGAGGAAGAATATCTTCTGGACATTGGTTGATATTTAACCATATTTAAATACTAGAACAAGATGAGCTTACGATCATTTTATCACACGGTGAGCGCCGTGATTTTAGCCATGGTTTTCTCCAGCTGTGGCACACAGAACCAGCTGTCAGGCGGTGGCAGCAGTGTGTTTAAGCCTGCCCCTGCTGGAGACGACAGTGAGGCGAAAGCTCAGGCTATACGTGATAGTGCGCCCCGTTTGTTGGTGGTGCGGACCACGGCTTATTCTCATCAGGAGAGTGATAGCTGGAAATATGGCAAAAAAAATGCCGCAGGCGGTGATCTCAAACATGACAGGAAAGAGCGCAGTGCGGCCGCGGATTGGTCACGTTTCCCGCTTGGTACACGGTTTAAGATCAAGGGTTTGTCGCAGGAGTATGTGGTGGATGACTATGGCAAGGCTTTGGTGGGGTCCGATACCATCGATATTTACAAACCTACGCTGTCTTCGATGAAACAATGGGGGACGCGTCATGTGGGGATTGAGGTTTTGGAATGGGGGAGTTTCACCGAGAGTGAGAGGATTCTGCAATCTCGTGCGTCCAAAGCTGCCCATGTGCGCACGATGCTGAAGGCGATCCAGAAAAAGATCTCTCATATCCCGCATGAGTTGAGGAATGGATTCAGGGTTTCCTGATTAAGCTTGGATGATAAAAGCTGACAGAGCTGCCTTGATTTTAAAACGACTGGATGAGCTCTATCCAGAAACGCCCATTCCTTTGGATCATCATGATCCCTATACCCTGTTAGTGGCGGTATTGTTATCGGCTCAATGTACGGATGTGCGGGTCAATCAGGTGACTCCGGCTTTGTTTGATTTGGCTGATCGCCCTGAGACGATGGCACAAGTGGAGGTGGCTGATATCCGGGCAATTATCCGCCCTTGTGGTTTGTCGCCGAAGAAAAGTGCGGCTATTTCTGAGTTGTCAAGAATCATCAGGGATCAACATGGAGGGCAGGTGCCACAAACTTTTGAGGATTTAGAGGCTTTGCCAGGGGTGGGGCATAAAACGGCTTCGGTAGTGATGTCCCAGGCTTTTGGGGTGCCTGCATTTCCGGTGGATACCCACATTCATCGGTTGGCGCAACGTTGGAAGTTGAGCAAGGGGCAGAATGTGAAACAAACGGAGAAAGACTTAAAAAGGTTGTTCCCCCGACAGAGTTGGAACCGTCTGCACTTGCAGATTATTTTCTATGGCCGGGAGCATTGTTCGGCCAGAGGTTGTGATGGCACGGTGTGCGGTCTTTGTCGGGAAATGTTTCCTCAGAGGAAACGGGGGATTGTGGTGAATAAGGCTTAGTTTTTATCCCTGCCCGTTTCGATGATCACGTGGTCGTCTTCCAGATAAGCACGGCGCAGTTGCAGTAGGATGGGTTTGAGCTGTTCATTTTTGGCGTCCAATTTGAAAAAATCCTGTTTGGAGTAACCTTCGATGAATCCTTGCGGGACTTCCTTGCCGGGGACCCGCACATCATGGATTTCGAAAACCAGACTGTCTCTTAATACCACGGGAACAAACGCGATGGTGGCATTGAGAAAACGATCGGGGCGTAGGGGAAGGCTACGCAGTTGTTGCGTGACTTTGGTTTGGATGCCTTGGGAATCGATTTTTTCGACAAAGGCTTTGCCGCGTAAGTCGGTGAGCAAGGCTTCGCTGGCGATCAGGGCATTGATGTCCTCTGCGGTGAAGGCGATGCGCACCATCGCCTGGGTTTCACTGGCTTGTTTGATTTGCTCGAGCTTGTGGTAAGCCGAATCGATTTGTTGTTGGCTGGGTTTGGCGACGCTGATTTCGACGGGAGTGGGGGCGGTGATGGCATCGAGTTGGCTGTTCATCCAGTAACCGACTCCGATATAGAGAACGGCGAGGCCGCCAAAGACGAGCATCGTCACGATGACAATGATGCAGCCAGGTAGGGGTGAGGCGCCTTTTTGCTCGTTCAACGAAGTGTCGCTGCTTGTTTTTTCTGATTCGCTCATCGTAATATAATAACGGACTATGGCTTTGTGCTTGAAAATTTCAAGTTTGCCTTCAGGTAGTATCTTCGGGCTGGCTACGCTCCGGCTCAAATTCTAGATTTCAAATTATAAGTAGGCTATGGCAAAAATATTGGTAGCGATGTCCGGAGGAGTGGACAGCAGTGTGGCCGCAGCTCTGTTGCAGGAACAGGGGCATGAGGTGGTGGGTGCTTACATGAAAAACTGGATTAATGAAGAGGGGTTGCCCGGTGATTGCCCCTGGCAGCAGGATATTCGTGATGCCAGGGCGGTGGCGGATCATTTGGGCATCGAACTGCGTATTCTGAGCTTGATGGACGCTTACCGTGAGCGGGTGGTGGACTATATGCTGAAGGGCTACCGCGAGGGAGTGACTCCCAATCCGGATGTGATGTGTAATCGTGAGATGAAGTTCGGTGTGTTTCGTGATTTTGCTTTGGCACAAGGTTTTGACTCGATTGCCACAGGGCATTACGCGCGCATTCGAGAGCATGAGGGATCGCGGGAGGTGGATGTTTTGCGCGGCATGGATGACAATAAGGATCAGACCTATTTTCTTGCATTGTTGCAGCAAGAGCAGATTAGGAATGTGTTGTTCCCGGTTGGAGAATTGCCTAAAAGCGAGGTGCGTAGCGAGGCATTGCGCTTTGACGTGCCAGTGGCTAAAAAAAAGGACAGCCAGGGGATTTGTTTCATGGGCAATGTCAAGATGGCGGATTTTTTGCAACATTACATTGCGGACCAACCGGGGGACATTGTGACTACCGAGGGCAAGGTGGTGGGTCAGCACCGAGGGTTGCATTTGTATACTTTCGGGCAACGCAAAGGGCTGCGGGTTTCTTCGCCGGTTTATGGCAAGGCTTATGTGCTAGTGGAGAAACGTTCGGAAAGTAACGAACTGGTGGTCGCCTTTGATGATCCGGATACACCCAGGCTGTATGCCTCGCGTTGTCGAGTGGGGTCCATCAGTTTGACTCACCGGGCGCTGAACGAAGCCGCTGAATTGAGCGCCCAGCCTCGTTACCGTTGCCCTTCTTGTTCACTTGAAATTTTGCAGCAGAGCGAGGACGGCAGGGAAATGCTGATCGAATTTTCAGAGCCTCAACGTGCACTCACTCCAGGGCAGATCTGCGCTTTTTATGATGGCGAGGTTTTGATGGGAGGTGGGATTTTTCAGCAGATTGATTACGAAAAATAACGAGACCTCATTCAAGTATTTTTTTTCTAACCTTGAGCGTTACAGGTAATAAGACGGCTTTGATTTCGCCATTGGCATGCTGAACGCCGCTGGTGACACTGCCTTTTAAATCCAAGCCGAGATCCAGGCCGGTCTGGATCGAGAATACGGCTGTGCCGGTCAGATTGATCGAAGCTTTGGAGAGGGTTTTCTGATCGTTGTGCTCGCCGCTGCCGTGTATGTTTACCGAAACAATAGCATTGTCACCTTCGATGGAGAGAAGGGTCAATGTTCCTCCTGTACTAGTTTTGATAAGATCGCTTTGGATGAAGTGTTTTATGAATCCGGGTTGGCATGGCCAGCTGTCACCTATTTTCACAGGATGTCCCGGTAGCCATTGGCGGTTGGCGTAGGCTTCGAAAGCTTTGATTTCGGCGATTTGTGCAGGACTGGCATGCCCCTCAGCAAGAGTCATTTTCCAGCCGTCGTCACCACGTGTGGCCAGAACCGGACGTCCGGTCAGGGTGGTGTGGGTTTCCGAGGGCGTTTCCTGTCCTTTCCATTCAAAGCTGGCGTTGGAATCGTTTTTCTGAATGTTGTAGCGAAAGCCATCCCGAGTGCGTGTTTTTTCAAAAACACGCACTCGTTGCACAAACATGGTTCCGCTACCGTTTTCTTTGCCGCCGACTATTTTTATAGTACCGTTTTCGGTCACAGTTTCCATGATGGCACGCACGGTTTGACCTTTTTTTAGTTTCAACTCAGGCAATTCGATAGCGTCACCGGGGTCACGGCTTTTTTTGCATGAGCAAGCGAGTGTGAGGGTGACGAGGGCAAGACCGGCAAGAAGCGGGTATCGGACAGATTTCATGCCATGATCATATCACGATTGGTGCTAAATTCATGTAAATATGCTGGGAATGTGTGAGCAGGTTCTTGGCGTATCGGTGACAACGGTGTAGGGTGGATTTATGAATGAAAAAGAAGTTTTTGCCCATATGGGGGAGGAAGGCATCGGCCGCATGGTGCATGCTTTTTACCAGCGGGTGAAAGAGGATGACTTGATTGGTCCGATGTATCCCGAGGGTGAATGGGAACAGTCGGAATGGAGATTGCGGGAGTTTTTGAATTTTCGCATTGGAGGTGTGCCGAGGTATATAGAAAAACGTGGCCATCCGCGTTTGAAGATGCGCCATGTGCCTTTTTCGATCGGTTTTGCTGAACGTGATCGTTGGGTCAAGTTGATGGGGGAAGCGATGGATGAAATCGAGCTTGCAGAAAATGTAAAAGGCCAATTGTTACCTTTCTTAGCTACTATCGCCGATAATATGCGTAACCGTGATGAGAGTGGCAGCGGAAGTGGCGGGGCGTTGAACTTTCTGAAGTGAAGTTGTGTTGGTTTTACTGGAAGGTTGCCACTCGCAGGTTTCGATTGGGCACAAAAAAACCCTGTCTGAAGACAGGGTTGAGTTTGTTTGCTAGAAGCAAATGAGCTATGAGCCATCTACTCGCTAGGAGCGAGGAAAAGGTGGTTTTCAACTAGAAGCGCATTCAAGGTCTCTACATCTTCCATTTGCACGGCACGTCTGAGTTTAAATACGGTGTCCGGGCCTGGGATGCGTCCTGGGAAAGCAATCGCGCCGCTGAGGCTGACCGTCATTGGCGCTGGTTTAACCCGCGCCGGGCTATACGAACCCATTTTGCCAACCACCCCCATCGATATCATCGTGGTGATTGCTATTAGGATGAAAAATAATTTGAACATACAGGGAGAATGTTAGTGGTTATAAATGACTTATGGAATAATCCAGTTAATCTATTAGAGCCTTTACGAACGGGAAAGCAATTAAAAAATAACATTTTTTAATGAAAATAGGAAAATAAGCTGCTTTTTAGCCATTTATTTGGATTTCGCTGCTATTTCCGGCTGATTTTCGATCAAAATCCGTTCTTTGAGGTAAATATCCTTGTTGCTGGCCTGGAATTCAGGTTTGAGTCGGATTTTGAGTCCTGAAAGGTCAACCAACCGCCATTTGGTGAATTTCCAGGCTCCGTTGTGGGAATCATGTTCGATCCCTATTAATAAGTGATGCGCGTCATCGAGGATTTTGCCGCTTTCTTTTTTGGGAGTGAAATAGAAGGTGCGCAGGGAGCTGTGGATTGATCCTGCAGCGATCAGTTTGGGATCCAGGTAGGAGACTCTACCGGTTTCCTGATGCACGATCCGCAGGTCAGGGTAACCGGAACGTTGGGTCTTACCTGTAGCGGTTCGAGGGGCTGCGCATAAAAAGCCGTCGGTAGAGTTGATCTCGATTTGTAGAGCTTTTTCAAAGTGCTTGCTGACTTCATTGATGCGTTTTTCCGCCGAAGTCGGGCTGTCGGGGCGGTTGAAACGTTCCATTACCCGGGTGATAGCATCGCTGAGAGCTTCTATTAGTTCGGCATCTTCGTTTTGATTGAGATCCATGGCAATGACTTCCTTTCCGCTACTGGCGTGGATAACGTCGGCAAAGCTGATGTTTTGTAAGGATTCGGGGTCGTTCAGTGCCGTTGTTATGATGGCTTCGATAGGAGATCCAGAAGCAGCACCTGGTAGGGTAGTTTGAGATTGCGGGAGAGTGGGGGTTGCGCGTCGTTCGCAAGATAGCAGGGTGAATGCCGAAACAAGGACGAAGAGATTCGAGATGAATGACGACGATTTCAGAGTGTGATGCATTTAGGACTGCTTCGAAGCTACCAGCTTAGCCCATCCAGGTAAAGCAAAGCCGTTATTTTCAGGCAATTCGGTAAAGCGTTTTAGTTGCGAAAAGGGAATCGACAAACGGGACGAGCCGTGCAGATTGCCCTTGATCATGTCGAAACCTATATTGGCCAGTTATTGCACGACTTTTTTGAAACCGGAAATGTTACACATTTACCGACAGGTATCGGGTTTGCGGGAATTTGAGACCTTCGTAATAACCAAGGAACGCCGCAGTGAAGATCGGTTTCCTTTTGAACCGGTGGAGATCCACGGCAAGGTGCGCAGCAATTTTATCCGCCGATTCTGGCTGAAGTATATCAAAAAAGAGCCGGCGATTGTTTATCGAGGGGAATACCGGGTGTTGGAGCAGGCTTTGCAAAAACACCAAGCGGATTTGATGCATGTGTATTTTGGTCATACCGGAGTGCATCTGTTGCCTTTTATCAAACGCTGGCATCGGCCGGTGGTGGTTTCTTTTCATGGCATGGACGTGCAGCCGAGGGAGGATCAACCAGGTTATGTCGATCGCTTGCGCGATTTGCTGCAGACTTTGCCAATGGTGATGGCGAGATCGGAGAGCCTGAAGCAGCGTCTGATCGATCTCGGTTGTGACGAGAGTAAGATCCGTTTGAACCGGACCGGCATTCCGATGGAGGGGTTTCCGGTGGTTGAGCGTCCGGCACCAGAGGGGGGAGAGTGGAGATTGATACAGGCTTGCCGCATGGTGGAAAAAAAGGGCTTGGATGATACCCTGCATGTGTTTGCCGATTTGGTGAAGCTTTATCCCAAAGCACGGTTGGTGCTGGCTGGCGATGGCCCTTTGATGGAGCAGACCCAGGATTTGGCGAAAGAACTGGGAATCGGTGGACAGGTGGATTTCCCGGGTTTTCTGAGTTCAGAGCAGTTGCGTGACTTGTATCATCAGGCGCACATTTTTATTCACCCGAGTAGGATCACGGAGGATCATAACCAGGAGGGAATTCCCAATGCGATGTTGGAGGCGATGGCGACGGGTTTGCCGGTGGTGGCGACTTTGCACGGCGGGATCCCGGAAGCGGTGGAACAGGGGCAGACCGGTTTGTTGGTGACGGAGCGGGATCGTGAGGGTTTGTTGCGGCAGGTGAAGCGTTTGCTTGAGGATGACGAGATGCGTCAGCAAATGGGCAAAGCGGCGGCGGCCAGCATGCGGGAGAATTTTGAGCAATCGGCGCAGGTCGCTCGTTTGGAGGGCTATTATCAGGAGCTGTTGGATACATGGAAAGGACCGCAGGGTGATGGGCAGTGAGGCCGCGCAGTCGAAGACGGATGGACGTCCGCTGGTGGTGAGTCTTTGCGGGACTTACCTGAAACCTGAGATGCAAAGTCTCTATCGTCAGATTACAGGTTTGAAGCAATTCCGCAATGTGGTGTTTGCAGAGATGATAGCTCATTTGGAAAAGTTTCCTTTTGAGCCGGTGGTGACGATGAAAAAAAGGGAACGTCCGCGTTTCCGGGGAAACTTTTTGCTGCGGTTTTGGTATAAACACGTGATCAAACAATGGCCACCACCACGTCCGGTGGGTTATGTCGGGCATGAGGGGGAGTATTATCATCCCTATGAT
>JASFYY010000118.1:0-73840 GCA_045046875.1 Verrucomicrobiota bacterium | reverse complement strand
TTATAACAAGATGAATGATCGGGAAGGGGCCTTGTGGAATGGGCGTTTTAGGAGCGTGCTGCTGGAGAGCGGGGACGCGGTGAGGACGGTGGCGGCGTACATTGATTTGAATCCGGTTCGGGCGGGTATTGTGAAGGCGCCGGAGGACTATCGTTGGTGTTCGTATGCGGCGGCGGTGGCTGGGGTGAAGGGGGCGCGTCAGGCGTTGACTTTTGCGGTGATGGGGAGGCAGCGGGTGGCGTGGCGGACGGTGGAGGCGGAATATCGGTGTTTGTTGTATGGGACGGGGGAGGAGCGCTTGGGCGGAGTTACTGTGGATGGAGTGGATCGGCGCAAGGCTGGGTTTACGCCAGAGGAGATTGAGACGGTGCTGCAGGCGGGTGGGAAATTGCCATTGGCGGCGGCTTTGCGCTGTCGGGTGCGGTATTTCACGGATGGGGCGGTGTTGGGGAGTCAGGGATTTGTGGACGAGTTTTTTGCGGGGCGGCGGCAGTGTTTTGGAGAGCGCCGCAAGGACGGGGGGAGGAAGATGCGTGGGGCGCAGTGGGGGGAATTGCGGGTATTGCGGGATTTGGGAGCGAATGTGGTGGCACGAAGTAAAAAGGCGTAGGGATTGAAAGTGATGAGTTTGGACGGGTGGCAGGATTGTTTTGTGATTGAGTTGCGATAGGCCGGGCTTTGCCGGATAGTCCCCTTGTTTTTTGGCTTGGGCGATTATGGTATTGATTCCAGCCAGTCGGTTGTTTGTTGCTGCTTGATTAGCAGCTTTATTATTTATGCGTGTTAATAGAAAATCTTTAATTTTGGCCATTGTGGCCTGCTTGGCGCTGCCGGCGCTGTTATGGGCGGGATTGTATTTCGCCGGTATGGTGCCTAAGCCGGGGCAGCCTTTGCTGCCTCCTTTTAACTTGTCGGACCGTTTGGCTTCTTTGGAAATCGTTGAGACGGGTGATGAAGGGGAGTTGTCGGTGGTGTTTGGAGCTGGAGGCGGGAAGGAAGCCTTGTCATTGAGTGGTGATGAGTTTCTGAAGGAGCTTAATAAACGTCAGCGCAGCGATTCGGGGCAGCCTTTACTGTTCCGGCTGTTTGATATCACGGCCTGGACGGGTTTGTTATGGGTGTTGTTTGGCCTCTTGGGGCAGACGGTGTTTATGGGGCGAATGATCGTTCAATGGCTGGCAAGCGAACGGGTCAAAACGTCGGTGGTGCCACCGGCCTTTTGGTGGATGAGTTTGCTCGGATCATCGATGTTGATGATCTACTTCATCTGGCGGGTGGAGATCGTGGGCTTGCTGGGGCAGGCTACCGGTTGGCTGATCTATGTGCGTAACCTGTGGTTTATTTATGGTCGCCGATCCGAGACGGGCTCTGATCCGAATTCTGAGTCAGCTCAGGAAAAATAATTTTTCGGTTCAGCAGCCAACGGATGCCGAACAAGTCATAAATTCCCCGCAGGGCACGATCCCAGTTGGTGTATTTGGAGTCACCGGCGGTGCGCGCACGGTGATTGACATCGACTTCGATCAGCTTGAGTCCGGCATGGGTGAAGACGGCGGGCAGAAAACGATGCATGCCGTTGAAGGGCACCAACAGCTCGACACAATCTTTGGGAAATGCTTTGAGCGAACATCCGGTATCACTGATGCCGTCGTGGACGACCATGCGGCGAATGCTGTTGGCGATTTTGGAAGCGGTGCGGCGGCTCCAGGTGTCCTGTCGTTTGGCTCGGCGTCCGCAGACCACATCGGCATCACTGGATGACAGTTCGGCGACCAGTTGATCAATATCAGCGGGGTCGTTTTGCCCGTCTCCGTCCATCAATACGGTGATGTCACCGACCGCGGCTCGTAGACCCGCATACACGGCAGCGCTTTGTCCGCGGTTTTGGGTGAGTCGAATGGGGGAGAAATGATTGGCGCTTTTTTTGAAGGAGAGGATTTTGTCCCAGGTAGAATCCGAACTACCGTCATCGATGGCGATGATTTCAGCATGAGGTTGGCATTCGATGATCTCAGCCAATACGCTTTCGACACACTCTTCTTCGTTGTAAAAAGGAACAATGACCGAAACCCGGGGGGTGACGGTATCCGGAGAATCATTGTCTGAGCCACTGCGGGGTCGCAGGCCGCTGGACTTGGGAAAGGGTGATTGGAAATTGGCAGCGCTCACTTGAGATGAAGAATTTGAAATTTGAGATTTGAAATACTCACGGATTCAGGGCTTTGCCTTTGGGCCAATGTTTGATGGATTTCCCCAGTAATACTTCAAAGCGCCTTTCATAAAGTGGACTTACTTTGATCACCACTTTTCCCACACTTTCCACGGATTCAAAGGATTTGCGAAATTTATTCCTCAAGGAGTGGTCTTCGGGGCGCAGGATGAGGGCGTCCCAAGTGGCCTTGCCGTCTTCGATGGGGTTGGGCCAAAGTTCATATTGGGAGGCAATCTGGTCGAGTGGTTCCCAGCGATAAGTGCGGGGTTGGCTGGGGAGGTAAAAAGCCATCTCGCTGGCGTGATAGCGGTGTCCGAGAGCGATGACGAAGGTTTTTTCCGGGTGCGGCACTTGGTCCAGATATTGTTGAAGCTCTGTGGCGGTTTCTTTCCAACCGAGCATGCGACGATAGGGGTCCAATTTGCGGTGTCCGGCGTAGCCCAGGGCTTCGAGTGCCGGTGACAGTGAATAAACGATGATCACGCAGAGGTAACCGGTGATCAAGGCGGGTTTTTTCCATTGGCGGAAGTGCAGCGGCAGGCCGGGGATTTCGAAAGAGCGGTTGAGCCAACCGGCGAGCAGGATGAAGGCGCCGATGAAGTAAACAGCGGGCCAGTTGGCTTGCATGATCTGGCGCAGTGACATCAGGTGCATGAAAGCGATTGGCATGCCGCTGAAGATGATCAGGTAGCGCTCTCGTTTGCCAAAATGTTTAAAATTAAATAAAGCAAAGAAGATCACCAGAACGAGTAGGAACCAGATCAGCGGTGACAGGATGCCAGCTTGTTTGCCGATGAAGTCAAGGACATTCATTGGCATTCTCTGCAACAGAGAGCCTTCGCTACCGCCAAAATGGTGTTGGGTGTGTTTCAGGGTGATCCATCCGTGTGACTGGTTCCATAACAGCACGGGAGTGAGAAAAAGGTAGCTTGTCAAAAAACAAACCCACAAGGAGGTTTTGCGCAACAAAAACCGTTTGTCCGCGTTGAGCGCTAAAAAAAGTATCGCAAACAGCGGGAAGAGCATCATCATTTGTTTGCTGAGGATGCCCAGTCCTAAGGTGATCGTTAGAGGTAACATGAGGCGCAGTGGGCCTTGTTTTTCCGTCCAGCTCCAGAAAAGCCCGAGTGCCGCAGTCCAGAAAAATACCAGTGGCGCGTCGATGGTGAGGAAGAGGTTCAGTCCGGCATTGGCCGGGGTGGCGAGAGCGATGAGCGCAGTCAGGTAGGCGGTTTGTTGACCGTAGAGTTGTTTTGCCAAGGAGCAGATCATCGCCAGCGATGCGGTGCCGATGATCAGCGGGGCAATGCGCAGGCTTAGTTCGGTTGATCCTCCCAGCCAACTGACTAGAGCCATCAACCAGGCAATGAGTGGAGGTTTGCTGAAGTAGCCCCAGTCCAGTCGGCGTCCCCAGTCCCAGTAATAAGATTCGTCACCGAGCAGTGGGGGACGAAAGAAAAAGACATACAACAAACGAATGATGAAGACGCCTGCGAGCAAGCAGAGCAGGGAACGCTTGGGAGCTGGCAATTCGTCTGGAAGCTGCGTGTGCATCAAGAAGGGCCGTTGCTGCTGGACTCGTTGTTTTTAAGATCGGAGCTTGGGGGCTGGGGGGCTGTTGGGGAAGTATTGGCGGCATCATGCGGGTGGTAGGGAAGGATGGTGCCGACGGAAATCAAAATGACAAACAGCGTCATTGAGATGAAAGGTGGAGTCCATAACAGGGTGCTGCTGAATAACATGGCGCAGGCAATGAAATAAAAGAAGGCTATCAGGCTGCCCCAGATCAAAACCTGACGACGCTTGAGTTGGTAGAGTTTGATAGCGAATAAAAGGATCAGGGCAAAACTGAGTGGTCGCCAGAGCGGGGGCCATTGCTCGATGAATCGGCCGCTTTGGATGGTGGCGATGGTTCGGGTGACGAGTTCGGCGAGTGATATTTTCTCTTCATTATTGAGTGTGATATGCTGGTCCTGAGCTTTGTCGAGACCAATGATAATCAAGTTGTTAGTCAGAGAATTGAAATCCTCTTCAAGATACTGCTGGAGTTCTTTGACTTCGTTGGATTCAGTGTGAGCCAGAGTTAAGTCTGTGGCGGCGATAGTTTTATAGAGGTCTTCCCGGGAGGTCATCGCGTCTTGATAGACTTTGAAACGCCCTTGGACATCGATGGGAATAGTATATTTATCAGCGATTAAAATTTGTGCTTTTGATACGGCAGGCGGTAATTGCAGAGTGACCTCCGAGAGCTTTAATTTTTCATGCTGGATGATCGCCATGAGGATGAAAGAAGGCACGATGTCGTCTCCGTGACGCGCAACCAGCGGTAGGGTGTGGATGCCTTGTTGGTTTACTGAGTCGCTGAGACCGATCTGGGCAAAAGTGACCTTGGCTTGTTTGAGTGTGCTTTTTTCAGGATAGGCAAGGGTGCGGGTGAATGGGGTGATTTTGGAAAGGTCGCCTTCGATGTGAGTGAGAGCCTGGTATTTTTCATCAGCGTTCTGTTTGCCGGCAACGGGGCTGTTTTCCACCTCGGCCGTCAAGGTGAGCGCTGGTATTTTTGAACATTGGCTTTGGAGAATTTTTTCGTTGATGGCATTGCCTTCTTTCCACTTCAGTGGAGGCAGGATAGCTACGGAACGGGGTTTGAACTTCTCGATGTTAGCCAGAATGACGGCGTAGTCGAGGCGGGTGAGATGATCCGAAGGCAGAGCCGATTCGTAGTTGTCATCGATTTTGACTAAAGTGACCTCGGTATCGGTGATCCGACCGGGGGAGTTGGCGATGCAGAAATTCAGCCAGTGTTGATTGATCGTTTCTGTGAACGCCCAATGCGATTGTTCGGGTTTGCTTTGCGCCAGAAAAATCAAGGCGATACCCAAAATTAAAAATGTGACGATCCGGTATTTCACAACGGCAGCTTCAGACTATTTTCAGGATGTGCAGGGGTTTGGATCGAGGTGACAGGGATACGAAGTTTGAACTGCCTTGCCACTGGTAAGTTTCATCAAACATCAGGTCGTTTACCTGGAAGGAACTATTGGCTGAAAGGTCGAGTTTTTCAAGTGGCAGATGCAGCATGGAATCCTGGGTGTTTTCGGGATCGAGATTGATCACGACGATGACGGCTTGTTCAAAATCTCCGCTCCACTTGAACCAGGCGATGATCTGCTCGTTGTCGCAGGGAATGAATTCGATGTTGGCGTATTCGTGCAGGGCTGGGTTATCACGTCGGATCGAGTTCAGACGTTTGATGAAAGGCTTGATGTTGCCCTCGGCATTCCAGTCGCGTTGTTTGAGTTGGTATTTTTCCGAATCGAGGTATTCTTCGCGACCGGGCAGCGGCTGGTTTTCGCATAACTCGTAGCCACTGTAGATGCCCCACGACGAAGAGAGCAAAGCAGCCAGAGCAGCGCGGATTTTAAAAGCAGCGGGTGATGCGTTTTGCAAGTGGTGCGGCAGGATGTCCGGGGTATTGGGCCAGAAGTTGGCGCGGTAATAATCACGCATGGGGCCCTGGGTGAGCTCGGTGACGTAGTCGCTGAGCTCCTCTTTGCTCTCGCGCCAGGTGAAGTAGGTGTAACTTTGCGTGAAGCCGATTTTGCCTAGCGCCTGCATTATTTTCGGACGGGTGAAGGCCTCGGCGAGGAAGAGGGTCTGCGGGTATTTTTTGTGCACTTCGGCGATGAGGAATTGCCAGAAAGCGACGGGTTTGGTGTGGGGGTTGTCGACGCGGAAGATACTCACTCCCTGCTCGGCCCAGTAGAGCACGATGTTGACCATTTCCTGCCACAGATTTTGCCAATCTTCACAGAGGAAGTTTAGCGGGTAGATGTCTTGATATTTTTTCGGTGGGTTTTCGGCGTATTTGATGCTGCCGTCGGGGCGGTGATAAAACCACTCGGGGTGTTCTGTGACATAGGGGTGATCCGGTGAGCAGTTGATGGCAAAATCGATGGCGATCTCGATGCCGCGATTTTGCGCTTCGGATAACAGCCATTTGAAATCCTCTACCGTTCCCAGTTCGGGGGCGATGGAATAATGACCGCCCTCGCTGGCACCAATCGCCCAAGGGGATCCCGGCTCGCCGGGTTCGCAGGTGACCGAGTTGTTTTTGCCTTTGCGGTGGGCGCGGCCGATGGGGTGGATGGGAGGAAAATACACCACGTCGAAGCCCATGTCAGCCGCATCCTCGATGCGCGGCAGGCAGTCGCGGAAAGTCGAGTGTTTGTCGGCGAGTCCCTCGGCGCATCGGGGGAAAAATTCATACCAAGCGGAGAAACTGGCTTTGCGGCGCTCGATGATCAAGGGCAGGGGGGATGCGAGGCTGCTGGCAAGACTGCGATCGGGCCAGCGGCGCATGAGGGCAAAAATATCGTCGTTTTTCAGGAGCTTGACGATGGATTCCGGCGAATCGGGAGATTTGAGCGCGGCGGCAAGTTGTTTGAGCTTTTTGTTATCGGCTTGAGCTGAAGCGGGGGGCTTTTTTTTGCCTTCGCTTTTACCCGATGCGCGTTCAGCGGCGGCGATCAGGATTTGTGCGCCTTCGGCGTACTCCGTGATAAAAGAATCCTGATCTCCGGACAGGCGGCGTTCGAAGTCGTGCAACCAGGAGAAAAAGGGATCGCCCCAAGCTTCAACTGTGAATTGGTATTCGCCGGTTTGGTCTAAAGAAAAACTTGCCGTCCAGCAGTCATTTTCGCTGTGGCTCATATGGGTTTCCTGCCAGACGCGGGCTCGGCGGGCTTTCCATTTGAGCACAGCTTTCACTTCGTCGTGACCGTCTTTGAAGATGTCAGCGCTGACGAGCAGAGTTTCGTTGATCACCCGTTTTACCGGATGTTCGCCGCCGTGGATGCTCGGGGTGACATTTTGGATGACGACAGATTCTGGGAAGGCTGGCATGTTATGTGGCAAAAAGGTTTCAAGTGCGGATCCCGTGTTCGCGGGGCGATGAAGAAAAGTTTGTTGAAGATGGGGTGAATACACCCTTTTTTGGGAGAATTCAAGTTGCTCGAAGATGCCCCTTCAGTCAGGATTTATCACCTTGGTTCGAAATTCTACTGGAACTGTTATGCCTCCTATTTCTTCAACCGCAATAGTGGAGCCAGTTCTGGGAAGGTGTCGTGTTTGATAGCGACTTCATGCAGGCTTTTGATCGCGGGGGGGATGTGTTGTAGGAATGCGGTTTTTTCTTTGCCGATCCCGAGGAACCCATAAGCACCGAGGGCTTGCATCAGGCGTTGGCAGGCGCAGAGGTAGAGGCGTTGGCGGAAGACTTCGAGACTGTCCTCGTGGCCGGCTTGTTGTTTTAATGAAAAATAAAATTCGATCAAGTGGTCACGTTGGGTTTCCGAGATGGAGACGTAGGGGTCGAACAGCAGGGAAGCGAGGTCGTATTCCGGGCGGCCAAGGCGCATGCCTTGATAGTCGATCAGCCAAGCTTGGTCCTGCTGGATCATGATGTTCTGTGATTGAAAATCACGGTGGATTAGCCTGCGGGGCAGGCTGGAGAGTTCGTCCACTAAAGAACCGGCCTGTTTGGATTTCCGCAGGGTTTCGATTTCCGCTGCGTTGCAATCACTGAAACGACTGGCGAATTCGTTGAAAAAATAATCTTGCTCCCATTGGTACAATGCGGCATCAAAAGGAGGCTCCAAATCTGGGGAGGGGGAGTCGGGGCAGACGTCGAGGCTGTGGATTTTGAAAACCTGCTGCAAGGCTGAGCGATAAAGGGGGGCTTGGATTTTATCCCAATCTGAGTTTCGTGTTTCCCATAAATCCTGAGTGCCCAGATCGGTCAACCAGAGCAGGTGGGATTTGGGATTGCGGGCGAGGATGGCCGGCACTTGGATGGAATGGGAGGCGAGGAATTGGCTGGCGTTTTCGAAGCGTGCGTTTTCAGGGCGTTCGAGGGTGAAGTGCATGGCAACCACGCTCCATGTGTGATCTTTTTTTGCGATGCGGAAAAAACGCCGCCCGGAACCGCCTTTGATGATTTCTTCGATAAGCAGAGCTTGATCGGTAGGCAGGGCAAAAGCCTCGCGGGTGAGTTTTTCTAAGTTGGCGAGGTCAGGGGTCATGATTTTGTGGAGATCAAAGGTCTGTGTCGAGCAGGACGCCTGCGGCACTTTGACCGCTGCAGAGGATGGTATTGCGTAAGGAGGCTTGTTTTTCGACTTGGGAACCGGGCCAGAGGATGGAGTTGTCGATGCGGGCGCCGGCGGCGATCACGCAATCCTGGCCGATCGATGACAGGGGGCAGATGTGGGCGTCGGGATGAATCTGGGCTGTCGGGTGGATGCGTTGTTGTTCGGCCTGTTTGCCATATTGGGGGAAACCGTTGGTGGAAAGGGCTGCGCTGGCGCGCAGGTAAGTCCCCCGGGTGCCGAGATCCGACCAGGTGCCGTCGTCGAGGATCACGCCGCCGAGTTGGTTTTGCTCGATGAGCTCTAGAAATGCAGGGATGACGGATTCTTTTTTGCCGGGGGTGAGAAAAGCGAGAAAATCGGGACGCACTAGATACACACCGGTGAATTGATAGAGGGTGGCTGCTGCTGTTTGCCGACTGTTGCGGATGTCGCTGATTTGTCCTGATTGCTTTGATTGTCCGGACTTGGTATCGAGGGCAATTTGCAGGGCTTCTCCTTTGCTGCGTAATACGAGGGTGACAAGGTTGGAGGAGCTTTGATGGGCTTCGATGGCAGGAGCGAGATCCATGTCGGATAAAATATCGCCGTTGTAAATGATGAAGGATTCATCCTGAGGCAACCAGTCGGCGATGTTGGCGATGCCGCCGCCGGTTTCCAGCAGCTGCTCTTCGAAGCGGAAGTCGAGCGGGCAGTTGCGGTAGCTTTGCTCGGGAAAGGCCGGAGCAAAAGTATCAGGCAGGTGGTGGGTGTTGACCATGAAACGATCAAAACCGGCATTGATCAGGTGATCGAAGGCGTAGGTGATGAGCGGCTTCTGGTGCAGAGGAATGAGCGGCTTCGGAAGGGTGGCGGTCAACGCTTTTAAACGTGTGCCTTTCCCGGCGCCTAGGACAAATGCTTGTTTCACGCTGGCACTTTAGCAGACTGTTTGTATATGCCAAATGCGAATGCGGGGAAGCACGAATGAACACGAATGTAGGATGGGAAATAAAGAATGGATAATGAAGAATGACTGAAAGGGGTTGATGGAAGGGGGATTTGATTCGAGACTTGGGGTCTATGTGTTTTTTGAATCGATGGATGGCTGTGTGGCTGGTAGTTTTGTTAATTGGCGGGAGTTCTCAATCCCGGGCGGGTGACTGGCCAATGTGGCGGTATGATGCGGGGCGGGGATCCTGGTCGCCGGATGCCTTGCCGGAGAAGATGAAGCTGCAGTGGGTGAGGGACTTGCCCCAGGCCATGCCTGCCTGGCCGGAGACCCAGCCCAAATTGCAGTTTGATGCGGTGGCTCAGCCGGTGGTCATGGGGCAACGGATTTTTGTGCCTTCGAGCCGGAATGATTCGGTGACGGCTTACAGCACTCGTGATGGCAAGGAGTTGTGGCGTTTTTATAGCAATGGGCCGGTGCGTTTTGCTCCGGTGGCCTATAAGGGGAAGGTGTTTTTTGTGAGCGATGATGGTTTTTTGTATGCGCTGAATGCGGACAATGGAAAGCAGTTATGGAAAGTGAAAGGGGGACCGGATCAGCGACGGTTGATTTTGGGTAATCATCGTTTGATCTCGTCCTGGCCGGCGCGTGGCGGAGTGGTGTTGCATCAGGGTAAACTTTATTTTGGGGCGAGCATCTGGCCTTTCATGGGCATTTTTATTCGCGCGGTGGATCCGGAGGATGGCAAGGTGATCTGGACCAATAGCGGAGATGGCAGCAACTACATCAATCAACCGCATGGTGGGGCGGTGGCATTTTCCGGCTTGGTGCCTCAGGGGCATCTGGCGGCATCGGGAGGCAAGTTAGTCGTTCCAGGCGGGCGTTCGATTCCCGGAGTTTACGATGCGGGCGGTGGTAAGCAGTTGAATTTTGCTTTTGCCGAAGGGAAAAAAGAGGGGGGCTCGCAGGTGGGAGCCGTGGGCGAATTGTTGTTCACCGAGGCGCGGGCTTTTACGATGAAAAATGGATTGGCAATTGGTGGGGGAGCTCCAGCCGTTTTTAATGACAAGCGCATGTTAGCGACGGATCCCAATAGCATGCTGACGCGTTCTGCCGCGGTAGAGATTGTGGCAGAGAAAAAGACAGATTTCCGTGGCAATGAAGTGATGGTAATGACTCCTAAATATAAAAAAGTAGAACAGAATAAATTGGCCAAGGCGATCACCGGTCGTTGGATGATGGGAGCGGGCGACCGATTTTATACTGGCGGAGCAAAAGTGGTTTCGGCTTATGAATCAGGGGAGAATAAACCCGTTTGGAGTGGCAAAATAGAAGGTGAGGCGCAAAGTTTGTTGGCTGCAGACGGGCGTCTGTTTGTGGTAACCGACGAGGGGAAATTGTATTGTTTTGGTGAAGGCGATCCGGCAGGTGGTGCGGCGAAGCGTATTCCTTTGCTAAAGAAAAATATCACAAAGGAAACGCAGGGAGAGTGGTCGGGCAAGGTAACGGAAATTCTCAAACATCAAGGGGCTGGAGAGGGATACGCCCTGGTCTTGGGGATTGGTTCGGGTCAGATGATTGATGCATTGTTAAACCGGTCGCAGTTGCGCGTGATGGTCTTGGAGCCGGATGCGGGCAAGGTGTTAGCCTTCCGGAGAAAAATGCAAGCGGCGGGCTGGTATGGTTCGCGGGCCTCGGTGATCGAAGGGGATATCTTTCAAGGAGGCTTGCCCACTTATTTGTGTAATTTGATTGTCTCTGAAAATAACAAACTGGTGAACTTGTTGGCGAAAAAGAGAACGAGACTTGCACAAGTGTTCCAAGCTTTGCGCCCTTATGGAGGGCTGTTTTGCTTGCCAGCTTCGGAGGACGGGCATAAAACCTTGAGTCGCATGGTGAGCAGTGGTGACAAGTTTGCCAATGCGGAGGTCAAGCGCTCGGGGGAGTTGTCTTTTCTGGTGCGTGCGGGAGCTTTGCCTGATAGCGATAATTGGACCCACCAGTATGGCAATGTGGAACAGACTCTGGTATCGCGTGACAAAAGAGTGAAAGCTCCTTTCGGAGTATTGTGGTTTGGCGGAGCATCGCATGCGGGGATTTTGCCAAGGCATGGGCATGGCCCCTCGCCGCAGGTGGCTGGAGGGCGTTTGATCATAGAAGGGCCGGATTTATTACGCGCCACGGATGTTTATAGCGGAAGAGTGATGTGGGAACGCAAGATCCCTGGTTTTGGCGAATATTTTGATCGTACCGATCACTTCGCCGGTGCTGGTGAGACGGGAAGTAATTATGTTTCCATGCCGGATCGAATTTATGCGATGAATGGCAATGTGATTCTTGAGCTGAACGCGGTGGATGGAGAAGTTGTCAAAAATTTTCAACTGGCGGCGAATGATAAAGAAAAAAACCCAGTGGCAAAATCGCCTGACTGGGGCTCTATCCGGGTATCGGGGGATTATTTGATCGCTACCGCCATGCCGCTGGCTTTGGAGGGGGCTGATAAAAATAGGACAGGCACTTTGAAGACAGGCCAGGGTTCGGGCAGTCGCCTGCTGGTGGTGTATGACCGGCATAGCGGGCGGATGTTGTGGAAAAGGCAGGCGCAGTTTAATTTTCGTCACAATAATATTGCAGTGGCGGGAGACCGGGTGTTTTGCATTGATCGTCTGACCGAGCAGAAGGAAACGAGTCTGGCCCGCAGGGGGATGAAGTTCACTGGCAAACCGATGCTTTACGCATTGGACTTGGAAAATGGTGAAGTGATTTGGGAGCGGGAGAAGGATGTGTTTGGAACTTTTCTCAACTACTCCACCCAGCACGGGCTGTTATTGCAAGCCGGTAGTGCTTTCCGCGATCGGGCAGTTGATGAGAGTGGCAAGGGTATGATGGTGCTGCGCGGGAAAGATGGCAAAGTATTGTGGTTTGATGCTGACATTGAATACAATGGGCCTTGTTTGTTGTGGCGGGATAAAATTCTCACTAACGGGACCGGAGGTTTTGCGGTTGAGCTTTTCAGTGGCCGCAAAACCGGTTGGCAATACGCGCGGACTTACGGGTGCAATACAGCGATCGGCAGTGAAAACTTGCTGACTTTCCGTTCGGGAGCTGCGGGATTTTTTGACATGGCCGGTGATTCGGGGACAGGGAATTTTGGCGGCTTTAAATCCAGTTGCACGGCCAATCTGATCGTCGCCGATGGTATTCTTAACGCTCCGGATTATACCCGGACCTGTGTGTGTTCCTATCAAAACCAGACGTCACTGGCGCTGATTCACATGCCTGAAGCGGAAGTTTGGACCAATGGAGCAAGCCGTGATAGCGGTCGTTTGGGAATTAACTTTGGAGCGCCGGGGGATCGACGTTCTGCATCGGGAACTTTGTTCCTGGATTACCCGGTGGTGGGCGGGGTCTCGCCGAAGCTGGATATCGAAGTTAAAGGGAAGAAGGTGGTTTATGTTAGGAAACATGCCTCATTGATGAAGGGCTCACTTGCGGCACCTGATTGGTTGGGGGCTTCGGTGCTTGAGGGCGCGGAGCGGCTGGAGATTGTGACGGATCACAAGGATGGCGCGGCCAAAGTGCGTTTGTACTTTTCCGAGCTTGATGAGAAGATCAAAAAAGGTAAGCGGGTTTTTGATGTTTCTCTGCAAGGTGAAAAGGTTTTGTCGGCATTTGATATAGCTAAAGAGGTGGGGCCCCAAGGTGTGGTGATGGAGGAGTTCGACGTCGTTATCAAAAGTGATGGCAAACTAAAAATCAAGCTGTCGAGCGTGAAAGGGGAAACGGCTCTAGCTGCGGTGGAAGTGCTTTGGGAATGAATAGGAGATGTTTATGGGGCCGATAGGTATACAGGAAATGGTGTTGATTGCGATGGTTTTTGGGATACTAGTTTTGTTGCCTGCTATCATCATTGGGGCATCCATCTGGGTGATCTTGAAGAGGAAGAAAAAGGAGGATGCGAAGAAATGAAAAATAAGGTGGGTAGGAGAATGAAGTTTTATCTAGGGCTAGGCTTGGCAGGGGTTTTGTTGTTACAGATCAGTTCGTGTAAGCGGCCTGAAGAGCCAGAGGTGAAGGCCTCTTTTGCAGAAGGTGAGGATGTCTTCAGCAAAAAAGATCCTGTGCCTGCGGACAAGATAGCGATGGAAGATGGCGATGGAAGCGAGGGTATGGATCCAAGCCCTAAAGCTGCGCCCATTCCTGAGTTCCCTTTTAAGCGAAAGATCAAGGATACCAAGGGGCGGGAAATCGATGCCGAGGTTCTGGGCAAAATGGATGGAAAGATTGCTCTGTGGCGTTTGCCCGGCAAAAAAAGGTTTGTCCTGCCTTTGGACAAATTGAGTGATGAGGATCAGGCTTTTTTTGAGAGCGTGCCCGAGGGGAAATATGTGGCTGAACCAGAACTCCATACGGTAACAGCTGGAAGAGCGAGCCATTCAAAGAGGGGGGCGTGGCTGGACAATTTTGATAAAGCTAAAGAACTGGCTCGTGAGAAAAACCTACCAATATATCTTTTATTTACCGCAGATTCATTTAATCCTGATTGCAAGAGTCTTGAAGATAAGGTGTTGTCATCGGATGCTTTTAAAGAATTTGCAGACGAGAGTTTGATTTCTGTAAAAATAGAATACCGGGGAAATATCGATACCCGCTCAGGGGTGGTGAAAGAATTTGGAATAAAATCTGTGCCTACTTTTTTCATTTTACATAATGACGGCAAGTTGTTGGGGGGGAAGAAGGGGTATCATGGAGAAAATGCCGAAGATTATATTGAGTTGCTAAAAGGATTTATCGAAAAAGGGCATAACATAATTCCCGGCATTCCTTCGGATTGAGGGAATGGACTACTGCATGGAGGCATAAGTCTACGCTAGAATGTCATTGACGATTTTTCCGTGAACATCGGTGAGGCGGAAGCGGCGTCCCTGGTATTTGTAGGTCAGGCGTTCGTGATCGATTCCGAGCAGGTGGAAAATGGTGGCGTGCAGATCATGTACATGCACGGGGTTTTGGGTGATGTTGTAACTGAAGTCATCGGTCTCACCATAGGTCATGCCTGGCTTAATTCCTGCGCCAGCCATGAACATGGTGAAACAGCGGGGATGATGATCGCGTCCGTAGTTTTCCTTGGACAGGGTGCCTTGTGAATACACTGTTCGACCAAATTCGCCTCCCCAGATAATCAGGGTGTCGTCGAGCAAACCGCGGTTTTTCAAGTCGCGGATCAATGCCGCCGTTGCCTGGTCTGTATCGTAACACTGTCCGGCAATTTGTTTGGGCAAGGTGCTGTGTTGGTCCCATCCCATGTGAAAAAGTTGAACAAACCTCACTCCTCGTTCACATAGACGCCGGGCGAGAATACAGTTGCTGGCGTAGCTGCCGCGTTTTTTTGATTCCGGGCCGTAAGCATCAAAAACAGACTGCGGTTCGTTCGAAAGATCCGTCAGCTCTGGAACCGAAGCTTGCATCCGGTAAGCGAGTTCGTATTGGGCAATGCGGGTGGCGATTTCCGGATCGCCAAACTCTTCCAGCTTGTGCTGATTGATAGCGGCGATGTCATCGAGCATGCGGCGTCTCATTTTACGATTGATGCCCGCCGGATCATTGAGGTAGAGAACCGGATCACCGAGGCCACGAAATTTCACTCCCTGATGAGTGGTCGGTAAAAAACCACTGCCCCACAAGCGGTCATAGAGAGGCTGACCACCGGGGCGGCCTGTGCCGGTGGACACCATCGAGACAAAAGCGGGAAGGTCACTGTTTTCACTGCCCAGCCCATAACTCAACCAACTGCCAATGCTCGGCCTGCCGGCAATCTGGGAGCCTGTCTGGAAAAAAGTGATCGCAGGGTCGTGATTGATGGCCTCGGTGTGCATTGATTTGATGATGCAGAGTTCATCGGAAATAGATGAAATGTGCGGCATCAGCTCACTGATCCAGGCGCCGGACTGACCATGTTGCTGGAAAGTAAATTTACTCGGAGCCACGGGGAAACGCTTTTGCCCGACGGTCATGCCGGTCAAACGCTGGCCTTGGCGGATCGAGTCCGGCAGGTCTTCGTCGAAGCGTTTTGTCAGCTCGGGTTTGTGATCAAAAAGGTCGAGCTGTGAGGGCGCGCCCGATTGGAATAGGTAGATCACCCGTTTGGCTTTGGGGGCAAAATTGGGAAAGGTGGTGGATGGCAAAGAATTTGCTCCTTGGAGCAAATCTTTTCCCAGCAGACTAGCGAGGGCGGCAGTGCCAATGCCAGTGGCCGAGCGTCCGAAAAAATGACGTCGATTCAAATGGAGACGGGATTCATTGAGCGGGTTCATTCCTTGGTTACGGTTTCGTCAAGATTCAAAATAACACTGGCTACGGCTGTGGTGGCGGCTAGTTGAGCGGGATCGATATTTTTTCCGACAACTGATTTTCCGATGGTGATCAAGGCTTTGGCGTCTGCTGGCTTTGATTTGAACTGCTTAAGGTAATCGTTATAACCTTGAGTCAGAATTTTTAAAACCCTGGCATCCGGCTTCCGGGCGAGGGCGAGCTTGTGGCCAAAAATAATTCTATCAGTGGCAGAGTCTCCGCCTTCGCTGATCATGCGTTCAGCCATGAGCCGGGCAGCTTCGACATATTGAGGGTCGTTCATCAGATTCATCGCCTGCAGCGGGGTATTGGTGCGGTTGGAGCTGATAGAACAAATTTCGCGACTGGCATTGTCAAAATTCATCATCGAAGGAGGCGGCACGGTGCGGCGCCAGAAGGTGTAAAGGCTACGCCGATAGAGGTCCTTGCCTTCAGCAACGATGTATTTTTTTCCTTTGGCGCTCACTTCTTCCCACAGTCCCGCTGGCTGGTAGGGCATCACCGGTGGACCTCCGATACGGGAATCCAGCTTGCCACTGATGGCAAGAGCCTGGTCGCGTAAAGCATGGGCATAGAGACGAAAACGCGGGCCACGGCCCAACAGCTGGTTCTCCGGATCCAAGCGCAACAGCTCGGAACTGATGACTGAACTCTGACGATAAGTTGCAGACATCACGATCAGCTTCTGCATCACTTTCACGTCCCAGCCACTTTCGCGGAACTCCACGGCTAGCCAGTCCAGTAAGCCAGGATGGGTCGGGGGGCTGCCCTGTGATCCGAAGTCTTCTGAAGTTTTCACCAGACCTCGACCAAAATACATCTGCCAGTAACGGTTCACTGCTACCCGGGAGGTCAGGGGATGCTCCGGATCGAACAACCAACGGGCGAGGCCGAGACGGTTTTTTGGCAGGTTTTCAGCCATGGGCAATAAGGAAGCGAAAGTGGCAGGCGAGAGTCTTGCTGATTTGTTCGGGTTGTCATAAGCGCCGCGTGTGAGCAGATAAGTGTCGCGAGGTTTTTCCATTTCCTCCATGATCGAAACTTTGGTGATTTTGCTGCTTTCAAAGCTTTTGAGAGAAGCTTCAATTTTTTTCAACTGACTTATCAATTTTTGATAGACAGGATCTTCATCACGGAAATAAACCGTGGAGAGAAAGGCTCTGACAACAGGGCTCTGCTCCTGCCTCGCCGCGAGTAATTGAACTGGGTCTAGTTGATAAAGTGTATGGATTTGAGAAGCGCTGAGCACATGGTTGTATATCTGGATGTCATCGAGAATGGCGTTGTGCAGCAGTTCATCGCGGATGCCTTTTGGTCCCGAAGTTTCTGTTTCAACTCCCACCAGAAGATCCTCCCGGGTGGTGAAAGCTGCGCCAATTAGATCCTTCTTTATCTCCAGTTCTACTGCTTTGCCATTGAGGAAAATCCTGACACCAGACGCTTTCATCGACCCGTCATAGCTCACCACGAGGTGGGCGAATTTCTTTCTGGATATCACTTGTTTGGTGGACACCTCGATACTTTTTCCAGCTGCTCGATTGCTGTGTAAGCGAAAGGTGATTGAAAATTCGGAGTCACTGTTTTCCACCAAGTTGATTTGATAACCCTGCGCTTTATCATCGGGGCTGAGACAACTGAAAACCGGCCCTTCGATGCCAAAGGTGGTGCTGGGGGGATTGACCCATGTGCTCCAAGTCATGGCATGTTTCGAATCAAAACCTTTGTTAGTATTCAGTTTGCCCAGATTCAAATAGCCGCCCAGACGGATGAGCACGCCCTTGTTGTGCCGCGCTTTTTGATCAAGCTGCACAGCTTTGGCTTTGCCTTTGATTGGGATTTTTCCCGCAGAGCTGCCAAGGTTCTGAAAACGGTTTTTGATCGCGGCATCGAGGGGAAGGTGGATCAGCGGATCGGGTAGGTCGGTGTAAGCAGGTAACTTACGAGTGCTCGTTGATTTTTGAGCCAACCATTGAGTGATTTTTTTGTCATTGGCCTTGGTGTAAGTGTTTTGCTTTTTACGCAGACCGGCAGCTGAGATTTTTATTTTTTCGTGCTCAGCTTTTGTTCCTCCGGTATAGATGGCCATGTTGGGTTTTGGGGCGATATCCCCGTCTTTGCCTTTTTCCGGGACATTGTTAAAAAAGGCGAACAGTTGGTAAAAGTCACGCTGGGTGATGGGGTCATATTTATGGTCATGGCAACGGGCACAACCTACCGTGAGCCCCATCCACACCGTGGTGGTGGTCTCCACCCGATCGGCTACATACTCCACCAGAAACTCTTCGGGAATGATACCGCCTTCGTCATTGATGCGGTGATTGCGATTGAATGCGGTCGCTAGCAGTTGATCTTCACTTGGGTTCGGCAACAGATCTCCTGCCAACTGCTCGATGGTGAATTGATCAAAGGGAAGGTTTGCATTGTAAGCCCGGATCACCCAGTCACGCCAGGGCCATTGGGTTTTGACCAGGTCTCCCTGATAACCCCCGGTGTCAGCAAAGCGCGCCGCGTCGAGCCAGGGCAAAGCCATGCGCTCGCCGTAATGTTGGCTTTTCAACAGGCGGTCGACCAGCTTTTGGTAAGCTTGATCCGATGCATCGGCGAGAAAATCATCAACCTCTTTTGGGGTCGGAGGAAGACCGGTGAGGTCGAGTGTTACGCGACGTATCAGGGTTTCTTTTTTTGCCTGGGGGGAAGGTTTTAAATTTGCGTGATGCAATTTTTTCGCCACAAAATAGTCGATGCCATTGTTTGCCCAATCTTTTAGTGATTGCGGCAATTTGGGGGCAGGCTGTTTTCCGGGGGTGACAAAAGACCAGTGCTGGGCGTAAGGCGCTCCTTCGGCGATCCACTGGTCGAGCAATTTTTTATCCGCTGCACTCAGCTTCAGCTTGGATTTGGGCAAAGGCATCACTTCGTCCGGATCGCGGTGGTGTATGCGTTTGTGTAGCTCGCTGGCCTGGACGTCACCTGGAACAAAAGCGCCTGCTTTGATAGCCGCCGCCCGGTCATCCAGGCGCAGATCGGCTTTGCGTTTATTGGCGTCAGGCCCGTGACAGTAATAACATTTGTCCGACAAGATGGGGCGGATGTCACGATTGAAATCGACCGCCTTTTCAGCTGCCGAGCCAGGCTGCGTCACAGAGAAAGCACACAGCCAGGTCAGTAGTGACAAATAAACGCGCAAACAAGAGCTGGGTTGAGGGATGGGGGGCATCGAGCTATCAATGTAAAGACTCGCAAGAAATCTTCCAGAGAATTTTTTGACTCAGCCGACTGTAAGGCAACAGCCCGAAGGCAAATGAGCGAGGAAAAAAAGAGGCGGGGGAAGTGAGGGTAATCCCTCTTTGTCACATTTTTTAAAAAAGTGACAAAGAGGGATTGTTGTATTGATTTTTAGTGAGGTTCCTATTATTCAATAGGGTTTTAACTCGCATCACGATGACTGAAATAAGCACTTTCCAACTCTCATCCATTCTTAAGGACTCGAACTATAGTCTCAGCCAATTTACTAAGGAACAGATTGAGGCTTTCGAGAAATTGGTGTTTGAAAAAACGGTTCGCGGCAAGGATGCCCCTTATATCCATTGCTTGGTGCGGGAAAAGGACATTAAACTCACGCCTGAAGAAGCTGTTCGTCAGCTCTATCTGCGCGTATTGCATGAAGATCTCAACTATCCGCTCGACCGTATGGAGCTGGAGTATTCGGTCAGCTTCGGGCGGGAGAAAAAGCGTGCGGACATTGTCATTTTTGATAAACAGGATACGCGTTCGGTTTATCTGATCGTCGAGCTCAAAAAACCCAAACTCAAAGACGGCAAGGAGCAGCTCAAATCCTATTGCAATGCTACGGGTGCTCCAATCGGAGTGTGGACTAATGGGGAGTCGATCTCGTATTACCACCGCAAGGATCCGAATTTTTTCGAGGACATTCCTGGTATCCCCAAAGCGACGGAAAAACTTTCGGACATCCTCACCGAGCGCTGGACGATTGATGACTTAGTCAAAAAGGACAAGCTCATCAACGAGCGCAAATCGCTCAAGGATTTGATTCTCGAAATGGAGGACGAGGTGCTGGCCAATGCCGGGGTGGATGTTTTCGAGGAATTGTTCAAACTGATTTTCACCAAGCTCTTTGATGAAATGTCATCGGGGCGGAACAAAAAGCGCCATCTGGAGTTTCGCAACTACGGTGATACCGAAACCGAGCTGAAGGAGAAGATCGGCGAACTTTTTAATCTAGCTAAGAAAAAATGGGAAGGCGTTTTCAGTCCGGATTCCAAGATCGACCTGACCGCTTCCCATCTTTCAGTTTGTGTTTCGTCCCTGCAGGATGTGAAGCTTTTCAACTCCAACCTCGATGTAGTGGACGAGGCTTTCGAATACCTGATCAACAAATCGAGCAAGGGCGAAAAGGGGCAATACTTCACTCCGCGTTATGTCATCGACATGTGCGTAAAGATGCTGGATCCCAAGGAGGATGAGACGCTGATCGATACTGCGGCAGGCAGTTGTGGTTTTCCGGTTCACTCGATCTTTCATGTGTGGGAGAAAATCCTCGCCGACGAGGGACTGCCGAAGAGTCATTTGTTCACCGCTGAGGAAAAATCGCAGCGTTGCACCGACTACGTGAACGACAAGGTCTTCGCGATAGATTTTGACGAACGTTCGGTGCGGGTGGCGCGCACGCTTAACTTGATCGCTGGGGATGGACAGACCAATGTGTTGCATCTCAATACACTGGATTGGGAGCGCTGGGATGAAAAAACCAAGGATGAAGAGTGGATCGATACTTATAATCAAGGCTGGAAGAAGCTGAAAAAACTGCGGGCGAAGAAAAACAGTGATCATCATTTCAACTTTGATGTGCTGCTGGCAAACCCGCCTTTTGCCGGGGACATAAAAGAGTCACGTATTCTCGCCAAGTATGACCTGGGCAAAAAGCCCAATGGCAAATACCAGACGAAAGTCGGTAGAGACTTGTTGTTCATCGAACGCAATCTGGATTTTTTGAAACCCGGTGGACGCATGGCGGTAGTGCTGCCACAGGGGCGGTTTAATAATTCCTCTGACAAACACCTGCGCGAATACATCATGGAGCACTGTCGCATTCTGGCGGTGGTGGGACTGCATGGCAATGTGTTCAAGCCTCACACGGGAACTAAGACTTCGGTGCTGTTGGTGCAGAAGTGGGACGAGAAACTCTGTCCGAAAAAAGACGATTACCCGATCTTTTTTGCGACGATGCAGGAGTCGAGTAAAGACAACTCGGGGGAGAAGATTTATTTGAAACGCAAGGATTTGTTGGAGATCAAGGAAGGAAATGGAAGTGACCGCAAGCAGGTGGCGGACAAATGGGATGAGGTGCCTAATCGCTACGAAGCGACCGCAAGCAGTCTCGATGAGTTTGTGCTCGATGGGCATGGGCATCTGATCGTGAAACACGACTTGTTCAATCACGACGGCAAGACGCAGGATGGAATTGCGGAGGCCTTTGGGGAGTTCGCTAAACGAGAGGGCCTGTCGTTCGCGCCGGGAAAAGGGTAAGCCCCTTCGACAAAGCTCGTTACGAGGACTTGTTGGAGGGGCTGGAAGCAACCGAGATTCGACTTTACGATCTCGAACGCACGAAACGCATCGACGCAGAATTTTTCAAGAAATCCCATGTTTTAATAGAAAAAAATCTAGCTTCTAGAAAAACTTTCTCAATTGCTGATTTAGTAGCTGTTTCTGACGGCAACCATTTCTCAATTTCAGATTCATTCATTGAGAGCGGGATTCCCTATTATCGCGGACAGGATGTAACAGGACCATTTTTTATCGAGCAATCTAATCCAATCGAAATAACATCCGAAGCATTTGCTGATAATCACATGAAACGCTCCCACTTGGAAAAAGGGGACGTCTTGCTGTCTATAGTTGGAACCGTTGGTGCTCTGTCTTTGGTAGGATCTGACCGGAAAGCAACTTGTTCATGTAAGTTAGCCATTTTTCGACCCCATTCTATAGAAGCTGAATTTTTGGCAATTTACCTAGAGTCTAAATTAGGTGCTTCCCAAATACAAAGATTTCGTAGGGGAACAGTTCAAACAGGCTTTTTATTGGAAGACGTTGACCAAGTATTGATCCCTCAACTATCTACTGAACTAAAACGGGAAATTGTTGGAAAAGTCCAAGCGGCACGCATCGCGCTGGAGTGTTCTGAACAAGCCCGCGACAAAGCCGAACAAACCCTCCTCTCCGCGCTCAAGCTCGATAACTGGGAGCCGCCCAATCCATTGAGTTATGAAAAACCAGCCAGTGATGTATTCGCTGCGAAACGGTATGATGCTAATTTTTTCCACCCAAAATTTGAAGCTCTTGAAAATAAAATTGCTCAAGCTGGTGAGTTAGAAATCCTTGGAAATTTATCGTCTCAAATCAGTAGGGGCAGACAACCCGACTACACTGAGAAAGGTTTACCTGTAGTGAACTCGAAACATGTGGCCAAAGGGACAGTTCGTATCGATGATGGAAATCGATTTGCTCAGCCTCGGGACAACTCTCTACTTATTGAGAAAGGCAATGTTCTTATTAATGGAACTGGTGTAGGCACCATAGGACGCTCTGCTGCCTATTTAGAACCTTACCCAGCTTTGCCTGACAACCATGTTACTATTATCAAAATTAAGGAGCACTCCATCGACCCTACTTATTTGGCAACTTTTCTGAACAGTCCTGCAGGTCAGCTTCAAGTGGAACAAAGATACAGTGGTTCTTCTGGTCAAATTGAACTCTATCCCAGTGATATTGCTGATTTTAAGATTTGGTTGGCTCCTGAACATATTCAAAATAAAATTCGCGACTTAGTTTTTGAATCCCGAAACAAATCACACCACTCCAAATCCCTCCTAGCCCGCGCCAAACGTGCTGTCGAGATCGCCATCGAACAGGACGAAAAAACCGCGCTCGCCTACCTCGACGGCAAGCACTACGTCGCCGGGGAACTGCTACCCAAACTCTTCGGCCTCTCCCGTCACTACATCGACCTAGCCACCATTCAGAAGACCATCGAAGCCGAGGCTCTGCATTACGAATCCGCTACCATCAAACGTTACCTGCAGGACTGGATGCGCGAGGGCCTGATTCATGACGCTGGTCGCGGCTGGTATTCCGATCTGCCCGAAGCTTTTCTTCCCGATCAGAACATTGCTGTGATGCAATCGCTGCAGAAAAGCCTCAAGCAAGACTTCCCTCTGCTCGACCACACCCTCTGGAGCACCCGCGAACTTGCTGCCTATTTCCATCATCTGCCAACCCGTCACGCCACCTTCCTGATGGTGGATCGCGACGCCTTCGAGCCGGTCGCCGATTCCCTGCGCGATGCCGGACACAGGGTCGTCATTCATCCCCTCGGAGAAGCAGCAAAGTCCTTTTCCTTGGAAACAGAAGATACGATCATCCTGCGCCCGCGTCTGTCCTCCGATCACGTCGAAAAACGCTCGCCTATAGAGCACACCCTGATCGATCTTTATTACGAAATCCAAAAGCTCGGACTTTACGAGCTGGAAGAATACCGCCGCTTGTTGCACAACCTGACTTCAGCTAAACGAATCAACCTCACCGCTTTCAAACGCTACGCCGAGCGGCGCAAAATCGATGTGAAAGAATTGCTCCCTTCCATCATCTGATCCATGATCGAGCCGCATTGTCATAGCCGTGAATGGATCGAATCCCAACGGGAAGGCTTGAACGCGGTCGATCCTGAGATCCTCGAACGGGCTATTTTTGCCCTTACCTTGCTCTGCGCGCTATCCCATAGCAGTCTGGGTTTTGTTTTCAAAGGCGGCACCTCGCTGTTGCTGCATTTGCCCAAGCCGCAACGTCTGTCCATCGATATCGACATCGTCTGTGATACCGATGCAGGCTTGTTGGCTCCCATTCTCGATTCACTATTAACGGATACACCCTTTTCCCGTTGGGAAGAACAGTTGCGCGGAGAGCATCGACTGCCCAAACGGCTTCATTACAAATTCTACTACGATTCGCCCCTCCGTCCTGGGCGTGAAACTCCCATCCTGCTCGATATCGTCACCGAGAAAAACACCCTCAGCGATCTTGTCGAGAAATCTATAACGACTCCCTTCATTGAAACATCGAAACCCGTATTTGTGACTACGCCCACGGTGAATGCTCTACTCGGCGACAAACTCACCGCCTTTGCTCCCAACACCATCGGCGTGCCTTTGACCGAGCGCTTCAGTCAACAAGTGATCAAGCAACTCTTCGACATTGCACAACTCTACGATGTAGTAACTGATCTAGAATCTGTTGCAGCTGCCAACCGAACGGCACACTCAGCCGAATGCTCCTACCGCGATTCCGCCCCCAGCTACGCGGATTACCTTGCCGACACCATCGAAACTTGCTTTCAACTTTGCTCCCTGGATTTGAAAGGGTTCACTGAAACGGAACATACCCGCCTCCTTCGTCGCGGCATCAAGCAGCTGCCCAATCACTTGATTGATTGCCGCTTCCGACTGCCGCAGGCCAAAATCGCTGCTGCAAAAACCGCAGCCCTCGTTTCGATTATCGGACGTGATTCAATTTCCGAAAATCTCCCTGTTTTCGATGTTTCACACATTGATCAAATCAAAGACCACCAGCTACCGGAAAATTTTACGATCCTGCAACGCTTGAAAGGTATCAGTCCAGAAGCTTACTATTACTGGACAACGTTGGCCGAATAATTTAGTTACACAACTTCAGAACACCGGACACGTTCTAGGAAAATGTTGTTGGAGTGGGGTGCGTTAAATTTGAGGGTAAAATTAAAAGCGATACCGAAACGAGAAACACGGATTGCCAATCCATGCCACATGCTGAGGTTAAGGAGCAAAGCCTTAATGTGCTGTGAACGGCGGCTCAAAGTGGTATCAGAATAAGGTTGTCCCATGTCTGGTATTCTGAACTTCTTTTCCCTCCTTCCTCCCAATCCCTCACTTCAACTGCGGTGCGTCACCTTTAAGATGAGTGAGATAAGCAATCAAGTTGCGGATTTGTTCGCGGGTCAGGGAGTTGGTCAAGCCGGCTGGCATGATGGTGCCGATCTCGTCTTTTTTGGCGATGTCAGAGAGCTTGATCGGGATGGTTTTTTGGGTGGCGGTATCGCGCAGGTAGAGGATGCCGTTTTCGACGCGGTCCTGGTAACCGGCATATATTTTTTGATCCTTGGTGGTGACGGAGACCGAGACGTAACCTTCTTTGATCTGGCGTTTGGGCCAGATGACGGAGTCGATGATGATGTCGGTGGGCAGTCCAGCGCCGACGGTGGTGAGATCGGGGCCGAGGATGCCGCCGACTTCGCCGATTTTGTGGCAAGCGACGCAGGTGGTTTGCGGCAGGTTGAACACTGCTTTGCCTTTTTCCGCGTCGCCGGAGGCACGCACTTCGGCGGCCAGTCGTTGGACAAACTCAGCATCGTATTCGGGGCTGGCGTTTTGTAATCCCTGGGCCTGATTGAGAACACTGGAGAGCTTGAGATCCACTCGTCCGATACTAGAGAGTGCGCTGGCGATTTTCTGCGCGGGTTCTTTTTGCAGGCTGACTTTTTCTAGAGCGGTGGCAAGCACCTCGGTGCCGGAGCTTTTGCCGAGGAAGGGAGTCAGGATGCTGGAGGCGTTTTTGCTGTCAGTTGTTTTAGCGAGGATGCCGGCTGCGGTTTTGGCGGCAAGATTGAAGTCAAGGCTGACCAGGGCGGTGATCGCAGCTTGTTGGATACTCAGTGCGCTGTTTTTATCAGTGGCAATTTTTTGCAACGAAGCGGTGGCGGCTTTGCCTTTGAGTTGGCCGAGACTGATCAGAGCCGGAAAGCGCACGATGTCTTGGCCTTGACTGTCGAGGGCAAGTTTTTCAATGCTGTCGGTGTTTTCCGAAACCTTCCATAATCCGGCTAGACGGATGGCGGCGATTTGCACGCCGACTGAGCTAGATGAAAGCAATTCGGTAAGTCGGGGAGCAAAGGGCGCCTGGGGTTTGATATGACGGGTGGACCAGTTGGTGATCAGCGCATTGAGCAGATCGGCCTGGGCGGGTTTTAGATTGAGGATGTTTTGCACGTCCTTGGCGTTGCCCACTTTAGCAAGCACGGCGTGTAGGCGGGTTTGGGTGGCTGGATCGGATCCTGATTCGAGTGACTTGCGGGCCAGAGTGGCAGCGGCAGCTCCGCCGTAGGACTCGAGGGTGTAAGCGAGGTGTTGGGGATTGGCGAAGCTGAGTTTGCCGGATTCCAAAGCAGGCAACCACTGTTCTTTGAGCGCGTGCACGGTTTGGGTGAGGGAGTAGTCGATGAAACGATCCATTTTGGAGTCGAGCACGGTGAGGGCAGTTTTGAATGATTCAGCGGTGGCGATGCTGGAGCAGGCGATGACGCTCTCCAAACGTGGACGCGGATGGGGATCACGGGCCAGTTTTGTCAGCAGACTCATGGCGTTGTCGGGTAGTGGATGACTGCGGCTGATGATGCGGGCAGCTACGGCCCGGGTGAGCGGCTCGGGTGAGGCGACCAGTTGCTCGAGAAGAGCGGGGGTGATCGCGTTGTGAGCTTCGATAACTCCAGCGGCTTCGAGCAGGGCGTGAGCGTCTTTTTTAGCGTCGAGAGCTTGGCTCCATTGGCTCAGAGCCGAGGTGACTTGCTTCGCTGGCATGTCCATCAGCAGGCGTTCGGTCTGGTCACGGGTCCAGCGGTCGGAGGATTTGAGGTAGGGGAAAAGTTTTTGCGCAGAGAGTCCGTCGAGTTTGGGAGCCTGAGTGAGTTTTTTATCTTTGGCAGTGAGTCGCCAGATGCGTCCGTGTTCGTAATCACGATCAGGATGGCGCAGGGAGACCTGGTAATGATTGATGATGGGGTTGAACCAATCGACGATGTAGAGAGCTCCGTCGGGACCCGCCTGCACATCCACGGGGCGGAAGCTGACGTGCTCACCGTAAACCAGTTCGGTGGATTTGACTTTGGCAAATCCGGAATTCTCTGGAGTGAGCGGAAGCGCGGTGACCCGGCGTGAGAAGTATCCGGCGATGACGATGTTGTTTTGTAACCACTCAGGCAGATGGGCATTTTCGATGATTTCGCCGCCCATGCTTTTGCCCGGTGTATTGCCGATACTGGCGACCGTGTTGAGTCGCAGGGGATGGGTGGTGGGAATGAGGCCGGGGGTGGAAAAGACGGTATCGGGTCCATTGCTTTTGACAAACAAAGCTCCCCATTTGTCGAGGGCAATGCCGCAGGGGTTAGCGCTCATCAGCACCGGAAAACAGAAGGGGGCGAGGCGGGTGGCACGTGGATCAAAGCGCCAGAAACCGGCTTGCACCCCACGCACGGTTCCCCATGGGGTTTCGACTTGCGAGTCGGTGTGCAGTCCTTGACTGAAGTAGAGAAAGCCACCGTTGTCCCAGACGAAGTTGCTGATGTTCTGGTGGGTGTCGCCGGTGCCAAAACCACTGAGGATGATTTTTTTCTGGTCAGCTTTGTCATCCTGATTGGTATCGGCGAGATGAATCAGGTCGGCACCTTCGGAGAGATACACACCGCCGTGACCGAGGGCAAAACCGGTGGGCATGTTGAGATTGTCGGCGAAGATAGTGCTCTTGTCCGCGACATGGTCACCGTCGGTATCTTCGAGGATGAAAATCTTGTCGTTGGGGATTTCCCCTGGTTTGAGTTGGGCGTAAGCGAGGGTGCAGAGTACCCAAGCGCGTCCGCGATGGTCCCATTGTAAGGCAATGGGATTGGAGATGCCGAGTTTTTCATCGGCAAACAGACTGATCTCAAAATCCGGGTGGATTCTTAGTGAGGCTTTTTCAGCGGTGACGGTATTGTCCTTGGCTTTGCTGCTGTCCGGTCCGGAAGCGGAGGCGAAGCTGGAAAATGCTAATAATAAGCTTAGAGCCAAGATCGCGGGGCGGCGGGGTGAGGAAGCTGGGGTGTTGGGTTTCATTGCGGTGAAAAAAAGAGGGAAGTGGGAGGGAAGGTTTATTTTGAAATCGAAGACGCGGCTTCAGCGGCATAACGGTGGATGTCGTTTTCTGTTTCGCTGATTAAGTTAGGTATTTGGCCAATTTCTTCTTTGAACCAACGTTTGTCCTTGTCGATGTGACTACGGCTGGCGGGCTGGCTTTGGCGATCACCGTAGAGGAAGGGGAAGTTGGTGGGGTGGTAGTATTGTTGCCATAAAAAGTCTTTGCGGTGCAACGCTTGTTCGAGGGCTTGCAGTTTTGGAGAATTCAAGACAGCAGTGGGGTCGATGGGGAATTCGAGTGATCGGGCAGTGAGTAGGGCGACTTGGCGTTGGCCGCTATTGCTGAGATGGATGCCGTCCGTGGAGAGGGATGGGTCGAGTTTTTTGAGTAAAGGGGTGAGCAAGTCGAGATAGAGCAAATTGCGTTTTTTGGCTAGGCTGCGGATCGCTTTTTCAAACGGGATGAGTTTTTTATTGCGTTCATCCGTGAGAGCTTTTGCCGGGCCGAGGGGAAAAAACGGCGTAGGCGATACGAGAACGATGCGACGACTGCGGGTTTGTAATTGATCGAGGAAGGTTTGGTAGGCTTGCTGGAAAGCCGTCAGGCTATCGCCGACCTCGAGCGATTCCATTTTGCCAAAATTGACAAATACGATTCCGGGTTTGATGCGCTTGCGTTGGTCGGGGGTGCTGCCGGGTTGTTTGTCACCGGTCCTGGTGAAAAAGAAACGTGGACGGGTCTGTTCGAAGACGGTGTCGCCCTGCCAAGCAAGGTTGCGCACTTTGAGTTTGAGCTGGGGGTAGGCTATTTGCAGGAGAGCCTCCAGGTAGGCCGAGTTTTGTAAATCGAAGGTATTGGTGCCACCAATAAAAGAAACAGTTTCACCGGGGTAGGGGCTGAATTTTTGACTTTCGAAAACAGGTTTGGGTTTTTCCCTTGCTTCAAAACTGCGGACCAGGGGGGAGAACTTTGAATCGTCGACCTGACCGGCAGCTTGAATGAATTTCGGGGAAATCACGAGGCTGGTCCAGATAGCGAAGGATAACAAGAGTGTGGAGGGTTTGAACATAGTCGTATGGGTGCTTTGAACGGTGCAACAGGTCGGAACGGGATGCAAGGAGAGGATTGGGACTGGAAGGGAAGATGAAGTTTGGGTGGACGGGGAGGTGAAAATTCATAAGTTTATCAGGATGAAAATAAAAAGACGGATGTGGGCATGGGTTTTGGCGGGGGTTCTGTGTGGGATGGGAGTCGGCTTGAGTGCGGCGGAAACGGAACTGGAATTGGCTGTATTCGAAGTCGACGTGACTCCGGAGGTAGGGGATGCGCTTTGTTACGGATTGGTCAAGCCGATGACGGAAGTGGTTGATCCTTTGACGGCACGGGGGGTGGTATTGCTGGGAGCGGGGGAGCCGGTGGTGCTGTGCGTGGTGGACTTCGTCGGTATTGCCAATGGCAGCAGTGATCAATGGCGTGAGGCGATTGCCAAGGCGGCGGGCACCACTCGCGACCGGGTGGCGGTGCATACGATTCACAACCATGACTCGCCGGGTTGTGATGCATCGGCGGCAAAACTATTGGATGGGCAGGGATTAAAAAATGTGATTTTTGATCAGAGCTCTCATGATCTGGCGATTGCTAAAACGGTGGTAGCACTGAAGGATGCTTTGGCCAAGAAGCAGCGCATCACGCATGTGGGTAGTGGTAAGGGCATGGTGGAAAAGTTCGCTTCCAATCGGCGGATTCTGGGTGAGGACGGAAAAATCAAATGGTGGCGTGGCAGCTCCTGTAAAAAACCGGAGGTCGCTGCGGCTGCGGAAGGCACGATAGATCCGGAGTTGAGTTTGTTGAGCTTTTGGAATGGGGAACAGGCGGTGGCGGCATTGACTTTTTACGCTTCGCATCCCATGAGTTATTACGGCAAGGGCGGGGTGACACCGGATACGTCTGGTCTGGCACGGCGGCTGCGGCAGCAGGAAACCGGGGTGACGCATATTCATTTTAATGGAGCCGGTGGCAATGTGGCGGCGGGGAAATATAATGATGGTTCGGTGGGCAATCGAGCAGTGCTCACTGCACGTATGGAAGCGGGTATGAAACGGGCCTGGGAATCCCAGCAGAAGGTGAAGCTGGACTTGGCCGGAGTGAAGTGGAACACGGTTCCGGTGAGTTTGCCGTGGAAGGGCAAAACAGAGGATGAGCTGAATGAAGAACTGCTGGATGAGAAGACCCCGTTGGGCACTCGTATTCGTGCGGCGCGTGATTTGGTTTATTTCCGGCGTTGGAAGGAAGGTCACAAAATCGATATCGGGCGGCTGGCGGTGGGGCCGGCGCAGGCATTGTTTTTTCCTGGTGAGTTGTTTGTGGAGTATCAATTGCAGGCCAAAAAGATGAAACCGGAGCAGATGGTGGCGGTGGCCGCTTACGGGGATGGCGGCCCGGGTTATATTGGGACTCAGATTGCTTATGGGCAGGGAGGTTACGAGGTGGGCCGGGTGTCACGAACGCAGCCCGAGGTTGAGGGGGTGTTGATGCAGGCGGTCAAGGAACTGTTGCAGAAAAATTAAGCAAGTCTGTAGGGAAAGTTTGATGCCGGCGTCTTGATTATGATCGAATCATAGATTGAACATTTTCGCTTGCAGATATTTTTAATAAACGGAGTTTTTTTTGTTTCAGTTTGCTGAAAAATTTCATATAAATAAATTGCGAGCTTTTTACCCCTTATCCCCCTTCAATGAATCGAAAATTTCCGGATTTTAATTTGCGCAATTTATCCCGAAGGAATCGTGAGTTGGGAAGTGGACTCGATGCCGGGGCGGTAACGGAGGATCAGCGGGTGGGACTGAAACCGCAGAAGGGTTGGGCAAAAAGAAATTGTCAATTTATTGGTAGCCGTTTGGTGCCGACGATATTAAAACAGCGGGAGCGTTCATTTATCGGACGTCCGGTGTATGCTGATTTGGAACATCACGAAATCGAAGTGACCTGGATAGGCCACGCATCGTTTTTGATTCGCACCCCGGAACTGAATATCATGATTGATCCCAACTGGGCGATGTGGCACGGGCCGGTCAAACGTGCGCGCCATCCCGGTATGGCGCTGATGGATCTGCCGACGATTGATCTGGTTTTGGTGACACATGCGCATTTTGATCATTTGCACCGGCCGTCTTTGAAAAAAATAGCCAAAGGTCAACCGATTCTGGTGCCGACCGGGGTCGGCCGGTTGATGAAGCGGATGAACTTCTCGGTGGTGCGGGAAATGAATAATTGGGACACCTTCAGGGTGGGGGATACGGAGATCGTTTTTACTCCAGCTTATCATTGGGGGGCACGCATGATTCATGATACCCACCGGGGGTTCGGAGGATTTTTGATCAATACCCCGCACGCGAGTTTATACCACAGTGGAGACAGTGCTTATTTCGAGGGCTTTGGGGATATCGGGGAGCGCTATGACATAGGGACGGCACTTTTGCCCATCGGTGCCTATGAAGCACCGAGTGGACGTGATGTGCATATGAACCCGGAAGAAGCTTTGCAGGCGTTTGTCGATTTGAAGGCCAATCGCATGATCCCGATGCATCACGCTACTTTTCCGTTGGGCAATGAGAGCATGTGCGAGCCGATGCGGCGGTTGAATTTGGCCGCGATAGCACAGAATGTTCATCATCAGGTATTGGCTCCAAAAGAGGGAGAGCAGTTGGTGGTGCCTCATTGAGCTTGGGAAAATTGGTCAAAATATTTAACAAAACCCTTTGTGATATTATATGACAGGCGATTTTGTCAGTTGTTTTTCAGCGGCGCTGAATTTTTCTCACAAGTATTGCTGATAACGAGCGCTAATCTGAAGCAGGTAAGGATAAGTGGTTAAAGCATCAATTTTGAAGCTGTTTTATATTGGGGATTGATTCATATTCGAAGGGCTGATATAGAATTAGACCCCCATGAGATTTTTTAGCCCTTTAATTATTTTACCCGCCTTTATTTTCCTTGCATCACCGCTCGTCAAGGCAAACGACTGGTCACAATTCCGAGGTCCGAATGGTTCGGGAGTGGCCGTTGATTCAGGGCCTTTGCCGACGGAGTTTTCCTTTGAAAACAAGTTGCTGTGGAAAGCGAAACTCGGGGATGGGATTGGTTCGGCTGTGATTGTTGCCGGACGTGTTTTTAATACGGCGATGACCGGGGATAAAGCTTTCACCGTGTTCTGCCATGACAGTAAGACGGGTAAAGCGTTGTGGCAAAAGGATCTGCCTACCGGGGATCTACTCAGGATCACACCGCCCAACAGCCAGGCTTCGTCGACGGTCACGGCGGACAGTGAACGGGTATATGTCTATTTCAGTACGCTGGGAATTCTCGCATTTGATGCAAAGAGTGGTGATGAAATCTGGCGGCATGAATTACCGCGACCCATTTATCTGATGGATTGGGGGGCAGGGGCTTCGCCCGTTCTTCACGAAGATAAAATTTATTTTTCTCAGGATGACGACCTTGCATCCTATGTTCTGGCTTTGGATGCAAAAACGGGTAAACAAGTCTGGAAGACAGCGCGGCCCGATATGCTGGCGGGTTATGCATTGCCAGTGTTTTGCACCGTCAACGGTCGGACGGATCTGGTGGTGGCAGGTTCGGGAAAGCTGAAAGGTTATGATCCCGACACCGGTAAGGAGCGCTGGACTTGCAATACGCTGTTGCGCACGGTGATGACATCTCCGGTAGTGAAAGACGATCACATTTACATCGCGGTGCAGAGTTACGGTGATTCCAAGCGCACCTTGAAGTTTGCCCTGCTGCAGTGGCTCGATACCAACCAGGACGGCATGCTGGCTCGTGATGAAATGCCGAAAGAGTTTTTCGGGCGCTTCGATGCTTCGGACAAAAACAAGGATGGGCAGATTGATAAGGTAGAAATCGAAACCGCCTTTCAGCACCCTGATAATATGGTTGGTGGCGGCAATACCATTCAGGCGGTTCGGGGAGGGGGGAATGGGGATGTGACGAAGACTCACCTGGTCTGGAACATTGATAACAAATCGCCGTCGAACCTAGCATCTCCTCTGGTATTTAAAGAACGCGTTTACGTGGTGAAGTCAGGTGGGATCTCATCATGTTTTGATGCGAAGACGGGTGACGAAGTCTGGGGGCGAACCCGTTTGCGCAATTTTGGTGATTATTACGCCTCGCCGATTGCTGCCGATGGAAAAATTTACATCGCCGGACGCAATGGTTTTGTGGTGGTGATTGACGATGGTTCCAAGTTGAAAGTTCTAGCCAAGAATGATGTGGGCGAAGAGATTTTTGCATCACCCTCGATTGCGGATGGGCGGATATACATTCGCACACGGGAGAGTGTGTTTTGTTTTTCTAATGAAGCGAAGTAAGCGGGAGATAAATTTATGAAAAAATTCACATTCTTTATTTCGCTTTTATTGTTCGTCGGTATTGCGTTTAAATCGAACGCTGCCGCGCCTACCGTCACGGTAGCTATCGGCGAGGATGCCCCAGCTCTGGAAGCTTATGCCGCATTGGAAATGGCACGCCAATTTAAGGAATTGTTTCAAGCTAGTGTTGAGGTGGCTAAATTCGCTCCGCCGAACACGGAACATCTGGTTCTCGTCGGTAGCCCTGCGACCAACCCTGCGATTGCAAAATTAGTTGGCGACAAGTGGCCGAAGAAGCTCTCAGAACAAGGACACCTTTTGAAAAGCATCGAGATAGATGGCAAGACGGTGCTGATTGTTGGTGGGGGCAGCCCAGTGGCAACACTATGGGCGGTATATGAACTTGGGCATTCCTTCGGGATTCGCTACATGTTGCACGACGATTTTCTTCCCGTGGATACACCTGAATTCACGCTTGCCGGTTTTGATACTGTTCTTGAGCCCAATCTACGCATTAGAGCGTGGCAAGTGGCATTTGCGGGGCCGGCTAGTCAGGAATCATGGGGGCTGGCCGAACAGAAAATACTTTTAAAGCAGTTGGCTAAGTTAAAATTCAACAGGGTGTCTTTAGCGCAAAAAGCAAGTCAGCAAGAAAATGCAAATGGAAAGGAGTTTTCTGTTTCCGGTGATACTGCCGGGCGATCCGTTTTTGCTGGAGCCAAGATTTTCGAAAATCCCGACTTAGCAGGGAAGAATACAGTGCAAGAGCGGATTGATGCTCGAATAAAAATGCTGGCAGAGGTTTCAAACTTGGCTCGTAAGCTCGGGATCAGACCTTCAGCTATAGCAAAAAAACAAGTTGATTCAAAAATTGTATTATTGCCATTGGGGCAAGGAGGAGGCGGTTTGCTGCCGCAATTTTCCACCAGCAAACTTCCGGCTAAATTGGCGGAGATTCGAAGCGGTAAAAAGGATGGATTTGCAGTGACATGCTCAATCCCCGGCGATTTAAATATGGATATCTATTACCTTTCGCGCGCTTCTTTTGATTCTAAAATCACCCCGGCAGAATCTCTGGTGGATCTGGTAAAACCCATCTGCGGAGAGGGGGTTGTCGAACGTCTCTCCAACGGGTTTGCCGCTATCGAAGAGGTGTCGGCTTTGATCGAAAAAAATGACTATGATTTTGCGGTGCCTGATCCAAAAATGTTCATGAAGAACTACACCTCATCCGAACCCGCTCCTGAATGGTGGGCAAAAGCGACGGAACTTTACGGCACAGCCGTCAATGAAATGTATCGTGGTAATACCCGTGCCCGCGATGGGGCTCGTCCTTTTATTTTGTACCAGGCAAAACATTTCACCTTCGCGTTGCATTATATGATGGCGGTTGATGCGGCGCGCAAAGCCGGAATCGCGCGCGCAGCCAAGGACACGGATGCCCAGGTTGAAAATCTGGAAACTGCTGTCGAGCAGATGCACAACGCACTGGGTATTTATGCTGATGTTGCGCGTGACAACAGCGACCGTGGTGTGATTGCCATCCTTAATAAATACGCTTACCGGCCTTTGCTTAAAGAATTGGATGAATTGCCGTTGCCTTGAGAGAGGGAAGCGCTGGCTCAAACTGCCATTGTTTTGCGCATAGTCGTATTTTTTGGCAACACGTATTCTCCAGTGCCGTTGATGGCTTTGCCTACCTGTTCGAGCCATTGCATGGCGGCAACTTCCACAAAACGTGGCAGTTGATCGAGTTGGGTCAAGGCTTGAGACAAAGTAAGATCATGGGATTCCAGCGCCGTTTCCAGCTCTTGACTGAGTTCCGGTATTTCAAAGTGCAGGGCACCCAAGTAGTCAGTGACTTTGGCTGCGTAACTACCTTTCCACGGTAGTTTTTTAGTTTGTGCGGTGATGGACGAGAAATGGGGGATGACATAGTCGGCGCTGTCGGAAAATATCTCGGCGAGTTCGATGAGTTCGTTGTGGCAGCGCTCGCTGTCGTGGCAGGGAACAACCAAGGTCATGGAAGCATCAATTTCCGCTAATACCGTGTCGATCTCGTTTTCTTCAAAAAACTCGGCCCAAATGCGGGCGTCACCACTGTTGAGATCCAGAATAACTACATCGTTGCGATCAATCGCCCGGATGAGTTGGGAGATCTCAAGCTGTTCGTCAAAGTCCCAGTAATCACCGGAAAAGTTATCATCTACGTCACCTTCATCGGTAGTGATGAATAGGTGTTTAACTCCCTGGTTATTCAAAAGGTGTTGGAAGGAGAGAGAGAAGGTGGACTTGCCAGAATCCTCCAGGTCGTTAGCGACAACAATCAGCTTTTTCATATTTGAAATAGTTAAGTTTTATTGAAATTATAGAAAACTTAACTAATTACAAGCTTTTTTTAGGAAAAAATAAATAAAAGATATGAGAGGGTGTTTGCCTGGGTGCTTAGCTGGATGCTGGCGAGTAGGGAGTGTTGCCGGGTGCTTCTGAAAGGCGGGCATTTCACCTGCGGGGAGTCTGGCGGAATGAACAAATTCCGGATTGAGTAGTCAGTAAAAGGAGGCAGGTAGCTGCACGCGGAAAACTCGAAGAGAGTTTGATTTTTAAAAATCTACGATGGTTATTTTTTATCTATGAAGATTAACTCTTTAGGAATCCAACTCGTTTTGGTGAGCGCGTTGATCATTGCTATCGGCCTGGCCTTATGGCGCTCGATGGAGGGGGAGCGCTTGAGTTATGGTCTTGATGTGGAGCCTGTGTTGATCGAGCGATGTTACGACTGCCATGGGGATGGCATGGATAAGGGGGGCATTGCTCTGGATGAGTATGCTGACGAACTTGAGTTGGTGAGTGATAAAAAGATGTGGGCAGCGGTTTATGACAATTTGGAAAAACATCTGATGCCGCCGCCGGATAAGTCGCAGCCTGGGAGTGATGAGCGGGAACTTGTCATCGCTTGGATCGAAAGTGAGGTTTTTCAGTTGGATGCCAAACATCCGGATCCGGGAAAAGTGACGATACGCAGACTGAATCGCGAGGAGTATAATAATACTATGCGCGATTTGATTGGTCTGGATTTGCGGCCAGCTGATTCATTCCCGGAAGATGACACCGGTTACGGGTTTGATAACATCGGGGATGTTTTGTCGCTGCCGCCAGTCTTGATGGAGCGTTATCTGAAGGCGAGCGGAGATATTTTAAACCAAGCCATTGTCACCGAGGCAGCTGCTCCCGAAGTGTTGCTGTATAATGAGAATGAATTCAAGGGCAGGAAAGGGAAGCCGAACAAGTCGGGTGATTTGAGCAGTAATGGCACGGTGGCGGTGAGCTTGAAGGTTGCTGATTCAGGTAAATATCAGATCGCTATTTTGGCGGGAGGGAGCCCGGCAAAAAAGCAGTGGCCGTTGATGAAGGTGAAGCTGCAGAATGGTCCGGCTAAAGATTTTCGTGTGACGACGAATCGCAACAATCCGCAGGCTTTTGTGATCGAAGCAGAAATGAAGTCAGGTGAGCATTGGGTGGAGATGACTTTTTCGAATGATTATTATGACCCCAAAGCAAAAGATCCCCGTCAGCGAGATCGCAATTTGTCAGTGTTGAGAGTGAAGCTTACCGGGCCTCTGAATCGACCTGTTCCTGCACCAAGTGAGGTTCAACGGAAGCTGTTCGCAGCAGGAGAAGGTAAAGGGTCCGAGCCGGAGCGGGCTCGTGAGGTCGTGAGGGCTTTTGCCCGGCGTGCTTTTCGTCGGCCGGTTTCGGAACAGGATTTAAAGGGGCTGATGGGGTTTTATGAAATGGCCAGGCAACAGGGAGAGGGTTTTGAAGCCGGGGTGAGATTAGTGATGCAGGCGGTTTTGATGTCGCCACATTTTCTCTTTCGTGGTGAAATTCAGCCGGATCCGGATAATGAAAAATCGATTCACGAGGTCGATGAATATGCTTTGGCTAGTAGGCTTTCTTATTTTTTATGGAGCACGATGCCCGATGATGAACTTTTGAATATGGCGGAAAGAGGGGCGCTCAGGAAGAATTTGGATGCCCAGCTTGACCGGATGTTGGCTGATGACAAGATCTCGGCATTAAGTAGAAATTTTGCCGGACAGTGGCTTCAATTACGCAATTTAAAAATAGTCAGTCCTGATCAGAAAAAGTTCAAGCAATGGGATGAAGCTTTGCGAGCTGCGATGTTAGGAGAGACTGAGCATTTTTTTGCTTCGATCGTCGATGAAAATCGAAATATTCTTGAAATGTTGGACACGGATTATACTTTTGTGAATGAAAGATTGGCACGGCACTACCGGATTCCGGGTGTGAAAGGCGAGGCCTTTCGCAGGGTGAAATTGAGCGAGGGTTTGCAGCGACAGCGTGGAGGGTTGTTGACTCAGGCGAGTATTCTGACGATCACTTCGAACCCCACACGAACTTCGTTAGTGAAACGAGGCAATTGGGTGTTGGAGAATATCCTAGGTTCGCCGCCGCCGCCCCCGCCTCCGGATTTGCCCAGCTTGGAGGAATCTGCCAAGGGTGATAATAAAAACAAATCGCTCAGACAGCAGTTGGAAATTCATCGTGAGGACACGATGTGTGCATCCTGCCATAACCGGATGGATCCGATTGGATTTGGCTTGGAAAGTTATAATGCCATCGGGGCCTGGCAAGATGAAGAAGGTGGAAAAGCCATCGATGCATCGGGGGTGTTGTACACCGGAGAGTCGTTTGATGGTCCGGCGCAGATGCGCCGGTTGTTGGCCAATGGAAAAAAAGATGCTTTTGTTCGTTGTCTGAGTGAGATGATGTTGATCTATGCCTTGGGCAGGGGGATGGAATATTATGACAAACCCGCTTTACGCGAGATTACTTCCAAGGTGGAGCAAGGGGAATACCGGATGCATGAATTGATCAAGGCTGTAGTGAGATCGACGCCTTTCCAACAGCGGCGAGGGGATGGTTGAGTTTGGAGTGAAGGTGGATTTCTTTGATGTTTGTGGGATATTTTGATTAGGAGCCATTTATGGTGAAGGAAAGTATATAGACAAGGGAGATTTTATGATGAAAGGCAGGATACATCGGCGGGCTTTTTTGAGAGGATTGGGCAGTGTGGTGGCGTTGCCTGGTTTGCAGTTGATGGCGGAGCAGAGGGGCGGCAAGCGCCCCCAGCGAATGGCTTTTGTTTATGCTCCCAATGGCGCGATCATGGATCGTTGGCGACCGAAGGGGGTGGGGGCGAAGTGGCAGTTGGGAGAATCGATGGCGGGTTTGAAGAAGCTGAGGAATGAAATCCAGGTGATCACCGGTTTGGCTCATGACAAAGCTAAAGCCAATGGTGACGGGGCAGGGGATCACGCACGGGCGAACGCAACTTTTCTTACCGGGATCCAAGCACGCAAGACGGCTGGGGCGGATATTCGAAATGGGATTTCGGTGGATCAGTATGCGGCGGCTAAGGTCGGGCATTTGACTCGCTTGCCATCGCTGCAACTGGGCTGCGATCCGGCACGTCAGGCGGGGCGGTGTGATTCGGGTTACAGCTGCGCTTATCAGTTTAATTTTTCCTGGAAAACCGAATCCTTGCCTTTGCCTCCAGAGATTGATCCGCGTTTGGTGTTTGAGCAGATGTTTGGCAGCGGCGATCGCAAACAGGATGCAGAAAGTCGGGCGCGGCGGACTTTGTATGATCAAAGTATCCTGGATTTTGTTTTGCAAGATGCCAAAAAATTACAAAGTCAGCTGGGATACTCGGATCGGCAAAAGTTGGACGAATATTTGACCGGGGTGCGTGATCTGGAGCGTAAGATCGTCAATGCGGAAAAATTTGCGGCGTCTTTGCCTGATATTGACAAACCTACCGGCATTCCTGCGATGTACAAGGATCATATCCGGGTGATGTATGATTTGATGGTATTGGCTTTTCAGAGTGATACCACCCGTATCGCTACTTTTTTGGTGGCGCATGATGGCAGCAATCGTAATTTTAAAAGTCTGGGAGTAGGCGAGGGGCATCACCAGTTGTCTCATCACCGCAATGATGCGGGAAAAATTGCCAAGATTGCAAAAGTCGATCGTTTTTATCTGGATCAGTTTGCTTATTTTCTTGAAAGCCTCAAGGCGGTCAAGGAGCCGGACGGCAGCTCTTTGCTGGATAACAGCATGATCGTTTATGGGGGTGCGATCTCTGATGGCAACCGCCACAACCACGATGACTTGCCAGTGATCCTGGCAGGTAAAGGTGGCGGGCTACGGGCTGGGCGTCATTTGAAAACCGTCCAAGCGGTGCCGATGAGCAACATGTATCTGTCGATGCTGGATCGAGTGGGGGTGAAGCAAGATCGCTTGGGGGATAGCAGCGGGCGCTTTGATTTGATCTAAGGTTCCGCCGCTTAAGCCTGGCCGATTTCTTTCAGCATATCGATGAACCAGGGTTCTTCGGTATTAAAAGGCTTGCCACCTTTGATCCGCGGGAACTCGATCACACGCATTTCATTGCCTTGGTCTTCGTCGAGTCCGGCAACGCCACTGGTTCCCGCGAGGGCTCCTTGGGCGGCGATTCCAGCGCTCTGCTTGATGAGCTCGAGATCAGCGTCGTTGGGCGCGGCGGAGCGGGCGAAGTAGCCGCTTTTCTGTACCAGTACTTTTTCGGCACCGAGGCTTTTTTTCAGTTCTTTGCCGAACCATTGGCCGACGTTCACTTCGTCGAGCCGCACGTGTCCAAAGGCGTCACGACGCACTTCGGTGCCTTCGGCTTCCATTTGTTTGACGATGGCATCGACGCCAGCGCCTTCGCTGATGAAGACGTTGACGCAATCTTTTTCATCCATGCGTTGACGGAGGCGAGTGGATTCTTTTTCTAAATCCAAAGGCATCTCGGGAATCCACACGGCATCGATGTCCCAGCGTTCCTGGGTGAGCAGAACTTCGGGAAAGAAATCCCAAGTGGATAGATTTTTGCGGTAGGCGGCGGCGGTGGCGGCGGTCAGCCAACCGCAGTTGCGTCCCATCACTTCATGGATGATCAGCTGGCGCGCGCTGGTGGTATTTTCGTTGGCGATGTTTTGGAAAAATAGCGAGCCTTGTTCGGCGGCGGTCCAAGCTCCGAGGGATTGGGAGATGGGGTAAACGTCGTTATCGACCGTTTTGGGCATGCCGACGACGGTGAATTCGTAATCGTGTTGGTGCAGGTAGGCGGCGAGGTCGGCGGCGGTGGTATTGGTGTCATCTCCGCCGATGGTGTGAAGGATGTCGATTTTGTCTTTGCGCAATTGCTCGGCGGCGACGTTGAGCGGAGTTTCACCTTTTTGAACCAAGCCGCGTTTGACACAGTCTTCGACGTTGGTGAGTTTCACCCGGCTGTTGCCGATGGGGCTGCCACCGAATTTATAAAAAACCTCGTAATTTTTTTTGGCCGATTCGGGGAAAGTGATCGATTTGCCGAGCAGCAGCCCTTGGTAGCCGTTGAGGTAACCGACAAATTCAGCATCGGGAGCCAGGGTCTGGTAGTGTTGGATGAGAGCACCGATCGAAGAAGAAAGACAGGGGGCGAGGCCGCCGGCGGTAAGGAATGCGATTTTCATGCTGATGTGTATTGAAATGGATGAATGATTGGATAGGGAAGAGCCCTTTTATCCAAGCTTGATCGGGATTGATGAACGGAGGTCTACCGTTACGGAAAAATGGCGTGTGCTCAACTCAAAGTTTGATCTGCGCAGTTAATCTGGTGAAGCTCAGTTCAAATGGTCGATCTGCATGCCGCTGGCAGCTTTGGCTTCAGCTTGCAGGTCATGGCGATGGACCCAGACACTTTGCACCAGTCCCTGTAAAAAAAGAACCATGACCATGAACGTGCCACCGTAGCTAATCAGCGGCAAGGGGATCCCGGTGATGGGCATCAGCAGTACATTCATGCCCACGTTTTGGAAAATATGGGCAAAAAAGAGCGCAACCACACCAACAACCAGCAGTCTGCCTACCATATCTTTTGCGTAAAAAGCTACAAAAAGGCTTTGAAGCAGAAGGAGTAAGAAAGTTGACAGCATCAAGAAGGCTCCGCGGAAGCCGTGTTCTTCTGCGAGCACGGGAAAAATGAAGTCGGTGATGGCGGTGTCCTTGGAAATGAAACCTTTGTAGTTGAGGGTGTCGGGATTTTTAAAACCTTTGCCAGCCCAGCCGCCACTGCCAATGGCCATCAGGTTGTTGTGGGCGGAGTAGGCTTCATTGCGGATATCAACTTCGCGACCCATCAGCATGTCGATCTGCACCGTGATGCGTTTTTTCTGGTAATCCTTGAGCCCGAAAAAATAGGCGAAGGGCAGGATCAGGGTGCCGGTCAGCACGATGACGATCAAGTAGCGGAAGGGAATGGCTCCGATTAACAGCATGGCTCCGATCACCGGAGCCCAGACCAGCGCGGATCCCAGGTCGCCGGATTTCAGCACCATCAGGAAGGGCAGGCCGCCGACTACTCCGGCGACAAAAACCCGCAGGAAGTGGTTGCGAAAAATGGAGTGCAGTTTGTGCAGGTGGCTCAGAACCATCGCCAGCATAATGATGCCGGCAGCAATGGCAACCTGTGAAGGCTGAAAGGAAATGCCACCGGGCAGGCGCAGCCAACCTTGGGTGCCATGCACTTCAATACCCTTGAACTCAGCGATAATGAGCAGAACCAGGGATCCCAAATAAAAAGGTATGGAAGCCCATTTGATCCAGTGGTAGTCGATCAGGGAGACAACAAAAAATACCCCGAAGCCGATCAATACCCAGTTGAGTTGGTCCCGCCATTTATTGGCCAGATCAGGGTCGCTGCGCATCCAGCTGGCTCCGTAGATGGAAAAAATTCCAAAAATGATCAAGCCGAGCATGGTGAAGACCAATACCCAGTTCAAACCTAGAAATTTTCGCAGAAGAGGAGTCACTTGAAAGAAGGTAGTAGAGAGAATTCAGGAGGTTGAATGGGGTAGATTTTAAATGGTGGTGGTCGAGGAGACGAGCTTTTGGGTGTAGCTGTGTTTGGGATGGTGGATGATTTCTTCCGGGCTGCCGCTTTCGACGATGCTGCCCCGGTGCAGGATGAGCATATGGTCACTCATGTGGTCGGCAATCGCAAGGTCATGTGTGACAAATAACAGGGTCAAATTCAAGGTGTCGCGTAGATCGAGCAGCAGATTGAGAATCTGCGCTTGCACCGGGCTGTCGAGTGCGTTGACGATGTCGTGACAAATGAGCAGTCGGGGTTCGACGATCAGGGCACGGGCGAGGGCGAGGCGGATGCGTTGACCGGGCTTGAGTTCATCGGGCCAACGCGGCAACAGTTCCGGGTCGAGGTCGCTGAGCTGCATGGCGTATTCCATGTGGTGTTTTTTTTCTGATTCGCTGAGGCTGGGGAAATGAACCGCCAAGGGTTCGTTGAGTATTTTTTTGACGCTGTGATGGGGGTTCAGGGCTGAGAAGTTGTCAGCAAAGACTACTTGGATTTCGCGGCAGCTGCTTTGGAAGCGCTTTTTGCTCATTGCCAGGATATCCTGTCCGCGGTATTCGATCCGGCCTGAAGAAACCGGGTGCTGGCGCAACAGGGCTAGAGTGAGCGGCATTTTGCCGCTGCGTTGTTCACCGACGAGAGCCAGGCATTGTTTTTCTTCGAGTTCGAAGCTGACTTGGTCGAGCAGTTTTTCCGGGGCGGCTTGATAGCGCAGCCAGCGATCGGGCCGGGTTTGGCAGATGTTTAGGTTCTGAACGCTGAGCAGAGGCACGGAGGGCGTTTGAAGTGTGAAGTTAGAAGCGGGAAGGGTTATGATTTTTTGTAGAGGAATGAGGTGAGGGGGCTGGTGGGGGTGGCGGTGTGTTGGCTTTCGGGTAGGCCGGTTTCCCAGGCGATGCGACCGGCTTCGGTGGCGAGTTTGAAGGCGCGGGCGGTTTCGCAGGGTTGGGGTGAGATGGCGATGGCGGTATTGACGAGCACGGCGTCGGCGCCTAATTCCATTGCGGCGGCGGCGTGCGAGGGGGCGCCCAGGCCGGCGTCAATCACGACGGGCACGGTGGCTTGTTCGATGATGATTTCCAGTTGGCGGCGGGTTTCGAGTCCTTGGTTGGAGCCGATTGGGGAGCCCAGGGGCATGACGGTTGCGGTGCCGACGTCCTGTAGGCGTTTGGCCAGCACAGGGTCGGCATTGATGTAGGGCAGCACCGTGAAACCTTCTTTCACCAGGATCTCTGCGGCGGCGAGGGTTTCGATGGGGTCGGGCAGCAGGTAGGTGGGGTCGGGGTGGATTTCGAGTTTGATCCATTTGGGCAGGCCGGCGGCGACAGCGAGGCGGGCGAGGCGCACGGCTTCATCGGCGGTGGCGGCTCCAGAGGTATTGGGCAGCAGGAGGTACTTTTCAGAGTCAACGAAGTCGAGGATGTTGGCGAAGGGGTCATCGCCTTTTTCGGAAAGGTCGGCACGGCGCAGAGCGACGGTCACGATTTCCGTTCCGGAGGCGGCGAGGCTGTCGCGCATGGCTTCATTGGAGGAAAATTTACCGGTTCCTAACAATAGGCGGGATTGAAAGCTACGGTCGGCGATCTGGAGTGGTGATGACATAGGTTGTATTTGGCAGCAGGGTCAAAAATAAAAATGGCGGGGTTTCTGTAAACCCCATTGCTGTAAAGTGAACCGTTCAGGGGCTTCTTGCCATTAAAATATACGAGGAAAAAAACATTATGGATAAAAAGGCGTTGCAAGCGTTTGGAATGCCGCTATTATCCAACGAAATTTAAACTGACCTGACATGGCTGAAGTAGAAGACAAATATTCTGATAACGTAGACGGGGCGTTTTATGTAGACGACCAATGCATCGATTGTGACTTGTGTCGTGAGACTGCGTCTGATAACTTTACACGTAATGAAGACGGAGGGTATTCATACGTTTATAAACAACCTGAGAATGACGAGGAGCGAGCCTTGTGTGAAGAAGCCATGGAAGGCTGTCCGGTTGAAGCGATTGGCGAGAATGGTGCTGATTGATTCTAAAAACGGATTTAACAACAATTTTAAAAACCGCACGAGTTTGACTGGTGCGGTTTTTTTATGTCTAATTTCGGGTATTAATAGGGAGGTCTGTGAGACCGGCTCGCAGCGGCAGATATGAGCAGACGACGGATACGTTCAAAGAAGGATCACTTGCTGGCGGCGTGGCGAGGCGTGTGGGAGCCGGAGGATCTATCGAAATTCAGTCGTCCGGTGGGCGATGTGATGGAGTCGGCTTTGCAGGGCTTGGGCTTGGATAAGCGTTGTGACCAGGAAGAAATGCTCAACGCCTGGGCGGAAGTGGTCGGCAGTAACATTGCTAATAATGCCCAACCGCTTGAGGTGCGACGCAAGGTTTTGATTGTGCAGGTTTTGCAGCCCTCCATTCACTATGTGCTGGCTCAGCAGATGAAAGGTGCGATTTTGGCTAAGATGCAGGAGCGCTTCGGGCGTGATCAGATCAAGGATATTGATTTCCGTATAGGTTAGGGCTGCGCTGGGGATGAACGCTTGAATATGAAACACCGGGATCAGATTGAAATTAAAGGGCTGCGGATTCAGTCGCGGGTAGGGGTGCCCGATGAAGAGCGGGAGAATGCCCAGGACTTGCAGGTGGATCTGGTTATCCATCCGCAAGAATCGCTGCAGGCTCTGGCGGATGATATAGACGCTACGATTGATTATTATCAAGTCAGTCAGCGGATTCATCAGGTAGCACAGACGGGCAGTCGTCGTTTGATCGAGACTTTGGCCGAGGAAATCGCTCAGGCGGCTTTAAAATTTGAGCGGGTGGCCAGGGTTGAAGTGGAGGTGAAAAAATTTATTTTGACCGATACGGATTATGTTTCGGTGAAGATTTGCGTGGGAGATTATTAAGTATTGAGTTTTTGCTGACTTGAGTGTTGTTTGCGATGCCTGTTCACTTTGGTGATACGAGGGTGACTGTCTGAATGAAATCGAAAAAAATCCCCCAGAAAAAACGCAAGCCGGACGAGGACAAGGGTTTGGTGGCGCGCGCGCGCGATGGGGATACTCATGCCTTCGATGAATTGGTGGTGAAGTACACCCCGCGTTTGTATGGTTTGGTGTATCACATGACCTCCAACCACGAGGATACCAATGATGTGTTGCAGGATGTGTTTGCCAAGGCTTACCGGTCGTTGAAGCGTTTTCAGGAGAAATCCACCTTTTACACCTGGATCTACTCGATCTCGGTGAACATGACCTTGAATTTTTTGAAAAAACGGGGGAGAAGGCGGGCGATGAGTCTTGATGACGTCGATATGGCGATCGAGCGTGATCCTGATTTCATTGAGGCGACTTCAAAAAGCGATCCGGTGAGGGAGGTGAACATTTCTGAACTGCAGCAAAGATTGAACGTAGCCTTGCAAGAGCTGTCGAATGACCATAGAGCAGTGGTGACCATGTTTGATATACAGGGGATGCCGCATGCGGAAATAAGTAAAATTCTGGGAGTATCAGAGGGCACTGTGAGATCCCGGTTGTTTTATGCCCACCGTCAATTGCAAAATTATTTAGAAGAATTTAGAAAATAGAGATCGATTTATTCTGTTTATTTTTATATGGAAAATTTCATTTGAGGTGGGCTGGCAGGCTCGCATGAGAACAACAACGACTACTTATCCCGGTTATGAAGTCAGACGAGGAACAAGACAAACAATACGAAGATTTGGAGAAATTGCTCCATTTGAAGCGTTATGAACACCCGCCTGAAGGGTTTTATGAGCGCTTTCTGGATGATTTGCACGATCGCCAGCGGGTTGAGATCATGCAGCGTTCGGCATGGAGTTTATTTTGGGACCGCGTGGAGACCTGGTTCTGGGGAGTGGGCAGCCGCAAGCGGGTTTATTTGGCGGGAGCGGCTTATGCCGCAGTGATGATCGGCCTCTTTTTTCGTGCGGGTGATGATGATTTACAGGCAAAAAACGGATCGGGCTTGGATCAATCTTCTACCGTTCTATATGAAATTGGTGACTCCGCCAATCAGTCGACTGTGCCGGTATTGGGTGATCAAAAGCCCGCGAATGAAAGTATCGTCCCGGCTGGGATTAAATCTTTTTTGCGTGAATTCTGAGTTAACTCATTCTGAGCGAGTAAGTAGTGGGTGGAAATGGTTTCCGGCTCGCTCGATTCAGCGTGAATGCTGGCAGAGGGTTCATTGGTCTCAGCTGGTTTTTGCCACCTTGTTAAGCGGTGCGATCTGCGGTCTTTGGCAGAATCAAGTGCTTGCCCAGGATACGGAGTCAGGGCCACCGGACACGGTTGTTGCGCCGGTCCAAAATGCCCGGGCTTTTGGCAGTCAGGCAGATGAGTCTATACGATTCGGAGTATCTGCGCGGGATTTGTATGAGCGTATCGAGCCAGCTTTGGTCGAGGTGTTCTGGGGTGGGGCGAACTCTAGAATTTATTCCATGGGGTTCAAGGCAACCAATGAAGGTATTTATGCAACTGTGATCCCCGACGGGGTCACTAAGGAAGATGGATTGCTATTGCGTGGCAATGGACGGGAGCAGGCTGGAACTGTATTAGCGATAGATGTGCGGACGCGGTTGTGTTTGGTGAAAACTGCGGAGGGCAGTTTGTCTTCACCGGCGGCCTTGTCCCTGCGCCCCACTGGTGATCAAGTGGATTCAGGGAGTCTGGTTTTCAGTATTAACCGGCCTGGCACAGGCGAGGCTGATGTTTGTGTGGCGGGTCGCCTGGCAGGACGCGATAGCATTTATCAAGGCTTGGAGCTGCCTACTTCATTTTATCGAGTGAACATGCATCTGTTGCGTGGTGCGGCGGGTAGCCCTTTGTTGGATGAAGCGGGAGGGGTGTTGGGGATTTTGACCGGGCGTGCTTTGAAAGAAGCTTCAGAGCATCATGCGTTGCCGTCAGCGGTTTTGGAAAAACTGCTGCGCGATCAACGGCGAATCGGTCGCAGTTCACGGGCCTGGATCGGGGCTTCGTTTCATTTGCAGTCAACCACGCCGCAAGTGATGACTGTGAGAGAAAATTCTCCTGCTGAGCAATGCGGGCTTCGTTCGGGGGATGTTATTTTGCGGGTGGGGAATAGGCGGGTCGCCGATTTGAATGATTTGGTGGATGTTTTTTATGTGGCCAGTGTGGGAAGGAGTTTGAATTTGGAAGTATTGCGTGGGATAGAAAAGCTGAGTATGAAGCTTACCCCTGCAGCGGTGCCTCAGAAAGCTGATAAGGGACGCAAAAAACGGTGACCCCTTTGTAGCGTTTTTTTGGGGTGAAGGTGAGGGAGGTCAAGGCAGGCCGTTGAGTCCTCGGTAGTTTTCGTCAGCGTAGGGGAGCAGGGAGGACATGGAAGCGCCAGTGGCCACCACCTTGCCATTGTGTTCGACTCTGACGACCCATCCGCGGACAAAAAATTTGGCTTTGCCGCGTTCCTTTTTTTTCAATTTATCCAAATCAGCCACGTGGTTTTTCATACTGGGAAAGGAACGGGAGTAAAGCAGCATCTGTTGGGTGTCGCCGGCTAGAAGAACGACTTCTTTTTTGCCGTGGCCGATGTTGAACAGCACACGCTCGCGTTCGGTTCTGCCCAGCATGAAACAATGCACTGTGACCATGGTTGGAGCTTTGCTGAGATTTTCGACTTTAACCCAAATGGCTAGTTTTTCACCGTTGTTGCGACTAGCGCTGGATTGTTTACGAGCCACTAATTTGATCCGGGGCGGTTCATTTTTTACTTCTTCGGCCACTTCCATGGCAGCTTCCCACTTTTCGTAATGCGGGCCTTTGTCGGGAGTGGAAATAGAGGTGTCGAGTAGGTGGCCGCTTTCGCTTTCGTGTAAAACCTGGCGGCTGCGGGTTTCTTGTTTTATTTTTTGTAGTTTTAGCAGGTGGATTTTTTCACGATCGGCAAAGCTGTTGTCTTGCTGTTTTTGCCCGATCCTTACCAAGCGTAGATTGGCAATGTCCTGGGAAAACTCAGGGGCTTTTTCAGCCGGTACGATGTATTCAAATTTAACTCTTTCACCGGTATAAGGGCCATTCTGGATGACATTTTTAAAATTTCCTTTTTTGTCAAACAGGCCTAGGAACAAAGCTTCTTCGTAAGCTTGCTCAACGATATTGGCGGTGATCATCGTACGAATGGGGCCATGGGATTGGTGGGTTTCACAGGCTCGGGTGATGAGCTCATTAGGTTTGGGGCCCTGGGTGCGATCCGATTTCCCTATCACAGAAATCACTTTGATCATTTGTCCCTGAACCGTGCCCAGGGAGCTTTTGGTGAAGGGGGTGGGCTTCATCAATGGAGCCATTTTTTTGAGCCAGGCGTCTTTATTGCCCTGGGCAGAAGATGAGACGGGGGCTGTGAGCAAAGGCAGTAGTAGCCAAAGGAGGCAAAAGAAAGGTAGGGCTTGGATGGGTTTATGGAACATGTAGCAGGGCGTTAGAGGGATGTGACCGGAGCTATCACATGGATGAGTGTGTCGGAATTGTTGCGAAAATGGAAGCCTTTTAATTGCGCTCATTCACGCGTGTTGCGAATAGATATCCCATTCGTATATATTTGTTACAAAAATAGGCGATTTGCGCAACAAACTCGGGTGGCAAAGGATAACCTAAACACAACACAAACTAAAAAAATACTCTTGTCCTCAATCTTTGGAGGAGAGCCTGCCTGCCGAGCCGTAGCTTCAGACTTACGTAGGCCCTAAAATCGCCCGCCTTCGCCTTGTAGGCTACGGCGCGGCAGTCTTTCTTTCGAATTTGTCATTCGAAGCGAAGGCTGGTGCGCGATGCAGGATTTGAACCTGCGACCCCCTGCGTGTGAAGCAGGTGCTCTACCCCTGAGCTAATCGCGCTTTTGCCAGACATTCAGGCTCTTGGATTGATGATCTGTGAGCTTTTTCGGCGGGGAAGACGCAAGAGTAGCACTTTCCGGCTTTTGATCAACCTGCTTTCATTCGACAAGAGGAAAAAGCTTATTTCTCAGCAGCTTTTATTTTTCCCCCGCGGTGGAATCGGCAACCTGATCATTGGGATGCTGTTGGAAAACCAGCTTGCCTGCGGCGTCCCAGATGAAGAGTGATCCACTGTCGGAGCCGGCGAAGAGGAAGGGGAACGGGGCTTTCCTGTCTTTTGATGTGGCGACGGCCAGGGTGGCCAGCGATTCTTTTTGCGCCGTATAGGCTTTTTCCCGGGCCCCGGTGGAGCGTTGGGCACCGTCGTGCAGGACGAGGTCTCCGTAGGTTCGGGGACGGCCATCTTCGCTGATGGCAAAAATTTTATCGGTATTGATCTTGGCCGCTTTCTTTTTGTCTTTTTCCGCGGCTTTCTTTTTCACTTTTTCAGGATCTGAAATCCAGCGTAAACCGGTGATGGGGCCGGCGAGCTTGGAGCCGAAAGATTGTAACTGTTTTTTGCTTTTGATGTCCCAGACTTTGATCACTTCATCGTCGCCACTGGTGGCGAGGCGATCCCCTTTGGGGCTGTAAGCGGCGGCCAGTACAAATCCGGTGTGGCCCTCAAGGGTGGCAACTGTTTTCCAAGTTGAGAGATCCCAGATTTTGATCAGCTTGTCAGCGGACACGGTGGCAAAATGTTTTTTGTCGGGGCTGAGGCTGATGCTGAAAATGGTGTCGGCATGTGCTTTGTTGATGGTGCGCAGTATTTTGCCTGATGCCAGATCGATGATGTGGATGTCAGCATTCACCGATGGAATGGAATCGGCGGCCAGCAGGGTTTTGTTGTCGTGAGTGATGGTTAGAACGGTGATGCGTCCGTTCAGTTTGTCATTGAGAGTGAACAGCGCTTTGTCCTGACCGGGTTGCCAGATGCGAATCTCCCGATGAGCTCCCGAAGCGAGTTTTTTGCCATCGGGCGACCATATCAGCGATTGCACGGCATCTTTGTGGGCGGGCAGGGTGCTCTTTTTTTGCAGCCGTGTTTTGGTTTTTTGCTTGGCATCTGCCTGGAGGAAGTCAAACAACACAATATCTCCGCCCTGACCGGTGGCGAGGGTTTTGGCATTTGGTGACAAGGCCATGGTGAGCACAGGACGGTAGGATGAGGGCAATGCGGCGAGGTCCTTGGCATTGGGTGCAGGTGGGGCTTTTATTTTGGCGAGGGTTTTGGCATCCCAGGCAGCGCCTTGGTTGATCCAAAGTGAGAGCATTTCGATCTCCTTTTTGCTGAGTTGTTTTTTGGGAGGCATGTGGGGATCGGCCTCGGCCTCCAAGCCTTCGAGCAGGAAGCTGTCGACAGCTTTGCCAGGCACGATGGCCGGGCCGGTATCTCCGCCATCGAGTAGAGCTTGGCGGGAGGTGAGCAGCAGGCCACCCTTTTTTTTCTCTTTTTTGTGACAGCGCAGGCATTCGTCACGCATCAGTTCCATTGCGGAGAGGGTGTTTTTTTCAATCGCAGAGAGAGAGGGGGCTGACCCGAGCAAGAGCGTGAGCAGGCACAGCCATGCAGCGATTTTTTGCGCAGAGATGATAAAAGGATGTAAGGGCATGCAGGCAGAGCAGTGGATTGAGTCCAGTGTTCCATGGCGATTTTGCACAAGGGTTCAACAATGGATGACTAAGGTGTCAGACAAGCCGAAGGGCGCAGGTGTTCGATTTTTTAGTAGTCCTTTATGGAGCCCAAAAGGGTGGTTTAAAATGATGTCGGCCTCTTGGTTAAGGCTTGACGTATTTCTCCACCGGATGGTTTTCCCATTTTGGCAAGTCGGCGGTTGCTGCGGCGACTTTATCTGTGAGTGGTAGGTTCCAGGCTTGCCAGAAGGGGGTGAGGTTTTTGTCGCAGGCTTTGGAGAGACGGATGACAAACTGATCGTTTTTTTCCTGTTGGGTTTTTGGCCACTCTGATTTAGGCAGATGGTTGTATTCGTCGAAGAGTTTTTTGAAGGGCTCCCAGCCGAATTCTTCCTGGATCATCAAGTAAGTGTCCAGGGCGGTCCACATGCTCCAGTCGGGATTAAATTTCCTACCTCCCTTGAAATAAGCTTCACGACGTTCTTTGCGCTTGTCGGATTTTATGGCTCCATGGGTGTCGGTGTTTTTTTTGCCAATCAGCTTTTCGTAAATGTAAGCCGACCAGAGGTTGCAGGTGGTTTCCCCGGTTCCGGGTAGAGCCCAGAGATCGTGTTGATGGTTGTGGCCGTATTCATGAAAAAATCCCCAGTTGCCGTTTTTGCGCAGGTCACGGGCATCGACGGCTTGCACCGCATTTTTATCAAGGTGGGCGGCGACCGGGTAACTTGAATGCATGTAACCGGCAGAGAGTTGGCGTTCGAATACCAGGCGTTCAGCGCGATAGTCCTTGCGATCCACGACCACCAGTTCTGCAGCGGTGTTGATGATGTCGTTCCAGATTTCCATCACCTTGTCAGGGTCGTTGAGTTTGCGGATGTATTCGGAGGGCAGCGCGATGATCATGCGGTCGGAGACGAGTTCGGCCCATGGTGCGGGGTATTTGCGGATGCTTTGTTTCCAGTCACTGAGTTTGGTTTTGCCGTGCACATAGAGGGGCGCACGCACACCTCCTTCGATGGTGATCTTGAATGCAGGGTAGTCCGCGTCACGCGGCACGCGGATGGTGACCAGTCCGCCGAGTCCGTTGGCGGCGGCGGTGATGGTTTTATCAATATCAAATTCATTGCGCAGACGTGGGTAGCGGGTCCATTTGTCTTTGTTGAGCAGGCTGCCGCCGTAGGCGCCGATGACCACTTCGAAGCCTTTGTTGACCAGTTGTTCGGGGAAGGTGACTTTGATGAGTTCGCCGGGTGGCGCGTAGATTCCGGTGGCGCGCATTTCCTTGGCAGCCCAGGCGCCGGCACCACGACCGGAAAGCCAGCCACGGTATTTTCCGTCTATGGTCAAGGTTTGGCTGATGCGTTTGGTGTTTTTGGCAATGGCCCCGGGGTAGTCATCGGCGGCGGGTATTTTGGTGATGAAACGGGCGGGGGCATTTTGATTGATGTGGTCGCGCACACGGATGATGGTTTCAGCGAGATTGGGGGAGCTGCCACTGCTGGCTGGTTGGATGGGGTTTTCTTTGCTAGGGACCACTAAGCCTGTTTCCCGTTCGAGTTGGTCGAGCGCTTGTAGGAATTCGGTCAAACTGGATCCAGTGAGGTGTTTGCCTTCGCCGACTTGAGCGGTCAGTTCTCTGCGTTCGGAGGGGTTTAGGTTTTTGTGATTTTTGGTGAGTTGGTGCGCTGCGGCGATAGCTTTGCCTCCTGGTGTGCTGGGATTGATAATAATAGGGCCTTTGCCAGCCGTGCCGTTAGGCAGGTAAACCAGACCGCTTGCGGCTATGATTTGATTGCCGGGGAAAGTGGAATAGTCCGGGTATTTGTTGCCAAATGCCCAAGGAGTGGTGGCGGTGATCAGGCCGCCGCCTTTGGCAACGAACTCTTGAATGGCCTTGATCGCTTTGTCGTCTTTCAAGCTGTGCCCAATGGTGGCGTAAACATCCAATTTTTTCAAAGCGCGGGAGAGTTGCTGGTCTTGGATGAAGGTGACTTTGAATCCTTGTTCTTGTAAAGATTCGCCTAGTTTTTTCATCGAAGTTTGCAGGCCGATCTTAGGTTTCGAGGAATGACCTGCCCAGCGGAAAGCGTTTGATGTGAAGTCTGTAACGGGTTTTTGATCAAGCAGGTCGCCAACTAAAAAGCTGCCATGACTGAAGGCGATCACCCGGCCTTTGCCGGAGGCTCCGGCGGCGGCGATGATGTTGGCGTTGGCATCGTTGAGCAGGGCAAAAGCTTGATCACCGGTGATTTTGATTTTTCCGGGAACGGATTTGTTAAGCGCGATTTCTCCCCCTCCAGCGTTGATCAGCTCACGGGCTTTGGCCGAGGGGGAAGCTTCCTGAGCTGGAAGTGGGGTGAGGTTCAGGGCCAGTAGCAAGGTGATGAGGATTTTTTGCATGAGGAAGTTCGGGTCAGTTTGTTTGCGTCAGTTCGAATTGCAACGCTTTCATTCGGGCGGCGACATCGAGGGATAACGGTTGCGGGTCGTTTTGTGACAAACGATCACATTGTATGACACGGTCTTCTGTTTGGTGGGTGGCATCCCAGATTGAGGCTTCGAAGGAAATGAGAGAGGGCGCCGCGGCGGGGCCGTTGTCAGCGGTAGTGCGAAACTTTCCGCCACGCACCACGGTCGAGGTGAAGGGCAGGTTCGGATCTTCAGGAGTGAAGGTGATCGAGCCCCAGCTGACCGGCGTGCCGTTGAGCGAGACTTTACCCGAGACGGCGACTCGTTTGGGGCTCCCTGCCGGAGCGAGGAAATCATTAGTGCGCAACCAGTCCTTGAGATGCCCGCCCCAAGTGCCAAGAATGGGGTCGCCTTTTTGCAGCCCGACTCCATGAGGTCCCTTTTGATAAATGTGAAGCTCAGCAGGGACTTTGTGCTGGCGCAGACCGAGGTAGAAACGCACTGAGTTTTCCGCTGGTACGGCGGTGTCCTCATTGGTGTGGAAGAGAAAGGTCGGTGGAGTTTGGGCGGTGATGTTGAGTTCGGAGGAGACGTGGTCGGCCGCTTCGGGGTCGTCGTTTTTGTCCGGGCCGAGCAGGTTTTTGCGTGAGCCTTTGTGGGTGAATTCCGGATCCATGGTGATGACCGGGTAACAAAGTACGGCAAAATCCGGTCGAGCGGATACCTGGTCGATGGCATCACTGGCCGGGTAAGCTTTTTCATCAAACTTGGTGGCTGCCATCGAAGCCAGGTGGCCGCCGGCGGAAAAACCCATCACGCCGATGCGTTTGGCGTCGATGTGGTATTTCTGGGCCTGGCTGCGGGCAAAACGCATAGCTCGTTGCACATCGGCAAGTTGGGTGGGGAAGTGATATTTATGGGGGCCGAGGCGGTAATGCAAAACAAAGGCGGTGACGCCGAAGGCGTTGTAGAACTCGGCGATCTGTTTGCCTTCGTGATCGAGGGCGAGCCCTCCGTATCCTCCGCCGGGGCAGACCACGACGGCCGCACCGTTGCGCAGTTTTTCTTCGGGCAGATAGATGTCGAAGAAGGGTTGGTCGCTGCCGCTGTCACCGTGGGAGTAGGGCGCGGCCTTGGGCCACAGGGGAATGTGCGGCAGTTCTTTTGCGGTGGTATGAATGGGAATAGCGGGCAGCGATTGGCTTGTCATGATGAATGCAGCGAGCAGGGTGGCGCGAAAGGATGAAGGTTTCATGGGTATAGGGTTTGGCTTTTGGTAAATGGGAAACTACAGGAAACTGGGCTTTTACCAAAGGGAGAAATTGATCAAAGTGATTGATTTGCGGTAGCGGTGAAAGTGGGCTATGTAGGGTAATGCAAACGCTGACTGCTGAAACAACTATTGACGAAAAAATCCAGGACTTGTGTGAAACCATTCTCGCGGACGAAGAATACCGTGGGCGGGTGGCATCGATTGAATCTCTGCTTGATGATCCGGCCTCTAAAGAGGTTTATGTGAACTTTGCCCAAAAGGGGGAGGAAATGCATCAGAAACAACATTCCGGCGCGGAAGTGACGGATGCTGATTTGGACGAATACGAAACCTTGCGTAAAGCTGCGGATGAGAATTTGAAGGTGAAAAGCTTCATGAGTGCGCAGAGTGAATTGAATTCCTTGCACCAGAAGGTGTCAAAATACGTTTCTAAAACGATCGAAAACGGCAAGGTTCCGACGGAAAAAGAAATGAATGCCAAAGACGGTTGTTGCGGTGGAGGATGTGGATGTGACTGAGCTTGATTTTACAATTACAAAGAGAGCGGACTTTTTAGTCCGCTTTTTTTTGGTTTGGTGTGTTGGGGTGCTGGCTGTCGATGGTGGATTTGCTGTCGAGAGTGAATCAAAACCTTGGAAAGCTGAGCCGGGGAAAAGTTCGGGATGGGGGGGCAAGGCGAATCGCTTGAGCCGTCAGGCGGATGCGGTGAAACCGGAGATTTGTTTTGTCGGAGATTCTTTGACGGAATTTTGGAGCAACGAAGGATCGCCGGTTTGGCTCTTGGAGTTTCATGATAAAAAGGTGGCCAATCTGGGGATGGCGGCGGATCGGGTGGAGAATATTCTGTGGCGATTAAAGAATGGCGGGCTTGAGAAAATTCAGCCCGGGCTGGTGGTGCTGATGTTGGGCACGAATAATTTATCCAAATCACCACCGGACAAACCTGAAGATGTGGCGCGAGGAGTGGCTGCGGTGTTGAAAGTGATTCAGTTGAAGTTGCCTCGGAGTCGGGTTTTGTTGTTGTCGATCTTACCAAACGGTTATGATCAGAGTTCTGCTTTGAGAGGGAGTGTGCGTTTAACCAATCAGGCTTTGAGTGAATTGGAGGTGATGGGTAAAATTGATTTTTTGAATGTGCACGATAGTTTTTTGACCACAGCAGGAACGTGGAAGCGGGGGCTGACGGTGGATGGAACTCATCTAACGATGCGGGGTTATGACGTGTTGATGAATCAACTTCGCAAGCCTCTGGCAGAGGTGGTGAAGTAAGGAAGGGGTATTAGGTGATTTAAGTTTTCTTTTGCGTTAGATTCCGTATCTTGAATTCAATGGAATGGTATTATGAAAAAGCAGGCAAACAAAACGGGCCGGTAGATGCGGCTGATTTGGTGCGCCTATTCGAGGCGGGGGATCTGAGTTTGACGAGTTTGGTGTGGCGGGAAGGATTGGCTGATTGGATGCCGCTGGAAAAAGCGGACATTTTAAAAAACGAGCAAGGGGAGGAACTGGCGGTATGCGCTCATTCGGGAGAGGTGAGACCCAAGAGTGAAATGGTTCCTTATGGCGAACGCTGGATTTTGCCTGATCATCGAGAGGATTTTGTTCAACATCTGATGGAGGGCAGCGAGGTCGAAGGCAGTGAGGATGTGGGTGATTATGATCCGAGCGCAAGTCGGTATTTTAATCAGGCCTGGCAGTTGTACACTGCAGACTTTTGGCCGATGGTGGGTGTTACTGCTGTCATATTGATTATTTATTCGGTGGCTTCCCAGGCCCCCTTTGGTGGATTGCTGGCCACTCCGCTGTTTGCGGGGCTTTCCTATTATATGCTGCTTAAAGTGCGCGGGAAGAGTGCTCGAATGGAAGACAGCTTTTCAGGGTTCAGTCGTAATTTTTGGCAGCTGATTCTTATGGCTTTGGTGTCAGGATTACTTATGTTGGCAGTTATGGTTCCGGGTATTTTAGTGATATTGGGTGGCACGGTCGCGATTGATAAGTTCTCCGAGGTGGCAGGTGTTTCAATCGTGGTTCTCGGAGTGATTGTTCTGCTTATACCTTTAATCTATATTAATGTGGCTTGGATGTTTGCGGGTTTGTTGTGTGTCGATAAAAAAATAGATTTCTGGTCGTCAATGTCACTGAGCATGAAGGCGGTAAACAAACACTGGTTTGCTTGTATGTTATTTGGGATGTTGCTTGGATTGGTGAGCCTGATGGGAACTGTAATGATTTGTGTGGGACTGTTTTTTACCCTGCCTTGGAGCATGCTGGCTCTGGCGTGTTTTTACGAAGGTGTATTCGGGCGACAGCGCTTGCGTGCGCTTGAATCAGGGGATCAGTGATATGCGTTATGATCGATTGGTGGCTCCGTCGGTGAGTTTGTTGGCGGTAGTGTTTTTGTTGCTCGCAGCAAGAACTTATGATGCCTGGCCGGTGAAGGCTCCACAGTGTTCGCTGCGCACGTTGACGGGGGTGCCTTGTGTAGGCTGTGGAGGGACACGGGCGATGAAGGCTTTGTCCAGAGGGGAGCTTGGCGAGGCTGCAGGCTTTAATCCGTTGGTGGTGTTGGCGGTGGCAGTGATCGTGCTGTGGTTTGTCTGGACCGTGAGCACGATCAAGTTGGCGAGGTATCAAGTTGGGGCGGGCGGAGGTGTCAGTCAGACAGCAAGCAAGCCGGGCAAGTGGTGGGGAGTTGTGATCACGGTGTTGTTACTGCTCAACTGGCTGTATTTACTTTGTTATTTACCGCGGTGAGAGGTTACTTGCAAAGAGATCGATTTCGTGGGAAAGAAGATTTATGAAAAGACTCCCTGTATATATTTTATTGTTTCTTTCTTTCACTTTGTTGACGACTCTGGATCTGCAGGCGCAGAAAAAAAAGAAAGCAGATGGTCCAGCTGCGATTAGAGCTTTGTTGATCACCGGGGGTTGTTGTCATGATTATGATATGCAGAAACGCATCATCATGGACGGGGTGAGCGAGCGGGCCAAGGTGGTGTGGGATTTGGTTTACGAGCAATTTGAGGGGCGGGAGCATCAGATTGGGATCTACAAAAAAAAGGATTGGGCCAAGGATTATGATGTGATTGTTCATAATGAGTGTTATGGCGGAGTGGCGGATGACGATTTTGTCAACGCGATGGTCAAGGCTCATACGGATTACGGAGTGGGAGTGGTGGTATTGCATTGTTCGATGCATTCCTATCGTGCGGCGAAGACGGACGAATACCGTAAATTGATTGGAGTGAGTTCTTTTAATCACGGCAAAAAGAGTCCGATCAAGCTGGCTAAATTAAATAAAACGCATCCGGTGATCAAGGCTTTGCCGGATGATTGGGTGACGCCGCAGGGGGAGCTTTATAATACCAATTCGAAAGCTCATCCCGATGCCAAGGTATGGGACTCGGCGACGGCTTTGGCGGAGGGGAAGATCCCTTCAACAGAAGCGGCGCAGACTTGTATTTGGGTGAACGAATACAAAGGCTGTAAAACCTTTGGAACGACGATTGGGCATCACAATGAGACGATGTTGGATCCGGTCTATCTGGATTTATTGACGCGTGGTTTGCTGTGGACTTGCGGCAAGCTGCAGGAAGATGGAACCCCGGCGAAGGGTTATGGGAAGAAGGGGAAGTGAGATCCGATTGGGAATGGGATGAGGGTTTCTCGCAAAGGCGCAAAGAGCGCAAAGATGATGATTTTAATCATGAAGGGACAGAGAAGTCGGTGATGAAATTTGCATGGGTCTATTGTTCGCTACTGGTGATTTTTGTTTTTCAAGGCTGTGCGGACTTGAATCAAGGGCAGGGAGGTTCAGATGGCGCGAGCGATGCAAGTTATCGCCGTCGAACCAGAGAGTTTGAAGCTAAGAAAGCTGTCAAAGAGGCAGTAACTGACTTTGAGCGGGCTTCTTACGGGATATTTTCAGCCAGCAGTTATAGTCTGTATTACCCTGGTTTGGATTTTGAAGTGGGGAAGTTGGTGGCGGAGAAGCATGGAGTGAAACATATCAAAGGAACTTCTGACGCGATTGTCAGTGATGCGCATCGTAATTTCAATCTAGCCGCGTTTTATTTTGCGTCAGAATACAACCGTCAGAAGGTCAAGCTTCTTAAAATCTCAGGAAAATTGTGAACAAATCGGGACGAGGTCAGGCCATGATCCCACGGATTAGATTTCCTTCTACGCCGGTTAGGCGTCGATCGAGGCCGTTGTTGTAGTAACTGAGTTTTTCGTGATCGAAACCGAGCAGGTGAAGTGCTGTGGCGTAGAAATCCCAGACGGTGGTGGGTTTGTCCTGTGCACGGCGACCGAACTCGTCGGTGGATCCGTAACTGGTGCCACCTTTGATGCCGCCTCCCATCATCCAGCAGGTGAAACCGTCGGGGTTGTGGTCGCGTCCAGCGGTGCCCGCCTGATGGGTTGGCATGCGTCCAAATTCGGTGGTCCAAAGGATGAGAGTGTCTTCGAGCATGCCGCGCTGTTTGAGGTCAGTGAGCAGAGCTGCGGTGGCTTGGTCGAGAACCGGACAGTGGCGTTCGTAGTCGGATTTGAGCGTTTTGTGGGCATCCCAGTTGAGCAGCCCATCAACGCCAGAGGCGCGGGACGAGCAATAGAGATTGACGTAACGAACGCCGCGTTCGAGGAAGCGGCGGGCGAGCAGGCAGTTTTTGGCGTAAGCGGATTTGAGCCGGTTGGGATCTTCGGTGCCGTAAAGTTTGTGGATGGATTTGGGCTCGGATTTGAGATCGGAGACCTCGGGCGCGGACAGTTGCATGCGGGCAGCCAATTCGTAGGAGGCCATGCGGGCTTGCAGATTGGAGTTGCCGGGATTGCGTTCGATGTGTTGTTGATTGAGTTGGCGAAGAAAATCACGCGAGGCGGATTCTTGTTTGGCGTTGATACCAGCGGGCAGGGTCAGGTTGCGGATGGGCTGTTGGGCGTTCATCACGATGGCCTGATGCTGGGCGGGTAAAAAGCCGTTGCTCCAGTTGGCTTTGCCGTTAGGCGGCTCGCCGCGGATGTCGGGGATGCAGATGTAAGTAGGTAAATTTTGATTGGCGCTGCCTAGAGCGTAACTGAGCCAGGCTCCGGCACTGGGAAAGCCTTCGGTGGGTTGGCCAGTATTCATGAACACACAGCCGGGGCCGTGGGTATTGGTGTCGGAGTGCATCGAGTGGATGAAGGCAATGTCATCGACGTGTTGTCCAAGGTGGGGAAGTAGGCTGCTGATCGCTTTGCCGGATTGCCCTTGTTTGATGAAAGGCCAGGGGGATTTCATCAAGTTGCCATTTTTGCCCTGAAAAGAAACCAGGTTTTCTTCACCGGGAAGGGGTTTGCCGTGCCATTTGTCGAGCTCGGGTTTGTGCTCCCACAGATCCATGTGCGAGGCCGCTCCGGGGCAGAAAATTTGCAAAACCCGTTTGGCCTTGGGGTGGTGGTGGCAGCTTCCGCGTCCAGGTAACCACTGGGCAACCGTTGATGAAGTCGTGGCGCTGGCATCGGTTTGCAGCAGGTCGGACAGGGCGATGCCCATCAGACCGGTCTGGATATTTCCCAGAAAATCGCGGCGGGATTGGAGGTGGGGAGGGATGTTCATGAGCTGAGGTTTTTCCGGTGTCATGGCGGGGAAATTATCGGCAGGATGTCGGTAATACAGGAAATTAGTTGAGATAGATCAATTCGTTGGAGTTGAGCAAGGCACGGCAGAATGCGGTGAGCCCGTGTTGTTGGATGAGTTGGGTGGCGGCTTGTTTTTCCTTTGTGGCGGGAGGTCTGCCGTAGGCGAGCAAAAAAGCTTCATCCACTTGCGCGGCGACGTTTTTTTGTTTCAGTCGCTGGGCGAAAAATCCAGCCATTTCAACTGTGAAGCTATGATTCATCAGGGTGAGCGCCTGTAAGGGTGTGGTGGTGGAAGAACGCCTCGGGGTGGCAAAAGCATTGTCGGGGCAGTCGAATTCGGAGAGCAGATCGACAAAAGCGGCGCGGGCGTTTTGATGGTAAACCGAGCGTCGCCAGGTTTCCGGGCCGTGGTGGTCGAGCGGGACGTAAGTTGATACGTTGTCCACCAGGTATTGGTATAAACGGAAGCCGGGGCCGCCCATTTTGTTGTTGAGCTTGCCAGAGAGGGTCAGCAGCGTATCGCGGATTTCTTCTGCGGAGAGGCGGCGGGGAGGGAAGCGCCACAAGAGGCGGGAATCAGAGTCGACCTTGGCGGCGTCGCTGCGGTAGGCGGAGGACTGTTGGTAGGTTTGGGAGAGCAGGATGTCACGGTGCACGTCTTTCAGACGCCAGCCGGTTTGATGAATTCGACGGGCGAGCCAGTCGAGCAGTTCGGGGTGGGTGGGTTTGGATCCCATATAACCAAAGTCGCTGGGAGTATCCACCAAGCCAGTGCCAAAGTGGTAATGCCACAGGCGGTTGGCGAGCACCCGTGGGGTGAGCGGATTGTCTTGGTTGATGATCCATTTTGCCAGTGCCAGGCGGCGTTCTTTTTCCGGGCTTTCGTTTTTTAATTGGTATGAGGGCGTGACTTCGCTCAAGGTTGAGAGGCTGGCGGGCAATACGCTGGCGCCCGGTCGTTGGGGGCTGCCACCGATAAAAACGTGGAAACTCTTTTCAGGAGGTTCGGCAAACTGTCCGACCCACCAAGAGGGAAGGGTTGGAAGAGCAGTGATGGCGGTTTCGGTTTTTCTGAGTTCGGCGGAAATGGCGGCAAGGCGTTTGCCTTCATCGGCTTGGGTTTCTAGTTTGAGGAAACGTTTTTTTCGTTGGGCGGCAGTGGCCGCTTTGCGGTCGTGGGAGTTGGCGACTTCGGTCCAGTTTTTGCCGTCGGTTGAAATTTCAATGCGGTATTCTCCGACGAAGGTGGTTTTGCTGTGTTTGACCAGCTGTTTGAGCCGGTCACTGGAGAAGAAGACCCGTTGGATGGTTTCAGGCTTTGCGAAGGTGATGGTCAGTTGCGGTGAAGATGCCACCCAGCGAGCTCCAAATTTACCGTCGATAGTGAGCTGTGCTCCGTAAGCTCCTGCAAAGTCACCGGCGATGCGGCTTTTCCCTTCGGCGCTTCCTCCATTGCTAGCGAGGGCAACATTGCGTGTTTTTTTGCCGGAGGTCCAGACTTCAAATTCGTCGAGACGAAAACCCGAGCTTGCGTTGGGATTGGTGTCTAAACCTTCAGAAGTGAATCGCAGGTGTTTTGCTTTGACCGGAGCAAAGGTTTCTTCGGTTCCGTAACGCTCGGTTGCGGGGCGGGTATAAGCGGCGTCATAGCTGGATGCCTTTTTTTCCGCCCGAGCCATGACGCTATTTTCCAGGGAAGATTTTTCTTTGCTGAGCTTGTTTTTGTTATCGGTGAGTAATTTCAGTTTGTCAGCACGTGCTTTTTTGTCTTTGGCGGGCGCGATGACACGGGCACCGTGTTTGACACCGGCGAAGGTGGCATAAAGAGCGTAATAATCTTCCTGCCTCACAGGATCAAATTTGTGGTCGTGGCAGCGGGCGCATCCGATGGTGGTAGCGAGAAAAGCTTCGCCAGTGGCGCGGACAATTTCATCAATCGTATTGGCGCGGATCTGGGCTTTCTGAACAAGGTCCTGATTGCCGACATTGTCGAAAGGGCCACAGACTAGAAAAGTCGTGCCAACTTCGATGGCAGGATTGTTGGGAGCTATGACGTCACCAGCAAGATGCTCCAGGGTGAATTGGTCGAAGGGTTTGTCGTCGTTGAATGATTTGATCACGTAGTCACGGAAGGGCCAGGCATTGTCGATGATGCCGTTACGCTCAAAACCGATGCTTTCACCAAAACGAATCACATCCAACCAGTGACGCCCCCAGCGTTCACCATAAGCAGGTGAATCGAGCAACCGTTCGATGAGTTGGCGGTAGGCGGTGGGGCCGGAGTCGTTGACAAAAGTATCGATTTCTTTTGCAGTGGGAGGCAGTCCGGTGAGGTCGTAAGTCACTCTGCGGATGAGCGCGTGGCGGTCAGCCGGCGGGTTGGGTTGGAGCTTTTTTTCTGCCAGTCCGGCAAAAATGTAACGGTCAATCGGGTTGAGGCTCCATTCGGGAGGGAGCTTAGCTGGGGAGGGCGGTTTTTTGTCCGAGAGTGGAATGTAGGCCCACCAGGATTTATCGCCTTTGGATTTTTCGCGCAGCACCACTTGCATGGGCCAGTCGGCTCCTTTGGCAATCCACTGGCGAATCAGTTTCACTTGATCGGCAGAAAGGGCGTCCTTCTTTTTAGGCATGTCCGGATCCGGTCCACTGATGTATTGGACCAAGCGGCTTTTGTCGGGATTGGATGGAATCAACCCTGGGCCATCTTCGCCACCAGCAAGTGTTTCCTTGAGGGATGTCAGTGACAAATTTCCTTTGCTGACATTGCTGTTGTGACACTCGAGGCAATTCGCTTCGAGAATGGGCGCAATTTTGGATTCAAAAAAGGATTCGCTTTTTGGGGCAGCAGCAAGACTAGACAGTGAGGTGCTGATGAAAAAAGCAGAGGCAAAAAACGAAGCTAGTGAAGAACGGAATATCATAGGAGCAGGGGAAACGAGGGGGATTCTCAAAGATAGCTCACAAAAGCCGATCTAGACAGAGAACTCTAGGCTGTTCTGCTCAGATTTTAGGATTATTGTCTCAAAAAAAGGTTTGTTTAGGTATTTGGGGCGACATTTATACCGAATTTGCCTTAATTTACTGACCGATGTAGCTTTGAGCTGTGATGAGTGAGTTGACGACCTTTTATTTGGAAATGTTGGATCGGGAAGTCTTGTGCGTGAAAGCGGGGCCATCGAATTTCGCTGTTACGATTCTGGAAGAGGCGGCGCCTGATGTGAATCGGCAGTTCTACCAGAAAGTCGGAGGGGACTGGCAATGGACAGAACGCTTGAAGTGGTCGGATGAGCAATGGCATGCCTATGTCAATCGCAAAGCTTTGACTACGGGAGTCATTGCTGTGGATAGTCAGCCTGCTGGTTATTTTGAGATCGAGTCGCAGCAGGGTGGTGATGTGGAAATTGTTCAGCTCGGATTGCTGCCGGAATATGTGGCTTGTGGATTGGGCGGTGCGTTGGTAACGACAGCGATTGAATCTGCCTGGTCACTCAGTGGAACGCGGCGGGTTTGGTTGCACACTTGCACTCGGGATCACCAGAGCGCGTTGGTCAATTACAAGCGCCGGGGGTTCACGGTTTATAAAACCGTGAAGGGAATTGAATGATGCGTGGTCAGCCGTGAGAACGGTATGGAAACCAGTCGGATTTGTTCTATCAGACAGATCCGACCGATCAAGCGAGCAATACGACAGATTTGGCAGGGCCAAATCAAGGTGCTTTAGCAGGAGCTAAAGCGGGCTCAACTTTTTCCGCCTTTGCGGTCGGAGTTGCATCGGCATCGAGATCTCCAAATGCGTATTGCAGGCCGTCCAGGTAATGTTGCATCACATCAGCTGCCCAGTAAGTTTGTTTGTTGTGTCCCAGGTTGGTGTAAAAGAGGCGGCCTTTGCCGTATTCGCGTAACCAGGTAACAGGCACTTCGCGTTTGCCGGGTTTGAAGGCCTTGTTGTGTTTGTCGAGCTTGGGATCACTGAGTTTGTCGGAGACGTCTTTTTTTGTCATGTCGAGACTGACGATGATGCGCAGGTTTTCCGGTCCGGCAAAGGTGGTGGGTTGGTACTGGTAGATTTCGTCCTGATGCCAGAAGCCTTTGCCGCCAAAGGCTTGGTTAAGAACATGTTTGGGTTCGTCGAGACGGAAAGCCCAAGTGCCTCCGGCTGTCCACGGGTGGCCGCTGAACAGTCCTCCCATCAGCGCTGCGCCTTCCGGCCAGGCGTGAAAACAATCGCCTGCGGCGTGGATGCCGACAATGCCTTTGCCTTGTTTGATGAAATCGAGAATCGCGGCTCTCTGTTCGGGTTTGGGGAATTTGAGGTGGGTGGTGCTGTTGAAAAGGATGGCGTCGTATTGGGCCAGGTTGTCCTTGGTGAAAACAGCGTAATCATCACTGACATCAGCGGTGTAGGCTCCGGTTTTTTTGCCCATTTCCGGAATGGCATGATTGGCGATGCTGATCGCGGCGTGGATGTAACCTTCACAGCGGTAGAAGATCAATAGCTTGCGGTCCTTTTTAGGCTGGGCGGTGGTTTTGGTAGGAATGGCTGCGGTGATTTTCTCTTTTTCTTCGGCAGTGGCCGGTTTCAGTTTGGCTGCTTTTTCTGTCTCCCAGGTTTTAGCTTTTTTGTTTTGAGCTTGAAGAGGGGCGGAGAAGTTGAGTGCGAGTGCGCAAGCCGCAGTGAGCGCGAAGAAGTGGGTGATTTTTTTCATGAGTATTTTGGAATTTGGACGATTTGAGGGGTAAATGCAAATTTTGAGATCAGATGATATCGCGGACGAAGTTTTGGCAAGTGGATTGCAGACCTTCTAATAGAGTGATGTTGGGTTTCCAGCCCAGTGAACGAATCAAAGAAGAGTCCATCAGTTTGGCGGGAGTGCCGTCGGGTTTACCCGGGTCTTGCACGAGGGTTCCTTGGTAGCCGATAACTTCAGCGATCAGTTCTGCGAGTTCGCGGATGGGTAGATCCTGGCTGGCTCCGATATTAACCAGATTCGGAGGGTCATCAAGGTTGAGCAGTTGCAGGATGGCTGCGGCGAGATCATCGGAGTGAAGGAACTCCCTGCGAGGGGTTCCGCTACCCCACAAGGTGACTTGTGGCGCGGCGTTGACCTTTGCTTCGTGAAAACGCCGGATGAGAGCGGGGATGACGTGGGAGTTCTGCGGGTGGTAGTTGTCGCCTGGGCCGTAGAGGTTGCAGGGCATGGCGGAGTGAAACAGGCAGCCATGCTGGCGGCGATAGAATTCGCATAGTTTGAGGCCGGCGATCTTGGCGATGGCGTAGGCTTCGTTGGTGGTTTCCAGCGGGCCGGTGAGCAGGGAGTTCTCAGTGATCGGTTGTTCAGCTTCGCGCGGGTAGATGCAAGAGCTACCGAGAAAGAGCAGGCGTTTGACTCCGGTTTGATAGGCCGCGTGGATCAGGTTGTTGGCGATGCTCAGGTTGTCGTAGAGGAAGTCAGCGGGTTGGGTGTCATTAGCGAGAATACCGCCGACTTTGGCAGCGGCGATGATGACGACATCGGGCTGATGTTTTGCGAGGAAATCTTCGCTGTCGGTTTGGCGAGTGAGGTCGAGTTGTTGGTGAGTGGCGGTGAGGGTGTTGTGGTAGCCGTTCGACTCCAGTTGACGCATGATGGCGCTGCCGACCATTCCTTTGTGGCCGGCAACATAAATTAGATCATCGGTTTTCATGATCATTGAGTTGTTGGTCTGTTTTTTTGTAAGCTTTCTCTTGAGTAGCAAGTTCAAGGTCTGCATCGATCATGATGCGAACCAGGTCTTTGAATTTCACCTGAGGATTCCAGCCGAGTTTTTCTTTGGCCTTGCTGGCATCGCCGATAAGTGAATCCACTTCGGCAGGGCGTTCGTAGGTTTTGTCGTATTTGACATATTTTTCCCAGTCGAGATCGAGTAAAGCAAAAGCTTCTGCACAAAATTCTCGGATGGAATGGGTTTCGCCAGTAGCCACCACGTAGTCATCGGGTTGATCCTGTTGCAGCATCAGCCACATCATTTGTGCATACTCCTTGGCATAACCCCAGTCGCGTTTGGCGTCGAGGTTGCCGAGGTAAAGTTTGTTTTGCAGGCCGAGTTTGATGCGGGTGGCGGCGCGGGTGATTTTGCGAGTGACGAAGGTTTCTCCGCGACGTGGCGATTCGTGATTAAATAGAATACCGCTGCTGGCATGCAAACCGTAGGACTCGCGGTAGTTGACCGTCAGGCAGTGGGCGTAAACTTTGGCGCAGCCGTAGGGTGAACGAGGCCAGAAAGGGGTGCTTTCTGTTTGCGGGCTTTGTTGCACTTTGCCAAACATTTCGGACGAGGACGCTTGGTAAAAGCGCACTTTGTCGATCAGTTTGGTATCGCGAATGGCTTCGAGGATGCGCAGGGTTCCGAGTCCGACGATGTCGCCGGTGGATTCCGGAATGTCGAAGGAGACACGCACATGGCTCTGTGCTCCGAGATTGTAGATTTCGTGTGGTTGCAGATCGTAGAGCAGCTTGACCAGAGCAGTGGAGTCGGTGAGATCGCCGAAGTGTAGTTTGAGGCGTCCTTTCTCATCATGTGGATCGGTGTAGAGGTGGTCGATGCGCTGGGTATTGAAATTGGAAGCCCGGCGAATGATGCCGTGAACTTCGTAACCTTTTTCGAGCAGCAGTTCGGTAAGGTAGGAACCGTCTTGTCCAGTGATTCCAGTGATGAGTGCGCGTTTCATGTTTGTATGGAAACTCATCGGAGAAGGTGTTTTTTACAAGGAAGAAAGTTTATCAGGAAGAAAGCGGATTTGTAAGGGAGAGTTGACCTTGGGCTCGGATGGGGTAAGGGTTTTGGCGATATGAAACAGAATTCCCAGACAAACTCCTCAAGGCGTAAATTTTTAAAAACCACTGCGGGCTCGGCGCTTGCTTTTCCTTTTATCGGGTGGAAAACCGCGGCGCGTGGAGCGGGGCCGAATGATACGGTGCATCTGGCTAGTTTTGGTGCCGGTGGACGGGCCTGGGCGGATTTGAAGGAGTTCTCCAAACACCCGTCGGTGAAAGTGGTGGCTTTGACGGATCTGGATGCGAGCCGGGCTTTGAATGCGCGTAAGGCTTTTCCCGAAGCAAAGTTTTACACCGATTGGAAGGAGATGCTCGATAAGGAGGAGAAAAACTTCATCTGCGCCGGAGTGGGAACGCCGGATCACATGCACGCGCCGATGGCGATGAGTGCGATGCAGGTCGGCAAACATGTTTATTGTCAGAAACCACTGACTCGTACGCTGCATGAAGCACGCGCTTTGCGGGAGTTTGCTGCGGCAAATAAAATCATCACCCAGATGGGAACCCAGGTGGCATCCAGTGCAGGCAACCAGACGGCGGTGGCTTTGTTACAGAAAAAGCTGATTGGAGATGTGATTTCGGTTCACAGCATGAACCCTAAATCGTGGGGATCGATGGATCCACTGCCCAAACGTAAAGATGAAATCCCGGCTGGTCTGAACTGGGATCACTGGATTGCCGGTGCACCAATGCGTGATTACATTAAGGGGGAATATCACCCGGGTCAGTGGCGCAAGCGGTTGGATTTTGGTACAGGGACATTGGGGGATATGGGGTGCCATATTTATCATCCGTGGTTCATGGGTTTGAAGACTCCCACACCGCTGTCGGTGAAATCACTCGGCCCCGGACCGGTGGACGGTGATAGCTGGCCGATTAATTCCAAGGTGGAATATGAATTTGCAGGCAATGATTTGACCGGAGGCAATAATTTTGTTTTCACTTGGTATGATGGAAATCAAGAAACACCTCCAGAGGTGGCCAAGGCTGTCGGTGAAGCGATGAATATCCCGCGCAGTGGCACGGTGGTGATAGGCACGGATGGAGCGATGGCGATTCCACACGGAGGTGGAGGTATTCCGCGTCTGTTCCCAACTTCGAAGTTTGAAAGCTCTCCGGTTGAGCAGGTGCCAGCAGGCAATCATTTTAACAATTGGATCGACGCTATTATTGGTAAGGTGGATAAACCACTGTCGAATTTTGATTACAGTGGCCCGATGAGTGAAGCGGTGTTGTTGGGAACGGTGGCTACGCGTTTGCCGGGAGAGAAATTGCAGTGGGATGATGCGGCGGCTAAATTCACTAATTCTGATGCTGCGAATGCTCTGGCCAAAGGTTATGACTACCGTAAAGGTTGGGAAATAAAAGGGCTCTAAGGATGAGGGATTTGATTTCAGATCCAGCTGAGCTGACTCCGACCACTCGCTGGGCGGAGACCCAGTGGGCTTTCACAGCTGAGGAGTCATTGGTGAATCATCGGCGCAAAGCGAGGATTTGTGTGGCGACGCTGCTGCCTTTTGCCGAGGGTAAACCTGATTGGCAGGGATTCGAGCGCAGTGTGCGTTGGATGCTGAAGTGCGGTGAGTATTATGGGGTGGATCTGGTGTTTGTATTGAATGCGGATACTGGTTACATTTTTGAAATTTCCGAAGATCTTTACCGTGAGGTGATCGAGCGATTCCGGGCTTCATTTCCAGAGCCGACGATTATTTGTGGAACCACGGCGGTGGGTGCGCAGGGTGATACGTTCAAAGCAGAGTGGTACCGTCCACATCTCGACATTGCCCAGTCTTTTGACAAAGTTGAAGTGATGATCATGACTTCGCGCCAGTTGAACGAGCTGGATCCCGAACGCCGTCGCGATGCGTATTTTGAGATTGCCGAGCAGGTGAACGTGCCGATGATTGTGCATGCGCTGGAGCCATCATTTGTATCCTGGGCGACGCCTTATGAACCTTGGTTGTTGCATCAACTGGCGGGGCATGAAAAAATTGTCGCGGGAAAAATCTCTACTCTCGATGAACCCCATTTTCTCTATTGGTCTGCGATGTGCCGTGACCTTGGCCTGGACTTTGTTCCGCACAGTGGGGATGATTATGGCATCGCGACCGCCATTCGTTTGGGTTCGCCTTTATTGATCGGTGCGGGGGTGAGCGCTTGCCCCTTGATCTGTGCAGCGCGGGATATGTGGTTGTTTGATTCTTGTGCGGATAAAACCCATGCGCTGGGTGTGGGTGGAGATCATTTTGATACCCAGGTGTATAAGCTGTTCGAAGCGTTCCAGTCATTGGAGGATTCGGTGTTCCGCTTGAATGAGCAGGGCAGTGCAGCGTCGTATAAACACAGCACGGCGGCTTGTTTGAAACTGATGGGTTTGATCGCGAGTGACGAGGTGCATCCTGATTGTACCGATCGTCGTGCAGGGGATGAAGTGCAGCGGATGCGCGAAGCGCTGCGGAGGCCGATGAAAACGGCAAAAAACCTGGCCATTCCCGACTTTGAAATAAAGCAGGATTAACCCTCGTCATGACAGAAATCGGATGGCGTGAATGGGTGTCCTTGCCGGATCTGGATGTGCCGGGGATCAAGGCGAAGATCGACACCGGCGCCCGCAGCTCGGCGCTGCATACAGCTGAATACGAATGTTTTGAGGATGAGACAGGGCAGAGCCGGGTTCGTTTCATCGTGCATCCTTTGAAAAGAAGGCATCATTGTTTCAGGCAGGGGGAAGCCAGGGTGATTGCTTTTCGGGAGGTGAAAGATTCAGGTGGACATATCGAAAAACGTCCGTTCATTGAGACCCGTGTTTGTCTGGCCGGATTCGAGTGGCGGGTTGAGCTAAGCCTGACTAATCGGGAGCAGATGAGATTCCGGATGTTGCTTGGTCGCAAGGGGTTGGAAAATCATTTCCTGGTCAATCCAGCCAAGTCCTATCTATTGGGGAAAAATTTAAGCGCGCATTATAACGGGGATAAGAAGTGATGAAGATTGGAATTTTATCAAGGAACAGAAAACTGTATTCGACCAATAGCCTGTTGGAAGCTTTTGAAAAGCGAGGCCACGATGTGAAAGTGATCGATTATTTGAAGTGTCACATGGACATCACTTCTCATCGGCCGATGATTTATCTCGGGGACGAGGCACTGAAGGGTTATGACGCGATCATTCCGCGGATCGGGGCTTCGCACACATTTTTCGGCTGCGCGGTGGTGCGTCAGTTCGAGGTGATGGGGGTTTACAGCTTGAATGAATCGGTGGCGATCAGTCGGGCGCGGGACAAGCTGCGCAGTTTGCAGTTGTTGGCGCGCAAGGGCATTGGTTTGCCGGTGACGGGTTTTGCCCATGATCCGCGGGCTACCAAACATCTGATTCGCTTGTGCGGGGGAGCTCCGCTGGTGATCAAATTGCTGGAAGGAACCCAGGGCGTGGGAGTGGTATTGACGGAGACTCAGAAAGCAGCGGAGAGTGTGATCGAGGCTTTTCGTGGGCTGAATGCGAATATATTGGCGCAGGAGTATATCAAAGAGGCAGGGGGATCCGACGTGCGTTGTTTTGTTGTTGGTAACCGGGTGGTGGCTTCGATCAAACGACAAGCCAAGGAGGGAGAGTTCCGCTCTAATTTGCATCGTGGGGGCACCGCTTCCTTGGTGAAGATCACCCCGGAAGAGCGTTCGACAGCGGTGCGGGCGGCGAAGATCATGGGGCTGAGTGTGGCGGGTGTGGATCTGTTGCGTTCCAATCACGGACCAGTGGTGATGGAAGTGAATTCGTCACCAGGATTGGAGGGAGTCGAAACGGCGACAGGAAAAGATGTGGCCGGAGTGATTGTGGCGTTTATCGAAAAACATGCGGGGGTGGGCAAAACGCGAACCCGTGGTAAAGGTTAGATATTTTGGCTGGAGGAAAAAAAATCATCAAGAGGGAGCCACTGGTTTTAGGCGGGCAATCTTTTGCGCCGGGAACCAGTGGTACGCTGGAGTTGACGGTTGGGCATATGATCGATCATCAGCCTTTGTCGATGACGGTGCATGTAGCCCGGGGGCGACAAGCAGGGCCCTGTTTGATGGTGAGTGCGGGGATTCATGGTAATGAGATCTGTGGGGTGGAGTCATTGCGACTGTTATTGAAAATGAGGCTGTTAAAACGATTGCGAGGTGATCTGATTGTGGTGCCGGTGGTGAATATGCCGGCCTTCATGGCGCGCTCGCGGTATCTGCCGGATCGTCGTGATTTGAATCGTTTGTTTCCCGGGTCTGCGAAGGGATCTCTGGGAGGCCGTTTGGCGAGTTTGTTTGTTGAAGAAGTGGTGGGAAAATGCACTCATGCCGTGGACATGCATTCGGGAGCGGTGAACCGTCCCAACTTGCCTCAAATCCGGATTTCTCCTGATGATGAAGCAGCGATGGAAATGGCCAAGGCTTTCCGGGTGCCGGTGGTAATTGAATCACCGGTACGCGAGGGCACGCTGAGGCAGACTCTTTTGGCTAGAGAGATTCCGTCTTTGTTGTTCGAAGCCGGAGAGGCCGGGAGATTGGACCACTCTTCAGTGCGTTACGGTGTGCGCGGTCTGGTGTCAGTGATGCGTTCGCTTTCGATGTTGCCCCAGGAGCGTAAAGTCGATACGCGCCGCCGAACAAAAACGGTGGTGGCTGATGAAACTTACTGGGAGCGGGCTCCGATGGGCGGGATTTTCACTCCAATGAAGGAGTTGGGCAAGGCGGTGACAGTGGGCGAGGTGCTTGGTATAGTCGCGGACCCTTTTGGCCGGGGAGAGTGTAAGGTGAAGGCGCGAGAGAGCGGAGTGATCATTGGTTGCTCGCGGGATGCGGCGGTGGATGAGGGGGACGCTTTGTTTCATATCGCCTTGACTCATGATCCGGCAAAAGCGGAGCGGCAGATCCAGCGCAGCAGCCGCTTTATCAAAAACTCGTTGGAGAGACATTATACCGGGTAGAATTTGATATTTGAGATCGGAAGTTTAAAATTCAGGAGTTAAAATGACAAGTTCTTTGATAGCGGTGGATTGGGGGTCGACTAATTTGCGTGCCAAATTGGTAGTGGAGGGGGAGTTGGTGGAGAGCCGGGAGTGTGGGAAGGGGATCAAAAATGTGCAGGCAGCTGCTTTCGAAGAGGTTTTGTTTTCCTTGTGCGGTGATTGGAAAACACAACAAGCGGATTTGCCGGTGGTGATGAGTGGCATGATTGGCAGCCGTGAAGGCTGGGTGGAGGTGCCGTATTGCCGGACAGCGATGGGGATTGAGGCCTTGGCAGGTGAATTGGTGCCAGTGCAGACCCAGACCTTGGGAGAACTTCTTTTGGTGCCGGGATTGAGACACGATTTTGCCGATGGCACCACAGATGTGATGCGGGGAGAGGAAACCGAGGTGTTGGGTTTGTTGGCAGGCGTGCAGGGCGAGCAGGTGACGGTGTGTGGGCCGGGGACTCATAGTAAGTGGGTTAATTGTCAGGCGGGAGAGATTGTTTCTTTCCGCACATGGTTCACCGGAGAGGCTTTTGAAAAACTTACTCAGGATAGTTTGATATCCGGTGGTGGCGAAGGTCTTGATCGGGATATTGATGAAGGGGCGTTTGTGCGTGGGCTTGAGCACTCGGGGCGAACAGCGGGCTTATTGCATCATTTGTTTCTCGGACGCACGGACATGTTGACCAAGCGGGTGAGAGCCGAACATTTGCCCAGTTTGATTTCCGGAGTGCTGATTGGTCATGAAATCCGCGAAGCGCGCAAGTTTGCCACAGGGCAGGTGCATTTGATTGGGAATAACCGCTCAGCTGAGCTTTATGGTAAGGCTTTTGACTATTTTGAAATAGCTTATCTGAGGTGCACGCAGGATGTTCATCTGGCTGGAATGATGGCTTTGCTGAAACAAGGTTAGCTTCGTTTGTCAGGGGTATCCCGTAGGTTAAGAAGAAACAAATGTGGGAATTTGTGTTACGGGTTTTTATGGCGCATTGCCATAAATCACCACCATATCTGGCCGTTCAGTAAAGTAATAATGCACCCAGATATAAACATGATTGAATAGGGCGACCAACAGTGCGGCTTCGGATAAAAACAGCAGCCCTGGCAAATAGAGAATCAAAAGGCCAAAGACATACATCCCGTTATTAGAATATTTAAATATTCCTTTTTTCACATAGGGCTCATTGTAGTTTTTATCGAAGTGGTCAATCCCGTAAGCCCTTGCAATCGTGAAATACTTTTTGACTGAATAAAAAAGATAAATAACAAGCGGTGTGATCAGCGCGACAATAATATATGCAACAAGAGGGTTTAGATGCAGGGTATTTTTACTGCTTATAGCAAGAAATATAATGGTGATTAAACGACTGATGAAAAGAAATGAAAAGCCAATCGCATAAATGCTAAATGCCTGTTTTGTGCCTAATTTATTTGAAAATACTCTCAGGTGAAGCTCGAACCTCCACACCAGCCAAACATAGATTTGGTGAATAATGGGGGTGGCCATGGCCAGGTAAAACCATGTGGTTGTGTGGACTCCCCATAAGACACCATCGAGAATAGCCGGTTTGTTAGACAGGTATAGTGTTGCTGCTAGAATCAAGATCACTAGCGAGAATAGATGCCAGATTTGATATTTGAATATCTTTTGAATTGGACCCATATATCAAATTAACAAGTATCGGGTTAAAAGGGGGGGCAGTCAATGGGGTTAAAAGGGGACAGGTAAGAATGGCACTGCATTAAGCGGCCTTCCCGTTGTGGTCGCGGTGAGAATATTTCGATAGATTCTGAACGTGGGGCAGAGAGGTATTGGTGGGGATTTGGCCGTAGTTTTTGAGCTCTGGGTTCTTGCCTGCCAGGCCGGTTTTAATATTTCGGGACTTCACTTCGATTTTCCAGCGTTCGGCATAAAGCAGCGCAATTTCCTCTGTAGGATACTTCTGGGTATCTGTTAAAGTGGTGGCCAAATAAATGGTGCGCATTTTTCCGTCGCGGCCTTTTGCTCGTAAGCGAACCAATCTCACAACAAGAGTGTCTGGTAGATTCTCCCATTCCTCTTGTGTGATGCTCTCCTTGGCAATTAGGTGTCATTTTTTTCGGCTCTTCGTGATTTTGTGTGGTGTTCAGGATTGCACTGGAAAAGGGTTGGGCAACTTGGTAGCTGGTTGTAAGTTTCCTGCTATCCAGTATGC
>JASFYY010000117.1:0-21275 GCA_045046875.1 Verrucomicrobiota bacterium | reverse complement strand
GCTTGCCAAAGCTCTGGATCGTCTTCCTCGCCAAGATTAGGCACTATTGCGCCTTCAAAGTTCGCCCAAAGTTCCGCGTTCATTTTCTTCAGATAACGTTTGAGTGCTACGACAGGCTACCTGAGAGCGCGCTTTATGTTCAAGGTTAATGTTTGAATTTTCATGTAAATTTCAACACACAGCGGGTAGCCTGTTCGCAGCCACGATTTGTTAGGACCTATTCGTATAACCTGTCTACCATCGCTGGAGTTACATCCTCAAATGTCTCAAACCAGAAGACAATTCTGCAGCGTTCTCCAAAACTCGTTGTGAGAGCTCTCAGCGCTAGAAGAACTGTATTCAATAGCGGCCCCGGCGCTATTCTTGCTTTCTCTAAAGCGTCTTCGATCTCGCTTACGGTTAGGTGGGAAGATGTGTGAAAATCAGGTCGAACCATCCACCCATGATTTGATACAGGAAGACATTCGGGCTGGATCAGCTCCCGATGAGAATAGGTTTTTTGATAATCCTTCAATAAGATATAGTCGTAGCCTGTCCATATTTCTGCTGATTCAGAAGTGATCACTGGTTGGTAATATCGAGACATAGTCTGCCTAGAAGCGTTCTTCGGGAAGCCTTTGGGCGGAAATAGCGGTGATGGATGCGTAGGCACGCCAGCTAGAGCTTCAAAAATAATATATTCTTGCTCACAAGACACATCTTGAGCGAAAGAAATATAGCCGCACGAAGGAATGGGGTATTCGATAGCAATATGAATATTCTCATCGGGAATATTGCCATCGAGATCCAAGAAGTCGTCGCCGTTGATCATTTTAGTCCTAACAGTATAATATGGAACTGTCCGCAATAACATATTATTCTGGACAGTCTGTATAATAGGTGCAAAGGTAACCCGTCTGGGCAGACTTCGTCTCCTACACTTCGCAACCGATTTTATCTGGATGCGAGGCCTTGTAAAGAAAATTTGGGTTAATTTTTCTAGAAAAGTAAGCCGTCTAGGTAAAATCCAACGGACTCGGTGCTCCGGCTCCTGGCCTTTTCATCACATGCAGGTAAATCATCGTTGTGGACACATCGACATGCCCTAACAAATCTTGCACAGTTCGGATATCCACACCACTCTCAAGAAGATGTGTAGCGAAGGAGTGCCTAAACGTGTGACAGGAGATTCTTTTTGGAATTCGTGCTTTGTTTGCTGCCGCTTTCACTTGGCGACCCAGTGATTTTTCATGCAAATGGTGTCGTGCCACGTGCCCTGTTCTCGGATGGGCACACAGTTTGGCGGAAGAAAAAACATGTTGCCAGAGCCATTCCTTTGCCGCATTAGGATACTTACGCCGCAGGGATTCAGTCAAATGCGCTTCCCCATGCCCCATTATTAAATCAGCTTGATGTTTTTCTTCGGCGAGACGCAAATGAGCCTTCAAATGCGGCTCTAAAACATTGGGCAATGGAACCATCCGGTGCTTGCCCCCTTTTGCGTCGTGAATGGTGATGGCTCCTTGACCAAAATCGATGTCCTTGACTCTCAATCTTAAAACCTCACACGTCCTCAAACCACTGCCATACATCAATTGTGCAATTAATTTCCACGGATCCTCCAAAAAACCGATCACTTTTTTCACTTCATCCCGGGTCATCACTGTGGGCGGGCGTCGATGACCTCTCCAGGCCGGTTTATAATCGAGCTCAAGCTCTTCGATGCCATACACTTTTTTAGCCAATAATACCAAGGCGTTGAGTGCTTGTTTCTGAGTTGAGGGAGCAACTTGCCTTTCCAAAGCGAGCTATTCCAGGTAGAGGCTGAGAGATTTGGGATTAAACTCCCATAAACTCTGCTGCAAACGTCGCAGCCTGAATTTGGAGAACCTCACGATCCAGGAAATATAAGTTTTTTCCGTCATCACAGCCAAGCCCGCCAATCGAATCGCTTTTTGGCTCTCTTGAACCATGTCTTCAATGGCCTCTTTTTCCCCCTTAGCCGGAAGACGGTCCTTGGAACTCGAGCAGGGCAGACTCGCGGCATTCATACGAGTGCGGGATTACGCAGGCTTGGTCTCTCGGTAGAGGGTGCGGTGCGAACTCCCCAAGTCTGCTGCCTGAGCCGCGAGCCCCTGCCAATCAAAATTCTCCGCCCAGTCTAATGACACCATTTTTTTTGCCCACAATTCAACCGCCTCGACTGCTTGAATATAGTGCCAATCCTGCAAATCCGATTTTCTACCCAGATTTTCGAAAAACTTTCGCGTCGCCGCTTCATTCTTCTCTCCCCCCGCCTTCAGCCAATGGCTCACCCAGCGACCATAATGCGGATGGGTCGTTTTTCTGATCTTCGGATCCTGCCTGAGTAGATCCATATAACGCTGCCAGTCAGAACTGCCAGCCTGTTGATTAAGTGGGTTTTTACTGTTCAGTTGAACAGTTTTTACAATTCCCCTTGTTATGGCAAGAAAAATCTTCTTTTTGGCCTTTTTCCCTGATAACAGGCTGAAAAGCCTTTGAGCAAACCGAAATTAAATAATTTGCTTTTGTCGCCAAAGGCAAATAGAAGTGTTTATCAGCATCGCGACATACATCAATGAAGATTTGGCCGCGCGGCTTCAAGCAGGGCAAGAATTGCCGGTAGCTTTGACCATCAACGCACTGGCGCGGCATTATGAGGTCAGCTTCACCCCAGTGCGCACGGCGGTGGAGCAATTAACCCTGCAGGGTTTATTGATCAAAAATTCCAACGGTCGTCTGGCCCGTGCAACGCCTGGTAAAAATGGCGCGGCAGTCAAGCCGGGCAAAACGTCCTTACCCACACGAGCGCGGGATTCTTATGCTTTGATCTCCAGCGATCTGATTGATCTGAGCTTAAAAGGTGAAGCCGTTTATTTGCGCGAGGAAGCTACGGCGGAAAAATACGGGCTCAGCCGTTCGGCGGTGCGCAATATTTTTCATCGCCTGGCGGGCACCGGCATCCTGGATCACATTCCGCGGCGCGGCTGGCGACTGCGAGTTTTCTGTCAGGAAGATCTCGATGCTTTCAGTGATGCACGCGAAGCGCTCGAGCTCAAAGCACTGGAACTGGCGATTCCCCAACTGGTGGAAAAAGATCTGCAGCAGATGCTCGATCACAATCGTGTGCCATCAACCCCTCAGGATGAGCCTATGATTGATAATTCGTTGCATGTTTATTTCATCGACAAAGCGGATAACTTTTACATCAGGGATTTTTTCGAACGCCACGGCAGCTACTTTTCGATGATCTTCAAAAAGGAAGCCAAAGACCGCGATGCCGCATTGGAGACAGCACACGATCACCGTAAAATCCTGACCGCTTTGTTAAAGCAAGAATGGCAAGCGGCGCGCAAGGCTTTGTCCCGACACATCCGTTTTAATCATCCGGTTTTGAATAAAATCTGAACCGTGGCAAAAAACATTTCCCCCATGAAATACAAGCCTTCCATAAAACTTCTTATTATATTAAGCTTATCTAGCTACGCTTGTCTGCAAACCCAGGCTGCGAATGTTGGAACGGAAAGTTCCGCAGCTAAAAATGACAAAACGAAGACATACCTTGAAAAAGTCAAGCCGGTGCTGAAGGAACGTTGTTACGCCTGTCATGGCGCGCTCAAGCAGAAAAAGGATCTGCGCATTGATACCGCACAGCAGATCATCGACGCGGGCATCGTCAAAAGTGGCGAGCTGATCAAACGCCTGACAGCTGCCGATGCGGAAGAACGCATGCCGCAAGAAGGGCCGCCCTTGCACGCTGAGGAAATCGAGGCGATCCGCGAATGGATCGCAGCGGGCATGCCGGTGCCAGCAGATGAAAAACCAGAGGATGACCCGGCTTCTCACTGGGCATTCCAACGCATTGAACGCCCTGTTCTGCCACCGCATGACAAAAATGACAATGCCATCGATGTTCTGCTGGCAGTCAAACAAGCGCAGCTCGGCCTGAAACCCCAGGCTCAAGCTCCGCGCTCGCTGCTGATTCGACGGCTCTATTTGGATTTGATTGGACTGCCACCCACACGCGAGCAAGCCGCCAGTACCGCACCTTTTGAATCGATTGTGAAGGAACTGCTGGCGAGTCCACACTACGGCGAGCGCTGGGGACGACATTGGATGGACGTGTGGCGCTATTCGGACTGGTACGGGCTTGGCAAACAAGTGCGCAACAGCCAAAAACATCTATGGCATTGGCGTGATTGGATCATCGACTCGGTGAATCATGATAAAGGTTATGACCGCATGTTGACTGAAATGCTGGCGGGTGACGAGTTGGAACCCGACAATCCCGAAGTGGTGGCCGGCACCGGGTTTTTGGCGCGTAACTATTACCTCTTCAATCGCACCACCTGGCTCGACGACACGGTCGAGCATACCAGCAAGGCTTTTCTGGGTCTGACGATGAATTGTGTCAAATGCCACGACCACAAATACGACCCGCTTGAACAGACGGACTATTACCGCTTCCGTGCTATCTTCGAACCCCATCAGATTCGCCTTGATGCGATCGCCGGTGAAACCGATTTCGAAAAAGACGGACTGCCGCGCGCTTTTGATGCTGATCCGGATGCCAAAACCTTGCTGCATATCCGTGGCAACCCAGCCACCCCCGATAAAAAAATAAAGATCAGTGCAGGTGTGCCCTTGATACTGGCCAGTTTTGCTCCGGCAGCAAAAAAGGTAAACTTGCCAGCCTACGCCTGGGCGCCCGGTGCTCGTGATTATGTGCAACAGGATCAACTGGCTGCAGCTCGTGCCAAATTGGATGCGGCGCAAAAAGCTCTGACCAAAGCCAGGCAGTCGGCGACGGCAGGAGTTAAAAGTGATAAAAACACGGTGTCCCAAATAAACGTCACAGGGAAAGAGCAAGGTTCATTTCTTCAGGATAATTTCGACCGGGCGCGCCCGGAACTGTGGGATGTGGTTGGCAATGGATGGAGCTACAACGGCGGCATCCTGATCCAGACGATGTCGTCCAGGGATCAGCAATATGTGCGTTCTAAAAAACCTCACCCTGCCGATTTTGACCTGACACTCGATTTCCGCACCACCGGCGGCGCCACCTACAAATCGGTGGGCATTCGTTTTGATGTGACGGATGACGGGAAAAATTCTCACACGGTTTATGCCAGTGCGCATGAAAAAGGCCCCAAGGTGCAGATTTCCCACACTCATAACAGCAAAACCTCCTACCCGAATGCGCGAATCTCCTATCCGGTAAAGGTCAACGAGGACTACAAATTGCGGGTGCAGGTGCGTGGGAGTTTGATCAATGTATCGCTCAACGGAAAGTTTTTGCTCGCCTACCACTTGCCCAATCGCAATGCCAACGGCGGTATTGAGCTGTTTGCCTTTGATGCCACAGCTGAATTTGATTCGATAGCTCTGCAGCCCTTGGATAAAGGGCTTGAGTTGAAAAAATCTGGCACGGCGGCTAAAAAAGCACCCGCCATGGATCCGGCTGAACAGATCAAACTCACGGCGGCTAAGCTGAAAGAAGCGCAATTAGCACTGCAACTGCTCGAAGCCAGAATCGCTGCCGACAAAACAACGCTGTTGGGTGAAAAGCCAAACAAGAAAAATAAACCGGCGCTCAATGCAGCGCGACTCGAACGTGAGTATGCAGTGGTGCAGGCCGAGCTGGCAGTGCTCACCGCGGAAGCAGGCAAGTTAAAAGCAGCGCAGAAAACTCTTAAAACGGCGCAGAGCAATCTCAAAAAAACGGATGCCAAATATCAGTCTTTACGCGGCAGCTTCAAGGCACTGGAAACCCCCGAACACAAAGAGCCTCAATATGCTGCCACCTACTCGCGCAGCAGCACCGGCCGCCGCCTGGCGCTCGCCCAGTGGATGACTTCGCGTGAAAATCCGCTCACCGCACGAGTGGCGGCCAACCACATCTGGATGCGCCATTTTGGTGAGCCTCTGGTGGAATCGGTGTTTGACTTTGGTTTGCGCGCGCCACTGCCCGAGCACATCGAGCTGCTGGATTACCTCGCCGCCGAGCTGATGGAATCCGGCTGGAGCATGAAACATTTGCATCACTTGATCGTGACATCAAAAACCTGGCGAAGAAGTTCCTCTAACTTAAATGCGGATGCCGCCACCCTGGCCAAGGATGGGAATAATGTCTTCTACTGGCGGATGAATGCCCGGCGAATGGAGTCGGAAGTGATCCGCGATTCGATGGTTCATCTGGCGGGAGAGCTGGATAAAAAAATGGGTGGCCCGTCGATCAAACCCTCACAGAATGCCCGGCGGCGCAGTATTTATTTTCTCCATGACCGGGATCACAAAGGCCCGCTGTTATCACGGTTTGATGATGCGGACATCCTCGCTTGTTACCGTCGCAGTCAGAGCATCGTGCCACAACAGGCGCTGGCGCTGTCAAACAGTGCGCTGTCGATTCGAATGAGCAAACGGGTCTATGGCTTGTTTTATCAACAGCAAGAGGAGAGTGCGTTCAGTGAACAGGTTTTTGAACACATTCTGAATCGCAAACCGGATGCTGAGGAACTGGCTGCCTGTGTCGAATTTATTGACGAGCTACAAGCAAAGTCCACCCAAGCGGAAAGCCGTATCCGTCTGGTGCATGCTTTGTTTAATCATAACGACTTTATTAATATACGCTGATTTTTAATGTGAAAACCGGGCAGGCGAAACGCCCGCCCTCCCCCCCTAAAACCATGAGTTCTGATATCACTACTGCCCTGAGTCGCCGCCAATTACTCCAGTATGGAGGTTTTGGTTTTGGCAACATCGCCTTGCAAAGTTTGCTGCAGGCCGAGAACAAGACCAACCCCTCGGGTCTGCCCTACCAATCGCCCAAAGCCAAATCGGTGATTTTTCTGTTCATGCGCGGAGGACTGAGCCACATGGAGAGCTTTGACCCAAAACCCGAGCTGACCAAATACGCAGGCAAATCGATCGAAGAAACACCCTACGCCCATGTGCTCGATCCGGAAAAATTCAAGGACTTGCGAGTGGTGGTGGTCAATGACGCCAATGGCAAACAACGCACCAAAATCTATCCGCTGCAGGTCGGCTCCAAGAGATACGGTCAAAGCGGGGCGCGCATCAGTGATTGGTTTCCACATATCGGATCCTGCGCGGATGACATCTCCATCATTCGTTCGATGTGGACGACCGATAATAACCATGGGGCCCAGGTTCAGTTTTTTTCCGGACGCCACATGCTCGATCCCCGGGTGCCGACCATCGGGGCGTGGGTTCACTACGGATTGGGATCGCTCAACGACAGCCTGCCACAATTCATCACCATGGGTTCACGTTTTTTCGATGTGCGTGACGGGCATTACCTCGGCCCGTCTCACGACGCGGTGACCTTGAAAGTGGATCCCAAAAATCCGCTGGCTTTTGCCCAACCTGAGGAAAAAATCACGGAACGCGAGCAGCGCCTGGGTTTTGCTCTGGTTAATAAACTCAATCGTCTCAACAGCAAAAAATTTCCCCATGATCCGGTACTCGAAGCGCGGATCAAATCCTACGAACTGGCCTACCGGATGCAGACCGCGGTGCCGGAAGTGATCAATTTTGATAGTGAATCCGCCGCCACCAAAAAGCTCTATGGTCTGGATCAAAAAGAAACCAAACCCTTTGGCGAACAGCTGTTGGCGGCTCGGCGTTTTGTCGAAAAAGGCACCCGCTTCATCCAGATCATGCATGGCACCGGAGCCGCCGGCTCCTGGGATCAACATTCGAAGTTAAAAGCCAAACACAGTGAGCTGGCGATGCAAGTGGATCGACCGGTGGCCGGTCTGATCAAGGATCTCAAGCAACGCGGCCTGCTCGATGAAACGATTGTGGTTTTTGCCACCGAGTTCGGACGTTCACCGGGATCACAAGGCTCCGATGGCCGGGATCATCATCCCTTTGGCTTCAGTGTGTGGATGGCGGGTGGCGGGATCAAAGGCGGCGTGGTACACGGCGCGACGGATGAACTGGGTTTTCATGCCACTGAGCATCCACATTATGTCACCGACGTACATGCCACCATCATGCAGCAACTAGGCCTCGATGCACGCAAGCTCGAAGTGCCCGGACAAAAGCGTATCGACATGGACTTCGGCGAAGCGATCGAAGAGATCGTCGCCTGATACCACTTCATCAGTGAATATCAGTGACCCTCAGTGATTTTATTTCTCCGTCAAAAAGCACCCCATAGAATGATCGGCTAACCAGAATTCTATATGCTCGATCAGTCACTCAGTTGCTGGCAAATTTCAGCAACGATCCCAACCACACTATTATCAATATTAACCTTGATGACTTTTTCATCGGCTGTTGGCACTTCGAGCGTATCAAATTGGCTGCGCAACAAGTCGACCGGCATGTATTCGTGATCACGCTTTTTGATCCGGCTCATGATCAGATCAAAGTCCCCTTCCAGATAAACAAATGCCGCGTTTTCAAAACCTTGGCGCAAAAGAGCGCGATAGTTCCGTTTTAAGGCAGAACAGGCCATCACCACCGGCTTGTTTTTTGTATCGAGGATATTCTGCTTAATCAAATCAAACCAGGGCAGGCGATCAACATCATTGAGCGCCAAACCCTGCTTCATTTTTTCTTTGTTCGCAGCTGGATGCAGATCGTCGCCGTCAAGAAATGTGCCGCACAGCTGTGTGGCCAACTCCCTGCCAATGACACTTTTGCCGCAGCCGGACACCCCCATCAGATAGATCGGATCCCTAGCCACGCCGGGCAGGGATTCCCCCTCTAGTTCTGCTGGATCTGGAGTCTCCATGGCTACTACTATCTGGTTAGCTCAAATCGCTGGCTCGGGAAGCTCACGCGTGATTTCATCCAAGCGGTATCCAAAACCACTGCCACTGAGCGTAGAAAGATCCAACACCCCTTCGCGGCGTTGATACAGATTGGGATGCACCTCGGCTTCGGGTAATGAGGCGTCGGGGTAAAACTGCATGCCGTTGCATTCCACTCCCATGATGGTTCCCGCGTTCGCGGCGAGCAGCACATGCGGCACCTGGGCGAGCATCGGGTTGGTCAAATCCTGAACCATCAAAGTCATGCCGTGAGCCTTGGCCCAGCACAAACTCAGCAATGCGCCGGTTTGGGTTTTGCAGGTTTTCAGCGCCACCCCGGTCCAACCGAGTTCGCGTCCGAGACGGACATAATGCCAATCGTGGGCGCTTTCGTCCATGAACAACGGCTGCCGTGCGCTGACGCTGTGCACGTCGATGCGGTTGGCTTCCATGTCATAGGGAAAAGGTTGTTCAACATAGAGGATACGCTGATAAACCGCTGCGGCCTCGTCGCGCAATTGATCAAGGATGCCGTTGACGTAATCGGGATCAGTGACCGTGCAGTTGAAGTCGGTGGTCAGCCAATCGGCGTTTTCTTCGATCGCGATTTCACCTATTCTGAGCAAGCGGGAATAATCCCAATCGCGGTCGTTGCCGCGCAGTTTGATTTTCAGACAGTTCAAACCATCGCGCTTAATCCAATCGCGCAACAAAACCGGATAACCGTCGTCGGGCTCTTCTCCGGTCAGCTCACTATCGTCGATAGGGTCAAGGCCTCCGACCAGATGCCACACTGGCAATTGGCTCGCAGCTTGCGGGACAAAAAAGTCTGCCGGGTAAAGTCCGTCAAAGCTGACATCGCTGCCTTCTGCTGCTTCGAGATAATGCGACAAATCATGCGGCATCCAATCGGCGTTGTAAGTATCGTAAACCGGAACCTGGTGCAGGTTGCCAAAAGCGTCGTGGGTGGCGATGTCAAAAAGGGAAAAACAAATCAGGGCGGCGAGATGCGGCAAAGCTTCTTCTTCGGATTTTCCCGCATTGAACTCGCTGCGCAATTTCTCCAATTGCTGATTGATAAAAGTATGGCCGATGTCAAAAGCATGCCCTTCCTCTTTGAACTCAGCAAAAGCGCGCCCGGCAGCTACGGTGAAATCCTTCATCGCGGTGTGGCGCTCTTCATAATCAATCGGTGCCGGCCAGGCCCAACCGACAGCCACTGGAGTTTCGCCCCAACCCACTGCGGTTTTGCCATCCTTACCCTCGACCGTGACTTTAGCCCGGGCACAGGTCACGGAATCCATCACCTGGTTGCCGAATTTCAGGGGCACTCTCATTTTCACAGGAATGAAATAAAGAGAGACGTCGGTGATTTTTATCGCGGATTGATCTGGAGTCATGATGCCTCTTATTAGCGCGAGCGGATGCAGCGGTCAACTGACAAGCGCAGCTTACAGGAACGCGGACTTTTTTGTCCGCCGCTTGCAGATCTCCCCCTGTCACGATAGATTCAATAATCTAAAATCATTTCACCCCACCACTCTATGAGAAAGTCCCGCCCGCCCGCCTGCCGTCCATGGCTCAAACATTGCCCCCTTAGCCTGGCTCTGTGCCTCGTTTTTATCACCAGCCCGGGCCGATCTGCTCCGCAAAGCTTCACCCAAATCAAACCCGCGATCGCTGCCGCCAAGGAAGGCAAAAAGTATCTGTTTTTTGTTTTGCTGAAAAATCTGTCCGAAGAATCCGAAACCGTGGAAAAAATCATGGCGGAAGACATGGTATTATCAGAAAAGGAGTTTGTCATTGTACGCTGTAAAACCAGTCAGAGCGCCCATCGCGCTATATTTAAGGACAAATTCAAACTCGATCCGGAAAAAGCCCCCTTGGCTGCAGTAACCGACGCGGAGGGCGGCCTGGTGGCCTCGGCCTCAGGCACGGATCCTTCGACTTACCGCACGCTGGTTCAGTTGGCTCGCGCCAAGGCGGGTTTCGAAAAAGATACGGCAAAAATCCGTAAAATATTGGCCAAAATGGCCAAGGACGATCACATCGTCGATGGGCCAATCGGTAAAGAGATCGCCAATATGGGCCAGGATCCGCTTTTTTTGATCAAAAAACGCACCTGGACTTTCAAAAACGGCAAGAAGATGAAAGCGGCTTTACTGGAGGCCAAAGGAGCCACCGGGATCTTCGTTGGCGACGATGGGGTCAAGCTTGAACGCTCATTTAATGACTTGTCGGCGGAAGATATCGCCCTTTTGAAAAAGACACTGTAATAGGACTTTTTGAGATCTTTTGCCCGATATGAATAAAGTCACTTGAAACTTACCCCGATTGCGGCCAATGTCAGCTCCCGTCGTTGATCTGGCATTGAGAAATCAATTGCCCGGATGAAAACGGACGGTTCGGGGCGTAGCTCAGCTTGGTTAGAGTGCCTGGTTTGGGACCAGGAGGCCGAAGGTTCGAATCCTTTCGCCCCGACCACTTTCTCCCCCCCTCAGGGGGAGCCAATGAAAGGATGAGAACGCAGTTCGAGCCGAAGGATCAACTGACTCCTCTTCAGGCTCTTCAGGAAGGGTTTGATGGAACGTAGCAGAAAAAACTTTTTGTGAATTGAAACATGCCTTTCACGCAGGGTTGTAATCTCTATTAATTCCTCCTTAAAGCCTTTAACTTGTTCTGCAAATCTTTCACTGGATGATAGAGATTAGCATTACCTCTTTTATGACTTGCTAGTAAATCATGCTTCACCAAGGCAATGAGATCATTGCGTGCAGTTTGAGTGGCGACCCGATGACTATTTTGATGACTTGCCACTGTGAAAATGGCATCCGGATTCCTTAAAGCATATTGCAGTAACCCTAGCTGACGATGATTGAACTCTTGCATACGCCCCATTAGCTGTTGCATTTCCGCAATCTGATCCGATTTCCGTTGAATATACGTATGTAGTTTCTCTATGGCTTGTTGGATTACCGACAGCTGATGGAAAATAAAATAATTTAAATCATTACTATCAGTCTCAGTATAAAGAAAAGCCCTATAGTATTTCATAGGAGCTTCCAATATTTGCTGAGATATTGAAATAAACTCAAACATCCAGAATTTGTGTTTTAACATCGACCAATAAAATATCGCTCTTGCAGTACGACCATTCCCGTCTGCAAATGGATGATCATATGCCAGCCAAAAATGCAGTATGATTGACCGAATAGCTGGGTGGAGGAACCCCTGCATTTTATTGTCGTTGGCAAATGTACACATAGCTTCTAATCGACTTTGTAATTCTTTCGCGTGCGGCGGCATGTGTATCACCTCGCCGGTTTGATCGTCTTCCACCCTTACGTCCTCATCCTCCCTACGCAATCGCCCCTCTTGATCTGGATTTCCTAAAGTCCCCCTAGTCACCATTTTATGAATCTTCAGGATTAATTTGGGAGTTAGTCTTTCATTTTTCCATCCAGAAATTTTCTGCATGGTAAGAAAATTGTTCAGAATCATCCTCTCACTTTTGTCTGTTGGTTTTCGGCCAGTACGTAGCATCTCTTTAGCAACAGACCGCGTTACAGCAGCGCCTTCCAACTGACTGGAAGTAATAGCCTCAGCGACGAGAGATGATATATAATATCGATCACGTGTGTCATGGTTGGTTACAGGCTCCGGCCCCTCAACAGACCCTCCACATTTTAGGTCTATTAAATGAAGCTTCTCAAACATGCCAGGCGTCAGAGAAAAACTGAAAGCACTCCCATTTTTATCAACCAACGGGATTTGTTGTTCACCTGATGAACGCCTAATTTTCAAGCCGGCCCACCATTCCGTAGTTGTAAGTCCCTTAGGAGGTTTCCGATGGCGCAACTCATCCCAATGAAGATAGCGATCTGTTCTCGTGCATTCTTCATTCGCGGCTCTCATAATTTTGAACATTCCATCAGCCGTGCTAAAGGCTTCATTTAGATCTGGTGGCGAAGTAGGCAATCTCATCTCTGCTAATTAGAGCCAGTTTAGCAGAAAACAATGTGAATAACAGTCATTTCTGCTAAAATGTGTCCGATTAGCAGAGAATTAGCAGATGTTGTGAACCGACCACTTTCTCCCCCCCTCAGGGGGAGCCAATGAAAGAATGAGAACTCCTGAGAAACGCAGCCAATCTTAGATTCACATCCCCGTGTAATCGATTTCCTGAAAATCGCTGACATTGGGGATCCAACATTTTTCGACAAATGCGGTGTGCAAGGGATGCGCGGCGTAGAAATCCAATTCCGCTTGGTTGGCAAATTCCATCGAGATGCCGTAGGCAAAATCACATTTGGGACTGACTTGTTTTAATATTTCGAAACAGGTCACCCCGGGGATAGCGGTGAGCTTACGCGCTTCGTCCATGAATTCGATTTCTTCGGTGGAACCTGCAGGGTGATTTAAAGTAAAAACAACGGTGTGACGGATCATGAAGGATGTTACTTGAAGATTAAGGGGACGCAAATTGTGGATTCTGTGACATCCGAGATTCTGTTTTTTAACCGCGGATTCCACGGATAGCGCGGATAAGATAGAATGCGAAAGACTGGGTGGTTAAAATGTATCAGTGCTAATCAGTGCTAATCAGTGTTATCAGTGGTTATGGTTCCTGTTACCTTACGGGGTTAAATATCAGCCACTGACAGGTTGATGTCGATGAGCGAAAATGGGGCCAGGTGGTAGTGGTTATTCTTGCCCTGTTAGAGCCGCGCGGACAGATTTGGAAATCTATCCTACCTGGGATTCAATTCTACTTTGCGGCGAGTTTGGCGGCGTCCCATTGGGCGTCCATTTCTTCTAGGCTCGCTTGTCGCAGAGTTTTGCCCTCAGCTTGCAAGCGGTCTTCGACTTGTTGGAACCGTTTAACAAATTTGCTGTTGGCGGCGGCTAACAGGGTTTCTGGATCGAATTTTTTCTTGCGGGCGAGATTGACAACAGCGAACAACAGATCGCCGATTTCTTCACCGAGATGTTCCTGGTCATTTTCGTCCAACGCCTCTTCGACTTCAGCCAGTTCTTCGTGAATTTTATCAACCACAGGGGCGAGATCGGGCCAGTCAAAGCCTACCTCGGCGGCTTTTTTCTGCAACTTGCGTGCAGCCATCAGAGAGGGCAGACCGTCGTTGGCTCTTTTGATGTGATAATCAGATTTAGAATTCCCTTTTTCCTGCCGTTTGATTTCTTCCCATTGCCGCAGAACGCCTTCACTGTCGCTGACGTCACTGTCACCAAAAACATGCGGGTGACGGCGCACCAGTTTGTCAGAGATCGCTTTGGCGACATCTTCGAAAGCAAAACGGTCACTCTCCTGGGCAATCTCAGCATGAAAAACCACCTGCAACAACAGATCGCCGAGCTCGTCGGTCATTGCGTGAGTATCATTGTCACGCAGAGCTTCGGCGACTTCGTAAGCTTCTTCGAGCAGGCAAGGGATGAGGGATTCGTGAGTCTGCTCGATATCCCAGGGACAACCGCCGGGAGCGCGCAGGGTGTGCATGATTTCCAGCAGACGGTCAATTTGTGATTGCTCTGACATAACAGATATATTAGATTTTTACGCGCATGATCGCGAATAAGAAGAAAAATGAAGCCGGACTTATTTCCGCAAAGCCGCTGCTCGTCCCACCCCACCGGCGGCGTCCACCGGTCTTATTGCCACGGCGGTGATTTTGCTGGCGTTTAATACATCGATGCCAGTTGCCGCACCGGGCACAGTTTGAGCGATTCTCCATTGTTTGCCTTCCAGCACCTGGATCACCCACCAGCGAACGGAGCTGGCACGTTTGCTCTCGGGGTACCATTTGAGGCTCAGGCGGTCGCCGTTCAGGCTGGCGCGGGTGACGACAGCTTGCGGCATATTTTTGTTATTGCCCAACCAGGGGCTGGCCGGCACCAGGGCGCGTTGGGTGTAGGCTTGTTCGATCAGGGTTTGATTGATATTGCCGGTATTTTTACGCAAAGCTTTTTCGTTCCAAAAAATATGCCCGGTGCCTGGCGCACGGCCACGGTTTTTGCGGGTGATATTGATCTGGGTGATGATTTCTCCTGCAGAACGCCCGTCTCCCTCACCGCCACGCCCGATGCGGCTGATCGCGATGCCCGGCCACAGATGACGTCCTTTGGTATTCTCTGTTTGCCACCAATTGTAAAGTTCGCCGAAACTTTGCGGCCCTTTGTTTTTCCAATAAAGCTGGGGTGAGACATAATCCAACCAACCTTCATGCAACCAGCGGCGGCTATCAGCGTAGAGCTCACCGTGGGCATCCAGATGGCCTTCGACCGTCGAAGGGTAACCGGGCTTCCAGATTCCAAACGGACTAACCCCGAATTTGACCTGGGGCTTGGAGCGTTTGATGCTGGAGTAGAGCTCCCGCACCAGCCGATTGACATGATCGCGTCGCCAGTCGCTGCGATTAAGTTGCCCGCCTTTTTTGCGGTAGGAATTCCAATTAGCGTTGTCATCAAAAGCCGCGCCTCCGCCAGCCTCTGGGTAGGGGTAAAAATAATCATCGATGTGGACGCCGTCGACGTCGTAGCGTTTCACTACATCCATCACCACGGTGATCATGCGTTCGCGGGTGAAGCTGGATGACGGATCCATCCACAGACCTTTGCCGGCGCGGCGAATAACCGAGCTCTGGGAACGGGAAACGTGTTTGGGGGATATGGCTATTTTGCTACCGGTCTTGGCGCGATAAGGATTGAACCAGGCATGTAATTCCAACCCGCGGCGATGGGCTTCCTGCACCGCAAAAGCCAAGGGGTCGTAACCGGGGCTTTTGCCCATCTCGCCGGTGAGGTAATGGGACCAGGGTTCGACCCGGGATTTGTAAAAAGCGTCAGCCATCGGGCGAACCTGGAAGATCACCGCGTTCATGCGCAGTGAGGCGGCGCGGTTGAGAATAGTGATCATTTCGCTTTGTTGCTTGGCGGCGGACAGCCCGGGGCGTGACGGCCAGTCGATATTATAAACCGTAGCGACCCAGACTCCGCGGAATTCCCGCAAGGGCGGGGTGGGCTGCAGGCGGGCATCCGCAGTGAAATCAGCCGCTTCCGCGACCGGTAGCAACATGGCCAGCAAGGCGATCAGGATGACGGCTCCAACCGGATTACAATCACGACGGTATTTTATAATCGAACTCAAATTCATTTTGCGCTTATAGTCTGTTGGACGATGAAAAATCGGTGATACCTTAAAAGGTGCTGCCCCGTCTTTCAATCTATCTATCGATGCTTTCGAGTGTCCGGGTAAGCAAATATTCAATTAAAACCTAATTCTTCTAATATTATGGCAGCTGCAACTATTACTCTTCTAGCTATCGCGGGTATCGCCGTGGTGGTGCTTTTTTGGATCGTTGGCATTTACAACGGCTTGGTCAAACTGCGCAATCAGTTCAAAAACGCCTTTGCCCAGATCGATGTGCAACTGAAACGACGCTATGATCTGATCCCCAATTTGGTCGAAACCGCCAAGGGCTACATGAAACACGAGGCCGACACCTTGGAAAATGTGATCAAAGCGCGCAACATGGCCTCATCTGCGCGTGAGCAGGCGTCAGTGGATCCGAGTGATGCGGTGGCGATGCAGCAACTGGCGCAGGCGGAATCCGGTTTGGGTGGCATGTTGGGGCGTTTGTTTGCGCTATCGGAAGCTTATCCGGATCTGAAAGCCAATCAGAATATGATGCAATTGACCGAGGAGCTGACCTCGACCGAAAACAAAATCTCCTTTGCCCGCCAGTCTTATAATGACTCGGTGATGAACTACAATATCAAGCGTGAGATGTTCCCCTCGAACATCATCGCTGGTATGTTCAATTTTGTTGCCGCGACTTTATTCGAGGTGAAAGAAGAAGAGCAGCGTGAAGCGGTCAAAGTGTCGTTTGATTAAAACAACTTCATCGTTGCAAACGAGAATCGAAAGTCGATGGATTTTTTCGAACATCAGGAGCTGGCGCGGAAAAAGACCCGTTTACTGGTGCTGTATTTCAGCTTGGCGGTGCTGGGCATCATCGCGTCAATTTATGCGGTGATCGTTGGCGCCTCGTTCTTTTTCGCTGACGAGGGTTCCGCTACGCTCCATTTGTGGCAGCCGGAGCTGTTACTCTACGCTGCGCTGGGATCGGGCGGGGTGATCGCACTGGGCACAGGATTCAAAACCTTGCAGCTCAGCGCCGGTGGTTCGGTGGTGGCGATTGAACTCGGTGGCCGACGCATCGATCGTAATACCGGTGATTTTGAAGAGCGGCGTCTGCTCAACGTGGTGGAGGAAATGGCGATCGCCTCAGGGGTGCCGGTGCCGGATGTTTACATCATGGATGATGAGATGGGGATCAACGCTTTTGCTGCGGGTAAAACGCCCAGCGACGCAGTGATCGGGGTGACGCGGGGTACGATCCGCTTGCTCAGTCGCGATGAATTGCAGGGGGTGATGGCGCATGAGTTTTCGCATATTCTAAACGGCGACATGCGCCTCAACATGCGCCTGATTGGCTTGTTATTCGGCATTCTTTTTATCGCCATGATTGGACAGATCATCATGCGAAGTGTGGCTTTCACCCCGCGCTCGCGGAACCGGGATTCAAACGGAGGTGGCGTGATCGCCATCCTTGCTTTTGGTTTGGCGCTGATGGCAATTGGTTATATCGGTTTGTTTTTTGCCAAACTGATCAAAGCGGCGATTTCTCGTCAGCGGGAGTTTTTGGCGGATGCCAGTGCGGTGCAGTTCACCCGTAACCCGGAGGGAATCGCCGGAGCTTTGAAAAAAATCGGCGGTCTGAGTCAGGGCTCGAATATTGGCAATCCCCGGGCGGAGGAAGCCAGCCACATGTTTTTTGGCGATGCTTTCAAACACGGAGCGATGAACTTTAATTCTTTCGCCACCCACCCTCCTCTTGATGTCAGGATAAATAAAATCGACCCACACTGGAACGGTGAATTTCCAGAAGTGAGCTTGCCTGCTATTTCTCAAGACATGCCTGAATCCAATGCCGGCCAAACGGCAGCCGCAGGTTTGGTATCAGGTTTAGCGGGGGCGACGGGAACGGCAAATATGACAAATTTGTCGGCGATGGATCAGATCGGCCAACCGGGAGCCAGGCAAATTGCCTATGGCCATGAAGTGCTTCAATCAATTCCGCCGGCATCGCTCGAAGCAATCCGCAGTGAATCGGGCGCACAAGCCGTCATTTTTGCCCTTTTGTTGGGACAGGACGATCAACTTCGCCGCTCGGAATTCGAGCTGCTGGAAAGTTTGTTGGACAGTGATACCCTGCACTATGTGAAGGGTTTTTATGAGCAACTTGGCAACTTGAATTCATCGAATAAACTGGCTCTGATCGATCTCACCATCCCCTCATTACGAAGACTATCCGCACCCGAATACGAACGCTTTCAGCAGGTGGTCAGTCGCCTGATGGAAAGCGACGGCCAGATCGATTTGTTTGAGTTCACTCTGCAAAAAATCATCCGCCGCCATCTGGATCTCTTTTTTAACCGGCTGCGCCCACCGCAAATACGCTATCGCCGCATTGCAGCTTTACGCAATGAAAGCGCCATCTTGTTGTCCACCCTGGCCGGAGTGGGCAGCCGTAATGAAGAGCAAGCTCGTTTTGCGTTTCAACAAGGAGTGGAAGCGATGGTCGATGAACTTGGAGATATTCCGCTGGAGATGCTGCCTCCCGAAAAGTGTGCTCTAGGGCAAATCGACGAGGCACTCAATCGTTTTGACGAAGCCACCCCGCTGGTGAAAAAACGCCTCTTACACGCCTGCGGGAAAGTGGTCATGGCCGATCAAAAAATCAATGATGACGAAGCGGAATTGCTGCGCGCCATCGCCGATACCATTGGTTGTCCAATCCCGCCTTTTGTGAAAACTGAGGATACAACGGATCAAGCGGATTTCAAAACCACCTGATACTGATGATAAAAGGTCTTTCCAGCAGAAGTATCATTTTTAACTTTCTGCTGCTGGGCCTTTTTTTAGTGTGCACGGAAATACGCGGCGAAGATCAAGCTCAGCGCTCAGCAGAGCGCTTATCGATTTGTTACAACCCCAGCATCCCGCCCGCCCAACTTGCAGCGTTTAACCTGCTGGTCCTGGACTCTGCTTACCCCGAGCAAGGCGTCAAACAACTGCGCGATCAGGGCAAGACCGTTATTGGGTATATGAGCCTCGGTGCGGTAGGGGAAAACCGTTGGTGGTTCGAAGCCCTCGAAAAAGCCAATGCCCTGCGCGGACAGAATCCGGGTTTCGCCAGCCAGGTGATCAAACTCGACAAGCCTGTATGGAAAAAGCTGGTCATACAACGCATCATTCCTGAAATTATAAACAGAGGTTTTAATGGTGTCTTTCTGGATGATCTCGACCTGATATATCAAACTCATCAGCAGCGCGCCGCAGTGGAATTGATTGCAGAAATTCGTACGCAATTCCCTGAACTCAAGATCATGGCTAATCGTGGTTTGGAGTATCTTAAAGATTTTTCCAAACAAGTCGATTATGTGCTACTCGAAAGCTGTGTGACAGGTTGACTATAAACTAAGTGAAAAAGCAAATTTGCAATGGGCGGTGAATCATTTGAAAGCCGGCAAAAAATCCAACCCGGATCTGATTGCCTGTGCGTTAGATTATTACGCAAAACAAGCTTGTGAAATCACTTCAGAAAAAGCGAAATTGATTGCTGCTATTCGCCGCATTCACCTTGAAAAAGATTTTGTCTCATGCATTTCGGTGGAGAGCCTGGCCATAGTGCCAGTCAAACCTTGAGAGCGGCCCTACAAATTGGAGAGGGAACGGGATGCGGGTTAGCTTGCGCGGACTCCACCACCATTCATTCAAAGCCAGCCCAAGTCGCTGAATTGATAGAACGCGCCTTGCCACCAATACCACAGGACAAAAAGGCAAACGGCCCAACCGTAAGCTACAACAAAAAACAACAGGCAGGCATGGGAAGTCAGCTCCATGCGTTTTTTATTGGCCAGCAACAAAATGGCTGCCGGAATCAACACTGCACCTGGCAAAGTCAGCATAACAGTCTGGCCTTCGATAGCGTTGATGAAATAAGTAAGGCCGTAAATCAGCGAAGCGATGACCAGCCGGCGTAAATTGGGTTTGGCCCCGGCCGCATTTTTTACTTTAAAAGCAACCGCGATCAAACCTATCGATAATATCACAATGCCGCCGTCCCACAGCAGATGACCGAGTATTTCATCGAAAAAATAATTCAGCTCATAGAGTTTCGAAGCGGCAGAACGATCAATCAGACGGTTGACGGTATTGGCGGCAAGATGCATGCCGTGTCCCTCCACAAAAATGACCGCTCCCAAAATCAGAACTATTTTACTGCCTTGCCGGCTGGTGCCTGGAAGCGCCGATTCCGCTTGGCAGGACAGTATTTTATATAATTTATAAACTAGAAAAACCATCACCAGCGGGGTGCTGAGATCCATCAGGTCGCCGAGTCGGATTCCGCTTTTGACTTCGACTTTCAGAAATACTGGCAGGATATGGAAAACGGCGTAAACAAGGGCGTAAAACAACAACCAGGATGTCAGAACCGGGCCAGCTTGCTTGATCTGCTTGACTTCTTTCATAATTTTGGAGGTTTCAAAGCAAGGGGATGCCGTTATAGAGTGATAATCCAGATGTGCGTTGAATGAAATCTACTTTTCTTACAGGCTCTATTGAAGCTGATTCGGACAGTACCCAGCCAGCCAGCCAGCCGTGGTGGCTGTATGCCAATCTGTGCAGTCTGGACGCGCCAGTGGTGGCTGTGGTGTGGTTGTGGGCTTTCTCCAAGGCCTTTGATTCGCCAGTGGCCTTTCCGGTTTATACGGTGCTGTTTCTTGCGGTTTGGTCGATCTATATTTTTGATCGTTTGATTGATGGCTGGCGTCAAAAAGATTGGCAAACAGCTACTCGGCGACATGTATTTGCCCGTCAGCACCAGCAATTTTTCATCCTATTATTGGCGGTGATGTTACCGATAGCCGCCGTGTTCACACTCACTTTTTTGCCCCTGGATTTGATAGTGACAGGCTCCATACTCGCGGTCTTGGTGTGGCTGTATTTTGCTGCTTTTGTGCGTTTGTTTCCACGCTTGAAACCCCTACGGGCCAAGGAGTTTGCCTGTGGTTTGGTTTTTGCCGGAGGAGTGGCGCTAGGGGTGGATGCCATGCGGCATGAAGCTTTTGTTCACCCGGCCGAGGTATTGCCACCGGTGCTGCTTTTTGCCTCGTTGTGTGTGTTGAATTGCTTGCTCATCAGCGCCCGCGAAAAACATTCAGATCAAAAAAACGACCCCGGCGCCGCTTCTTCGTGGTGGCGCAACATCAATCGCGATTTGCTCTTTTTGACTTCGGCTTTGTTTTTTATCAGCGGGAGCTTTGGTATTTTTGAGGATTTCTCCCCTATCTACACCGCTATTTTCATCAGTTCACTGCTGCTGACAGTCTTGCATCTGCGGCAAAACC
>JASFYY010000116.1:0-46116 GCA_045046875.1 Verrucomicrobiota bacterium | reverse complement strand
ATTGACCTGGTATGTTCGAAGCTTGTATGGTTGCACTTAGATGAAACTTATCCACTCCCTCGGAATTGTATGGCTCAGTGCGAGCATTGTTTTTACCGCAAATGCCGGGCCGTCAGATGACGCAAAGGAAGATCATAAAACAATAATTTTCGCCGGCGGTGGAGATGATCGCCTGGCCTGTGATACCACACTTCGGAAAATGCCCGACGGTTCCTGGGCCATGATTATGTTGTGTTTCGGCCATACGGAGCCATTGCCGGCTAACCGCATCGGTATATCGCGCAGTAACGACGAGGGCGGGAGCTGGTCGCCAGTCACGCCTGTTGAGTTGGGTGTCAAAGCGAAGGACAGCCATCGCGCATTGGTTCCGAGCGAACTTATGATCAGGGGGGATCGTTGTACCATGGTGGTGTCAACTCACAACGGTGGTTTTGGTGACTGGAAAACTTTTTTTACTCACAGCGATGATTCGGGGCGTAGCTGGTCGAAATTAACTCCAACGCCAGGTCGAACCGCGGAGCGTACTTTTATCCGTAATCATATTGTGACAAAAGATGGTCGTTTGATGATGCCTTACCAGCATTATAAACGTACAGACGCGAAGGCTAGGGAGATCTCCAAGGGGCGGATGTTTCACACCCCGCGTAACCCTCGCAATGGGGTCATTATCAGTAAGGATGGTGGGGAAACCTGGACCGTGCATGGTGACATACGCCTGAGCAAAAACGACAACTACTCTGGCTGGGCTGAGAATAATATTGTCGAGCTTGCGGATGGTAAGATCGCCATGATCATTCGGGGCGATGGTTTGGGCGGGGTGCTTTATTATGCGGAATCCACTGACGGCGGACTCACCTGGCCGGAAATGGCACGCAAGACAGACATTCCCAATCCCGGATCGAAGGCGACGCTTTACGGATTGGGCGGTGATACGGTGGCCTTGCTGCACAACCCCAATCCCAAACACCGCAGTCCGCTATCACTTTGGATCAGCTATGACGGCCTTAAGACCTGGCCTTACCGCCGGGTGCTCGTTGCAGAATCTATCGACAAAGGGGGGCGGCTCAATTACCCGGATGGTTTTGTCAGTGCTGACGGGAAACGACTGAACTTTGCTTTTGATGACAATCGTCATCAGGCGGTTTATTACGGCGCGCGTCTGCCTGCGAAGCCGCCGCTGACTGAAAAATGAAAAATGTGGTTCAAGTCGCGCCAATCATGTTGTTATCCAATAAACCGACTGAGATGCTTACTTCTTGGGATAATCCGTATAACGGTTTTAGTATTCATATTCACAAGAACGAGCACATCACAATATACGGCTTGTTGTTATTGACGAAAGGTTTGCCGGATAAAAAGACGCGACCCATGAAGCGGTCGATCAATGAAGTCAAGAAGATGGCTGATGCGTTGCATCTTTTCGGCAACCCTGGCGGGATTTTCATTGCGTCGGAAGGTTCATTGAAGAACTCGAAGGTGATACATGAATTATTGAAGGAGATTTTTGTTCCATCGATTCAAATATTCTGCCTGCGAAAAATCGATGAAGTGGAATAAGGCACTCAACACATCCGCGGCAGTAAGCGCAGCTTCATAAGCATCGTTCCACTCGATGATTCCATTGGTTTTTTTGATTTAGCGAATGAGGCTCTGGTTTGTTAGACTCTGCCCTGAGCTTGAAATTGTATCCAATTCCACCAACAAAACCCATGAACTACGAATTAGATTTAAATCAATCTTCAGGATCAGGTAAGGTGCTTACCAGTCTGGTGAAGAAAATCATTATCGTATGTTTAATGGCATTTGTCCTGATAGGCTGCCAGGAGGAAGATCTTCTATTCGAGAAACGATATGTTATGATCGACATACCGGGTTATGACACGGATGATTATATCGAATTAATGAATTCTGATGATCCCGATGCTTGTTACCTGGGGATTGCTTATCTGATTAAAAATGACTTACCTGGAACGGATGATCAACAACTTAAGCGGACTATTGCCGCGAGAGCTAAGATTCTAATGAAAGGGCCTAGCGCGAAAGTTCGAGCTATATCAGCTGTCTTGAGTGGTTCATTAGGCGATCCGGAATTTGAAGAGCTTTTGGCGGATCTTTTGACCGACAAAAACAGTGCTGTAAAAGTAGATGCGTTGTTCACCCTGGCAAAGTTCCCTGAATTGTCAGACCAGACAATAGAAGCTGTGATCAGGTGTTTCGACGATGAAAATGTTCTGGTCCGATTGCAGGCTCTGGAAACAGCGCGCGTGTGCAAAAGTACTGATCAAAAGCAGAAAGCAACAGCTCGAATTCTGACAAAATTGGATGATTCATTGAAGTTTGAGCAGTTCAAACGAATCGAGGCTCTGGGCTATCTTGAGCATGATGCTGCAAAACAGACTTTATTGAGTCTTCTCGACTCGGATGATTCTCGAATTGTCAATGTCGCGATAGCTGCTTTAGGGAAGCTTGGTTCGAAAGAGGCTGGCACCCCATTGCTTCGACTGCTTGCAGAACGCCAATATGATGTTGATGCAATTGTTGGTAGCCTGGCTCATATTAGTCCGGATGTTTTGATCAAGCTTTTAGATAACAAGGATGAAGGGGTGCGGATTGCAGCAATTAAGCAATTTGATATTCCGCTTAGTCAAGAAGCGTTGAAAATTGTGATTGGTAAGTTGGAGAGGAGAGAGCCTTTGATTTGGGATAAACTGAAAACAGTTGAAGGAAAAAACCTGGGCTCAGATCCGGAATTCAGCGCCCTGCTTGAATTGCTTATGAAGCAGTATATGGAGTCGGGCGACGGAAAAGAATTTAATTCTGAGCTAATAAAATATCTCACCAGCACAAAACTCCACAAAAAGCTGCTTGCCATGATTTATCTGAGTGAGGATCACGCTTTCGATCTGAATGTGATTTCTGCAAATCAGCCATCGCCGGATTATGTGTCTGCTTTGATTGAATTATCCCGTGATTCTTCACCTGTGATAAGGTTATTTGCTGTGACGGCTTTGGGTAACAGCGTTGATGAACGGACGGAAAAGATTTTACTCGGCGGGCTGGATGATGAAGTTTTTGCTGTTCAGTATGCGTCTATTAATGCGGGTGCCGGTTATGTCTCACATAGCGGAAAATACGATGTGATGGCCAAGGTGTATGGTGAAAAAGATCGTTTTATTCCCACCACTTTTGATGATGAAGATGTCAATCTGGCTATTCGTCAGCTCATTGAAAGAGTTATAGAAAATGTCGAGAGTTCAAGAGTTGCTCAACAAAGGCATCTAACTGAGTTGTCGGCAAATAATACCCGGTTTACCCGGTTGCAGGCGGCAGCGGCTCTTTGCGGCGATGAAAAAAACCAAAGCGGGAAGTCGCTGTTATTCGATTTTATTGAGACAGGTTCTGTTGGGGAGAAGCGCTTCGCACTGGAAGCAGTTGAGAAAGCGGCCTCCCCAAAAGATTTAAAACGATTCCAAAAAATCAGAGTTCAGGAAAAGGATCAGGAATTGCGACTCAAACTGGATGAAATTATTAACAGTTTATCCAAGTGAAGTTAGGAGTTAGAGCTATCTGAATAAGATATATTTACTGTCGAAAACAACTTGCCTGTTAAAGAGTAAATGCCATTCAAATGCTGAGCGGGATATGGGAATCACATTGTGGATTTAGGGTGGCGGCCATTTTAGGTGGTTAGTCGAGCTATAGAAACCATTGATATGCAAGGCGTTTTACATCCGATTTCTGTATGGGAATGAGCATTTAAAATGCTCTGAAGGTGAAAGGTTGTCAATCTGATCTCAGTTATACGGTTAAACGGAATTTTTCGAGCAGTGAAGGTTTTGAAGCTGGGGAGAGTGGATCTCTGCTCTACTGAACAACTTATTCTTCGCAGGAGGAATCTTTCCGTCGCCAAGCAGGGTAATTTCGTTAGATTGGGATCATGCATCCCTTTATGAAACATTTGACATCCGCCTGTTTACTAATTTTCATCGCTCTTATTTCCTCGCTTCCAGTTCGAGGCGAGCATGAAGGGAAAGTTCAAATTCTTCTATTGGGTGACAGCACCACCGAGGGCTCGGTTCCGCGCCGATTAAAGCCGGAGGGGCCGCATCTTGAGCAGGTTCTTGAGAAGCTGCTCGCGGCAGAAGAGGGGCTGCCGGCTTGTCATGTTATCAATTCAAGTCAGAGTGGGGAATACATCCGGCGTTTGCTCGACAAGGGGAGGTATCAGAAAAACGGAGCCAAGTTGCCGGGCATTGATTATATTTTTGTTCGTTATGGGCTCAATGACCGGGCGAAAATAAAAGACTTTAGCGAAAATTTCCCCAAGGACTTTCATGAGCTGATCAAAATTCTGCACAAGGATCACCCCCAGGCATTGATCATTCCGACAACGGTCATTCCATTCTCAAACGAGGAAGCCAGTAAAGAAATAAACGACTTGGTTCGCCAAGTGGCGAAAGCGGAAAAGCTCAAAGTTTTCGACATTTATCCAGGCTACGCAAAGGCTCTGGAAAATGGCCCGAACATGCTTAATTACCGTCGTTATCCCCTGGATAAAATTCCCGAGTCCTTCCACGAATGGTTAAAACCACGAGTCAACGGCGGAAGAGTGGAGATCATGGATAATGAACTCGATGCGCTTTTTGGCCATCTTCCCGGTTGGACGGGTGATCGCCATCCGAATTTGGCAGGGTATAATGTCATCGCTGTTGAGACAGCTAAGTATCTGACTCCGATTCTAAAAGTCCGGAGCCAATGATCAGCTAACAATTTCATTTGTTATCACTTGATTTTCATATAGATACAGCTAGGCAATCGAAGCGGTCGCCCTACAATTTTGCATCCCCCTTCAAGTGAGCTTACTGTAGGGTAACCGCTCCGGCTGTTTTTCCACTGCGTGAATAGTTACAATTTCCATCATGAATTTCAGCTACTGCTTCATCCTTGTTCTTGTCATTCTGGCTTTGCCTTTCACTTCGGTGGAGGCGCAGAAAAAGAAAGGCGGTCCCATCACATCGCCCACGATTCACGACGATGGCAGGGTCACTTTTCGAATCAAGGCGGCGAATGCAACGAAGGTTTCGGTCACGGGTGAAGCGGGCAAGCACATCATGACGCGTGACGGTGATAGCATTTGGAGTGTGACTTTGCAATCGGTTAAGCCGGGGCTTTATGGTTACAGTATTAATATCGATGGAGTGAGCATGCTTGATCCCGGAAACATGAGTCTCAAACCCGGGCGTTCTCCGAAAACCAGCATTCTCTATATTCCAGGCACCGCGACTTATGATTTCCTCAAGGTGCCACACGGCACAGTTCATTATCACGGTTATCATTCCAAGCCGATTAATAAGGTTCGAGAGATACAGGTCTACACCCCTCCGGGTTATGAAACGAGCAAAGAGGATTACCCGCTACTGGTTTTGCAACATGGTCACAGCGACAGCTTCGCTTCCTGGACGGGTTACGGAAAAGCGCATTGGATTCTCGATAATCTGATTGCTTCCGGCAAAGCGAAACCGATGATCGTGCTGATGGCGGACGGTCATCCGATCCCGGAATCCTATGGGAACGGACGGGATCCGGCGAACACCGAGGAGTTGCGTCGCGATTTGATGGAAGCCGCCCTGCCGATGGTGGAGAAACTCTATCGGGTGAAGCCAGGTCGTGAGAATCGCGCTATTGTCGGTCTATCGATGGGTGGGTTGCATTCACTGACAATTGGACTGAACGAGTTGGACCATTTCGCCTGGGTGGGGGCTTTCAGTGCTGCGGTGCCGGAACAGGATGCGGTAAAAATCGCGCTGGCCGATTCCGCCAAAACGAACGAGCAACTGAAGCTGCTCTGGATCGCCTGTGGAAAAGAGGATTTTTTGCTGGGGGAGAACAAGGAGTTTGTTGCTGCGTTAAACAAGAGCGGAATCAAGCACGAGTGGATGGTGACGGAGGGAACGCACAGCTGGCCGGTTTGGCGTGGTTACCTTGCAGATTTTGTGCCGAGGATTTTCAGATAGGGATCAGGGAAGTTATTTTTTAAGATCTCTATTAGCGCTCGCTCGCCTTTTTTGACTGGCTCTAGATAAATTCACATGAATATGGAAAACAACAAAATTTTCAGCGGCATCGTCAAAGCTTTGTGCGTCATGCTGATACTATTAGTTTGGCAAGAAAACAGCTATTCACAGACTTCTTGGACTGGGGCGGTCGACGATAAGTGGCAGGACGGTGGTAACTGGACTGCGGGATTGCCCAGCGCGACGGTAAGCGCATTCATTAATAACAATGGCGTGGTTGTGTTGGATTCAGGTGCTGGAAACACCTCATTTCTAATAGTCAACGACTTTTCTACACTTACCGTCAGCAATGGTTCAACCTTGAGCGCCGGCAGATCTTCGGTCGGGGGCGGACCCAGTCCTTCGAATTCCGGTATGACGATCAATGGCACGGGAAGCCTAGTGATCATTTCGGCTACAGTTCCGCTCGGCATTGGCCAAGGTACTACAGCCAATGACACCACTGGCACGGTGACCGTAGAGAACGGGGGGGAATTGCGCATATTAAATGGAGCTGTTTTTCTAGGGGGGGACAACGCCGTCAATCCCACCACGGGAGTGAGCACCGGCAAGCTCATTCTCAACGGAACGGCAGGAAATCGTGGTGTGATGCAGTTGCGGCAAACGAAAACCTCTTCCGATTTTGGTATCATCGATTTTGATGGCGGCATCTTGCGTGCGTTTGGCAATGAGTCTGATTTTTTCCAAGCCGATGCTCTTGGCACCGTGACGGTGACCCTCAATGGCGGCGGCGGCTTCATCGATACCGACGGCTTCAATATCGGGATCGACGAATCTATTACCGGCACCGGAGCCTTGACCAAGCAAGGCCTTGGCACCCTCACTCTCTCGGCGAGTAGCAGCTACTTAGGAGGCACAACCGTGCAGGCAGGCACCCTTTCTCTGGCACATAATAATGCGGTCGGAACCGGAGCGATCACCACCACCGGATCATCGGTCATCAAATACGCCGACGGCCTCGCTATCGCAAACTCCATCGTTCTCAACTCCAACGGCACGCAAGTGCGAGTCAATACCGGCAGTGCCACGCAGTCCGGCATCATCAGCGAAATCGGCGGTGCCCGTCCATTGGAAAAAATCGGTGCCGGTACGTTGATTCTTTCCGGTAACAACAGCTACAGCGGCGGCACAACCCTGAGTCAGGGTACCCTGGTTGTAGATAACAACAACGCTCTCGGCAGCGGCACGCTTACGATCGGAAACGGCACCACTCTCAGCTCCACCGCTCCCCGTCGCATCACCAATGACATCCTGCTCAACGGGAACTTTAATATTTTCCCCGGTGGAACCTTATTCAACAGCACGGCTTTTGAACTTGACGGCAATATGGATCTTGGCGGTGGCAACCGGGTCATCACCAATACGATGGACTTTAATGCCTCCGAATCCGGGCAGGTCAATATCGGTGGCGTGATTTCCAACGGCGGTCTGACTTTCGCCTCCGACCTTGGGCTGCCTCAACCTAATACGGTGTTTTTTCAACTCGATGGCACACTGGCTAATAATTACGCTGGAGACACCGTGGTTGGGCAGGGCGTGAGCCTGTCCCTTAATAAGAGTAATAACTCAATTGCCATCGCCGGTGATGTTACTATCAATGGTGGTGGACTGTTGGTTATTGTTGCCCGAGAGCAAATCGCGGATAGCGCTACCGTCACCCTCATTGACGATGGGAAATTTCAAGTTGGAGTAAGCAGCGATGTCTCCGAGACCATCGCCAGCTTAGGTGACAACGGCAGCGGCCTGGGCAAAGTGGATCTGAGCAGCAATACGATTGGCAGCACGCTGCGGCTGCGAGCGGGAAATTTCTCCGGGGAAATCAGGGGCGGACTGGCCGGCGGAACTTCTTTAGAAAAATATGGCTCGGGCACCTTGGTTTTGAGCGGCAGCAACAGCTACCTTGGCGATACCCGGATCAATGGCGGCATCCTGAGCGTGAGCGCAGACAACAACCTTGGTGATTCATCCAGCGATTTGATCTTCGGCGGTGGCACGCTGCAAAACACCGTGGTTTTTTCTACCGCGCGCGTCACCACTCTCAACGCCGCAGGTGGCACCTTCCAGACCGGAGCGGATCTCACGCACAGCGGCGTTATTAGCGGTGCGGGTAGCCTCACTAAGACCGGCGCTAGCACGCTCACCCTCATCGGCAACAATAGTTACCTTGGCGACACCCAACTCAACGGCGGCACCCTAAGCGTGAGCGCGGACAACACTCTCGGCAACTCGTTTGGCAGTTTGACCTTCGACGGTGGCACGCTGCAAAACACCGCAGCTTTTTCCACCGCGCGCGCCATCACTCTAAACGCCGCAGGTGGCACTTTCCTGACCGGAGCGGATCTCACCCACAGCGGTGTTATTAGCGGTTCGGGCAGCCTCACCAAAACTGGCTCTAGCACGCTCACCCTCAGTGGCAGCAACAGCTACCTTGGCGGCAGCCTGCTCAACGGCGGTACCCTAAGCGTGAGCGCGGACAACAACCTCGGCGACTCGTCCGGCGGTTTGACCTTCAACGGCGCGACGCTACAAAATACAGCGGCTTTTTCCATGACGCGCGCCACGACACTCAACGCCGCAGGCGGCACTTTTCGGACCGGTGCGAACCTCATGCACAGTGGCATCATTGGTGGTGCGGGTAGCCTCACCAAAACCGGCGCTAGCACGCTCACCCTCAGTGGTAACAACAGCTACCTTGGCGGCACCCGGCTCAACGACGGTATCCTAAGCGTGAGCGCGGACAACAACCTCGGCGACTCGTCTGGCGGTTTCATTATCGACGGTGCGACGCTACAAAACACGGCGGCTTTTTCCGCCGCACGCGGCATCACTCTCAACGCCGCAGGCGGCACCTTCCAGACCGACGCGGCCCTCACGCACAGCGGTGTTATTGGCGGCCCGGGTAGCCTCACCAAAACCGGCGCTAGCTCTCTCACCCTCAGCGGCAGCAACAGCTACCTTGGCGGCACCCAACTCAACGGCGGTATCTTGAGTGTGAGCGCAGACAACAACCTCGGTGACTCGTCCGGCAGCCTGATCTTCGGCGGCGGCACACTGCAAAACACCGCGGTTTTTTCCACCGCGCGCGCCACGACTCTCAACGCCGCAGGCGGCACATTCCAGACCGGAGCGGTCCTCACGTACAGTGGTATTATTAGCGGTGCGGGCAGCCTCACCAAGACCGGCGCTAGCACTCTCATTCTAAGCGGCAGCAAGACCTACCTTGGCGGCACCCGGCTCAATGGAGGTATTCTGAGCGTGAGCGCGGACAACAGCCTCGGCGACTTGTCCGGTGCTTTGACCTTCGGCGGCGGCACACTGCAAAACACCGCGGCTTTTTCCACCGCGCGCGCCACAACCCTCAACGCCGCAGGCGGTATCTTTCAGTCCGGAGCGAACCTCATTCACAGTGGAGTGATTGGCGGTGTGGGTAGCCTCACCAAGACCGGCGCTAGCACACTTATCCTCAGCGCTAACAATGCCTACTCAGGAGGCACGACCATTAACTCGGGCACGTTGCGCACAACCAGTCTGACCGCTTTGGGTAACGGATCTGTTGTCCATAATGCAGGCACCCTCGACCCCGTCGGCACGCTCAACACCGGTGCCTTTACTTGGAACGGTGGAACGATCGCAACTGATATCGGCACGACAACGGATTTCATCGATGCCACAGGCTCGCTGAGCCTCGGTGCACCGGGTGAGTTTGATTTCACGAAGGTGGCTGGATTTAGCAACAATACCTTTTACAAAATTTTCAATGCCGACAACCTGGGGGTTTTTGATCCGGCAGCGGACTTCTTTGGTAATGCTCTTTTAGGATTGGATCCCATCTTCTCCATTACGGGAAACGACCTTTTTGTTAATTTTCTTGGCACGCCATTCTTTGCCGGTGCCATTTTGCAAAACAGCGCGCCAGTTGGTATCCCGACTTTTTCCGACTTCATCGTAAATGGTGCGGTCACTACGGGTACCCCAACGGAAAACAATATCATCAATGGTTTGATTTTCAATCCGTCCAGCTCGCTGCGGGTTTTCAACACCCTGACCGTGACCAGCGGCCGCTTCACGGTCAATGCCGGAACCGGAACGATCAGCGGAGGTAGAGTTGTTGTTCCCGGCGACTTCAACAAAGACGGAGCGGGCAAGCTCATTCTCAACGATACCGTCAGCGTGGCAGGTGCCGCCAGGGTCAAAGCCGGATCGCTTTACGTCAATGGCACCTTCACCACCGGTGGTGGATTGACCGTCTTTCAAAACGCTCTCCTTGGCGGCAGCGGAATCATCAATGGCAACGTGGTCAACAACGGCACCGTCAACCCCGGCAACAGCCCGGGCACCCTGACTATCAATGGCAACTTCACCCAGAGTTCCAGTGGCACTCTCCAAATCGAAGTCGCCAGCCCATCGGTATTCGATCGCCTTGTCGTCAGAGACAACGCAGCCCTCGCGGGGACCCTTCAAGCGATCAACTTCGCAGGCAATCAATTGGATTACGGACAGCAACTTGATTTCCTTCAAGCTGGCAGTATCAGCGGTGACTTCGACCGCATTCTCATGCCGGATCCTGATCGATTTCGAGGTCGATTCCTCGCCGAAGGTGGCACCGGCACCCTCCTCGTCGCCCCAACGAGCTACACACTGGTGGCAGAAACAGCGAATCAACGCAGCGTGGCGAGAGCTCTGGACAGCTACATTTCCGAACGCGGCAATGACCGCGAAACGGTCAGCATCGCCCTCGACATCCAAAGCGAAGGGCAATATGCGGCGGCCTTTGATGCGATCACCCCGGCTTTCTACGAGAATCTGACCGACATCATCGTTGAGCAGGCAGTGGCTCATAACCAAATGCTGGTCCAGAGAATGAGCGCCATCCGTCTCGGATCCCGCGGATTTAGTGCCATTGGCATCGAGGCGAGCCCATTGCGCTACGACAGAAGCGGTAAAGATGTAATGGGCGGCAAAGAATCCGGCCCCATTTCCGCAGCCCATGCTCCTAGATGGTCGACGTGGGTGCAAGCCAGCGGCATCTTCGCCAAGCTCTCCAATACCAGCCAAATGCCGAGCCTCAATTTTCAGACCGGCGGGGTTCTGATCGGTGCCGACCACACCTTTGGTGAATCCGTTGATGCAGGTTCCGGAGCCCAGGATCAGAAGCTGACCGTGGGTGCTTATATCGGCTACGACTACACATGGATCGACAATGCCGGCGACAGCAACAGCAGGATCTCTAGTGCTCTCTTTGGCGCCTACGCAATCTACGAAAACGGCGGTTTTTATGCCGAAACCATCCTTGGTGGTGGCCACAACGACTACCGGATGCGTCGCTCAATCGCCTTCTCGACCGTGGATCGAACCGCTCGCAGCTCTCCCGACGGCGGACAGTTCAACGCCTATCAGGATCTTGGTTACGACTGGAGAGCAGGCGGCTTCACCATTGGTGTCCTAGCCGGCTCACAGTACACCTACGCAGGCATTTCGTCTTTCTCCGAGAACGGAGCCGAGAGCCTCGACTTGCGGCTCGACCGTCAGGAAGTCAACAGTATCCGCACGAACATAGGGGGGCGCATCGCCTACGCCTGGGATCTCGGACCTAACTTGGTTGTCATTCCTGAACTTCGAGTTTTCTGGCAACATGAATTTTTGCAGGACTCCCGCGAGATCGGAACCACCCTAGATGGTGGCAAGGGATCGTCCTTCGATTACGAAACTGAGGCCCTCGGTCAAGACGGCATTCAGGCCGGCGCAGGAGTCAGCGCCAGATTCAGTCGAGACTGGAGTGCCTACCTTTACTATAATACTAACTTCGCTCGCCAGGACTACCTCAGCCACAGCGTATCGACCGGACTAGAGTGGCGGTTCTGAAATTGGGCGACTGGGTCGATAATCAATCAAATGCCCCGCTTTCCGTTGGAGAATCAATATCAAGTATAGTCTCAGAGAGCAGGTCCGTAGTGTCCAATGATTCAGATCGCTCTTATAGCATTTCAACAGTTGGATTGTCGGAATTGCGGAGAGATTTGCTATCAAATCAAAACAGTGTGACAAGGGCAAAGATTGACTCCCTTGACGCTCTCTTTCTGGGTCCTATATTCTCATTATGTTTCGAATCACTTTTTTATGCCCCCACGCCTGTTTTCTGGCTGCCGTATTGATTGGCGCTCCATTTTGGCTGACCCCGGCTTTTGCCCAATCCAACAAATCCACTGCAAAAAAAGATCGTGTGTATGCCAATGCTTCCATGGTCGATCTCGGCGCCAAAGGAGCCTATATCAAAACATCAGAGGGTCTCAAGCTCGTCCCTTGGGCTGACTTGTCTAAATTTCAAGTAGGCACGATTCGTAACAGCTTTCAGGACGCGCTTTACAACATACGGCTCAAAGCCTACTGGGTCCAAGGCGAGGTATTCCAAGCGGGAAAAGACGGCGTGGTGGTCAACACGGGTCTGGTAAAGGATGAGAAGGAAGATGCCAAGAAAGAGGCTCCGGATCACAAACGAGGGGCGGAAATTGCCTCCGGCTTGGTTCTTATCAAGGATCTCGCCGGAGCTCTCGAAGAAGGTGACCCGGTCAGTACCTACGCCTACGACCTTGGTGGCACCTTCAAATACGATATCGGCTTTGGTAAGAAGGATCTCAAAATCCTCAGTATCGCAAAACCAACCTGGGCCCAACCTTCGGAATGGTCGGACACTAAAGGGCGCAAAATGCTGGCTGAGCTGGTTGAAGTCGCCCATGGCAAATGCCGATTCCTGCGTAATAATAAGGAATTCCTTTTCCCCCTCGATCAGCTCAACGCGACGGACCAGAAACGAGCTGTCAAACAACAGGCCTTCATGCGGGTGATCCCACTTCCTGAAGGGTGAGCCGAGGTGAAGTGTCTATTAATTGTTGCGCCCCAAGTAGGATGATTGAGTTTTCCGATTCTATGTAACTTGTTTTTTTGGATTGCGACGTTTCGGGCTTATCGGATAGCATTTCAAGAAGGAGCTACCTTGTTTGATAGCTAAGCAGCTTGAGCTCTGCTGGTTGTGGAAAGGTATAAATAGCTGTCTCCTGCCGGAGGGTGAAAGCAGAGCTTTCTTATTGTTTGAACAGAGCGAATGCAAGGAGGTCAAATCATGGCGATGTTGAAATTTCCCCGAGTCAGTCTTTCGTAAGATTGACATTTTTTCCGATTTAAGCCAAATTTTGCTAATGCTTAAGATTTTCGCCCCCAGAGGATCCCGTAAACGGTCGTCACAGTTCTGTGACGGGATCAGTCGGCGTAATTTTTTACAAGTGGGTGGTCTTGGCACGCTTGCTTCAGGGCTCGGGTTAACGTTGCCGAACCTGCTCTCACTCGAAGCGCAGGCGGGCATCGGCAAGTCTCACAAGTCGGTGATATTGATTTACCTCGTTGGGGGGCCGCCGCACCAGGACATGTTTGACTTGAAACCGGATGCGCCTTCTGAGTATGCGGGGCCGCATCGTCCGATCGGCACCAATGTCCCCGGCATAGAAATTTGCGAGCAGTTCCCGATGATGGCCAGGCGGATGGATAAATTTGCCATCATTCGATCCCTCGTTGGAGCACAGGCGGGACACGATGCTTTTCAATGTTATACGGGTTACAAACCTCAGGACACCCCGAAACCTTCCGGAGGATTTGCGCCATTCGGCAGTGTTGTGGGTGCGCTTCAGGGGCCGGTTCACAAACAGGCGCCGCCTTTTGTGAGCATGTGTTACGATTGCACTCATGGGCCTTACAATGAACCTGGTCCAGGTATGCTCGGTGCAAAAGAGGCGTCGTTTCGCCCGATGGGTCCAACTCGTTTGGATATGTCTCTGCAGGGAGTCACGCTCGATCGCCTGGCTGACCGCACAAAATTGTTGAAAAGCATCGACCATTTCCGTCGTGATACGGATGCTCGAGGTGAGATGGAAGGGCTCGACACCTTCAGTAAACAGGCGATGGGGATTTTAACCTCTTCCAAGCTTGGCGATGCTCTGGATTTATCGAAAGAAGATCCGAAAGTTCTCGAGCGTTACGGCACCGGGGATGAAGTGAAGCGCATTGATGGAAACGGTGCTCCGCGTGTGCCGCAAAGTTTTCTTGCTGCACGACGATTGGTTGAAGCCGGCGCGCGAGTGGTGACGGTCAATTACAGCAAGTGGGACTGGCATGGGGGTAAGGGCAATGAAATTTTCAAACGAGAGAACGAGGACTTTCCGATCTTTGACAAAGCGATCACGGCGCTCGTCGATGATCTTCATGATCGAGGCATGGACAAGGATACCACGGTTCTGGTGTGGGGAGAATTTGGACGCACGCCGAAGATCAGTGATAAGGTAGGTCGCGATCACTGGCCTCGTGTTGCGATGGCCTTGATGGCTGGCGGGGGGATGAACACGGGTCAGGTCATCGGGGCTACGGATCGTCTCGGTGGCGAAGCGGTGGATCGGCCGGTTACCTTTCCCGAGGTGTTTGCGACGCTCTATCATAATTTGGGGATCAATGTTGCCACCAATACGGTTGAGGATATGCAAGGTCGTCCGGTGCCTTTGGTGGACGGAAATGCTAAGCCGATTAAGGAACTGATTTGAATGTTTGCGCACGGTTTGAAAGATATGAACTCGTTTTTCCTACGCTTTGTAAGCGCGACAATTATTAGCGCGAGTCTGTGGATTTGCGCCACACCGTTTGAGGCGACAGCTGCAGATGGTGACTCTTTTGATACGGTTCTGATTGGCGGGCGGGTCATTGATCCGGAAACGAGTCTTGATGCGCTGCGCGATGTGGGAATTCGGGATGGCCGGATCGTAGCGATCTCGGAAAAACCATTGGCAGAGCGGGTCAAAAAAGGCGGTGTAAGGATTGATGCAAAAGGGCTCGTGGTCGCGCCCGGTTTCATTGACCTGCATGCTCACGGTATGAGCGCCAAGGCTTTTGAATATCGCGCAATGGATGGGGTGACCACGGCGCTCGATCTTGAATTGGGTTATCCGCGGGTGAAAGAATTTCTGGAATCCCGTAGCGGAAAGGCACGCATCAACTTTGGCGCGTCGGTTTCTCACATGGTACTACGTGGGCTTGCCATGCCGAATGAGGAAGGGGTGGGCCGACTTCCTAATGAGGTCGAATTGGCCCAGGCGATGCGTGCTCCCGAGCCCTTGAATGCCTCTCATTTGCTGCCGGGCTTGGAAAAGCGCAATGCGTTAAAATTGCCGCAAGAGGCTTATGGAAATCTGTTTAAAATGTTCGAACGCGGTCTCAGGGAAGGCGGGATTGGCATCGGCATGGCTCACCAGTATTACCCTGGAGCCAGTCGTCTGGAGGTCTATCGGGTATTCCAATTTGCAGGCAAAAAAGACGTGCCTATTTTCACTCACGTTCGCGAGATGGATATCGGTGCGATGCAGGAAGTGATCGCCGATGCCGCATCGACGGGTGCGCCTTTGCATATTGTTCACGTTAACAGCATGAGCCTGGGGCAATTGCCTGAAGTGCTGGAATTGATTGCCGGGGCCCGGGAAAGAGGGCTCGATCTCACGGCCGAAGCTTATCCATACACGGCGGCGTCGACACATATTGAATCGACCATTTTTGACGAAGGCTGGCAGGAGACACTGGGGATTTCATACGGAGATGTGCAGTGGCAGGACAGCGGCGAACGATTGACAAAAAAAACTTTTGATCGCTACCGGAAACAGGGTGGAGTGGTGATCCTGCATATGATGAAAGAAGAGATGATCGAACTCGCCATGCGGACACCATTTGTGATGGTGGCTTCTGATGCGATGCCCTATGCGCAGGGGGCGCACCCTCGATCAGCGGGCACTTTTTGCCGGGTGCTGGCGCGTTATGTCCGCGAACGCAAGACGCTCCCTCTCATAAAAGCTCTGGGTAAAATGAGTTTGATGCCTGCCGATCGTCTGGTAGCTATGGCGCCGGCGATGAGGAAAAAGGGGCGACTGCAAGTGGGAGCGGATGCCGATATCGTGGTGTTCGATCCTGAGACCGTAGCCGACCGCGCAACGTTTGAGAGTGGGCTCGAGTTTTCCACCGGCATGCACCATGTTCTGGTGAATGGAACATTGGTGGTAAAAGATCAGAAACTCGTTTCGGATGTGCATCCAGGTCTTCCTGTGCAAGGCCGATACACTGGGACGGTGCCAAAATAGATCGCGGATCCGGGGGCTGAGATTGTTTAAGAGAAGAGCTGTATGATCAGCTGATTTTGTGGCAGACCAGATCTATGTATGCGAACAAAAAAGTGCCAGCTCCACTTGCTTGCAGCGGCGGAGCGGGTTCAGCGGCAGATTGTGGTGATTGTGGTATCTAGGGCTCAGGAGAGCTCATTCCAGTAGGGCGAATCCGCTCACCGCGCTGTTTTCCATACGTAATGCGATCGTGCCACTTGTGACACAGTCATCGGGTATGTCAATGGTGTGATAAGAGCCATCGGTGACGGGTTGAGTCTCACGCCAATTGTCACCATCCGCCGAAACAAAAAGATTCATGTTTTTGTTTTTGCCAGCCATGCTATCCATCAGCACCACACATCGCCGGGCTTTGTTTTTAGCCAGCGAAAGGGGGAATCGGTATTCGAGTTGTTTTGTGTAGGCCCAGTAATTCAGGCACCAGGCGGCCTTGGTCGTCAGGCGGAATTTCTCGTCGCCTTCACCCACCATCACTTTCCATAGAATATCCTCGCGATTTTCAAAAGGAAGCAACAGTGCCGGTGCTTTTTGAGGGGTTGCCGTTTCCGGGGGTGAGACGGTATAACCTGCGTCATCACCCACACGACGAAAAATGCGTCCTACGAGCTGTCCTGAATTGAAACACCAGATCCAGTAACCGGGTTGTTCTCTCCCCCAGACCGCGGGGTTTGCGGCAGTGATCGACGCATTGGTCAAAGTGTCGCCATTGGGAATCCTGAAGCGCTGGTCGCCATTGCTATGTACATGTCCGCCGATGACCCAGAGGTCACCCTGGGTTTCTGCAAACGCCTCCCTTACTGCCGTGGTGATGCCACGTTCCCTGACGATTTTTCCGACAGAAGGCTGATGAATTGCGGCCACCAGTGTGCCGTCAGGTCGATGTAGTTTTTTCACTTGCTGGTTGAACCAATTCTGCTGTTGGTCGCCGAGCAGACCACAGCTTCCTCCATTGGCGATGATAAACGGCACGCCTTTTATTTTGAAGGCATGGGTGACGGGTGTGTTCCCGTATACATTGCGAAACAATCCGAGATCCTTTTCGCCTGGATAAGTGTCGTGATTGCCGAGAGTGAGTTTCACCGGAGCGAGTTTAGTGAGTTCGTCGTAATGGGGTTTCATCATGCGATACTCTTCCTCCGTCTTCTTGCGGTCGGCATCGTTGGGGATCACGCCAAAGCTGTGTGATGCGCTGACGATGAGATCGCCTACAATACCAATGAATGATGGGCGGGGATTCATCGGTGCAATTTCCGCGATCATCGGTGGTAAAATATCTTCCGCTTTCCCAATGCCGTAGTGAATATCGGCCATCCAGAGTGAGGTGAAGCTGTCACCGGCGTGAGGATTGAAGCCTAGAATTTTGTAAGCACCTTCCAGTGTAGCCGCCCTGCGCTTTTCATTGCTAACTGCGGCAAGTGAGCGATGCAGGGGAGTGAGTGCCGCAGCGCCAATTCCAAGCCCGGTTTGATGTAAAATCTTGCGGCGGGTGATGGCAGTAGGTTTTGAATTTTTATCGCTAAGCATTATTTAATATGAGGTAGCGTGTGGATCAGGGGAAATAGAAGTTTAATTTACTCCAAGCCCGGTCGGATAACGGAAGGGCAGGGATGGTGAAAAAGCAAATTTCTAGTAGTTGGTCGTTTATTGCCTCGCAATTTGATACGGGAATCACATCGCTGTGCGATTAGTTGCCATAAAGTTTCAAATTGATATATGATGTCCTTGGAATGCCAGCAGTAATAAAATTAGTCGTGACAATCTTTGCGGTGCTTTTTCCGGCATTATTGATCGGATCTCCAATAACAAGGCGGATTCCTGATCAACAATGGCTCCAGGTGCGGGGGAAGGTTACAAAGGAGGATTTTGCAGACCTTTTTAAAAAAGTCGCTGCCGGGAACGCGGATGAATTAACCGTGAGGCGCTGTATCTATGCTTTTGATAAACTGCTTTGGGAGAACTCGGGTTATGTCAAAGAATCGAAGTGGTTGCCGCAGCCGGAAGTTATTCATGATGCCAAGCTGGAACTAAAGGTTCCTGATCGGATACGAAACGCGCCTCAGGTGGTGGTTGGACGTGACCATCCTCTTCAGGTTCTGGAAGACCCTTTGGTTACCATGCGCTTGATGTATGACTGCCGTGTAGATGCCTCATTACCGGTCTCCCAGTTAGCGAAGCGCCCTGCCGCCGATGGTTATCCGGGAATCATAGCTGCAGGGGTGAAGACCGTCACGAGGACCTTGAACCTGAATCTCGGCTCATACCAAGATATCATCAGCACGGGCCTGTTTGCCCCGGCAGGAAAGATAGTCACCGTGACGGTTCCAGAAGAACTGGTCGCCAAGCATTACGTTATTCAAATCGGGCACCTGAAGCAGGGCACTCCGGTAGCGAAGTTTAAGACAATTCTCCGCGCTCCTAACCTTATCAGGAAATATAAGATCAGTGCAACGAAGACCCAGGTCGCCAGTGCCTATGGCGGGATTATTTATCTGCTGCCTAAACCTTCCAAAAACCTTGATGTCTATTATAACGAATATGTTAACAGCGATGGGACCTATTTGACTGATGAAGCGGCACCCTTTGAGGATCATATTATTCCTGTTACCATGGAAGGCGTGGTACAAGCTCCCCTATATCTGACAGATAGACACAAGCCCAGTCAGCTGAAGGAGATTCTTTCTTATCCAGCCCCTACGGCGGAAATTGGAAACGAGAGAATGATCATCACCCTGTCCAGCGAAGATTTGCGTAAACATTCGGATATCGATTTGGCCATCGCGGTGTACAGCGATATGTGTGATTTTCAAGGAGAGTTAACAGGCAGACCGGTTCCACCGCCTCACGCTTATCGGATTGTCGTCGAGCCGGATGTGGCAGTGGGCGGAGCCTATGCCGGCCAGCCGCTTATCCTCAACGAAGGCTGGTTGAAATATTTTTATGCCAGTAGCCCTACGGGTGGCGGCATATCGCATGAAATTGGGCATCAGCATCAAAAATGGGCCTGGACTTATCAGAATGGAACCGAGCTCACGGTGAATATCATGGCACGCTATTCTCTGGAAATGCTCCGAGCCAAGTACGGAGAGGATTTGATACCGATGCATCCGGAGCACACCGCTGTAGCCCTGAACGCCAAGATCCGGAGATACCTTGGCCGTTCTCTGAAGAAGCGAAACTGGGAACAAAACCCTTACCGCAACAGGGATCTGAATGCCTTTTACATGATTCTGGAGAAAGAGTTTGGCTGGGGATTGTTCAAGAAAGTGTTCCGACACTATCGGGCGATTCCGATGGATCAGTGGCCTGGCGGCGCAGGGAAGGTAACAGGGGCGAAGAAGCTCGCCATTGAAAGGCAGCGGGCTGGATATTTCATGGTTTTATGTTCGAATGCCGCAGGAAAAAATCTACATCCTTTTTTTGAAAACTGGGGAGTGCAGATGGCTCCAGGTTATAAAGGCAAAGTTTCGCATCTGCCAGATTGGGATTTTTCAAAATGGCTTCCTTCGGAGGAGGGATCACAGTAATCAAGGTAAACTGAAATAGTCTTGGTTGGTGATTAAATTTGATTGTAAGTCAATAAGTCATTGTCCGCCATGAATGATCCAGTTCGTAGCTACTTACTACTTACCCTCTGGTCGCCCTTCCTCGTCCGCGGTGATGACCGAGTTTGGCACGCTCTTTGCACCATTCCAGCGAAGTTTGCGGAAGTCGCCTTCACTACCCCAGGCAACCATGGCAACGTTCACCGCCAAAGGATCCTCGCGAAAGATGCGCCGCATCAAGAGCCACTTTTCCTGCTGGAGCTCGAGCAACTCTCTTTGCTCAGCCTCGCTCAACGTCTTGACGATGTGGCGGGCGTGGTAGTTGTGCGTGCGGTTTTGCAGGGAAGTGAATTCAAGTCCCCATCTTAGGAAAACAATCCGGCGGCGAACGATTTTATCTCCGGCAGCCGCTTTGTCGGCTGAGTCGAGCATGCCTCGCAATTCGGCGATCACTGTTGGTGTATAGGGTGAAGTGACGCTCGACTCTTTTTCAGCGATCCCGTTCGTCAGCTGTTCGATTTTCGCCAGATAACGGCGTACATCGCGCCACCCCTTTCCGAATCCTGTCTGGGAGTAGTCATTGAGAATGGCATCCACGCTTTTATCCGGGTTCCACAGCAAACGGGCTAGCACGTAGTAGTTGAGCCCCTCCGTCGACCAATGATGCATGCAGGCATCGAAGTCTGTCCCGATCAGCGAGTGGTGGGCAAAGTAACTCAAGTCCTCACCGAGCTTGTGGGCATAGAGTGCTGGAGTTCCTTCGCGACGCGCAAAGAGCAGCAGATTCGGACGCCAGTAAAGTTTCTTCGCCGTCATGGCCCACGCGTTCCAGTCCTTGCGTGCCTGCAGACGTGCGGTTTCCTTGCGATAGTTCATCTGGACAAAGCCAACCGCCAGGTTCGGATGCAACTTCTCCCGTATCGGCGGCGCGTGGTAGGCGCTGTAGGCGTAAAGGGTGAGCCAAGCGTCCGGATGTTTCGCGGTGATGCGTGTTGCCAACTGATTCCAGAACCAAACCATGCGGTCGGTGAGCGAGACGTAATCAAAGTATTCAGGTTGCTGGAGGTTATAGTCCCACAACTGCGTCACCCGTCCCTCGGCAGGATCGAGTTTTTTGCATTCCGCGCACATGCAGAAGGTTGCTTTCCCTCCGTCACTGGGTGACAAGGAAATGCTTCCTTTACCGCTTCGATCGAGTTCCGCAATCTTGTCTGCTGCGAGTGCATCGATAAGATCGAGGTTCGATGTGCAAAGGCGTGCACGTTGTGGTGTTAGCTTGGTGAGATCGCGGGATCCGTTGCGTTGCATCGCAAACCACTCAGGGTGCTTGTGATGATATTTCTCCCAGGTGTAATCGTAGGCATGCCCCGACACGAGTCCGGCGTCACCGCCGAGCCGCTGCCACGCGAACCAACTTGGCAACTCGACTCCGCCGGCTATCACTGTATCGAGCTTGTCATAGTCCTTCTTGTTTAGGTCGAGATAATCGAGTCCCACCTGTATGCGGGAATTGTAAGTTGAATTGCGGATCCTCCGCTGAGTGATCATCGGGGTGAATGTTTTGTTGAGGTCGGGCACACGTATAGTCTTGCGCGGAGGTGCGACAAGGCCCAGTTCTCCAGGCCAGAGAAAGCGAAATCCGAGTGCCTCCTCCAGGAAAGTTGTCACTGCGTATCGCGTTCCGTTGGAATCGGACGGGGTCTTTTCATCTGCCCCGAGCAGCACCAGTGAGTTCGGGAAGGTGCGAAGGAGAATGCCCCCCGGGCCAAGGTTTTCTACTTTTACTCCGAGCCTATTGGTTATACTGCTTTCTCCGATTAAGATGAAAGTCTGCGGAGAGGAGCTTTGCACAGTAGCCCGAATCCTGTCATCCGCGATCGTTGTGCCCTGCAGATGGCGCTCAGCGAAAATGGGGATCTTCGCGCCCGAGACGCGTTCTAGTTGAGCGGCTAAAACCGCAGCTCCTATCCTCGCAGCGAGTGATGGTTTATCGGCCAGCACAATCACGGTCTTCGGTTTTCCGCTTTCCACTAGTATGAGTTCAGCTCCCTCCGCAATGGAAGCTGCTGAAAAAAGGAGCGTGGATAGGAGTGTTATAGGAATGAACGAGGGGATTTTCATATAGAACAAGTGGTTAAAAGATACTTAGCCTCACTGCTGATATGGACCAAAGTAAACACAGATAAATTAGGCGTGTAAATCTGTAAGTTATGTGGCTGAGGAGGAGTCAGGAGAGAATAGCACTGCTATAAAAATATTCACTGACCTGAATAACTGATGGAACAAGGAGTTTTGCAGATAATAGTGAAGGGGGCTTACGGCGAATCAGCCTAATGTAGTGCTATTCGGGTCAATAAATCTTTGGCTAATGATGGGCATTTAAACTTGAACGAGGTCGGTAATAGCTCAGACCTTACTGAATCGAAAACGAATACAACTGCGCGTTGTAGATTTTAAATTCAATTTGCACTGATTGTCCCTGGAGCGGCTCCAACGTTTTTTCAAAGGGTGCTGTATGCTCAACCGAATCGATTCCTTCGATGCTTGCCTCATATCCTTTGAGTGGATTGCCTTGATCGTCGAGCAAGCGTATCTCGATTTTACCGAATGTGGTATTGGCGTTCACTTTGATTGCCGCTCCCTCGAATTTTACCGGCTTGGTGAGTAGGCGTCCGCCGTCGAAACTGGCTTCTACCGCAACGAAGCGATCCCTTAAGAGGGTAGCCAGGCCAATGGCTCCGCCCGCTTTGGCATCAGTCATGGTATTAGGGCGGTGGCGGGAGCTTCGTCCTCCGTAATAAAATCGCAGTTCATCGTCCTGACTAAGCGGTGGGCCGGACATGTTGTGCAATTGAAAACGATCCCAGGTGCCGATCGAGCCGAGGGAAAAAAAGGCATCCCTGAAGGGTCTCGCGAAGTGTACCCCATCCCGACTGATGGCCAGTTGGATATCGATGGTGCTTTTGTCGAGACGGCAGAGATAGCGTTGCACCAGGCCCAGATAAATTCCCTCGTAGGGAAACACATTCATCGAATAAATTTCGGTGCTGGGCGGGTCCTGCAAATCGGGCCCCAGGATAAATTCCGCCGGCTTCCAGTTGATGAAGTCACGACTGGTTGAACGAATCACCGCGCGTCCGCCGTAGACGGACTCGAACCAATCGTATCCCTTCCAGGCCTCCTGAATCTCGGGCAGCACCTTCAGCGTTCGGCCGTAGATGACGTATTTATCCTCACGCGTCGGGTCGATCATGAAATGGCTGATATCAATCAGCTCATCGGAGGCGAAATCCTTGACCTTGTTCCAGTGCAGACCATCCGCACTGAACGCCACGCCCGAACCTCTGCGGGTGTTATCATGATTAGCGACATTCGGGTCATTGACGTTCCGCTGAATGGATAGGAAGGCCATTTTGTAACGCCGCTGAGGATTTTTCTCCATCAAGTCCTTGAAGACAAAATAGGGTTGGTACATGTAGCCGAATTCCATCGGTGCGATGACCTGATTGGTCTTGCGATCGTCTTCGATGACGATGTCCATTTCAGGTTTATCCCAATGCACCCCATCCTTACTGGTGGCGTAGGCCAGTGCCTTGCCTTTGTTGAAGTTTACGCCCTTTCCGCGTGACTGCACATTGGTGGTGTACCACATCTTGAAAAGCTTTTCTTGTTCGTCGTAGATCACGGATCCCTGTGGCACGGCCAGCCGCCCCTCCCAGAGGCGGTCCGGGCGCACGACGGGGTTTTCCGGATGCTTTTCAACCGGGCAAAGCCTTCGCGTGATGTTCTCGCTTTCTTCGATGAGGAAGTCGTCGATGAACATCTGCCGGTGATGGCCGATCGAGATTGCCTTCCCGGCGTATCCCGACCCACAAACCGTTAGCCCGAAAAAGAGGAGGGAAAGGAGCGAGCGTATGATTGAGTGAGGGAGCATTGCGGCGATTTTAGAGACTCTCGATGGGGACACAAGCTTTTCCGAGCTTGAGATGAACTCGAATCCAGCGGTAGTGGTTGGTGGTGAAATTTAATCGTAAATCAAGATTTGTTGGCTTACCCTCTATGGAGCTCGTTCCTATCAGCTTGACCTGATCGAAAATACCTCCAGATTTACACCAATCCGGCCGTTGAAATGGTATAATCTTAAAAAACAAATTCCGACCATTCCTCTTTATGAAACTAACCCTATCCATCTTATTGCTTTCTTGCACCGTTTTATTGGCAGGTGAAAACTGGCCGCAGTTTCGAGGTCCCATGGGGGACGGATCGACGCAAGATGCAGACGTTGCCACCACCTGGAGTGAAGACAAGAATGTGGTTTGGAAAACCGCCATCCATGGTCGTGGATGGTCCTCGCCAGTCATTTATGGCAAACAAGTCTGGCTGACGACGGCAACGCCCGACGGGAAGGAGCTATCGGTTCTCTGCCTGGATAAGCAATCAGGGAAAATTCTTCTGGATCGCAAGTTGTTTGACATCACCGAGCCTCAGTTTGCGCACAAGTTTAATACTTATGCTTCTCCGACTCCGGTAATAGAAGAGGGCAGGGTTTATGTCACTTTTGGATCGCCGGGCACGGCCTGCCTGGATACCGAGACTTTCAAAGTGCTTTGGACAAGGGAGGACATTGTCTGCGATCATTTTCGCGGAGCGGGTTCCTCTGCGATTTTGTACGAAGATCTATTGATCTTGAATTATGACGGGGCCGATCATCAGTTTGTCATGGCCTTCGACAAACAAACTGGCAAGACCCGTTGGAAAACCCAGCGCTCGGTGGATTTTAAAGACCTGGATAGTGAGGGTAAACCCAAGATGGATGGAGATTTGCGCAAAGCCTATGCGACTCCTCATGTCGCCACCCTTGGGGGGCGGAAGGTATTGATCAGTCAGGGGGCAATGGCAATCTACGGCTATGATCCACAGTCAGGGGAGGAGTTATGGCGCTTTGATGAGCATGGCAATCACTCAGCCAGCACCCGGCCGGTGATTTCCGGAGAAACGATCTACCTGCCGACGGGTTTTGCCAAACCTTACCTGGTTGCTTTATCTGGAAAGCTGGAAGGGGTGCTGGATGAATCGGTTGTAAAGTGGAAGGTGAATAAGGATGTGCCTAAAATGCCGTCCTTGCAATTGGTGGGTAATTATGTCTATGCGGTGAGTGATAAAGGTACGGCAACTTGCTGGGATGCTAAGACCGGGGAGGTTCAATGGTCGGAGAGAATCCGGGGCCAATATTCTGCCTCACCGATTGTTTCCAAAGACAGGATTTATTTCTTCAGTATAGATGGGAAGACAAGAGTGGTAAAAGCTGGACCGAAATTTGAACTTCTGGCTGAAAATGTTCTGGATGACGGGGGTTTGGCTTCTCCTGCTGTTAGTGGAGACTCTCTGTATCTCCGCACAAAAACGCATCTTTATTGCATACGGCAATGAGCTGCGACAGCTCCGCGGTGGGGGCAGTCCTGAAAAACAAGGATTTGTGAAGAACTGAAGGTGATTGGAGCCTTACTTGTTAACATTACGGTGAAAAATCATGAGAGGAATGAAAGCCGAATAACAGGAAATTAATTTAAGAAAATGGAAACGAAGATTTCAAAGCTTAACCTAATTTTTCCTATTCTTGTTCTTGGTGTGTTTCTGGCTACACCCGGATATTCAAAAGATGAACAGCAGAGCGTTACAGAAAATGATGACGCTCAGCCGGAACCTAATTATTATACTGAGAAGGAATATCAGGTGCTAAAGGCTGGGCGGGAGAAGAGCGGCATTTATTTTCTTGACCGGCCTTATACTGAGCGGGAACTGGATAAGATTTTGAATAAGGAAATGGGTGTAAATGAAGTGGTAGCTTTTTTTGGTAAGCCTTCAATGAAAATGAAACCGGACGAAGGCGGCAGCTTTTCCTATTCTTACCATCTGGCTTGGGAAAGGCTTCCGATTGAGAGCGGGACACATCTCAACGGGTTCACGGTGCAATTCAATAACGGCAAAGTTGATTGGTGGGGGATGGTGCACACCAATATGACGAGAGCAAGCAAACCTCTAATTGTTGGGGAGCCTTCTTCGCTTAAGATGATTTCTTCCAGAGATGATTTTTCCGATGCTGATATTGACCTAGTTGCGTATTTGGAAGATATAGTGATCCCCGATTTAGGGCACAAATTGAATCGAAACGATTATGCAAATCTTGTGTATATGGTGGTGCAAACTTACTACACAGAGGTCAATGCGACGGATGCAGGTGATTCCTCTATTAAAGCAGATTGTGACATTATTAAAATCCTCGCTCAAAATTTACCTGAGGTTTCAAAATTTAAGAAGGCCTCAAAGAAAAATACTTTGAATTTAAAAGAACTGAAGGATATTCTTGAGCCCTACTGGAGTGGTGAAAAGCTTTACCCCGGCGAAACTAAGAGCAGCCATGCGGCGCTTATGAAAAAGTCTGCAAAGTCGCTGCCGAAACCTGCTACCTCTTCAGGCAACTGGGGGGCGAAATTAGATTTAAAAAAAGCCAAAGTCGAGTGGCGGTTTGTTGTGGTGAAAAATTCAGGAGGAGCAATAAACGTGAAAAATCGAGCTCATGAGGGATTAAGTGTGTCACCTGATATTGCAGTTGAATTATCTGATATTGATAGCGCATCTGTATCTTTCGGAGGAAACGGTTGGCAGATTGCGATTAAATTTACTGAAGAAGGAGCGCGCCGGTTTTCTGCATTAACCCAATCTTCAATTGGCAAGCAATTAGCCATTTTAGTAAATGATGAAGCGGTGCTTACTCCCAATATAGATTTTCCTATACTCAATGGTAAAGCTGTAATTCCGGTAACTGATATGAAACAAAATGAGGCGCAGCGGTTGGTAGAGATGCTGAAATTTCAGGCAAAGCGTGAAAGAGGGGCACGGCCATTGATCAGGTAGGGCTGTAATAAGACGCTCGACACATTCGTGCCAGTAAGTGTTATCTGGGAAAACGACAATAGTCACGATTGATCACTTGATCCCCCAATTCTCGGGTTCTACCAAACGTCCCCTGAAGCGGCGACTTCGACGAAGGCATCAATCTCATGCTGTAACGCTTGTGCGTCGGAAAGTCCTTCGCGGAGGTGCTCCGGGAAAGATTCGCAGGCGGCTCCTACAAGCAAACCGAGCACGGCGTTGCGATGCACGTTATCCCCACCGGCGTTCACATTGGTGAGAAGGGCCGCTTCGGGGTCAAACTGATGATGAGCCGCACAGTAGAGCAGAAGCGGGAGGCCATGTTCGGGGTAGCAGGCCGTGCCGAACTGTTTGAGCACGACGTCTTCGGGTGACTGCTGCGCGATGGAGGCGAGGTCAAAACCCGTGTCAGAGAGCTGGGTGTGAAGTTGCCACATTTTTCGCGACGGGATATTACCGGGGCCCTGGTGTTCGCGATACATCGCGAACATTTCCTCTCCGGTGATCTTCGGCACCCGGAGGGACGCGGAATGTTTTGTCGCGGCCTGCATGGGGTTTTTGCCGGTAATAAGATCCTGTAGCAGCGGCACGGTGATACCGAGAGCAGCGGCCACATTCTCCGAGCGGTGGGTGAGATTTTGATGTTCCACCGCCATGCCGAGAGCGAGATAGTCGGTCTCGCCAAGGAGGGAAAGCACCAGAGGCCGGATCATGCCTCCGTGAGAACCGATTGACCAGACGCGACGCTGTCGTTCGGCGGCGCTGTGCGGGGGACGACCTTGGGAAAAATTCTCAAACCAGCTCCGCAGGTAGATCTCCTGGTAGGGATCTTTGAGCTTTCTGGGCGTCGTCATGAAGGTGACGAATTCCCGCAGAAAGGCATCCTCGTCATAGCGGCCCTCTGTGGCGACAGAGCGCAGCAAGACCCGCACGAGCTGTGCGGCGGTGGTGTTATCTCCCGCCTTAAGGTCGTGGTGATAGTGATAGCGGTCTTCGAGCGACGGAGTCGCATTGCCGTGTTCGGACTCGCGCTCACCCGTCGCGATCTTGAGCTCCGAAAAGGAGGTGTCGTAGAAGCGGGCGTGCTCGTGAAGGGTGTCATAGGGACGTCCCAGTGATTGCGCTGCCTTGACGTCAGGGTGATAGCCCATGCCGACCATGAAACTCTCGGGATGAGGGTGCGGGGCCGCTTCGTATTGAGTGATTCCACCGTCGAAAATGTCTTTGATATTCTGGATCTTGTAGAACCAGTGTGCCGGCATCGCGAGCGCATCGCCGGCGAAGAGTCCCCAGAGAGCGTTTTTGATGCGGGTTTGGCGGGAGTCAGTCATGGTGAAAGGTGGGACGCGGCGGGCAGAGGCTTCTTACGAAAAAGAAACAGTTTAGCTGATTTCTCAAAAAAAGGGGCTGAAAAGATAACATGGGCTAAGGTAACTATGCCGCGACTGTCTTGCTACGCTGCGGCTGCGATCTAATGCAAAAAAAATCGAAGGCAGTTTGAATCATATCTGAACAGTTAAAAAGGAACTATCTCATGACGAATAATGACATTTTGCGCCGCTTGCGCCACGCTTTGGACATCAACGATGCAAAGGTGGCTGAGATCATTAGTAAAACAGGGCAGGAAACCACCCGATCCCAGGTGAGCCGCTGGTTGAAACGTGAGGACGAGCAGGGCTGCAAAAGCATTTCAGATGCGAATCTTTGTCGTTTTTTTGATGGGCTCATTATTGAAAAACGAGGTGATCGCCCCGATGGCACGGTTCCTGAGCCTTTAGAGGTTCTTAGCAATAACGAGATTCTCAAAAAGCTTCGTATCGCTCTGGGAATGCGCGATGAAGATGTGATTGCCGTGTTCGAAAAGGTTGATTTTGTCGTCACCAAAGCCGAACTCAGATCATTTTTTCGAAAGGAAGGGCACCGCAACTATCGGCTCTGTCCCGAACAGGTATTGAGAAAGTTCATTCAGGGGCTTGGCATGAAACAGGATTGATCTTTAGCTAAAATAGTTGAGGGCAGGTTCAATGTTTCACTGCGGGTTGGTCGAACGATTGGAAATGGGAGTAAGCACAGGAGTGCGTCGATATGCGAGCGCCAAGCAATGACAGAGATTGTGAAGAGCGGGAAACAGGCGAAATTACTCAAGAAAATGACAGGATAAATTGTAAGAATATTCTCCTGACGCCTTTCCTTTTGGATGTATGAATTGGAGGCATTTGATGGTCGGACTAATATTTGGACATCACGCGAGGAATGCTAAGTTGAAATGCTGAATGAGTAGCAATATGCAACAAGATGATACGTGTTAGGTGCCGATATAGAGCACTAAGCATCGCGTTATAAAAGTTGACCAGTTTTGTAATCGCCTAGGATGTGATTTTCGGTCAAAGTGATTGTGTGCATGAATTGACCCTTGTCAATTGTAGCGCTGCCCTTACAATCCGATTCACATTTAGAACCCCATCTTGTTAAAAAATGGAAAACAACGACGATCTTAACCAAGAAATAAAAGGTGAAGATTTAAAAAGTCTTACCCCTCTCCAACACCGGTTAGCTAACGGAAGAGCAGGGGATGTGAAAAAGCAAATACCTAGTAGTTTCAAACTGATTCCAACCTCCTCATAAAAATGAAGACTTCCGCACTTACAGCACAAGCCGCTGCCATGCTGCTCTGCCTCACGCCCGCAATCAGCTTTGCGCAAAAAGCTGATATTCTGCCCTATAAGCCACTCGAGACGATCACCAAATCCCAACTTAAACCGGTGAGTAATGACAAGAAGATCCCGGTGATTGCCTGGGGGGCGGATGTCGCTACCCAGTTAGCCGTGATGGACGGAATCCTGCCAGATTCCAAACTCTACCGGGAAGATAATTTCCCCGCCCAGGTGGACAACTGCCTGAACGGCAGCTCTCCCTATTTGCGAGGCACACTGCCGATGATTCTGCAGGCCCGGAAGGCCTTCCAAAACGCAGGCACGGACCTCGTGGTGATCTATCAACTCTCGTGGAGCAATGGTGGCGACTGCTTGGTCGTGCGCGATCGGGTGAAGTCCCTCAAGGACATCAAGACGGTGGCCGTACAGCTTTACGGGCCGCACGAACACCCTGCCATCAAGGTCCTGCAGGATGCTGGCGCGGACCCTTCCAAGGTGAAGTTTGTCTACCTGCCCGAACTTGCCGCTCCGCTCGACGGCGGGGGTGACAAGATATCCTCGCCTCCCGGCTTGTTCGAGGTGCGTGATGACATCGACGCGGTGTGGGTGATCTCGCCGGACGCCGCTGCGCTGACCGAGGGCGACTACGCGGTGAAGGGAGCAAAGATCTTTTTCACCTCAAAGCAGGCGAGCCGCATCATTCCCGACGTCTATGCCGTGCGTAAGGATTACTTCGACGCCAATCGCAAGACGGTCGAGGGTTTCGTCAAGAGCTTGCTCAAGGCGCAGGAGTCGCTGCGCGATCTGGTGGATGGCAAGGCCAAACGCAGCGCCGAGCACCGCAAGGTGATGGCCGCTTCTGCCAAACTGCTGCTGGGTGATGCCGGACTTGTAGGCGATACTGAGGCAATGCTTTCAGAGGCGGAACTTGTCGGCCATTCCGGCAACGTGGCTTTTTTCACCGGTCAAGGAACCACACGCAGCATGGAAACGCTGACCGAGGAGATTCAGGTGGCTTTTGAGAGGGCCGGACGCGGTATCGGTCGTTTTGATATGCCCGTCGCCGGATGGGATTGGGCCGCGCTGGGTGCCGGACTGAAATACGCCGGTGAGGTAAAGGTTGCCAAGTCGGTCTTCAAAAGCCCCGAGCAAGCACAGCAGAAGATCGAGCAGTTCTTGATGGAAAATCCAGAACTGAGTGAACGCGATACTGCGCTCTTCGACTTCACTGTTCCCTTCGCAGCGAACCAGAATTCCTTCGATGCCAAAGACGCCAATTTGAAGAATTACTTCAAGCAGGCGATGAGCATGGTCGACACCTATGCGGGCACCACGATGATTATCGAAGCACATGCGGACGGCTATCTGCTGATGCGTCTGCTCCAGGCACTGGAGAGGAACGACAATGTTCTGCTCGGCAAGATCCAAAAGGTTTTGAAGATGTCCTCATCTCCTACCCAGCAGACCGCTACGCTGTTGGAGCGTTCGCTCAAAACGAAGTCCGCCCAGCGCGCCGAAGCGCTGCGTGATGCTTTTGTGAGTTATTGTAAATCGGAAGGGCTGGTCTTGGACGAGAACCGCATCGTCGCCATTGGTCGCGGTGCAGTCGTTCCGGTTTATGAGAACGCTGACACTCCGAAGAAACGTGCGGAAAACCGCCGCGGCGTGATTATTCTGGAGCGCCTTGAGGTGCTCGAGGTCGGCGACGACGTGAAAATTGATTTTTAATCATTAGCCCCGAACAAAAATGAAGAATAAGCTTTATCCTATGGGGCTCATCGCCCTGGCGGCGCTGCTGGCGACGGGTTGTGAAAAATCAAGTAGTGGCTCCCTCACCACGTCGGAACGCCAACAAGCTTTCGAAAGCCCGATGGTCACGGCCAAAGCCAGCAAGAGGTCGTTCGACCAGGAACCGATTGCCAATACGACGCCTCCGGGTTCGAAAATGGACCCCAGCTCTAACGTTTACATCGTCTTCGACGGCAGTGGCAGTATGACCGGCCAGTCGATAGAGGAAGCCAAGAGCGCGGTCGCCGCCTTCATCGCCGGAGCACCCGACAATTTGAACATCGGGCTCTTCGTATTCGATGCAAACAGCAGTGACGGACGGGAAGTGGTGGCACTCGGGCGCGGCGATACACAGCGCAAACAGCTCGCAACCGAAATCAGTCAAATCAATGCCGGCGGCGGCACCCCTCTTGGCGCGGCAATCCAAACCGGAACAAAGGCACTGATCGCCCAGTTCCAGAAGCAACTGCGCTACGGAGATGTCCGCTTGGTGGTTGTGACGGATGGCCGGGCCAGCGACCAGGGGATGTTCAACAAGAGCATCACCTTCGCACGCGACTACCATGTGCCAATCTACACGATCGGATTCCACATCAAGAGCGCCCACCCGCTACGCCAATATTCGGAGGCTTACTTCAGCGCCAACGACGAGCAGGAATTGCTTGGCGCGATGAAGGAGACCCTCGCCGAACTCGACGATAGTGCGGCGGGCGACCTGTAAGACCTTGACCTGTGGAAGCTCCCACGCCAACCTATTAGTGTTCGAAGACGAACCGATACTCATCCCGAAGATCCACCCCAACGAATGAATTCCACATCAAAGATCGCCGTGCTGCTCTTTGTTGTCTGCGCCCTGGTGGCCGGGGCATGGTTCGCCATCAAGCCCTTCTTCAGGAAACAGCAGGAACAGGCAGAACAGGAGAAGGCCGAGCAATTTGAGCGCGACATCTCGGACGCCAAGGTGAACTCCACACTCAAGATCGCGGGCGATGGCTACCTCGGATACTTCTTTGCCTCGTCCAAGCAGACGAAGAAGGAAGCCGCGCGCCAAGGGCTGGGTATTCAATGGGTCGATGACGGTGCGGTGATCGCCGAGCGGGTCTCCAAGCTTGCGACCGGGGAGTATGACATCATCGCCATCCCTGCTGCCGAGTATTTGATTCACGGGAGAGCAAAGGGATTTCCTGGGGTAATGGTTGTGGGCATCGCCCGGTCCAATGGCGGTGACGGCATCGTCGTGCTCAAGGACAAGCTGCCCAATAATGATGTGGCGAACCTCAATGATGACGCGCTGAAGTGGGTCTATACCGGCGAGAGCCCGAGCGAGTTCCTGGTGGACATCACCGTCAAGGACCTGGATTTTTTCAACCTCCGCGCCGCCGATGAGCAGGGCGGATCACAGCGCGGGGACTGGCGCAAGCCGGTGGGTTCCTCCGCGGAGGTCTACACCCGTGCGATGAACGGTCAGGGCGATGTCTTCGTAATGTGGGAACCTGATATTTCCCGGGCGCTGAAAAAAAACCCGAATCTCACCTATATCTGGGGCTCGGACAAATTCGCGGGCTACATCGTCGACTACTTCGTGGTCAACAAGCAGACGCTGGCGAAACGCGAGGGTGATGTGCTGAAATACTTCAAGGCTTACTTCCGAGCACTTGACCACTACCGCCGCAACTCCGAGGAGCTGACCACGGACATGGCCCACTGGGCGGATATTGATCGTTCCGCCGTGGAGGCTATCGTGAACGAACACAAGATCGACTGGCTGGACCTTCATGACAACTGCCAGCAGCAGTTTGGAATCGCCATGAACGGTTCGAACATCGCTCCACAGGAAGGAGTGATCGATACCATTTTATCCTGCATCGATGTGCTGGTGGACGCTGGTCGCATCGGTGCTTCGGAAATCAACGACCCCTATCGTCTGGTGAACTCCCGTGTTCTCGAAGCCCTCAAGAACGCCGCGCCACGTTCGCTCGGACAGGGCGATGACGGAGCCTACGATTTCGAACCGCTCAAGGCCGACGCGTGGATCAAGCTCAATGAAGTCGCCAAGCTCCAGGTCCGCCTCATCCGTTTTCGTAACAAGACGCAATTTGAAGTCGGCGCCGCCGAGGAGGCCGACAAGATCGCCAAGCTCCTCGCTATCAACTATCCGAACTATCGGGTGATCATCCGCGGCCACACTGGCGGGCAGGACAGCGAGGAGAACCGCGAACTCTCCAGCCTGCGCGCCGAAGTGGTGAAGAAGCGGCTGATACTGATCCACGGCTTCGACGAGGACCGCCTCTTCGTCCAGGGCGTGGGCTCCTCACAACCGCCGGAGGTCCGACCAGGTGAGAATCCGAGGTCACGAGCCTATCGAGGCCGTGTCCCGCGCGTCGAAGCCATCCTCGTCGAACGCGGAGGACTCTAAATTTTTATAGAACATCAAATGACAGATAAGGATGAAAATCGTCAGAAAATCAGTCTCGAGAGCCTGACCGATGAGGAAGCCATCTTTAAAGCCGTCCGAAACAAGTGCATCCAATCACCATTCACGATCATACCGCTGGCTCTGGCCGGAGGAATCCTGCTGCTCACCGGAGCATTCAGCTGGGGTTTCTTCGGGGTCTTCGCTGCGGTCGTGCTGGGGGTGGTGGGAGCCGCAGCCTTCGTTTACAATATGTGGATTCGCGGTGAGACCCTGACCAAACGCCACATCCGCTGGATGATGGAGGAACTCAAGCAGGACCGGCGCACGGCTCTGGCTGAGGTCGCCGAGATGTGTCGCGAACTTGGCTTCACGGAGGCGGCCAAGGAAGCCGTCGAGCTGTCAGACGCCTATTCCCAATACACCGAATTTTTGGAAACACGGGCCGGAGCGAAGCTCGGTAACGCCGTGGGACAGCGGCTTGGCCTGGCAGAATCTGCCCGCAAGGCCGGGGTGGAACACCTGCGACAAGCCGCCGAGATCCACTCGGCGCTCACGGGTATCAACATCACGATGCTGCGCCATGAGCTCGCCGGGTGGACCGACGAGCGGCTCAAGGCGGACACCAACCACACGGTGCTGGATAGCAAAATCAGCGCCCACACCCAACAGATCAACCGCTACGAACAGCTCACGGCGAAACGCGATGAACTCATCGCCCGTTCGAATGAGCTGGAAGCAGCCTTGAAAAGTGCTTACATGTCAGACGCAGGTCGTTCCGATCTCGCTCTGGATGAAAGCAGCGACAACCTCGCCACACGCTTGTCTAGTGTGGTCGCCGCCGCCGAGGCGGCGGAAACGGACATGAAGGAATTCCTCCGGAATGTCCGAAATGAGACATCCACAATACTGTAAACACACATCAAAAACGACTATGGGATTATTTAAAGCAATTGGCCGGTTCCTCACCTTCAAGTGGCTGTGGGCTGGCGGAAAAGTCAATAAAGCCGCCGAAGAGACCTTCACATCCTCCGCCGAGGGGGTCGGCATGGCCTTCGACATCCAGAAGGACAAGGAGATCAAGGACCACGCCGAGTTCATCAACGCCGTCTCGCAGCTTGCCGCCAGTGTCGAGTCCAGCAAGGATCGTCTTGAGGAGAGCCTCGAGCGCGAGGAAAAGTTCATCAAGCTGCGCGATACAGCGAAACTCCGGCTCGCCAAGGTCCTCAAGGAGAAGGGCCTGACCCGTGAGACCGCACAGAGTGATCCCGATGTGATGAAATGGCAACGTGCCTTCATCGATTATCAGGGCAAGGTGCAGACCGAAGACACGCTGCAGGCCCGGGTGCAACCGGAGCTAGAGGACCGTCAAGGCCGCCTCGACCATCTCAAGACGCAACTGGCCAAGCGTCAGCGCGAAATCAAGGCGCTCGACGATCAGAAGGCCCAGGCCATCGCTGACTACGTGGACGCGAAGACCACTTCCGCCCTCATGGACCGCCTCAGCGGACTTGAGCAGTCCTCCGACCGCTCGACCCTGAGCACGGTCACCAACCGCATTTCCGCAATGAAGCAGCAGGCGAAGATCAAGTCCGATCTGGAAGGCGCATCCGCTGACTCAATTGAGACCGAGCTGGCGGCCACCATGGTCGAGCAGGACGGGCTCGACCTGCTTGACGAGATGCTCGCAGCAGACACCCCGGAAGGGACCACCGAATCAACAAATACGGATGACGAAGGCGAACTCAAGGCCTGAGTATCCACTCAACAACAACGAACAATACTATGAAAAAAATAGCAATTGCCGCCCTGATGGTGGCCATAACCGCAGCCGCTTCCATGACGGCCAACGCCCAGGCCGATGGTGACTATACCTTCGGCTGGAGTAACTATATCGGCTGGTGCCCAGTGAAATACCTCGCTGATACCGGACTGCTCGACAAACACGCCAAGGCCAATGGCATCAAGATCTCCGTGAAGGAGTTCGGCTACGTGGCCTCCATCGACGCCTTCAAGGCGAAGAACATCGACGTGGTCCCCGTGACCACCATGGATGCCCTCACCCTGATCAGTCAGGCGGGGATCGATTGTACGTTTTTCGTTGTCGGAGATTATTCGAATGGCAATGACATGTGGCTCGCCACCGGAACGAAATCCATCTCCGGTCTCAAGGGCACAACTGTGTATGGCGAGGAGTTCACCGTGAGCCACTACCTGACCTATCGAGGTATCGTCCTTGGCGGCATGAAGGAGTCGGACTTCAAGTTCGCCCACCGTGCTGAGAAGGGTATCGTCAGTGGTTTCACCAGTGATGACGCAAAGGTAAAATCCACAGTCACGTGGAACCCGCACGCTCTTGGCCTGATGCAACAGCCCGGAGTGGCCAATGTCTTTGACTCTTCGAAAATCCCCGGTGAGATCCTGGACGGTTTTGTAATGCGCAGCGACCTGCTGAAGGAAGATCCGCGTCTTGCCAAAGCCATCTCCGGAGCATGGTTCGAAGCCATGAACACCCTCAGTAGCGGAGGTAAGGAGGCCGAGGATCTGATCGCGACCATCGCACAGGCAGCCAACGTCACCGCGGCGGAAGCCAAGGCCCAGCTGAAGACCACTTTCTTCTACTACACGCCGGACACCATGGGCGACGCCCTCAAGTCCAAGGCTCACAAGAAGGCGACCACGATGGTGCGTGATTTCTGTTTCGATCAGGCACTGCTGGGTGAAGACGCGGATGACGCTGGTTACATCGGCATTCAATTTGCCGACGGCGAGGTCCTTGGCAAAAAGGACAACGTGAAGCTGCGTTTCAATTTCAGCGCTTCGAAGTAAGCATCCTGAGAGCATTAACCTTATCGAAATCAGTGAAATACCTGCGCACAGATGCACGGATCCCTTGGCTCGGCAGGCTTGTCCTGAAGCTGCTGCCGGTGATCTTCCTCTGCTTTATGTATGTGAAGAAGTCTTCGGACCTCGCAGATACTGATCGCGCTAAACTGATGCCGACAGCTGGGAAGCTGGTCACTGCGGCGAAAAAAGTAGCTCTGCCGATTCCCGAGGCAGAGAGTGAGAGCACACGCCGCAAGGAACTGCGGCTTGAACGCCAGTTCATGCTCTACAAGGACACTGTCGCCAGCTTCAAGCGCATGGGCTGGGCGATGGCAGTGATCCTGCTCGCCGTGCCTATTGGCGTGATGATGGGCAGCTACCCGTGGGCCGAATCCTTGGGAAAGACCATCATGGTCATCCTGAGCATGGTTCCCGCATTGGCCCTGTTATCCATTCTTTTCCTGACCCTCGGCACCGGTGAGGTGGCCAAGGTCGGACTGATTGTGCTCGCCGTCTTTCCAATGGTCTGCCTGGACACCTACCTGCGTGCGAAGGCGCTACCGCGACAGCAGTTCTACAAGGCGCAGAGCCTAGGCTCTTGCGAACTGGAGCTGCCATGGCGCGTGGTTTTTCCACAAATCTGGCCAGACGTGCTCAATACGATTCGTCTGAACCTCGGGGTGATGGCCGTGCTGATGATTGCCGGCGAATCCATTTCTGCAGAGGCAGGCATTGGTTATCGCATCTTCATTAAATTCTACCGCACGACGGCAATGGACTCGACCATCGTCTACGTAATCTGGTTAACTCTGCTGATGTTTCTGCTGGATCTGGCAATCAGTCTGTGGATCAAGTACCGCTACAGATGGCTCGCTGGCCGCTGACCTAACAACCGACATGAGCATGAACGAAGAGAGAAAAGCGGTCGTCGAACTCCGGAATACGGAGGTGACCTATGAATCAAAGCCAAAGCTGAAGTTCGACAAGGGCTTCCAGCTCCAGCGTGACTCGGTCACCGTGTTCAAAGGGCTGAATTTGACCATCCGTCAGGGAGAGTTTACCACCATCGTTGGCCCGAGCGGGTGTGGAAAATCTACGCTCTTCCGGCTCATTCTGGGTTCACAGTTTCCCACTGCGGGCGAGGTCATGGTGGACAGTGAGCCGGTGAGGCACGTCAGCCCGAAGACCGGCATCGTCTATCAGCGCTACTCGCTTTTCGCCCACCTCACCGTCGCCAATAACATCGCGCTTGGCCCGCTTCTTCAGCAGACCGGTCCGTTTGAATCGCTGATTCGCAGCATTGGGCCACGCTACCGGCGGGTCTTTCGTGAGGCGCGGGCGGAAGCCTTCAGCTTGCTCGAAAGCGTGGGGCTGACCGAGGACGATGGCAACAAGTTCCCGCACGAGCTTTCCGGCGGCATGCAGCAGCGTGTAGCCATCGCGCAAGCCACCATCATGAAACCCAAGGTGCTGCTGATGGATGAGCCCTTCGGCGCGCTCGACCACAGCACACGGGAGGACATGCAGCTCTTTATCCTGGAGCAGGCCGAGCGGCACCAGCTCACGGTGGTCTTCGTAACACACGATTTGGACGAGGCGCTTTTCCTCGGCAGCCGGGTTATCGGACTTTCCCAATACTGGACGGCGGATAACGCAGACGAACAGATTGGCGCACGCATCGTCACTGACCGCGACGTGACCGCTGCCCTCGGTGGCAACTACCCACACCCGACCTCGGTCATTGATTTTCCGGAGTTCCGCCAACTACGGCGTAAGGTTCATGAGGACGTGCTCGACCCCGAGCACCGCCAGCATATCGCGAACTTCGACCACGATCACGCGGACAGCAACAGAACCTCATGAGCACGGCAGCAACCACCCTCACTCCCGGACCCACGCCGCCTTTCATGAAGTCGCTGGTCGATGGCGTGAAACATCGTGGCAAGCGAGTTTTCGTCCTGACGGGCGATGTCATGGGCATCTTTCCGGATCGTGACGGTCCTGGCTACGCGCCTCTGGAGGAGCGTCTTTGCCAGTCCTTCGACGGACACTTCACCATGATCCGGCTCGATCTATCGCTTGGCGTCGGTTTCTACGATAGCGACCAGCGCCGGTCGCTCTTCGATGCCATTGGTTGGAACAGGAACAATCTGCCGGGCACATCCGGGGAGGATGTGGATTCACTTGGTGGGCTGATCGACTTCGGATCGGAGATCGTCAATCGCCACCTGCGTGCTCGTTCCCATGGCAAGAAGAAGTCTAATAGGCCGGCCAGCCCCACGCCGGAGCAATTGCTCGAACGCACCAAACAACGCCCTGGCGCGGCGCTCGTTCTGCTGCGTGAACTCACCGAGATGGCGCGCGAAGCGACCGAGAGCGGCAACCGGGTCAAACCCATCTGCACCATCGTCCGCCTGGCCGGAGCTTTCTTTCCACCGGGGGATTTCGGCAAGCTCTCCGAGCTCGACCGCAGCCGTCTGGCCACTTTGCTCAGCTGGCTGAGTGATCCCGGCTACCACGCTGGCGGACACATCACCATCTTGGTGTCCGACAACCGCGCCGAGCTGAATTCACGAATCTATTCTCTGCCCTCCAGTCAGATCATCGAGGTCGGTTTTCCTGACGAAGCGACGCGTCGCCATTTTGTGGAGCACAAGATCGAAGAGTTCCGAAAGGATCCGGAATCCGCCACGCCGGCCTTCGGAGACAGTGCCTGGGACTTCACCGAGGAATCCGCCGGACTCGGGCTGAATGCCATTTCCTCACTCTTGGAAGAATCTGCCCGCTCGGAAAAACCGGTCACTCGCGAGGCGGTGAACGCCCTGCTCAATGACATCCTGATGGCGCAACTCGACGGCGTGGTGACCATCAAGCGCCCTCAGCATGGCGATGAGGATCTGCGCGGCTATCAAGGCCCGCGTGATGCCATCAAGCGTGTCTTCCGCGACTGCGAGGACCCGGACACCGCCATCTCCGCCTTCGTCGTTTCCGGGCCAAACGGCGTCGGTAAGACCTTCAATGTCGAGGCCCACGCCGCGGACTCCGGACGCATCGTCATCGAGCTTTCGCAGATCCGCTCGTCAGATTTCGGCGGCACCGACCGGCTCTTCGAGATGGTCCGACGCTACGTGGAGATTTACGGCAAGGTCGCCATCCTCGTCGATGAAGCGCACGCCGCCTTCGGCAGCATCCATTCCGGTGGAACCCACGCTACTGAGAAGCGCCTGATGGCAAACATCATCAAGATGATGTCCGACAAGGGACTGCTCTCAAAAGTCGTCTGGTGCCTGATGACTACCCGGCCCGATCTACTCGATCCCGACGTGCTCAGCCGCGCACCGAAACAAATCCCGATTTTCGATCTGGAGGGCGATGAGCGTAAAGACTTCTTCAAGGCCATGTTCGCCCTAAAGGGAATCGTGCTGGAAAGTGAGGAGCTGGATCAGGTGGTGGCAGCCACCGACTGGTACTCGAATCGCGACCTGGATTTTCTTATCCGTGAAGTGAAGAGCGCTCGCCGGGATGTTGCGGAAATGACGGTGACCCGTGTGCTTGAAACCTGGTCGGCTTCAAAGGGCATCGTGGCGAAACGTACCGCACAATCCCTGATCGCCGCCTCCACCAGCAGCTACCCCGCGCTGGTACCCGAGCGCTACAAGTCACCAGATTTCGCCGATGAGCTTCAGCGGGCTCAGGCGATGCTCTCGACATGATGGATCAAGGACACAGAAGTTAGTCCGACGACAGTTTTTCTCAGGGAGGCAGAGGGGTGGGAGAATATATGTTATTATAAGTGTTAGGAATGTAGTGTCCAAAAATTAGGACTGCTCGCGACTAACACGTAATTAGAATGTTGAGGATTATCCAAATTTTTTTATTTTGATCAAAATTTGGAGCCGTAGTATTGAAAAGCTATGTTAGTGCACAGCTGGGGAAAACAGAGGAGGTTAGGAAAAGGTGAGATCTGAAGAGAGAGTGTGATCTGGGTGTATGAAAAATAAAGTGAGTGCCGCAAGAACTACGAAAATAATCGTAGACATACTACGAAATATTTCGTATGATCACTAAATGAACTGCAAAAAACAGAAGCCCACAGAAGCTCAGCTGGAAATTTTACACGTCCTTTGGACGCAAGGGCCAAGAACGGTAAAGCAGGTATGGGAGGAACAGGGACAAAAAACGGGATACACCGGAATCCTGAAATTAATGCAAATCATGCATGAAAAGGGACTTGTGAATAGAGATGAATCCGCACGCAGTCATATTTATTCTGCTGACCACAATCAAAAACAAACTGCTCGTCAATTGCTTGGGGAATTACAGGACAAAGTGTTTGGGGGATCCACCTCGAAGCTTGTTCTTTCGGCACTGTCGGAGAATCCGACGTCACCGGAAGAACTGTGCGAAATCCGGAAACTTATCGATAAATTGGAAAATACAGGGAAGAAAAAATGAATTTCACAACTCTACATCTCGAATTATTTGACCGAGCCGGGTTCGCATTGCTGCACTTTCTCTGGCAGGGAGTCGTGATAGCTGCGGGGTATGCAGCGATTCAATACACCTTTGTTTGTCCTCGTGTTCGCTCTGCTGCCGCTGCAGTTGCGTTGGCGCTAATGATCGCATTGCCAGTTGTAACAGTGATGCGCCAGGGATCAGATCAATCATCCCTTGCGAGGTTACATTCTATTTCAGCACCAAGCGGAAGTGTACCCAATCACACTTTGCTAGAGAAAGGATTTTTCGTGGATGATTCTTTCATCTCGGTATCAGTGAAGAATGTGTCGACATGGCGAATTTGGATAGGAATCGGGTGGTTCATGGGCGCCGCTTTATTCGCATTACGACTCACCGGCGCGTGGTTCAATCTCCACTATCTTCGTAAGCGGAGTATTCCCGTGGAAGAAGGCAATATTCTCGCGGCATTTGATAACGTGATTGGGCGCATTGGGATTCGTAGAAAGGTTATTCTTTTAAAACACTCCCGTGTTATATCACCCATAACATTTGGATGGTTGAAGCCGGTGATTCTTCTTCCGGTCTCCGCATTGGCCGGATTGTCACACCAGCAGATCGAATTGATACTGGCTCACGAGTTAGCTCATATCAGAAGGCAGGATTATTTGATCAATCTTATGCAAACAATAGCAGAAACGGTTCTCTTCTTTCATCCGGCAGTCTGGTGGGTGTCGCGACGTCTGCGACGTGAAAGGGAATTTGCATGTGATGACATGGTGTTGAAAAGAAGTGAGAGTCGGTTTGATTACGCCAAGGCATTGACAAGTCTGGAGAGTAGTCGTCTAGAAGAGGTTTCACAACTGGCTCAGGCAGCGAACAATGATGACCTTCTTTGCCGGATTGAGAGAATCTTGAAAACATCGAATAGCCGCAAAGCTTTACCCTCATCGCTTGGTATTTTTATCGCTTTGGTCATAACGGTTGCTTTATTTTCAGGCACATTACTAGCACAGAAAGATGCGGAAAAACTAACCACAGAACAAAAGGCAAAGGAAGAAGCGCCCAAGAAAAAAGACTGGACGGCGTATCACACCAAGGGAAAAGAAGGAGAGTTAGCCAAAGAAATCCTCGCTATGCCTGACGGCGATTTGAAGCTGCTAGCACTGAGTGGGCTAGTCAGGCGATGGATTGAATCCGACACCGAGGCGGCTTGGGAATTTGGTGAAAACCTGAAAGACAGAAAGACGAGGGTGACCTTTTTTCGAGCAGCGGGAAAGTATTTGGCCAACGAGGATCCAGGACGGATTCTCGATGCGCTGGAGGCAGGTCAATGGTGGCCGGATCAATGGATCAGCGTTCGAGATGCAACTCTCAAGATGGCGGATTACGATCTGGATAGAGCGATAAAAAGTTACGTGAAATTTACTCCGGAGCGAATGCAATTGGAAAATATGTCGCAGCGGTTGGCGGAATTGTTGGTCAAGCGTGACACGGTTGATGCGGGGCTAGCCTTTGCGAAGCGACTGGAGCGGCCTATTGCATATAACGGAGCAATTCAAGGGGTCTTATCGGTTTGGGTCACCATTGATGAAGGCGCCGCAGTCACCTACGCGGAAGATATCAAAGATAAGAAATTACAATCATTCGCAATACTAGGATTATTGGTTGGGAAGAATTGGTTTGCCAATCCAGATGACACTCTCGAATGGGTTATGGCTTTAGGGAACGATGATTTACGTCGGAACACGTTGGTGTATCTGGTCTGGCTCTGGAACCAACGTAAAGACACTGAACAGGTGGAAAATATAGTAAGAGATCAACCTATTCCCATTGATGATCTTAGATATCTTGAACATAGGCTGAAGCAATTGGATATTTTTGTCCCAGAGAAATAGGGGGGGCATATTGAGGCCGTTCATCATGTTCCGATGATATCCCAATAACGCCCCTGTTTGTTTGGTGATGTAAGGACTACTTGGTAATAGGGAGAGCGATCCAGTCACCATTGGAAAAGATTGTTGCATTGTGAACAGGCATTCCATTGGTGTCACTCTGTAATACTATGCCCTTGGGACCAATAACGAATGTGTGCAATCCGCTCATGTGATACATCGCAGGAAAGGCGCAGAGCACAAAATCTTTTTCGTAATTCATGCCTTGTGTGCCGTTTTTCCGGACATGGGCAAAGGTGTAGCCTTTGTAACCTTCGCCGGTGAAAGATTTGTTTTCTCCAGATGCGAAAGCATCCATGTCTGCCTGTTTTATCTCTGCGGGGAGATCCAGCTTGCTAAGCGTGTTGGCATAATGACCTTTTTCAGATTTATAAGTGGTCTGGGCTTTAACATAAACTAGAAGGGCATTGATCGCAGCCGATTCATTACTGATAATTTGTTGTTTCGTTTCTTCATCCTCAACAAAATTCCACATTTGTTTGATCACACCACGCGGATCTTCTTTTATCTTAGCTTTAACATAATAAATTACGCCGGCGACTCCCGTAATCAGCAGGACGAATAAGAGGGCGACGGCTAGAAGGATTTTTCTCACAGCGGGTAGTGATGCAAAATGAGTTGGTGTTGGAAGAATATACCATAGTGATCAGTGATGTAAACGCCTGGTCTCAAGCAGGGAAAATATTTTAATGTCCGTGCTTAAGATCAAGTAATCTTGATTAATGACGAGATTTTACAGCCTATATCGGTTCAGCGGAGGGGGCAGCCTTAGAAAACTAGAATTTGTGAAGAACTGAAGGTGATTGAAGACTTTTTCAAGCCCACAAATTTCGAACCAGTAGTGTAGAAAAACTATGTTCGTTCACAACTGACCCAAATAGAAGAGGTTAGGACAGGGCAATTTTCCGATATTTCGATCGGATTTAGCATAAATAGTGGCACTTTGTGCATGAATCTATGTCATTTTGTTCTTTTGTTCTTTTGTTCTTTTGTTCTTTTGTGTCTGGCGGGTTGGATTAACCGAGAGCAGCAGTCCGTCATCCAATATCTCCGGGAGGAAGTACAGTCGAGATTTGGACGCTGGGCGGCATCGTTCGCTAGCACGTGTTGTTTGTGATCAGACTGGCAACCCGTGAAGTCCATATTGCGGGCATTACGTCCACACCTAATGGCTTATGGATGGAGCAAATTGGGAGGAACCTGACAGATGGCTTCGATGATTTTTTAAATGATTATCAGTTCATAATCCATGACCGCGACCCCTTGTTTACACTGCTAAGTTTCTTAAAACCCTACGGAACGAGGGAATTGACTCAGTCAGGCTTCCTAGCAGATCACCAAACCTAAATGCGTTTGCCGAGCGATTTGTTAAACCCATCAAATCTGAATGTCTGAACAGGATGATATTCTTCAGTGAGAGGTCGTTACGCTACGTGATCAAGGAATACATGGAGCATTACCATAAGGAACGTAACCACCAGGGGCTAGATAGCCGAATCATAGCGCCTGAGTTTAGAGGGGGAGAGGCAGGGGGTATTGAGCGCCGCCAACGTATCGGTGGGTTGCTCAATTTTTATTGCCGTGAGGCAGCCTAATCAGTTAGCTTCATAGTCACGACACCAAACGCCCAGATAAAATGTGTCTGGGGAAGTAGAACGACAACTTTCAAAAACAAAACCCCGCCATTGAATCAAGCAAAACAGGTAGTATCAGAGGTTTTCTACACTACGGGATTGACTTCGTTTCGCCGAGACGCCACTGATATCCACATTTCCATTCCATGAAAACAATCCTCATCCTCTTCACCACCGCGCTCACCCTCGCGAGCTCCGCCGCCGACTTCCACGTCTACCTCCCGAGCCGCACCACCAGCCAGCTCTGGATCGTCAAGGCCACCGAAACCGGCAAAGAACTCTCCTTCTCCGTAATCGAAAAAGTCGCCCTCGACTTCACGGCCGCCACCATCGTCGCTCACCCCGAAAAACCCTTTCTCTACGTCTCCACCACCAGAGGCGATGAAGGAAACTCCCCCGGAGCCACAGTCACCCTCAATGCTGACGGCAATTACAAAAGTCACGCGTCCCTCATCCTCGAACACGGCTATTCCTACCTCTCGCTCGACCGCGACAACCGCTTCCTTCTCGGTGCTGACTACGGTGGCGGCCACATCGACGTCTACCCTATCGACGAACACGGTGTCCCCGGCACGCGCATCGCCTTCCTCAATGAAGGCCGAAATGCCGCCCACGCCGTCCTGCCCTCTCCCGACAACAAATTCGTTTACATTCCCTACGTCAAAGATTCCAACGCCATTCTCCAGTATGCCTTCGACACCGCCACTGGCAAGCTCACTCCTCTCAACCCGCCCAACGCCAATCCACCCGAAGGCACCGGCCCGCGTCACATCGCCTACCATCCGATCAAACCCTTCGTCTACTTCAGCAACGAACAAGGCATTGGTGCCTCCGTCTACAAAAAGACCCCCTCGGGTGCCCTCACATTCATTCAATCCGTTGATGTGTTCCCCACGGACGAACGCCCCGAGAGCGCCGCTTCCGCCTCCGACTGTGCAATCACTCCGGACGGCCAATTCCTCTTCACCGGTCAACGTAGTGCCGACGAATCCGCTCTACCCAACGGCATCAATCGCTACCGCGTCCTTGAAGACGGAAAACTCCAACACCTCGGCCACACCTCCACCCGCGAAATCCCCTGGGGCATCGCCTTCTCTCCCGATGCGAAGTATCTCCTCACCGCCGCTTTCAAAGGCGGAACGCTCCACGCCTTTCGCATCACGAAAAAGGGTGACCTCAAAGAAGCCGCCACCCTCCCCATCGACAAGAGCATCTCCGACCTCGTGACTCGATGAAAACCCTTCTTCTTCTCGAAGAGAAAAGCAACGGCGTCCTGTCCAAAAAATAGCTCGAGGTGAAAGGCTATGCCCTGTAAGGAGTTATGATGAAAGGAGGGGCTGAAGTTTGGTTGAGGTTTATGCTATTTCCGAATTCATGGATAACTATCATGAAGAACGTAATCATCAGTCGTTGAATAATGAGTTAATCGCGCCTGTTGGAAATGTAGGAGGAGAGAAGGTTTATATCACCACAGGAGCCGGTGGTGTCTCCCGTAGTGTCCAAAAATTAAGATTGTTCGTAGATATCTTAAATATCAAGAGTTACGACCGATGGAAATATTGGATTATTGATCGTGAAAGATCCATAATCGCGATTTAGGGTTTTGAAAAACGGCCCGATAATTAGTACGATTCCATGCTCGC
>JASFYY010000115.1:0-60397 GCA_045046875.1 Verrucomicrobiota bacterium | reverse complement strand
AGCGGGGCAGGTTTTGTATCATGAGATCGGTTGTGTGGCTTGTCACGCTCCGGAGACGGATTATCGTCCGCAGGGATTGCCGGAAGGGGCGGAGCTGGAGTTGTTGGGTTTGCCTTCGGTGCCACTGAGCAAGGTGGATCGTTACAGCATTGATGCGCTGGGGCGTTTTTTGTTGGCGCCGCAACATTTGCGTCCTTCGGGTCGCATGCCGGGGATGAAATTGAGCGAACAGGAGGCGGCTAATCTGGCTGCCTATTTGAAGTCGGGGCCGCAGATAAAAATTCCGAAGGAGTTGTTGTCGGAGATTGATGGCGCTAATGACTTTAAATTGGATGTCAAGTTGGCTGAGCAGGGGCGTAAGGTTTTTCTGGAGAAAAAATGCGTAGCCTGTCATGCGGCACCGGGGGCTGAGAAGTTGGCGGTGAAAGTGGCTAAAAAATTGGCAGAGCTGGAATTTGTGAAGAAGACGGGTTGTTTGGCGGATGTGCCTTTGGCGGGTGGGGTGCCGTGGTACTATTTGGATCAGGTGCAGATCAAGGCGATTCAACTGGCGTTGAAAAATTTGTCCAAGCAGGGCGATGAATCGCTGGCGCAGCAGATTGATCATACTATGATGCGCTATGATTGTTACGCTTGTCATACGCGGGATGGCAAGGGCGGGCCGGAGATGTCGAGAGCACCTTTTTTCGGGGTGCGGGATATTGGCGCGATGTCTTTGGGGCGTTGGGGGAATCTTCCGCCGCCGCTGGATTTGGTGGGCAGGAAGCTGACTCGGAACTGGATGGAAAAAATGCTGTGGGGACACGGTGGCGAAGTGAGACCTTATGTGTCAACACGCATGCCTCAGTTCAGAAAGGCGGATGTGGGGCATTTGATCACGGCTTTTGAAAAAGCGGATGTGAAGGAGTCGCCGGTTGAGATCGATGTGAGTGGTTTGCCGGGATACCAGCGTGGGCATTATGGCCGGGATCTGATGGGGATCAATGAGAAGGGCTTGGGTTGTGTGAATTGTCACGGTTTGAAGGGGGTGAAATCACTGGGAGCACCGGTGATTGATTTGACCCATACGGTTGAGCGTTTGCAACCGGAGTATTTTAAGGAGCTGTTGCTGGATCCGCAGGGGACGAATCCCGGCACCTTGATGCCGCCGATGTTTTTGCAGCGCAAGAAGGCGAATCAGGAGATCGAGCAATTGTGGACCTATTTGAAAGAGATCGATCAGCGACGTCTGCCGGACGGTTTGCTGAAAAGTGATGACTATGAGGTTAAGCCGGATAAAGAAGGGCTACCGGTTGTGTTCAGGACTTTTCTCGACGGGGTGGGAACGCAGGCGATCGCAGTGGGTTTCCCGGGCGGAATGAATGTGGCTTTTGATGCGGATGAGGTGAGATGGAAAATCGCCTGGCGAGGGAAGTTCATCGATGCCTTGGGAACCTGGGATGACCGTTATTGCACGCCGGCGGTTCCGTTGGGGGAAAAGGTGGAAAATTTTGCGATTGCGATGCCGCTTGGATTAAGAAGCAGCGGGATCGCTCATGAGCCACAGGGATCTGAAGCGGGTTATAAAATGCAGGGTTTCCGGTTGGATTCACAAGGGGTGCCGACTTTTTTGTATCAATGGCAGGGCATTGAGGTGGAAGATCGCATGGAGCCCCTGGCTGATAAAAAAGGGTTTAAACGCCGCCTGCTTTTGAAAGGGCGGGGAACTGGAAAAGGGATTTATTTTTTGGGTCTGAAACAAGGTAGCAAAAAACAGAATGTGGATTTTAAAAACGGGAAAGCAATGATTGAGGAGGTAGTGAGATGGTGAAGCGATGGGTGACTTGTTGGTATTTGGCGTTGATTGGGATAGCTGCTCAAGCGGGCGAGGACGAGTATTATCAGCTGAGACCTTACCCGCTGCCGACAGGTTTGAAGATGGAGGCAAGTGGTCTGGCGGTATTGCCTGACGGACGCCTAGCGGTGGCGATTCGAAAAGGGGAGGTGTGGATTTTGCAAAACCCTAGTGAGTCTTCCGAGGATGTTAAGAAATACCAATGGAAACGTTTTGCCTCGGGGCTGCACGAGCCCTTGGGGTTGACCTGGCATGATGGCGCTCTCTACACCACGCAACGCAGTGAAGTCACGCGTTTGGAGGACAGCGATGGGGACGGGGTGGCGGATGCCTACCTCACTGCGGCGAAGGGCTGGGGGGTGTCGGGCAATTACCATGAATACGCTTACGGGCCGGTGTTCGATCCCAAGGGCAATTTGTGGGTCACGCTGAATATCAATATTGGCAAGGGGCAAAAAATTGCAGGGTTCAAGGGAGCGGAAAACCATCAATGGCGCGGTTGGTCGATGAGGCAAAAACCCGGCGGTAAATTGGAGCCCATCAGTGCGGGTTTCAGGTCACCCTTTGGTTTGGGAACCAATGCGGCGGGTGATGTGTTTGCTACGGATCAGCAGGGCAACTGGTGGGCGGCGGGGCCGTTGATTCATTTACGCAAAGGAGTTTTCCATGGCCATCAGGATTCGTTGAGGGACGCGGATCGGCCGCAATCACCCTTGAAGGGGGCGGCAGTGAAACCGCCGAAGAATATCACCACCGCACAGGCGATGAAGCAGGTGAAGGCTTATGTGCCACCAGCGGTGTGGTTTCCCTATAACAAGATGGGCAACAGCACGACGGGTATTCGTTGTGACCGCACGGGGGGCAAGTTCGGGCCTTTTGAAGACCAGTTGTTCATCGGTGAGTTCACGATGTCGTTTATCAGCCGGGTGTTTTTGGAGAAAGTGAAGGGGGAATACCAGGGCGCGTGTTTTCATTTCCGCAAAGGCATGCAGAGCGCGGTGCTGCAGATGGAATACTTGCCGGACGGCTCGATGGTGATCGGCGAATCGAACCGCGGATGGAATTCGCTCGGCACCCGCAGTTATGGTTTGGAGAGGTTGACGTGGACGGGCAAGATGCCTTTCGAGATCAAGAAAATGGAAGCGCAGCCGCAGGGGTTTCGTTTGACTTTTACCAAACCGGTGGAGGCAAAGTCGGCGGCGGATGTGAAGTCTTATGCGATGATCAGTTACACTTATCCTTATCAGCAGGCTTATGGAGGTGATGAGTTGGAGACGCAGCAGGTGGAAATCGTCAATGCCAAGGTGAGTTCGGACGGGATGAGCGTGATGTTGCAGTGCGCGGGTTTGCGTGCAGGGTATGTGCATGAGTTGCATGCAGAGGGGGTGAAGGCGAAAGGCGGGAGTGCCGGGCTGTTGCATCCCGAGGCGTTTTATACGTTGAATGCGATTCCTGAATAAATCTTATTTGCTGATCGGTTGGGTGACTTTCAGGTAGGCGAACAGATCGCGGATCTGTTGCTCGGTGAGGGCGTCGAGGATGCCTTCGGGCATCAGGCTGCGGCCCATCGGGGCGATATTTTTGATTTGCTCCTGACGCACGGTGATGTCCTGGTCGTCCATGCCGCGCAGCACGGTGACCTGGGTGTCGCGGTCGGCGAGGAAGCCGCTGAGGGTGCGGCCGTCCTTGGTGGTCAGGGTGACGTATTCAAAACCCTCGCGGATCTCGGCGTTGGGATCAACGATACTGATCAGCATGGTGCCGAGGTCATCGCGCTGGTAGTTGGTCAGTTCGGGGCCGATGTGGCCGCCTTTGAAAAACAGTTTGTGGCAGGCGGAGCAGGATCCCATGAAGAGTTTTTCACCGTCGTAGGTTTTCCCCACTCCGGTGGAGAGGATTTTATTGATCCGGGCGATTTTGTTTTTGAAGTCGGCGGAGCTGGCTTTGGCTTTCTGCGGATAAAGTTTCGCGGCAGTGGTGGCGATGTTTTTGTCCTGGGAAGAGCGCAGCCGTTGGATGAGGTCGCTTGAGAGCAGCTTGGCTTCGATTTTTCCGCCTTCGATATTTTTTAGCAAATCGAGACTCCACTCATTACGGCTGATCAATAGAAGTAGGGCGGCGGTGCGGATATCATCGGGCAGGTTGGGGATCAGAGAGGTGACTTGCTGGCCGATATTTTTGTCAGCGTAAGAGCTGAGAGAAGCCAGCGAGGCTTTGCGCAGGGCGGGTTTTTGTTTCTGATCGGTTGCCAGCTTGAGCAGCACGGGAACGGCGGAGGGTACGGAGATTTCCCCGAAAGTCTGAATGTAAAGCATGCGGTCAGTCTGTTTGGCTTTGTTGTTGGCGATGATGCCCAGCGCCTCTTTGACGGCCTCGGCGTCTCCCTGCCGCAGGCGCAGGATGAGCGAGGAAATGCCGGATGCGGTCATCGCTTTGACCAGTTCATCAGGTAGTCCAACCATGGGGCGTCCGCGGTAGGCTTCTTCGAAGCCTTTCATCAGCAGGCCGGCGTATTCCTTTTGCGGCGCAAGTTGCAGCAGTTGAGCGCAAGTGAGCAAATCCTTGCGGCGACCTTGCAGCGCAAAACGGCGCATCACCCGGGGCAGGATATGCTCTTTGACCATGGGCAATTTCCAGAAGCCGGCATTTTTGAGCAGAGCCAGAACGGCGTCACGGTTTTCATCCGCGTTGCTCTCCAGCACCCACCAGCAGAGCAGCGGGACGTAGGGGTCGCTGACGTCTTCGGCGTGAGTGAGCAGGGCGGTGACCAGAGGCATGCCTTGTTCGGGTGGCAGGCGTCGGGCGGTGGAAGCCATTTGTGAACGTACTTCGACATAGGATTCACTTTTGGCTGCGGCGGTGATGGCGGTGGCCATTGTGGGAGACAGCTGCTTGGCGTCACCGAGCAGGCGCACGGTCCACATGCGAACGGGTGGGTAGGAGTGCTTGAGGGTTTGCTGCGCGGTGCCCTCATCCAGTTCTCCGAGTTGATAGAGTGCGCAAACGGCGCCCATGGCAGCTAGATCCTTGCTGTCTTTTCTGGCGAGCACTTGTTTGAGTTTTTCAGCTGCGGTCGGGTCTTTGCGCTGTGCGAGCAAGCGGATGGCGGTGTGGCGGTGCCATTTGTTGGCATGGCCAAGGAGCTTGATCAGTTGATCGGTGGTCTTTTTCTCCAGATTGATATCTTTTTCCAGCTTGGAGTTCTTGCCCCGCAAGCGGTAAGCACGTCCGGTGGTAGGATCAATCTGACCTTGGTAGTTCTGTCCATGGGCGATGTAGTGTTCGTAAAAATCGCCGATAAAAAGTGAGCCGTCGGGAGCGTTGACGATGTAAACCGGGCGGAAGGATTTGTCTTCGCTGACCAGGATGTCTTTTTTGTCCAGAGTCTCGAAAGTGGCACCGCGTGGTCGCAGTTCGTTGGCGACGATTTTGTTGTGCAGGGGATCGACCGAGATCAGGTCTCCCAGGTATTCGGCGGGAATGGCGGTTCCCTCGGCGACCGCACCAAAGTGGGTGAAGCGGGCGACCGGGTTGTCGTTGCGCATCATGGGCAATTCACCAAAAGTGTAAGGGTTGCGTGGCGGGCCGATTTTGGAGGGGTTGACTCCCTGCTTGAGATAATAACCGCCTTGCACATAATGCCAGCCGTGGGTATTACCTCCGTTGTGACCGGAAAAGAGGCGGCCCTGGGCGTCGAGTTCGAGACCGAAGATGTTGCCGGTGCCCTCGGCGAAAATTTCGTAGCGCTGGCTCTGCGGGTGATAGCGCCAGACCATGCAGCCTTCGAAGTATTCCCCCTTGCTGCCCGGTGGATCGATGCCGGGACGGATGATGCGGCTGGAGGTGGTGCTGCCTTGTGCGCCATAGATCCAACCGTCGAGTCCCCAGACGATGCCGTTGGCCACCGAGTGAGTGTCTTCCAGTCCGAAGCCCTGCAGTTTGACCACCGGTGGGCCGTCGGGGATGTCGTCAAAATCGGCATCTGGATAGAACATCAAGTAGGGGGTGTTCATCACCCACACGCCGCCGTGACCACGCAGCGAGGCGTTGGCCATGTTGAGGCCGTCTTGAAAGACTTTGTGTTTATCGAAAAATCCGTCGCCGGTGGTATCTTCGTGGATGGAGATGATGTCGCGACCACGGGCGTTGTGGGGCGGAGCGGGGGGAACCTTGTCGTAAATCGAGCGATAGAATTTATCGCGGCTGAGCATTTTGAGTCCGGCCGGGTAGGGGTATTGGCGGTATTGAGCCACCCACAGGCGTCCGCGTTCGTCGAAGCTGAAGTGGGTGGGTTGGGCGATCTCCGGTTCGTGCAGCAGTTCTTCAACGATGAAAGCCTCTATCGGGCGCATTTTTTTCAAAGATTCGGCGGGCGGCAGTTTGTCACCGTGGGAGAGGGTCGCGGACTCACCGAGTACCCGCTGGGAGTCGTGGTATTGATCAAAAGCGGAGCCTGGGGGTTTGTCTTTCAAAGTGCTGCCGTCGCCTTTCCATGAGGCATCATCGCCGAGGCGGAACTGCCACGGGCCTTCGAGATTGCATTCGGCGAAGTAGCTCATGATGAAGGGGGCTTCGGTGACAAATCCGCCGGGACCGCTGTGGTTGTACACCCGAATAGCGATCTGGTTCCATTGGCCTTTTTTGAGCGTGCCAGGTGGCACTTTGTGGCGGTAGTATTCGTCCTTACCGCTTTTGAATTGCGGTGGCATTTGACCACCGATGCCGATTTTCTTGCCATTGACAAAAATCTCATGTGCATCGGCGAGGCCACGGATGTTGATGTTGACCGATTCTTCAAACAGGTTGCGCGCGTGTTTATTGAAGAAGCTGTTGTCCGGCATGAACCAGGTGCGGTACCATGCGTAACCGTCGTAAGCTTTGGTTTTTTTCAGAGCACTGTTTTCCCACGCACCCGGCACGGCGATGTTTTGCCAGTCAGCGGAAGTTTGCTGGGCGTGGATGGTGCTGAGCGAAAAAAAGAGCAACGCAGCGGCGGTGAGTCCGAGATGGCGGAGGGTTGTCATGATAGGTGGGAATAGAATTAAAAGGGCATGCGGAAGGATTGGCCTTGGCCTATTTTCCAGTTTTGGTAAGCGAGGTAGCCGAACATGATCGCCATGAAGAGGCTGTTGAGGAAAACCAGGCTGAGCACAGCGATGATGCCTCCCGTGACCATGCCCACTTTGGGCACGATCGACGGGTTGGTATTGGACATGAAGGAGCGGAATATCTGGCCGCCGTCGAGCGGCTGGATCGGGAGCAAGTTGAGCACTGTCCAGAAGAGGTTGATGAAAAACATTTTTTTCAAAGCGTAGAGCACAAAGTAGCTGTTCATAACAGGACTGGTGTGCAGTAGAAAATATGCGACCAGGGCCAAGGAGAAACCGGCCGCCGGGCCGGCGGCGGAGATGATCATCGATTGTTTGCGGGTATAACGACCGACACTGCTGCACACCCCGCCCATACCGTAGAGCAGGATGTCAGGGCGTCCGCCGTATTTGCGCATGGCAAAGGCGTGACCCAGTTCGTGCCACAGGATCGAGACAAAAAACACGATCAGCCAGACCGCTAGCTTCTGTAAATCCTGGGGATTGGATGAGGTAACCAGATGAAACACCAACAAACAACCCACCAGCCAGAACATCCAGTGGATCCGGATTGGAAATCCAAACAAGGTGAATTGTAGCATTTTTTAGAAGCTGCGAAGAGCTTAGATAAACTCGTTGATCAGATTTTCGAGCATTTCCTGACGTCCACTGCGGATAGCGGGTTCACCACGGGACAGGGTGTAGGTTTCGAGTTCTTCAAAACCGACGTCGCCGTTCTCGATGCGTTTGCCGATGTCACTGTCCCATGAGCTGTAGCGCTGTTTGACGAAGTCCTGCCAACGTCCGTCCTCGAGGATGGCGTGGGCGGTTTTTAGACCGCGGGCGAAGGTGTCCATGCTGCCAATGTGGGCGTGAAAAAGGTCGACCGGCTCAAAGCTTTCGCGGCGAACCTTGGCGTCAAAGTTCAATCCGCCTTTGTCGAAACCGCCGGATTTCAACAGGCAGAGCATCATTTTGGTGGCGAGGTAGATATCGGTCGGGAACTGGTCGGTGTCCCAGCCAATCAACTCATCACCGGTATTGGCATCGACCGAGCCGAGTGAGTCTGCGGCGATGGCGACTTCCATTTCGTGCATCATGCTGTGACCGGCCAAGGTGGCGTGATTGGTCTCGAGGTTGAGCTTGAGCTCGCCCATCAGATTGTGTTCGCGCAGGAAATTCAAACAAGCCGCTGCGTCGGAATCGTATTGGTGGGTGGTGGGCTCCATCGGTTTGGGTTCGATGTAGAAATCACCGGTGAAACCGATTTTCTTTTTGTGGGCGACCGCCATTTTGAGCAATAGGGCCAAGTGGCTGATTTCGCGTTTGATGTCGGTATTCCAGAGGGTCGAATAACCTTCGCGTCCTCCCCAGAAAGTGTAACCTTCGCCGCCGAGGCGGTGGGTGACTTCGAGCGCTTTTTTCACCTGGGCCGCCGAGTAGGCAAAAACATCGGCGAAGGGAGATGTTGCAGCTCCCTGGTTGTAACGTTTGTTGACAAACAAACAGGCGGTTCCCCACAGCAGTTTGATGCCGGTTTCATTTTGAGCTTTTTCCAACTCATCGACCACGGCGTCGAGGTTGCGGTTGCTCTCTTCCAAAGTGGCGCCTTCCGGGGCAACATCACGATCGTGGAAGCAGTAATACTCGAGGCCGAGCTTTTGCATGAATTCAAAGGCCACCCATACCCGCTGTTGGGCATTTTTTATCGAGTCCGAACCATCATCCCAGGGGCGCTGAGCTGTGCCTTCGCCAAACGGGTCGGCCAGCGGATTGCGCATCGCATGCCAGTAGGCCATCGAAAAACGGAAGTGCTGCTTCATCGTTTTATCACCGACGATTTCATCCGCATCGTAATGCTTGAAAGAGAGAGGATTTTTCGAATCAGGGCCTTCGAATTTGATGGTGGGGATATCTGGAAATGCTTCGTTACTCATAACACAAAACAGTTCGCTGTGGCTTGAGCCGTCGTCAAGGGGGAAAGCCGCTTTAGAGCCTGCTTGTAGCCTTAGGTGCGGACGCGGTCTCGCAAAGCTCGCCCCTCCAGGTGGGCGGGCAGGGTGCATTTGGGGGGGGGCACAAAAAAGGGGCGCTGGTATGGCGCCCCTTTTTTAGTTTGATACGGGTCTATGCGACTTTGGAGATGGGTTTGTAAAACCTTCCTTCGACTTGTTTGAGCGAAAGTTTGGTGAGGTCAGCGGCTTGGGTCTCCACCAGGATTTTTTTGGAGGTTGGGTGCAGGGCCTCCTTCACCCGTGACAAAATGGCTGCGGGTGCCGCCAGGATCCAACGATTGGGGCTGCGTTTGGCGATGATCGCATCAATGCGGTTGGCCAGCTCTTTGATCAGACGTCTTTCGTCCTCGCTTTGCAAATTGTGGGCTTCTCCATGCGACATGCCACAGCCACGTGGCGAGCCAGGGGCGCCGCCAGTAGCGAATCGTCCGGCTTGATCGGTGACCTGCTCACCGATAGGGGAGGGCACATGTTTCAGGGGGGCGAGTTTGATTTCTTTCAGATCAAACTCCCTGCCCACGCCGGGTTCGGCTTCCTGGGGTTGAAAAGCTCTGAGGTGACCAAGATCAGCGAGCACGATGAATGTATTTTTCATAGGTTTGGTTTTTTATTGGGGTTCTGGGTTTATGTATTGCTTAGTTATTAAGCGAGAAAATCGAAGAGGCCGGACAGGTTGGGGCACGGTTCTGGAAGTGCAAACAGACTTCATTAGCGAGGTTTCGCATGAGTGAGGCAAGGGGAGGCTTTGGGGGAGAGTCTGCATGGGCACACAAGAGGATAGAGAATGGATATTTTATCAACGGATGTCGATATTTTTCTGCATAAAAATATCAAAAAAATGAATAATAGGGACAAAGTGGCACGACATTCTGTCCCGATCAGCGTTTGTTTGTGTGACATAAAGTCTCATTGTGAGGGATATTGGAAATGTTTGATTTATTATAATTGATTGATTGTAAACGACTTAATTGTTTGGGTCTGTGGTGGTATGTCTTATGCGTAATAAAGAGGTATCATAAGCGCTCTAAATAAATGGAAAGCGCATAAAATTAACTAAATAATAAAAACAGAATCATGAAACTAATAAGATATGCACACCCATTGGGGCACTCGTTTGGCCGCACTTTTGGAGATATGGAACGACTGCTGCGCAGTCCTTTTGTAGGTCTGGGGCATTTTGGTCGTTTGCTCGACACGGGGCAGAGCCAGGGGGTTCAAGCCGAGCCTTCTCTGGACGTAGGTCTGTATGAAGATGATGAAAATTACTACGCCCGGGTTGAGCTGCCAGGCTTTAAAAAAAGCGAAGTGAAGCTGGAGCTCGATGACGGAAACCTGACGGTTAGTTGTGAACGTAAATCCGTGACAGAGGGAGCGGAGGAAAAAACGGATGTGGTGTTCAGCCGGGCGATGAGTGTCCCTGATGGCATTCGTGCCGATCAAGTGGCGGCCAAGTTGGAAGATGGGGTGTTGACGATCACCCTGCCAAAAGCAGAAGAGCGCAAAACACGTGAGATCAAGGTGAAGTGAATCTTGAAGTAATTGTAAATTTAAAAAGGAAAAATCATGAGTGAACAATCAACAGTGAAAACAAAAGAAACGGTGGCATTGAGAGAAAGAGGAAAAAAAGAAAATGAGGTGTTTGTGCAACCACGCTACAAAGCCAGTAAACTTGATGGCGTGGAGGCTTACGAGGTGGCGGTGCTTGTGCCGGGGGTGAACAAAAAGGGGCTCGAAGTGAGCGCCGAAAATGGTGAGCTGACTATCATAGCTAGGAGGGGTGCTTGGATTCCCGAAACCTGGCGTCCGGTTTATGGCAGTGCCCCGGTGGAGCGTCCTGCGGATTACCGCTTGGTTTTGTCGCTCAATGTGGACATCGACAATGAACGCATTTCGGCCAAGCTGGAAGACGGCATACTGACCTTGCGTTTGCCAGTGGCGGAAGCCTGCAAAGCAAGATTGATTGCGGTGCAGTAGTCGCAGGATCTTCCTTCGGGAAGTGGGCGGCCATCGGCGAAGACAGGCCCGGGAGAGCTTGTCGGAATCGGTGGTCGTTTTTTTATCATCGCATCTTTATTATCATCCGCTACCTTGCCGTTATGATAAAGGATTGGACGGATAAGATAGTGATCATCACTGGTGGAGGCGGGGGCATGGGGCAAGCGGCAGCCCGGCGTTTTGCACAAGCGGGAGCGAAGACCTTTGTGCTGGGACGAACCTTGCAGTCTTTGCAGCAGAGTGCTGAGGCATCGGATAGAATCACACCTGTAGTTTGTGATGTGGCTGACTCCAGCAGTGTGGCTTCAGCGATGCAGCTTATTTTAGAGCAAGGGGTGCCAACGGCGTTGATCCATACGGCGGGCATCAATACAGCGGATCGGTTCATGGTTCATGAGGATGAAAGCAAGGTGGCCAGCGAAGAAAGTTGGAAAGCGGTGCTTGATGTGAACGTGATGGGGGTGGTGAATATGATCCAAGCGGTCTCGAAACCGATGGCTGAAAATGGTGGCGGGCGGATGGTGGTGGTCAGCTCCACTGCAGGGCATGGATTTGATGCTTATGCAGGTGTTCCCTACACCGCAAGCAAGTGGGCGGTGCATGGTTTGTTGTTCACTGCACGAGCCCAGTTGTCAGCCAATGGAATTGTGCTTTCAGAATACGCGCCGGGGGAAGCTCTTACACCCTTGGTTGAGAAACGGCCGGTGAAGGTGGGTGAGGAACATCGTCAGGCCATGATTCAGGTTGAAGATTGTGCGGACAGTTTGTTTTTTATAGCTTCGCAGGATCATTGCATGGGAGTGATCCAGTTGCCGGTGTATCAACCTTTTGGTGGAATGCCACCGGAGATCCCCGCACCTTGGTTGCCGGGTCTGGATATCAAGGTGAAAAAATGAACGAGGAACCAAGTGTTGCTGCCATCGATGTGATGGGGGCGGGGTAAGACAAAATAGTTAAGCTGCTGACCGCTATGCATTTCGCCTTTTTAGGGCTGGAAGAATTGGAATTTTTACCCAGCGTTTCGCACTGGGCTATATCAATTAGCACCGTTGGTGCAAGAGGTGAAAGCAAACTGTCCTGTAAGGACAAAATGTGATAGCCCGGTGCGAAGCGCTGGGGTTAAATCGGTTTTATTGCCAGCCCTAAAAGGGCGAAATGATGTTGATGGTTGATAAGGTAGCTTTCAATAGCCAATGGCGAAGTTTTTTGTCCTGTACCCTGATGGGGGCGGGGTAAAATATTTTCTTGTAGCATTGTTCCAGGCCTTGCGCATCGGCCTGGTTGCGGCTCTCTTTTCAATATGAGTGAGAAGATATGCCCAATGTGTGAGATGAACGATATTCTGGAACATCCGGAAATATATGAATGCATGACCTGCGGGCATGAGTGGGAGCGGGAGGAGGAAGCGCGTGTAGTGGTCGATGCCCATGGCAACGTGCTTGCCAACGGGGATGTGGTGGCGATGATCAAGGATTTGAAATTAAAAGGTAGCTCCAAGGTACTCAAGCGGGGGATGAAATCCAAACCCATTCGTTTGGTTGATGGTGATCATGAAATTGACTGCAAAATGGATGGAACCGCGATTGCCCTGAAAGCTTGTTTTGTGAAAAAGGTGAACAGCTGAGGGGAGTGGTGTCGATATGGAGATGGGGTAGATCAATCAGAATCAAAGCTGAGCCTTTCAAATTTTATAAATAGCTTCATTTCATGCTTGTAGCTTTGATGGATTCTAAATACCTTTAAAGGCATATAAATTACATTAAAAAGAAAAACTCATGATTAATACAAAGAACAAAATCACACGGAAGGGCAGAACGGCGGTAAATCTGGCAGTCGTTGTTCTGGGCGGTCTGGCTATTGGGGTGAGCTCATGCAAAAAGGCAGAAGAAGCTACGGGCGGGACGATGGAAGAGTTGGGCAAAAAGATGGACGAGAAAATTGAGCAGGTAAGTAAAAAAGTGGATGAACAGGCGGGCAAGGTGGAGAAGGAGATTGAGAAAATCGGTAAGGAGATTGAAAAAACCGCTGAGAAAGCGAAGGAGAAAGTTGCTGATGGAGCTGACAAAGTAAGTGAAAAACTCCGCGATGAACCTAAAGATAAATAATCTAATAGGGGAATAAGCTTCTAAACGATCTTATGATTTATGCAGACATTTTGGATAAGGCCTTTGTTTGGAGAGCTTGATTTACTGCTAAAGCTTTAGCTTGCTCTTAGCAATGGGCAAGCGAAGCGCTCGCCCTACAACAGTCGTTATGTATTTTGTGGTATCTATTGTAGGACGGCCGTTCCGGCTGCCCTGCTCTGATTACCAATCAACAACCAAGTGCGTATCAGCTTATCTGACTTGAATAGTTACTAGAAATGAATGATGCCAATCCGCCAACAGAAGGTTCTGGGGATGAGCTTCTCCCGCAGGCTGTAAGGAAGAAAAACTCATTGTTCGGTTTTTTTGTGAAGAGCTTGGCGGGTTTGTTGGTATTTGTGCTGCTGCTGGCAGGTTTTTTTATTGTTCGCCCTACGACCTTTGATTTGAGCCGTTATGCCGAGGAGGTAGACCGTCAGATCACCGCGGCTCTAGGTCGTGACGTCGCTATCGAGGGAGATATCCTTTTTGTCACCGGATTGATTCCCGCTGTTCGGGTAGAAAAGGTCAGAGTGGAAAATCCGGTGGGATGGGAAAGTTCGCAGAGTTTTGCTTATTTGGAGCATTTCGAAACGAGTGTTAATTTGCTTGAGCTTTTTAACCGGGAGATCAACATTGACGATGTTAGAATCGCAGGTCTGACTCTTTCTCTCGAGCGCAATGCTGCAGGTAATGGGAATTGGGAGGGTTTTGCCGAGATTAAAGGAGATCAAGCTAAGGGAGCAGCTCATGCTTCCGGAGCAAAGCAGAATGATAAGCTTGAGGGTCTTGACTTGGATTTCATGGAGCTGGGCGGGATCACTATTGAGGACATCAAGGTGAGTTATCGGGACGCTGAGCAGTCTGAGCAAAGCGTATTCGAACTTGATCACTTGACGGGCTCTGCCAAACTTGGGCTTCCAGTAGAATTTATTATCGATGGGACTTTTCTCAATTTGCCTTTTAATGGAAAAGTGAAAGGCGGCACGTTGACAAGTTTGCGTGCCAGAATACAAGCGTGGCCGATTGAGTTGGCCGGTAAGCTGGGGGACAGTTCGTTTCACTTGGATGGGCAGTTTGCAGCAAAGGGGTTTAACCCTCCAGGCTTGCTGCGGGTAGAGCTGGATATACCTAAGTTGAGTCAACTGGTGCCGATTACTGGAGAGCTTCCTGATTTTGGTTCGATTCACTTATCGGGTGAAGCAAGACGCACTTCCAAATACAATTATTCGGTACCTGAAGTAATTGGGTCTATAGGCAAAGGAAAAGTGTCAGCCTCTATTAAACTGGATCTTTCAGGAGATGTCCCACGGATCGAAGGTGAACTCAAAAGCAGTGCGATTAACTTGAAGCTGTTTAAGAGAAAAGACGAGGGAGAGAAAATTGGTGAAGAAGAAGAAGGAGTCGATGGTCAGCAGGCAGAGGCTGAATTGAGGAAGAATCTAAAAAAAATACCGAAGGATTTATTGCCATTGGTGGGGCACTTGCGGTTGCAAGTAGGAGAAGTGAGGGGGATATCCAAAAAAGTTGCTGTTAAAAATATTGATCTGGAACTCAGTGTTGAAAAAGGGAAAGCGCTGGCCGAGGTAAAAGTCGAGTTCGCTGGAACACCATTAAGAGGGCGTCTGGCTTTAAAAAGAGAGCGGACTGATGGTGATATTTCTTTTGATCTTGATCTGAAGAGTGAACGAGCAGAAATTTCCAATTTGATTGCTTATTATGCTAAGAGTGATCGATTCAGGGGCAGCTTCGAGAAGATGCGTTATAAGGTAGAGGGGCTTGGCCGGACTTTGGTGGATGCCTGGTTTGAAAGGCGGGTGGCGGTCGAGGTCGATGGAGCAAAAATGACCTATTTTGGAGACAACAGCGAATGGAACTTTTTTGTTAGCAAGGGAACCATGGTTCGCAAAGGCAGTGAACTCGGAAAAATGCAGCTAACCGGGGGCGTGGGAGACGCACCGTTTAAAATAGCTCTAGCTTATGAATCGGAATTTTTGGGAAAGGGAGCGAGGACTTATTTCCATCGTTTGGAGGGCAAAGTTGCGGATCTTGAGTTTCATCTTGAGAATCAAAAGGGAGAGAAGTCGGAAACCGGGGATGCTAAATTTGTTTTTTCAGTAAAAGGGGAGCGTTTAGACAAGTTGGATTCGGTTTACGAGATGGATCTGCCGCCGATGGGACCCTATTCTGCCGAGGGGGTATTTATCAAAACAGGTGCAGTGTTGAAATTTCAGCAAGTGGCCTTGCAGGTGGGTAGCTCGAAAGTGGAAGGTTCCGGCAGCTATGAAAAACGGGGTAAACGTCCGACTTTAGCGTTAGATTTGAATGCCAAAACCTTGCAACTTGATGACTTCACTTTTGAACATTGGGCATCTGATGGAAAAAAATCAACCTCTGCCAAATCAAAGAGGAAAGGACCTATTGAGAAAAACACAGTTTTACCCAGTGTATTCAGTCACCAGGTTTTGAGCCGTTTGGACCTGTCGCTCAAGCTGGATGTTGGCATTGTATTATCGGGTAAGGATCGACTGAGTAAGGGGAATTTGGTTGCGGAGTTAAAGGATTCACGTTTGAAAATCGAACCGCTTAAACTGGGCGTACCCGGGGGTTTTTTAAATGGCAACTTGTTATTTCACCCAAAATCCAACGGGCAAGTGGATTGGAAAGTGCACCTGGAGGCTAAGGATTTTGAATTGGGAGTTCTTGCGCGTAGAGCGAAGCCTGAATCTAAGCTTAGTGCGCTGGCGAATGTGGACGCAGATTTATCAGCTAGTAATGTACCGTTCGGGCGGCCTCAACTGAAGGAGGCTAGTGGCAAACTTGATCTTACGGTTTGTCCGCGCAACCTGGATGCCGATGCCCTCGATATATGGGCCACCAATCTCATTTTTGCCGTTCTGCCTAATCTGGGTTTGACCAATAAATCCAAGATCAACTGTTTGATTGCTCACTTGAGCCTTGAAAATGGTGTGATCCTACCAGAGATGTTGGCTTTGGATACCACCCGACTGCGGGTGGGAGGTGAGGGCAAGATTGATCTGGTGAGAGATGAGTATGACTTGATACTGACGCCTTACCCAAAAAGTCCCCAGCTATTCAGCATGGAATTGCCGATCGGGGTGAAGGGCAGCCTCAATCATCCTAAAGTGGAAACCGGGTCATTTACCGCAGTGAGAGCTGCCGGACGGATTGCGGCTAATACTGTTCTGTTCCCAGTAAAGTTCATCGTCAATGAAAGGCTGCCGCAGGACGGCAGTGATATCTGCCCTTGTGCCGGGGAAAGTCCTCAACCGGAAAAGCCAAAAAAAGAGAGTGCAGCGCCTAAGAAGGAAAAGAAAAAGGGTTTTTTTAGTAGATTATTCAGGAAGTGAATCCGACTTGAAGCAGCAGACTTCATGAAGATCAATCAACGACTTTCATGATACCTTGCATGATTCTCCAGTGACCTGGAAAAGTGCAGAGGAAGGGGTAGTCACCGGGTTTTTTTGGGGCGGTGAACTCGAGAGTGATCTGCGCATGGTCATCAATGAGCGGGGTGGCGAAAAGCACTTTGGGGGAATCCGGCAGGTAAGCTCTTTTCGCGGCTTCCGGATCGGCGGCCATTTGATCGGCGAGCAGACCGATCTCGTCTTTGGCGCCGATCAGTGTGAAGACAATGTTGTGTGGCATGTTGTCCGGGTTCTCGAAGCGCAGCACGAAAGGCTTGCCCGCCTTGACGGTGAATTCCTTGAGGTCGTATCTCAGTTGTTCAGGTATGGTTTTGATCACCACGTCCGCCTTGAGGTCATCGGGCTTGGCCATCAGGAAGCGCAAGGCATAATAGCGTTTTTGCGGGTAAGCCTTGAGTTGGCCCAGTTCATAGGACTGGCCTTTTGCGGGGAGCTTGTCAACGGGGTAGTAGAGCAGGTCACGTCGACCCGCAGGGGCGATCTGATAGGCGGGGCCACCGTTGCCTGAGTGGGCGAAGAGATCGCCGGGTTCCACTTGCCAGGGCTGCTCGAATTTGATGGTTTTCGAACCCTGCTTGCCGTCGGCGGTGTAAGACGCGGCATTGACCACCCGGTGTTTGCTTTTGTCGCTGGGTCGGAGCTGGTAAACGGTGAAGGTTTTGCTGGCCCGGGCTTTGCTGGTGTAGGTGATACCGCTTAGCTCACCTTTTTTTCGCGGTGGAGACTCAAGGTAGAGGTGGAGGAGGTTGGCCCGGGAGTCCTGGCTGAAGTTTTCGATGGCTTCATCACCAAAGGTTTCATCAGTCTGGCCGAGCTTGGCAACAAATTTCTGACCGGCTTTGGAGAGGGTTTTGCCCTCTTTGAGAGCGGTGCGCCAGTAGGGGTCGATGACTTGGCGGCTTTGCTTGATGTTAAAAACAAGCTGGGGATCCTGGGGCTGTTGACTGGCGATAAAAACAATCTCGGCGGCATCGAGGCCTGGGAAGGATGCGGCGGCGACGACCACCTCTGCACGGACTTGCGTCGAGGGATCGGCGGCCAGCTGTTGGAGGATCCTGGTGCCGTCCTCGATTTGCCCGCCCCATTGTCCGAGGGTGCGGGTGGCGGCGGCGCGTGCTTCCGGGCTAGGTGACTGGAGGACTTTGAGCAGCAGGTCACGGTTGACGCGGTTGTGCTGTTGGTGCAGCCAGAGGGCTTCGGTGAGGTGGTGGGCATTTTTTTCCTGGGAGGCATCGAGTGGGGTGGCCCATTTCTGTGCGGCTGCCAGCACCCGGTCGCTGTCGCGTCCGCTGAGCTCAATGCGGGCGAGGTAACGATTGCTGAATTCCGGTGAGGCGAGGAGGGTGATGAGTTCCGGGATGGATTTTTCACTCATTTTTACGACTTTGAGCAAGGGGCGGTCTGTTGCGGTGATCCGATAGATGCGGCCATGGTTGTGGTCTCGGCTGGGATCGCGCAGGTTGTGTTGCATGTGGCCGATGAGGGCGTTTTGCCAGTCGAGAAAATACATCGCGCCGTCAGCACCGATTTCGACATCGACGGGACGGAAGTTGGTGTCGGTGGAGACGACAATGGGTTCGACCTCTTCACTGTGGATGTCAGCGCCATTGATGATCACTTTATGCTGGAGAATGCCAAGGAAGCCGATGGTGTTGCAGATGAGAAGGTTGCCGCGGTTTTCAGGAGGGAAGTGGGTGCCGGAGATGCGACCGAAGCCAGCCACCGGGCGCACTCTTTTTTTGTACAGTTCATGCGGGGTGCCCGCTTTGGGGTAGCCGACATAGTATCCCCGGCCAGTGGTGGCATCGGTGGCGTAGAGGCGGCCCCAGGAATCGATGACAATGCCGTGTGGGTTCGGGCTGATGACGAAGTGTTCCTCGATTTTGTAGGTGCGCGGGTTGAAGCGGTAAAGCATCGGTGCCTTGGTGCGCAGCGGTTTGCCCCAGGGAGTTTCGATATTGGTGAAGTGGAAGATGCCCTCGGAGAAATACATATAGCCGTCGGGGCCGTAGACAAAACTGTTGGCCCCGCAATGGGTGTCGGCAGAGTCGATGCCGCTGACGAGGTGGATTTTGATGTCGGCCTTGTTGTCGCCATCCGTGTCCTTGAGGAAGAGGATTTCGGGCTGGCAGGCGACGATGACGCCGCCGTTCCAGAATTCGAAGCCGGTGGGGTTGTGCAGTCCGTCGGCAAAAACGATACAGCGATCCGCTTTGCCGTCGCCGTCTTCATCTGGGAAGATGAGGAGTTTGTCGTTGAGTTCTTTGAGTGGATCCCAGTGGGGATAGGTGTGCCAGGCGGCGACCCACAGGCGACCATCGGTGTCGAAGGACATCTGCACGGGGTTGACGAGTTCGGGGAATTCCTTCTCCGAGGCAAAGAGCTTGATCTCCATGCCTTTGGCGATCTTCATCTTGCCGATGGCTTGCTCACCATCGAGGTATTCGAGTTTTTGATCGGTAACGACTTTGCCGCTGGCCCGGTACTTACCGAAATTGGTCTTTACTGTGAGAGGTGAGGGGAGATTGCTGTCATCGACAGGGTTGTCGTGCCCTTGAGCGAGGCTCCAGATGTGCCTGTCGCGGTTGGCGGTCATGACGTCGATGATTTCGAGTTCGCGATCCATGACGTCTTTATTGGTCTGGTCATCGACGAATTTGAGGTAGGCGCGCTTTCCATAGGTGCTGTAGCCATCAGTGGTGCGGTAGCGATTGAACCAGCGAAGGTTTTTGGCAAGCACGGCTTGGCGAATTTTTTCCAATTGGCGCGGGTTGGTGTGCTTCGTATCGTCGGCGAGGGCACGGTCGATGATCTGTGAGAGGAGTTGGTAGCCTTGTTGATTGAGGTGAATGCCGTTGATGGTCAGGGGTTCTGAGTGGTCAGCATAGAGTTTTTTGGTGGGCGAAAAAAGATCGATGAACAAGACGCCTTTTTCAGCAGCGACTCCGGCCATTGCCCGGGAGTAGAGGGCGAGGCGGCGGTTGTTTTCCTTACCGTCCGGCAGGTTGGGGTCGTTGAGGTTTTCGTGGGCAATGGGAGAGAAAAGAACCAGGCGCGGGGCAGATACACCGTTGTATTTCTGGTTGCGGCTGTGGTCGATGAAAGTGGTAAGTTGTTGTTTGAAAGAGGCAAGGCCCTCTTCCCCATTGAAGGATTCGTTGTATCCGAAGAAGGCGAAAATGGTATCCGCTCTGGAGTGGCGGAGGTGGGAATCGGGCGAACCGAAATCCAGCGAGCGCGGGCGGGTGTTGAGTTCGTCGGCGGCGAAACCGAGGTTTCTGAATACGAGATTTTTATTCGGATGACGGGCCTGGAGGAGGGTTTCCGTCCAGCCGTGGTGTTGCATCCTGTCGGCGAGCGTGTTGCCGAGGAAGCAGATGCGCTCGCCGCTTTTGAACAGGAGCTTGGTGGAGGCATGAATGGCGTGGTCACTTGGGCGTCGTCCCTTGACGAAGCGTTTGAACCCGAAGGGAGAGGGGTTGTAGGGGCCGACCAGATCGACATTGCTGAGCGATGGGATTTTTTCCTCGAGACCGACAGCCCAGAAGCAGGCATTGACGATCAGGCGACGGAAGTTCTCGTCGAGAAAATCCCGTGCATCCCCCATGGTGCTGGTGAAGACGCGTGCCTTGCCCTTAGGGGTGGAATAGCTTCTGGTCCAGGCCAGCGGCATTTGTTGTTTATCCGAGGGCGGGTCGGAGGGGTTCATACCATCGAGCACCTGGCCGTGGACGAGAACGGCGTCCAGATCCTTGATCGGAGTGTGGACGGTGTAGACATCGGTGGATCCCCACATGATATCGACTCCACGCAGGATGGGGTGATTCTTTTTGTCAGCATTAGGGATGCCGCGGGTACTTTCCGAGCCATGCTTCCCATGGTGGGAAATCCAGTCGGCACCGAGGACATTGAGACCGAAGCCGCCTTTGAGTTTGTTGTCACAGCTGTATTGGTCGAACAGGCCCTTGCCCTTGTTTTTGTGGCGGAAGCCGACGAGGGCGGGACGGATGCCGATGACCGGTTTGCCTGACTGGAGGTAGGCGTGGATGAATTTCATCTGCTCGTCGGGCAGGTCGCGGAAGCGAGTGTTGACGAGCATCAGGTCGACACTCTCCAGGGCTTGGAGGCCGGGGACGTTGTCGAGGGTGTTGGGGTCGATCTCCCCGGTTTTTTTGTTGATCGCAAAGAGTATGGTGCATTTGAAGCCGTGACGCCGGGAGAGGATTTTCCCGAGCATGGGCAGGGACTCCTCCGAGCGGTATTCTTCATCACCACTGATGAGAACGATATGTTTACCCGAGCCCGGGCCAGCACCTCCCGGGTAGGTGATTGCGTCCTCTGCGGATAAGAGCAGAGGGGAAAAGGATAATAATATAAACAAAAAACTAACTCTATTAATGATCATTTCATCAGGGGGTATGGATGACGTTTGGGAACGGGCAATCAGGCGATGCCCTGCTGTTTGAGAAACTCGTGGCTTTTCTTGAGGTTTTCCTCGCCGATGATTTCAAAAGTGCTGGCTTCGATGCCCGCATCCTTGAGAACCTCGCAGACTCCGGCGACATCGATGACGCCCTCACCGAGGGCGATGGTCGAGAAACCGCAGCCATGCAGGGTGCCACGTTGTTCCTCCATTTCCTCACCGAGATCCTTCCAGTGGATATGGCCGATGACGTCCTTGAACTCTTTGGCCATGGCCACTGGATCAGCACCGCCGAGCCAGGAGTTGCCGGTGTCGAGGTTGACGCCGAGGGCAGGATGGTTGTCGAGGGCCGCCATGATGTCCTTGATGCCCTGGATGCTGCCGGTGAGCGGGCCGTGAGGTTCGAGTAGAATTTTGACGCCGAGATCCTGTGCCAGGCGCAATGGTTCGTAGAGTTTTTCAGCGACGATGATGACCTGATGGTCATAAGCGAGCTTTTTACCCCACTCGGTTTCCGGTTCCAACTCGGTGGTAACGATAAATTTCACGTCTATGGTGGCGGCGAGCTTGACTGCCTTGAATATCTCAGTGTTGCCGTATCTGGCCGGAGTGGAAGGATCGAGCAGGTGGGCGTGGGCGGCCATGGAGCTGATCTCGAGACCGTATTTATCAAATTGTCGCTTCACGTCGAAGGGATTGTCGTCCAGGCTGACGGCTGCGTGGAAAATGCCGCTGCTGAGCAGGCCGCCCGAGTGGGAGTCGGTGATGTCCGCACAGTGGAAACCCATGTCCGCAATGCGTTTCAGTTGGTGGTCGAGGGGGCAGAAGGGATCGATCAGGGCAAAGCAGCCCACTTTGATTTTGTGATGGTCGTTCATAGGACAAGGTAGATGTTTACAGTTTCTCAAATTACACGGCAAGGGTTTGGGAATCTTGAATAATCCGCTTGAATTTTATAACAAAAAGCCTGCTAATTTAGATCAATTGTTTATAAATGAGTAATTACTGGCAGATTTTGTATAATAAAGCATGAATACGCAGACAGGATTGAAGTATCGGACAGCTGTGAATCGCTTCAAGCTTACGCTGGCTGGAGGGGGGAGTTTCGAGCAACTCTTCGACTATCTACCTGACATTTATTTTTTTGTGAAGGATGAGCACTACAAACTGGTTATGTGCAATCAGATTTCATTAAAGTTGTTCGGCTTAAAAGAGAAGGCTGAGGTTATTGGCAAGTCAGAGTATGATTTTTTCCCTGAAAAACTCGCGCAGCCGATTCACCAGGATGATATCTCGGTGATGGAGCAGGGGCGGGAAATCATTAATCGGATCGAGTTGATTGTGGACGAGAATGGCTTGCTGGTCTGGGTATCGACCAACAAGTTGCCGCTGTTGAAAAAGGACGGCTCAGTTGCGGGGCTGATGGGAACAACCCGTGTTTTGCAGCATGCCGACATGGTGCCCGAACCCTATCGGCGTCATGCGCAGGCGATGGATCATATCAAAAAGAATTATGATCAACCTATCAGCATAAAAAAATTGGCGGCGATGAGCAATCTTTCAGTGAGCAGGTTTCGGGAAACCTTCACCCGAACCTTCAAGTTGTCCCCGCTGAAGTTTATTCTGAAAACCAGGGTACAGGTAGCCTGCCAGCAACTTTCCAGCAGTGATGAGGAGATCGCGGCGATCGCCCAGAATTGCGGTTTCTGTGATCAAAGTTACCTTACCCGGCAGTTTCAGTTGCATATTGGGCTTACTCCTAAGAGTTACCGTGCACTGTACTCCCGGAGGAAGTGAAAGAGAAGGTGCGGATCAATAGTCTTTGCCCTCATCGCTGTTCTTGCAAGAAGCGATCCAGGCTTGAAGCTGCCGAGCCATTTTTCCTACAATTGCAGGTTTTTGTTTTGCCAGATTGGTGGTTTCCGAAGGGTCTTTGAGTAAGTCGTAAAGTTCATAAGTCCGGCCTTTGTCGCCGGAGTATATTTTGTAACGATTGTCGCTCAGTGCGATTTGTTTTGACGATTGGAAACCTAAAGGGCGGGGACGTTCGCTCATTTTTCCTTCGATCAATGGCAACAGGCTCACGCCGTCCATGGGGCGCTCGGGATCGATGGGTTTGAAGCCGACAGCAGCCATGATGGTAGGGAAATAATCGACGGTGCCGGTAGCCATGTCACTGCTACGGGCTTCGCTTATCCTGGCCGGCCACTCAAGCAAGGCAGGTACTCGAATTCCGCCTTCGTAGAGGCTGCGTTTGCGCCCGCGGAAATGGGCAGCTGATCCAGGTGCGCTGCCTTTTTTGCCTTCGGGGCCATTATCGCTACAGAATGCCAGCAGGGTATTTTCTGCCACTCCGAGAGCGCGCAGTTTTTTCCTCAGCCGGCCGATCTGTTCGTCCATTGCGCTGACACAACCGTAATAGTTGGCTTCGTAGCCGCTGGTGCCCGGATAAAGGTTTCGGTGTGCCGCATCAGCGACGACCGGCAGATGCGGGGTATGGAACCAGACGACGGCAAAAAACGGTTTTTTGTCGGCCTTGGCTTTTTCGATGAACGGCAGGGTACGATCCATGATCAATTGGGAGTCGTCTCCTTTGAGTGTGTTGGGTTCGACTTTTTGATCTTCTCCACTCCAGTACCAGGTACCGTATTCCTGAGAGTCCTGTCCTTGTTCTATCGCTGGCCACCAGCTGTTTTTTTTCTTTGCCCTGGGCTTGAGCATGGGGTCGTAGGTGGGGACTTTGGACTCACTGACAAAACTGGTATCGACTCCGTGATGCCAAGGGGCGGAATAGTCTTTGTTATTCCCGGGTTTGCCACGATTGGCATCTTTGACTTTGGTGGTCAGGGTGCCCATGTGCCACTTGCCAAAATGTCCGGTGCGGTAGCCTTTTGTTTTGAGCGCTTCGTAGAGGGTGAACTCTTCTTTTTTCAGATGACCGGTATTGGCAAAATAAATCCCATAACGGAAGGGGTGGCGTCCGGTCACCACGCTGCCGCGGGTGGGGGAGCAGACAGGGGCAGCGGCGTAAAAACGATTAAGTTTCAGGCTGTTGGCAGCCATCTCGTCGAGATGCGGAGTTTTGATGGTTTTGCCGCCATTAAAACCGACGTCCCCCCAGCCGAGGTCGTCACACATGATCAGGATGACGTTAGGGGCTTCCTCGGCGAACAAGGAGACGGTTCCGAGATAAAGAATGGAGATAATAGTTTTTAGAATGATTTTCATCGGATTGGTGAGGGTGTGCCTATCATCGGTTCCGCCCTTTCAGGGCTGGCTGTTTGTTGTGCTCCTACCCTGGGTTGTCACCCTGGGCTATTTCATTTTGCCCTTTCGGGGCAAGCGAGCTATGGGAGTTGTGTGAATTACTCCTTCGAGTTATGTAGGGGGAGGGGGATAGGCGCCAACGGTGTCTAATGTGAAAGCCCGGGGTGGAACCCTGGGGGTGATTAGGAATGTATAAAAGCCCTGAAAGGGTGGTATATGAGCGAGGTCTATTTTTTCTCAAGTTTGCCGATGATCTCTGGTAGCAGGCGTCCGACGTAACCGGCAACCCGTTTGGGGCCGTTGTTGGGTTTCAGGGGAAGGGCCTTGATTTCCGCTAGTTTTGGCAAAGCTCGTTTGCCGAGGTAGTCGAGGGCATTGGCGGCAAGGATGGCTTCATACACGTCGCCGGTTTGCACGTTGCAGTGACTGAGGATGACATCGAGCGCTTTTTTTGCGTCGTCATCACTTCCGTAACGCCCGAGACTTTCGGCCGCCATGATCTGGACACTGGCCGAAGGATCATTTAATGCTTTGATGAGCGCTTGGTGTCCGGCTTTCAGCCCTTCTTTTTTGTGGCAAAGCAATCCAATCGCACCCCAGTAACGGACCGCGCTGTCTTTGTCATTCAGTAGTTTGACGATGTCGGGCAAGTCGCTGGCTTTCATGGAAGAGGCCAGGTTGGCGGCGGCAAAAACGCTATCGAAATCGTATTTTGCCGGGTCGTGCCCCATTTCGTAGGGCGTGGAATTGATCGAACGCGAGTGGACTTCTGCTTCAGGTAAAAAACCAACATCTTTGATGCTACTGGCCCAATGTTGCTGCGCGGCGCGCATTTTTTTCAAAATATCCTGATGTCCGGCTGATTGAGCCAGGTTGTTTATTTCATCAGGATCCTTGGCGAGTTCGTAAAGCTCTTCCGCGGGTTTGGTTTGCCAGAAACGGGATTGTGCCTGGTTGAGTTTCCCGGCGTGGTAGAGGTCAAACCATTGCTGGGTGGTCGGAGTCTGGAACATATAATCAATATGCTGACCGTAGATGCGGTGGGGCATGTAGTTGCGGATATAAATGTAGTCCTTGCCGAGCACGGTGCGCACCAGGTCATAACGCTCGTCCATACGTCCACGGAAACCAAAACTGTAGGGCTGTTCCTTGGTCTGGAATTTTCCGGCAAAAGCGTGACCTTGCATCGGGGTTTTGGGTTTGATTCCGGCAATGCTAAGAACCGTTGGGGCGAGATCAACAAAGCTTACCCGGCGGTCACTGGTGCCGCCGGTTTGGTAATCCTTGGGAGCGAGGTGTTTCCATTTTTCCGGGAAATAAACAATCAGCGGCACATTGAGACCGGAAAAATAAGGCCAGCGTTTGCTTCTCGGCATGCCTGAACCGTGATCGCCGTAATAGAAAACGATGGTATCTTCGTCGAGGCCGGCTTCGTGAACGGCTTTCAGGTCATTGCCGCTGATGACATCCATCTGGGTCATGCGGTCGTAGTATTGTGCCCAGTCTTTACGTGTGATGGCGGTGTCGGGGTGGTAAGCGGGGATGGGGGCGTTGGCGGGATCGTGAATGCGATCCTTGTCATTGATGGCATTGCGGATTTTTGATTCGTGGGAAATGGTGCTGTTGAAAATGGCAAAAAAAGGTTTGCCCTGGGGGCGTTTGTTCCAGTGCGCTTTTTTGCCGGACTGATCCCACACTTCACCGGTCTTTTCGATGTTGTAGTCTTCTTTACTGTTATTAGTGCAGTAATAACCGGCTTCCCTCAGGTAGTTGGGATACATTTTTAATGCAGCAGGTAGTTGGGTCATCGAACGCATGTGTTCGCTTCCATTGGTGGGGGGATAGAGGCCGGAAATGATGGTGGTGCGGGCGGGAGCGCAGACCGGAGCGTTGGAGCTGGCCCGGGTATAACGCATGCCTTTGGCCGCGAGTTTATCCAGATTGGGGGTGATCGCGTATTTATCGCCGTAACAACCGAGTTGCGGGCCATTGTCCTCGGAGGTGATCCAGAGGATGTTGGGCAGATCTTGAGCCGCAGTGAGCGGGGCGATGGTGCCCAGTAGGGTAAAAACGGCGATGAGAAATATTCGGTACAGTTTCATACCGACATTATTGAATAATGCCAACTGGAAACAAGGTACGCGAATGCGGAAGGGTGAAGGTCGGTAGATTGCTTGGAGCAGGATAAGGATCGTTGGCTGAATCCAGTCAAAAAAGAAGCGCTTGAGCATGTCACTTGCCATCCTCAGACGGTTCAACCAACGCGCTGACGTAATTCTCAATCGCCAGCCCAAGTTGCCTACCGGCTGCACGATAGCCATCGGCATGACTACCAGGAGTGTTCCATGCTGTTTCCAGAGTGACGGCAACCACTGCAGAATTATGAGTGAGTTTGGACACCCAGTTCTTGGATATGTAGCTCCAGTTTTCCGGGTCGTATTTGGGGCCGGACTCGATCAGCTTTCCACTAAATGGGATTGGATTAGTAATGAACTTTTGGGTGGCAGCATTAAAAAGATCCAAATTTCTGATGGCTTCGGGCGACAAGATGTCTCGCGGGCTGGTGTAAAAATAAGATTCCTGATCATTGGCGCCAGGATTGTGAAGATCAATAAATAGATGGAACCTGCCGTCTTTGTGTAGAGCCGCGATTTCTTTTTGTGCCGCCGCTACGGCCGACCAGTGCGGTTTTTTTCGCCAGTCGCGGTTGTGATCCCAGGGCTCTTGACTCTTGCCTCCAGCGCCAAGTTCAACATTGTCGACATCTATTATAGGAGTGATCACAATCTCGGCGTGTTTTCGCAATTCTTCCGCTTCAGATGATACCAGCCATTCTAGAAATCCCTTACACACCCAGCTTGATCCGGATTCCCAGGCATGTTGCCGCGCCTGAATCCAGATCCCAATGGTGGGTTTTTTGGTTTCACTAATACGAATAGAAGGTACCTCATGGCCATCGCGGGATTTGGCCAAAATGAATGGAGTTGCCCAGTTGCCGCCTTTTTTGGAAGCTTCTTGAATCAGGCTGTTAGCATCCTTCAAAACGAATGGCGGTCCCCAGGCAAACCAATGTAGGCCGTCTTTTTTGGCAGTGTATCGATAGGTGATACGTTTTCCTTCGCGTTTACCTTTTTCTGTATGCTGCCAAGTTTTCTGATCATCCATGGAAACGGTGGCTTGGTCAGGTGTAGCCCATGGTGAATTCCCAACATCCAAGGTGAGAGTCTCTCCTTTGCTCAACCCCTCTAATCTGAAATACCACCAACACTGCCAACCTCGTTTGGGATGATCCGAAGGCATCAAACGGATGGATTTTTTGTCTTGGTCAATCGATTCAACTGCAGCCGAAGCTCCAGGGAAATCAATGTGAACGGACAGCTCTTTGCACTCTCCTGCAGAGGGAATTGTAAATAAAATTACAACACAAATAAAGCAGAAGGAATATTTCATGGGGAGAAAAATAGGCATCCCATGGGGATGCTTGTCAAATTCAGAGTGACTGGCCGTTGGTCAGGAGACGCTTTTGTCGTCCTCTGATTCTTCGTGAATATCGGGGTGCGCTCCGGGAAGTTCGGCGGCTTTGTCGGCGTAGCGGTCAAAGCGATTGGAGAGGATGAGCAGGGTAGGTGCCCAAAGGCCGACAAATATACCAAAACGTTCGGCGTGGGCACTTTTATCGGGATCGTCTCCGGCGATGAACCACCAGGTTCCGATGGAGAGCAGAATCGATAAAATACCGAATTGGAAAAAAATGGTGCTGAGAATCTTGCAAGTCGATTTGTTCATGGAAACAGGATGGGTATTGAGGTGAATTGGAAACAGGCAGCGCTGAAAAATGTACAATTTGGCTGCATTCTGCAATAAGATTCGCTGCTTTTTTTAGCAGTTTTTATTTTGGGGCAGGAATTCTCAATACGCGGTCATTCCAACTGTCGGCAATATAGAGCCAGCCGTTGTGAATGGTGACTCCGTGCGGGCGCTTGAGTTTGGTCTCGAGTCCGAGGATGGTTGTGAGGGTTTGCCCGGTCGGATCATAGAGGCGGATGAGGTGGTTTTCCGCATCGGCAATGATGACTCGATCCTGATCATCAATGCAGAGATGCTTGGGGCCGTTGAGTCCGGCTTGCAAAGCCGACCCATCCCGGGCTCCGGATTTACCTGTGCCGGCGACGGTTTTTATTTTGCCATCGGTGTTCACGATTCGCAGGGCGTGGCCGCTGCGTTCGAGAATGTAAAGGTTGCCTTTGGAGTCCATGGCGCATCCTCGTGGATCGAACAGCGGGGATTGGGTCGCGAGTGTGTCGTCTTTTGGGATGCCTTTTTCGCCATTGCCGGCGATGGTGCTGATGGTGCCGGTTTTGAGGTCAATGGCACGGATGCGGCGATTGTTAATATCTGAGATGAGCAGCGTATCGCCGTTTTTGCTGAGCGAGATAGAGATTGGGTCGCTGAGCAGGGCTTCGGAAGCCGGGCCGCCATCGCCACTGAATCCTGCTTTGTCAGAGCCCGCGATGGTGGAGATGATGCCGGTCTTGAGATCGATTTTGCGAATCCGGTTGCCACGGGTGTCGGAGATGTAGAGTTGGTCGTCCGCAGTGCAGACAGCGTTGTGCATGCCATTGAACACGGCATCCCGGGCCGGGCCGCCGTCACCGGCAAAACCTTTCTCAGCTTTCCCCGAGAAGTATTCGGCTTTGCCCCCGGGTTGGATGCGAAAAATTCGTCCGCCGAGGTATTCGACGATGTAGGTGTTTTCCTTGGAATCAAAAGTGATGCCAAAGGGGTTTTTCAAACCGTCGGAAGCCTGGGCAATGATTTCGGGTTTGGCTTGTGCTCGACAGAATGCGCTGGTTAAAAACAAGGCGAGAGGGATGACGGGGAGGTAGTGGGTTTTCATGGTTTGTTCTTGGCTAGGGGAAAATAGCAATGGAGATTCCTGATGTCACGGCCAATATTAACAGTGGTTTGACTTTTCTAAAAGGACGTCTTGTGTTCACTTTCCAATAAGATGAAAAATTTCCTCCGAATAAATCCCAAGCCTTACCTGATCGCGAGCTTATTGCTGTTGCTGCAAATTTCTGCGACAGCGGCTGATGCTCCTTTACACCTGACTTTGCCACCTGCTTTGTATGCGGTGCCCGGTGTGCCGCTGAATCTTGATTTCAGGAATACGGTTTTGGCAGATTCGGAAGACGGCCATATTTTCAAAGTTGATTGTGAATTGGGAATAGTGGTCGGTAAACAACGCTGAACCTTGATCGCCGCAGATGACGAGGTGGGCGAGCATGTCCTGAAAATGAAATTGAGTGATGCCGAGGGCAAGTTGATCGATGAAAAATCGACTGTGATCCGGGTGGTGCCACGTGATGCGGGCCAAGGCCAGAAAATGACGCTGTTGATTGTCGGAGATAGCCTGACCGCAGCGACCCATTATTCCAATGAAGTGGGGCGTTTGTTGTCCGCGCCGGAAAATCCAGAGTGGACGATGCTGGGAACAGCTAAAGCGCGTTCGGGTGGGCCGGGGGTGGCTCATGAGGGGTACGGCGGTTGGACCTGGGAAAGTTTTAATGCCCGTTATGGAGCGCAAGAGTGGATGATGAAAAAGGGGCGCAAAAGGAAAGATCAAAGCCCGTTTTTGTTTGTTAATGGAAAGGAAGGGGCGAGTGGGCAAGCGGCATTGGATATCGAGCGTTACCTGCGTGTGAAGTGCGCTGGACAGAAGCCGGATTACGTGACCTTTTTGTTGGGAATCAATGACTGTTTTCACGCGGATTATAAGGATCCCGCTGCGGTGGAAGCGAAGTTTGGAAAAATGACCCAACAGGCGGAGATTCTGTTGGCGGCTTTTCGCAAGGCTTTGCCAAAAGCAGATTTCGGAATTTGTCTGACGACTCCGCCGAACGCCCGGGAATCGGCTTTCACCACGAACTATAAGGGCAGATACACTCGCGAGGGCTGGCGCAGTATTCAATACCGTTTGGTGGAGCGTCAGTTGAAACATTTTGGGGGACGGGATGAACAGGGCATTTACATCGTGCCGACAGCTTTCGATTTGGACGTGGTGAATGGTTACCCCAAGGATAATGGCGTGCACCCGAATGAAAGCGGTTACGCCCGCATTGGCACGAGTATTTATGAATGGCTGAAATGGAGGGTGAGTGAGAAGTGAGGCTGAGGGGAAATAGGAACCACGAAAAGCACTAAAAGAAGAGAACATGTTAGATGAACAAAGTAGATTGGCGGATTTTCCTTCTTTGGAGGGTAGGGTGTATTTGAATTCAGCGGCGGAGAGTATTCCGCCTTTGGCGGTGCACGAGGCTGCGGAAAAGTATTGGCAGCACAAGTCGCAGGGCATGGAAGGGCGCGACGGGCACTTTGCCGAACTGGAAGCCTGCCGGGAATCGGCGGCGCGCATGTTAAAAAAGAAGCCGGGCGAAATTGCTTTTTGTTCTTGCAGTTCGGAGGCGTATAATTTGTTGGGTTCGGCTTTGGCATTAGGTGGAAAGGACGAGGTGGTGCTCAGCGATTTGGACTTTCCCGCCGGGGCGACGCCTTGGCTAGCAGCGAGAGAAAAGCCGCAGGTGAAGTTGTGGAAAAACCGCGACGGGGCGCTGGACTTGGAAGACTTGGAGTTATTGCTGAATGAGCGCACCCAGTTGGTGCAGGTGTCTTTGGTGAGTTTCCTCAATGGTTACCGGTTGCCCTGGGCACCGTTCAGGGATTTGGTCAGGAAGCTCGCCCCGAACGCTGTTCTGAGTGTTGATGTGACCCAGGCTTTTGGACGGGTCGAGTTGGATTGTCTCGATGCGGATTGCATCATTTCCAGTACCCATAAGTGGATTTTATCTTATCACGGAGGCTGCGTGGTGGCGATCCCAGAGGCCAAAGCGGAACGGTTGACGACTCATGCCGGGGGCTGGTTTCATCTCGACAATGCTTTTGATGCCAATCGTTTTGAACAGGCCGGGATCAAACAAGGGGCCGCGAGTTTTGCGGTGGGCATGCCCAATTTCCCCGCGATTTACGCTTTGCGTGCGGGCATGGATTATATTCAATCCATCAGGGTTGCGCAGATCGCCAACCACGCCGATCCGCTGGTGCAGCAGGTTCATGAAGGCTTGGCAGAGCTGGGGATCAAGCCGATGGCGGCCTTTGATCCCGATTGTCGTTCGGGCATTCTTGCTTTTGTAGATGAGCGGGTAGCCGCATTGAACGAAGCTTTGTTAAAGGACAATATTCACGTCATGCATCATGCTGGCAGGATTCGTATTGCGCTGCATGGTTATAATACCCAACAGGATGTGGACGCTCTGCTGGCGGGCTTGAGATCAGCCTTGGCATGATAGTTGATTTGTTTCTCCTGAATTCAGGTGCATAAGGCTTGGATTTGGGTAAATTCCAAGGCATGAAAGGTTATTCTATTGCAAAGGTGTGCGCTTGCTTGGTTTTGGTTTCGAGTATTGTTTTGTTTGCCAGTTTGGCGCAAGCTGCTCCCCGTCAGCCGAATATTATTTTTATTCTGGCAGATGATTTAGGTTTTGGGGACATCGGACCGACTTTTCAGAATCAGCGGGCAGCTAAAAATGACCCGCATGTGCCTGCGTTTGCCACGCCTCGGCTTGATCGTTTTGCTAAGGAGGGGATGCTTTTGCGCAATCACTACAGCGCGGCACCCGTGTGCGCGCCTTCACGGGCTTCGTTGTTATTGGGGGTGACCCAGGGGCACAGCAACATACGTGACAACCAGTTCGACAAAGCCTTGGACGATAACCACACCCTGGGCACCGTGTTGAAAGCGGCTGGTTACGCCACTGCGGCTTTTGGTAAATGGGGGCTTCAGGGGCGGGCAGATGGAAAGCCTAATCGTTCGGGTGAAAAAAATCGTGAAACCAAAGCGGGTAATCCAGATCTCTGGCCTGCTTATCCAACCAAGCGGGGATTTGATTATTATTATGGTTATGTCCGTCACCGCGACGGGCATTATCATTACCCTAAGGAGGACGGAATAGAGGTTTGGGACATGGATCGCGAGGTGTCCTCGGGTTTGGATGGGTGTTATACCACTGATTTGTTCACGGCCCGGTCCAAAAAATGGATCGTTGATCATCAATCGGCAGATCCTGCGCAGCCGTTTTTCATTTACCTCGCTTTTGATACGCCTCACGCCAAACTTCAATACCCCCCAGGCGCTTTTCCCGAAGGTGGAGGTCTTCATGGGGGGCTGCAATGGTCTGGAAAACCAGGGTCGATGATCAATACGGCTGGTGGTAAAGTGGACGGTTGGTGTGATCCGGAGGTGGCCGAGGCTCGCTGGGATGATGATCAGAATCCTGCAACTCCGGAAGTGTTATGGCCGAATGTGCAAAAACGTCACGCGACGGTGGTGCGTCGCATCGATCAAGCCGTGGGCGATCTGCTGCAATTGCTCAAGGATTTGAATATCGATGATAATACGCTGGTGGTATTCACATCGGACAATGGACCGTCGCAGGAGTCTTATTTGAAAAAAGACCCTTACCAGCCGACTTTTTTCAACGGGTTTGGGCCGTTTGATGGGATCAAACGAGATACTCTCGAAGGCGGGGTGCGTGAACCCACTTTGGTGCGTTGGCCGGGGCATATTCCGGCGGGGCAGGTCAGTCGGGTGCCCAGTGGGATGTGGGACTGGATGGCGACCTTTGCTGATGTGGCGGGGGTGTCGACTCCGGCTGCTTCTGATGGGGTGTCTTTGTTGCCTACTTTAACCGGAGTGGGGGAACAGCGGCCGAGTACGATCTATATCGAGTATTTCCATGGAGGTAAGAGCCCGCGTTATCAGCAGTTTGCCCCGAGTCATCGGAATCGGGTTCGCAAGCAGATGCAGGTGGTGCAGGTGGATGGTTACAGTGGTCTGCGTTATAACGTGCAATCGGCAGAGGATGATTTTGAAATCTACGATGTGGAAAAAGACCCTCAGCAAGCGCGTGATTTGGCGAAGGAAACGGATATGGCGATGGTGCAAGCACGGATGAAAGCCCGGGTATTGCAAGTGCGTCGGCCCGAGCCCTCGGCTGCTCGTCCCTACGATGAGGCTGCGATGCCTGCGGCTTCAGTCGAAGCTAAGGGGATGAAACCAGGGCAGCTTCAATGTGAGCTGTTTGAGGGAGCGTGGCCGTGGGTTCCGGATTTTCGTGTGTTAGAGCCAGTTTCTTCGAAGCTCGTCAGCGAGATCGGGACGGGCAGCTTGCTTGGTAAAAAAAACACGGGAGCGGCTTTTATTGGTTTTTTCCATGCCGAGCAGGAAGGGGAGTATGTTTTTTCGCTGTCCAGTGATGGCGGCACAGAACTCTTTCTTCACGATGCGCGAGTGATCGATGACGACTTCAAGCGCACAGGAGACGAAGTGTCAGGCAGTGTGCGCCTGGCGGCGGGCTGGCACCCTTTACGGCTTTATTACCGCCATGGTGATGGCGAGCAAAAGCTGCAATGTTTGGTCTCAGGGCCGGGCTTGGACAAGCAGGTTCTTTCCGCAGCGCTGATTGCTCGCAAGCCGTGATATTCCAAATTGATCTGGAACATCCGAGCTTATTCAGGAAGAATCTCGTCGCGCATGGCAGGGATAAGTGCGGATGGGATTTTCTTGATATGGTATTAATAACGCCACTTGGGAGTGCCTTTGGGGTCGTCGGCTACGGTGGTTTTGCCGAGGCCGAAGTCAGTGGGGCGTAGGGCGCGTTTGGGCCAGTGGCCTTCGGTGCGGATGAATCCGTAGAAACTCGGGTTGTAGGGATCGACCAGGGTGACGTCTGCCATGGCGGGCACGGTGAGGCCGGTGAGGGAATAGGCGGCGTTGATCACCAGACGGCGAAGATCAGTATTCACCAGGTCAGCGGCGGCGCCTGATGTGGTGCAGAAGGATTGGCCTTTGCTGCTGCCGTTGGGAGCGGTATAGGTGTGCAGCCAGGCGAGGGGCATCATCGGTTTGTTTTTGTCGCCTTCGATGGTTTTGGATGTCGGGTCGAGAGATTCGGTGACGGCTCCGCGCAACAGGATTTTATCGTCTGCGGTCAGGTTCACTACGCCGTAAACATCGGATACGGCAAAGGCGTGTTTTGCGCCGTTGAGAATGGGGTTGTCGGCGTTGGCCGTTTCGGGCACGGCGCGGCAGCCTTGCACTTTGTGTTTGCCGTGGTGGTTGACCCATTTTTCACCAAGGATTTTCAGTCCGAATTGACCCCACTTGAGGTTTTCGAATTTGGCAGCGCCGGTGAAGGCGTGAGTAGCGGTGCGCAGTCCGATGACCGGTTTGCCGGCATTGAGAAATTTGCCGATGTGGGCGAGTTGATCGTCGGGCAGTTGACGGAAGCGGGTGGCGATGATCATCAGATCCGCCGAGTCGAGGGCTTCGAGTCCGGGGATGTTGTTCTGGTTGTTGGGGTTGATGGTGCCGGTTTTGGCGTCGATGGCAAACAGCACGGTGCAGTCAAAACCGTGGCGCTGGCTGAGGATTTTGCCGAGCATCGGCAGGGATTCCTCGGAGCGGTATTCTTCGTCGCCACCAACCAGGACGATTTTTTTGCCTTTGCCGGGGCCGTCCTTGGCGGGGAAATGGAGGAATAGCGCGGGGTCGGTGGCTGATGCGGAAAGTACAGCGGAAAACAACAGACCGAGGGAGCAAAGAAGGGTGCAGAGATTTTTCATGGTGGACACCGTTCCAGTATATTTGGCTATGTTCAAGCGGAAGGCGTTGTGTTTTGCACAAGTTTTTAGAAACCCCTGAAGCAAGAATTTTTACCGCGAATTTCGCGGAACCTCCTTCGCCAAGGCTTTGGCGGTCGAGTGAGCGTGGATAAGAAAGAGTTTTTTGGAGTAAAGGGAGGGGTTTGAGTAAGCCGGAGGGGCGCCGGACAGGAGCCGAAGACAGACGGCAGTCAATGTCCGCCCTCCTGTGCAGTTTATTTTTCTTTAGGTACCATTTTGAGATATTTGGCGCGCAGCTCTTCGATGGTTTTTTGTTGGGTGGCGATTTTGGCGGCTTGGGCATCTTTTTCGGTGAGCGCTTTTTTCAGTGCGGCATCGGCGGCGGCTTGTTGTTTGGTGCGTTCGCTGATGAGAGCCGGAGTTTTGGCAGTGACCTCACTAGCTTTATCGATCTCTTTTTGGGTTTTGCCGACATCGGCATAAGCGTTTTTGATGAAGCCCTCCAATTTGGCCAGACGCTGTTGCAGCGCATCCAGTTCGGATTTTGCGATGGCGGGAGATTTGGCGGCGGCCTGGTTGCCGGGTTGTGGTTTTGCTTTTGAGTCAGACGGTTGATTGCCAACTTTGGTATTTTTTGGGCTGGCGGCAGCAACCATGGCTTTGGCGGCAGCCAGTTTCAAGGCGGTCTCTAGAACCGTGCTTGATTTTTCGGCCAGGGTTTTACGCCCTTTTTCGATCGTCATCCGGGCTTGGTCGTATGTTTTCTTGACTGCCATCAGCGAGTCGCTGGATTTTTTGCTTTGCTGGGTGGTATCGGCGACTTCCTCCATCATGTCGTCGAGTTCCTCGGTCATGTCGTCGAGCTTGTCACTCGCTTTGTGAACCTGTAGGTTGACGGCTGCTGCCTGCCATTTTTTGACCAGGTATTTGTTGGTGGTCAGTTTCAAGTTGGCCATTTCCAGGGCTTTTTTAGCTTCGCCAACTTTTTTGGCGGTGGCTTGATAGCTTTTCTCTTTGGCGATGCGTTGTTTTTCCATGGCGGCGGCGGCGGCGGCCGCTTGCTGGGTGGCTTTCTCAGCCGAAGCCATTTTGGGCTTCATGTCGGCGGAGGCTTTGCTGCTGGAGGCGATCAAGGCCTGCGCTTTGGTCACTTCGGCTTTGGCGGCGGCATCCGCTAGTTGAGCGGCCTTGATTTGCGCCGTCACGGTGCTCACATTTTTGTTAGCGGCGGCTAATTTCCCCTGCGCTTCCTGCAGCGACTTGGTTGCCGCCTGGTGGGCTAGATTCTGTTTGGCAAAAGCGTCGCTGCTTTGTTTTTGTTTGGCCACTGCAGCCGCGTGCGAGCTTTGCAGCGGTTTGAGTTGGGCATTCACTTCACCCAAACGTTTCTGGGTGGCGGCCAACTGGGTTTTGACTGTATTGACTTGGTTTACAGCATCCTGGTGAGCTTTGATCAGAGCTGGTGGGGTTGGCTTGGCCGCGGCTTTCACCTTGGCGTCGGCTTCTTGCACTTTTTTCGTCAGCGCAGCGATTTGACCTTGCTGGTCTTTTTGTGCTTTGGCAATGCTGGCGTAGGCCGCGGTGGCGTCGGCCAGGGATTTACTCATTTTGGGATCGACCTTGCTTTGATCTACCAGAGTTTTGGCTTTCAGCAGGTTGGCCGCTACAGCGGTGACTTGTTGTTGGCGTTTAGCGCTTTCAGCAGTCCATTTTTTCTGCTCGGCGGTGGCAGCGGCCAGGGTTCCGCTGACTTTTTGAACGGCTGCGGTGCGTTTGGCGGACTCACCTTGTTTGGCGGCGAGGGTTTGCTGGGCTTTTTTGACATTCGCTGCCATTTGAACGGCTTGGGCAGCCATCGCTTTGGCCTGTTTTTCCATCTCTGCTTTGCGTGCGACCGCAGCGGCAACAGCGGCCTTGGCATCGGCATATTGTTTTTGCATGGCGGCAGTTTGGGCGGTGGTGCTTTTCAGACCTTCTTGAAGTTTAGGCATGGTATCAGCGATTTTTTTGATCGCCAGTTCGCTCTCTTTCAGTTGCCCATCGATGCTGGGAGGGTTGGAGATGATGGAGGCGATTTCGGTTCCGTTGGTGGCATCCCAGATTTTTATATTGCCTTTCCAATCGCCACTGACGATGCGTTTGCTGTCGTTGGTGAAAACCGAACTCATAACAATCGCATCGGATGCGGTGATCGCTCTTTCGAGCTTGCCGTCAGCTTTCCAGATTTTAACAGTTTTGTCACGGCCGGCGGTGACCAGACGTCCATCGGGTGCGAAGTTCACCGACAGGACTCCGCCGCTGTGGGCGTTCCATTTTTTGACTTGTTTGCCTTCACCCATTTCCCACAGGATGATGGTGCCGTCTTCACTGGCAGAGGCGAGCACGTTGGCGTCCGAGCGCCAGCTGAGGGAGGTCACGGCATTGGAGTGGCCGTTGAGGGTGTAGAACTCGATGGCGGTTTCGGCTTCCCAGACAAACAAGTCGCCACCACGCCCGCCGGAGGCGAGCAGTACGCCGTCAGGGCTGTAGGCCAGGGTCATCAGCCAGTCGGAATGTTTTTTGATCGAAAAAATTTGTTCGCCGGTGATGGTATCGAAAATTTTCATGTTACGTCCGGGACCGCCGAGAGCGATGCGCCGGTTGTCGGGACTGATGTCAGCGCCGAGCACGATGTCGAACTCCCGACCGACTTCGATGACCCGGTTGCCGTTTTTGATATCCCAAACCACCACGCCACCTTTTTTGCCGCCACGACCTCCGCCGCAGAGCAGCAGACTGCCGTTTTGACTGAATGACAACGCTTGCGGGTAACCTTCGGGGTAAGGCAGCACACCTAGCAGTTCGGCTTTTTCGCTCTGGTAGAGCAATACTTGTTTTTGTCCGGCGATAGCGACGATCGGAGCCCAGGGACTGCGGGCCATATCAGGAACGGCGTTAGGTCGCTCGGTGACCACGGCGGGTTCGAGGATCAAATGGTGCGGCATGGGTGGTGGGCCAGAGGGCTTAGCTCCTACGGCACCTACCAGATTCATATCCAGTTTGGGTTTGGTGCTTTTTTTCGCAACGGATCCAGAGGTTTCGAGCAGGCCGCCATCGATCCATTTGCGGATAAGCTCTATTTCCGGATCGGGAGCTTTGGGTTTTTTGGGGGGCATGTAAGGCTCTTCGCTATGAGCCAACAGGGTGAAAAGTCGGGAGTTGCCGGAATTTTCCGCTTCGGCGATGCTGCCGCCGCTGCCGCCGGCCATGGTGGAGCCGTAGTTGCTCAAGTCCAAGCCGCCTTTGGCTTCATCCGGGTTGTGGCAGTTCATGCACTTGTCTTCAAAGAAAGGAAAGATGTGCTCCTGAAAGTTGATTTTTTCTTCTTTGCCTTTTTTGGCGTCAGCAGCAAAAAGACCCGGGGTCAGTGAAAGGGTAAGAGCGGCAATCCAAGTGGATGGGGGTAGAATCAGTTTTTTCATAGTGGCAGTGCAGATGAAGATTTAATGGTTCGATTTAGACTATGCTTTTGGGTAATTGTTCAAAATTTCAGCGAGCAGATTATTTTGTGCCCTGAAGAGGGGAAGTGGGGGTGGCAGCGACTGGTTTCAGGTTTCACAGCGTTTCGCACTATAGATCTAAGGCCGTTCATTCGCACAGGCTTCGCGTAAATTGTTTTATTCTAGTCGTATATTGAACTTATCGTATGTTTTGCCCGGGTAAAGTAGCATCTTAAATGCAATATATGGGAAATGGTTGTTTGTTGCTTGAAATATGGGCAAGTCGTTTGATATTCCTGTATATTTATAGTGTTATGAGTTCAAGTAAAAGAAATTCCCTGTTTCCCGCTGTCATTTGCTCTGGTTTAGGGCGGGGGCTTGCAGTGGTTGCCTTGCTTGGTTTTTTAATGATTTCAAGATCCGAGGCGCAGGAGGGTAAAAAAGAGGATGCGGCAGCGCTCAAGGCGATAGCGGATGCGGCGGTTAAATCGATGCAGGCGGCCAAAGCTGATAAAGGGGCGGCTGGAGCGGGAAATGTTTACCAGAGAATTTGCCTGAACTGTCATGGCGATAAAGGGCAGGGTAATGCGCAACTGAGAACTCCCTCCATCGCGGGTTTGCCTGATTGGTATGTGATGGCGCAACTGGGTAAGTTCAGAAATCGTCTGCGTGGTGCGCATGAGAAAGACCTGACCGGGGCGCAGATGCACGCGATTGCATTGAGCTTGAATGACGAGCAGATGAAGGAGGCCGCGGCAGTGATCATGAAAATGCCGCTTCACGCAACGCAGAACACACTCAAGGGGGATGCCGCCAAGGGCATGTATGTGTATATGGATCAGTGCATGGAGTGTCACCGTTATAATGGTTCCGGTGAAGTGGCGTTTCGCAGTGGTCAGTTGGTGGGTTTGCAGGATTGGTATATGCTGGGTCAGTTGGAAAAATTCCGTTCCGGTATTCGTGGCACGGACCGCAAGGACGAGGACGGCACTCGGATGCGGGAGATCGCCAGCAGGCTACGGGATAAGGATCTCGCCAACGTATTGGCTTATATTGCACAGTTGGCCGAGCAATATGTGGGCGAATTGAATACAGCGATTGGAAAGGCGGGATCAGAAGGTAAAAGTGCGGCGAAATAATCAAGTTGGAGTAATTCGCGAAGTTTTTTGAACGCAGTAGCTAACAATGAGTCAAAAGAAGCAGAAACCTTGAGTATAGGAAATCCGAGAGGTGAAATAATTTGCTGCAACTTGTTAATTTTAAGCAGGTTGTAGAAAACCCCAAAACAAGAGAATCATGAATAACAAAACAAGCAATATAGGCATGTTGTCGGCTGGCTTCACTTCCCGTCGAGACTTTATGCGAGTGGGTATGGCTGGTGGACTGGGTATCACTTTGCCTCATTTGCTGAAAAGCGAAGCCGGTGCTGCCGCGAAATTTTACGAATCCAAAGAAGGCACGGCCAAATCCTTGATTCATATTTTCCTGCCTGGCGGCATGGCGCATCAGGAAGGTTGGGATCCGCATCCCGGCGCTCCCAGTGAGTATCGCGGGCCTTATTCAGCGATCAAAACGAATGTCGATGGCATTCAGTTCGGGCAGTATTTCAAAGAGTTGGCCAAGGTAGCCGACAAAATGACGGTGATTCGTTCCATGACTCATGGTGAGGCGGCTCACGAACGTGGCGTGCATAATATGTTCACCGGTTATCGTCCGAGTCCGGCTACGATGTTTCCTAGTTACGGTTCGGTGGTTTCACATGAGTTCGGACCGCGCAAAAACCTGCCTCCTTATGTTTGTGTGCCCAATCAACCCAACGTCTATGCGGGAACGGGTTATTTGAGTTCGATGTATGGCGCTTTCAGTTTAGGTAGCGATCCGGCGTCCGGTGGTTACAAGGTGCGTGATTTGTTGCCACCCAAAGGCATCGATGAAGAGCGTTTTAATCGTCGTCGCAGTCTTTTGGAAATGGTGGACGGTCACTTCCGCCAGAAGGAAAAAGCGGATGAGATCGACGCGATGGATTCTTTTTATACCAAGGCCTACAGCCTGATTTCTTCGAAAGAAGCGCGGGAAGCTTTTGATATTAATAAAGAGGATAAAAAGCTGCGTGACGAGTATGGCAGGAATACAGCTGGAGCGAGAATGTTACTGGCGCGTCGTTTGGTCGAGTCCGGTGTGCGTTTGGTGAATTTGACTTACGGCAGCTGGGACAACCACGACAATATCAAAACTAATTTTGCCCGTCAGGCTCCTGACTTTGATCGTGCTTTGGCTCGTTTGTTGACTGATCTGGATGATCGCGGTTTGCTTGATGAAACATTGGTGATGGTTTCTTCCGAGTTCGGACGGACTCCAAAAATCAATAAAACCAATGGTCGGGATCACTGGCCAAAAGTGTTCAGCGTGATGCTGGCTGGTGGCGGAATCAAACGCGGCATGGCTTACGGCACATCGGATTCGCTTGGTGCGGAACCCGACCAGAACCCGGTGCATGTGCCGGATCTGGCAAAAACAATTTATCATCAATTGGGAATTAATTCTGACAAGGAATTGATCGCCCCTGGACCTCGCCCGATTGAGATTGTGAACGGTGGCAACCTGCTGACTGATATCATTGCTTAAATTAACCCTGTCATAGTTTTCCTGGAAGGCGGAGCGGCTTGCAAGTGGCAGGCTGACTCTGCCCTTGATGGGATACAGCCCCCATCACTCAATATCTGTAAATGTAGTTCCTGCCTTAACTAATAATCATGAAGCATCATTCCGTTGAATATAAAAATCTGAACAGATCATTGCGCAAAGGCGTGATGAGTTTTTTCTCTGCCATGGCCGTTGTGTTGTTTGCGACGTCGGTGTTGCAAGCGGCTTCGCCTGATTTACGAACCACTGTGCCGCGAGGCGGGAAACGAGGCACGGAGGTCAAAGTGGCTTTTACCGGTACGCGCCTGGATGGTGCCAAGGAGGTATTATTTCATCAGAAAGGCATGAGCTTTAAGGATATAGTAGTGGTCGCCGATGTCACCAGGGCCAAAGCGAAAGTGGCTTTTGATCTAGCCAACAAGAATGCCGGGGTGGCTGCTGCAGCTACCAAAGCTGACCAGGCTAAAAAAGTTGCCGCTGCCAAGGCGGCTCTGGATGTAGCTATCAAAAATGATGCCACTTCCACTGCGCAAACCGTGGCTGCCAAAACCAAGGCGCAAGCGGCTTTTGATCTGGCTAAAAAGAACGCCGTCGCTGCTGATGCTGCGACCAAGGCTGCGCAGGCAAAAAAAGTCGCTGCGGCTAAAACAGCGATGGATAAGGCAAACAAGGCACTCGCCACCAAAGTAGAGGTCACTTTGGTGATCGCGCCCGATTGTGAGTTGGGAGAGCATCACATCCGTCTGAGAACCACCAGTGGCACCAGTTACGCACGCACATTCTGGGTATCGCAGTTTGCGACCGTGGAAGAAGTAGAGCCGAACGACGATTTTGACAAACCGCAGGAGATTGCTTTGAACGTGACCGTTGAAGGCGCCGCCAAGCCGGAAGAGGTGGATTATTACCGGGTTAAAGCAAAAAAAGGGCAGCGTATCAGCGTGGAAGTTGAAGGTATGCGGATCAATGATTCGAAATCGGGCAATATCATGATCGACCCTTATGTAGCGATCCTTGATGACAAGCGTTTTGAATTGGCGGTATCGGATGATTCGGCATTGCTCAAGCAGGATTCGGTGACTTCGATTATCGCTCCCAAGGATGGTGAATACACCATTGAGGTGAGAGACAGTGCTTACCAGGGGAGAGGGCGTTACCGTGTGCATATCGGGACATTTCCACGTCCGTTGGGAGTTTATCCCGCAGGAGGTAAAGCAGGCACCGAAGTCGAGGTGACTTTGTTGGGTGATCAAAAGGGAGACTACAAAACCAAGATCAAACTTCCGGCCGAGGGTCAGGACACGGTGAATGTTTTTGGCGCGCACGAAGGTCAGTTGCCACCATCAGGAAACGAACTTCGGGTAGCAAAATTTGACAATATATTGGAGAAAGAACCCAACAATACCAGTAAGGAAGCCACTCCGGGCGCAGCATTGCCCCTGGCTTTCAACGGTATCTTGCAAGAACAGGGCGATACGGATTATTTTAAATTCACCGCCAAAAAAGGTCAGAAATACAGGTTCCGTTCTTACGCCAATAAAATTGGGACAGCGGTGGATACGGTGATTTACATTTACGATGCGAAAGGCAAGCAGATCGGCTCCAACGATGATGCCGATGGGTCGAGTGACAGTCGTTTGGACTTCACCGCGGCTGCCGATGGTGAGTATGTGTTGCGGGTTCGTGATATGTTGGATCGTGGTGGTAAGGATTTTATTTACCGCATCGAGACGGAAGCTCCGACACCTAATGTGATGGTGACCATGCCCGAGCAAATCCGCCGCGACAGTCAGTATCGCAAGCAGTTTGATATTCCGAAGGGCAATCACTTTGCGATGGTGGTGAATGTCAGTCGTCAGAATTATGCAGGTGAGTTGCAATTTGATTTGCCCAAATTGCCCAAAGGAGTGACTTGGGAAGCAGGAACCATTCCGGCGAACTTGAGCCAGTTTCCGATTATATTGCACGCGGCAGCAGATGCGCCGGTAGCGGGGGCTTTGTATAATATGTATGTGAAGAATGTGGATCCCAAGAAACCCGTTAGAGGTATGTATAAGCAGGATCTTGACATCATCCGAGGCAATCCGAATAACATCACTTATTATTCGAGTCCTAGTAACTGGCTCGCAATAGGGGTGGTGGAAGAGGCTCCTTTCAGTATTTCCATTGATCAGCCCGCCGTGCCGATTGTGCGCAATGGCACCATGAAGCTGAAGATCCGCGCAAAGCGTAAGGAAGGTTTTGAGAAGGCGATTTTGTTACGCATGTTGTGGCGTCCGCCGGGCATCGGTTGCCCGAGCACCATGAGCATTCCGGCAAAAACGAATGAGGTCGAATATGAGTTGAACGCCAACGCAACGGCCGAGTTGAAAACCTGGAAACTGACCGTGATCGCTGAAGCCGATGCGGGCAAAGGTTTGGTAACGGTCGCGGCACCTTTCACCAACCTGACGGTTGAGGAGCCTTACGCCACCATGAAGATCAATCTGGCCACGGTCAAACAAGGGGAAAAAGCGGAAGTAATTTGTGATTTGGCTCAGCTAAGAGCTTTCGAGGGCAAAGCCGAACTTAAGTTGTTTGGTTTGCCAGCTAATACGGAATTCAAGCCGATCGAGATCACCAAGGATACCAAGCAGGTAGTGATTCCTGTGGGCACCAATGCCAAGACTCCAGTGGGCAAGCATAAGAATATTTACGGCAACTTGATCGTTATGAAAAACAAACAACCTATCCTGCACAAACTGGGAATGGGTGGAGTTTTCCGAGTGGATCCTGCGCCGAAAAAACCGGTGGCAAAACCGGCGGTGGCCAAAAAAGGCGCGCCAGCCAAAAAAGTTGTGGTGGCCAAAGCGGCACCGAAAAAACCTCTTTCCCGTCTGGAACAACTCAGGCTTGAAGCGAAAAAGAAATTGGAAGCTGCGAATAAATAATAGATCAATATGAAGACCAGGAAATTTTTTGCCATTGTTAGTATGCTGCTGGCTAGCAGCATGATCGGGCTGGCTGCGGATGCAGCCAAAGCTCCTGCTAAAGCTGCACCTAGCCCTGCAAAGCCTGCGGTTAAAGCCCCGGCAAAACCAGCGGCTAAGCCTGCTGCTAAACCGGTAGCCAAAGCCCCGGCAAAACCAGCGGCTAAGCCTGCTGCTAAACCGGTAGCCAAAGCTCCGGCAAAACCGGCGGCTAAGCCTGCTGCTAAACCGGTAGCCAAAGCTCCAGCCAAACCGGCAGCGGTGGACTTTGTGCGGGACATCAAGCCGATCCTTGAGTTCAATTGTGTGGGTTGTCACCGTGAGGGCAAGATCAAAGGGGAGCTGCGTTATGATCGACATGACCTGTTTCTCAAGGGAGGTGAAAATGGCCCGGCGTTTGTCGCTGGAAAACCCGCTGAGAGTTCGATGATCGAATTGGTATCGTTGCCCAAAGATGATGATGATGTGATGCCGTCCAAAGGCCGGGTTCTGACCAAGGCCGAAATTGACAAACTGAGCAAATGGGTTGCCGCTGGTGCACCATGGCCGGAAGGGATCAATTTGGTAGAAAAAAAAGAAGCCGACTTTGTGGTGAAACCTCTGCCCAAGCGTGATGGCAAAATCGTATCAGTGAAGGTCTATCCGGCGGATGTGCATCTGCAAAACAACAAGGATAAACAGGCTTTGGTGGTGATGGCGACTTACGATGATGATACCACGGCCGATGTTACCAGCAGCTCGACTTTCACTTTGGCGAACGCGTCTTTGGTGGAAAAGCAAAAACCGTATTTGTATTTGCCCAGGAAAGATGGCAAAACCGAATTAAGCGTCAAGGTTTCAGGCTTTGAGGTGAAGGTTCCTGTGGAAGTGAAAGATCCTGCCAAGGATCGTAATATCAGTTTCCGTTTGGATATCATGCCGATTTTTTTGAAGGAAGGCTGTAATACGGGGTCTTGTCACGGCAGCTCGCGCGGTCAGGATGGATTTAATCTTTCTATTTTTGGATTTGATCCCGATGGCGATCATCACCGCATCACCCAACAGATGGCGGGGAGGCGGATCAACTTCGCTATTCCAGAAGAAAGCCTGATGGTGGAAAAAGCCACCGAAACGGTTCCTCATACCGGCGGTAAGAACTTCGATAAAGACAGCGACAGTTTCCGTAACTTCGTCGAGTGGGTCAATAAAGGAGCACTCAAAGACGATCCTAAAACCTTGCCTGAAGTGGTGGGTGTGGATGTGTACCCTTTGACCATGGTGATGAAGGGTGCGGGTTCGTTCCAGCAGATGACGGTGAGAGCCCGTTACTCGGATGGCACGGATCGTGACGTGACGGCACTGGCCGTATTTGGCAGCACCAACGAGCCCACCGCAACGATCACCGATCTGGGATTGGTGACTGCGGTCAAACGTGGAGAAGGTTACATCATGGCGCGTTACGAGGATTACAACGTGGCGGCCCAGGTGATCGTGATTCCTGAAGGTCTCAAATACACCAAACCACAGATCAAAGAAACCAACTATATCGACAAGTTGGTCGACCAGAAACTTAACCGTCTGCGTATTGTCCCTTCGGGTAATTGCACCGATGAAGAATATCTTCGCCGGGTGTATCTTGATATTGTGGGTATTCTGCCAACGGTCGCCGAGTATAATACTTTTATCGGCGATAAAGCGGCGGACAAACGAGCCAAGTTGGTGGTTCAGTTGTTGGAGCGCAAGGAATTCACTGAGATTTGGGTGATGAAATGGTCGGAGTTGTTGCAGATCCGTTCCAGTCGGAATGTGAATCTCGGCATGAGTTATAAATCCGCGTTGCTCTATAGCAATTGGTTGAAAGAGCGCATCGCGGCGAACAAGCCGATGAACGAAATCGTGATCGAGCTGTTGTCTGCGAGTGGCGGCACCTTTGACAATCCCGCGACTAATTATTATCAGATCGAACGGGATACCAACAAGCTGATGGAAAACTGCGCGCAGGTTTTCATGGGCATGCGTATGCAGTGCGCGCAGTGCCACAATCATCCCTTTGATCGCTGGACGATGGATGATTATTATGGATTCTCCGCCTTTTTTGCCCAGATCGGTCGCAAAAATGCCGATGATCCCCGGGAGAAAGTGATCTATAATCGCGGCAGTGGTGAGATGAAACATAAAGTCGGCGGGCGTGTGATGGTTCCGAAATTCCTCGGTGGTGAAACGCCCGATGTGAAAGGCAAGGATCGCCGGGTGGTTCTGGCTAAGTGGATGGCTTCTCCGGAAAATCCATTTTTCGCACGGAATGTTGTTAATATTGTCTGGGCTCAGTTTTTCGGAATTGGCATCGTCGAGCCGGTGGATGATGTGCGGGTGAGCAATCCTCCTTCCAATCCGGAGTTGTTGACTGAGTTGGCGGCAAAGTTCCAGAACGAGTATAAATACGACATGAAAAAACTGGTGATGGATATCTGTGCATCGCAAGCTTATCAACGTTCGACCAAAGCCAACCTGACCAATGAGTTGGATACGCGTAATTTTGCCAAAGGCCGTATTCGCCGTCAGCGGGCTGAAGTGATGCTGGATAATCTGAGTCAGTTGACCGATACCAAGAACAAGTTCAAAGGTTTGCCTTTGGGTGCACGTGCGGTGCAGATCGCCGACGGGGGCACGACTAATTATTTCCTCACCACCTTCGGCCGTGCGACACGTGAGACGGTGTGCTCGTGTGAGGTGAAAATGGAGCCGACGCTTTCCCAGGCGCTGCATCTGATGAATGGTGAGAACGTGACTCAGAAAATCGATTCGGGAGCGATGGTCAAAAAGGCCTTGGCGGCTGGTAAAAAACCGGATCAGGTGATTGATGATATTTACATCGGCAGTTATTCCCGCAAGCCAACCGACAAGGAAAAGAAAGCCTTGTTGGCTCAAGTCGGCAAAGTCGGGGAAGACAAGGTGAAACAAGAGCAGGTATTGAACGATATATTCTGGGCTATTCTGAATAGTAAAGAGTTCATGTTTAATCATTGATCGAGGGACGTTTTTAAAACGGGGCTCCGATGGTGGGGTTCCGTTTTTTTGTGGATTGGAAGGAATAAGACTTGATTCTCCAGAGCACACTGGGTCACAATGGCAGGCTTATGAAAATAGGGTCTCTGTTAATGTTATTGTTGGTTTTTTTGTTGCCGCCAATGGCTTCCGGGATACCGATCACGAGTTCCAAGGGGAAAACGGTGGATTTTGCCGGGGTGAAATCAGCAAGCCCGGCAGGACTGGAAGTGCAGGTGAAAAAAGGCGGACCCGTTGTCACCTTGTCGTGGTCGCGGCTGGATTTGCGTAAGCTGGAAAGCGAAAATCCTAAAATTCATGCAGCGAGAAAAAAGACTTTAGGTGGCGAGAAAGTGGCGCTTAATATGGGGTCTTTTGTGGATCAAGAACCGAAGGCTGCCATGCCGACTGATCGTAAAGGCAGACTAGAGGCGGAAGGTATTTACGAAACCACGGTGAAAGGGAAATCCTCGGATAATTTCACCAATCTCAAAGTGGCAATCAAATTGCCCGGAGGGAAGGCTAAGGGCGTATTGGTTTATTTGACCGGAGCGGCGGCGCGCGCACCTGGAAACGAGAAGTTTTTTGCCGCGGGTCTTTTTGATACCACTTCCACAGCAATTGCTACCAGAGGGCCGTGGTTCAGTTTTGCTGCCCAACATGGTTTGGCTATTTTAGGCTTGGCTGTTGATGATGTGAAAGGGCCTAAAAAGGGGGCGGCGCCCTATTATGAAGTATCAGCGGGAACAGGGGACGCCCTGATTCGTGCGATTGATATGATTGCCGACTCTGCTAAACGGCCGGAACTGAAAATCGTGCCGATGGTGCTGTATGGGCGTGATGTAGGGGGTGGTGCCTTTGTGTATAATTTTGCCCAGTGGAAACCGGAACGGGTCGCCGCTGTAGTGGCGGCAAAAGGGGCTTTTTACAATGCCGAGCCGAATGAGATCTCTGCCAAAGTTCCACTCATGTTCATTCAAGGTGAATATGATAACGAATGGGAGTTGTATGAGGGCAAAAACCTTGCCAACGAAGTGTTTGGAAAACACGTCAAACTGCAGCCTAATTGGGTTTTTGCTCTGGAGCCCCGTGGAACTTCCGGGGATTCACTGCAAGTGTTCACCCTTGGTCAGGCTTTTTTGAATGTAGTGGTTCCGATGCGGATGGGAAGTGAGGGGCTTAATGAGATTGAGCGTTCGTCTGCTTGGGTGGGCGATATTGAAGGTAAAAAAATATCCAAAGCAGGAGGCAGCACCGAATGGACAGCCGGACGGACGTGGTTGCCGGATGCCCGTTTAGCAAAATCGTGGCAGGCTTTTGTATCGGGAAACTTGAAGGCTGAGCAGGCTGAATAAGCGACAAGGGATTGATGTTGGAGCGCTACTTTCAGCTGAAATCCAAAGGCACCACCTTGCCGCGTGAGGTGATGGGTGGCTTGGCGACCTTTACCGCGATGGCCTACATCCTTGCGGTGAACCCGGCAATTCTCAAAGACACCGGCATGGATCATGCCGCCCTGGTGACGGCCACTGCTCTAGCGGCCGCCATAGGCACAGCCTTGATGGCTCTGCTGAGTAAGTATCCGATCGCTATGGCTCCGGGCATGGGCATCAATGTGTTTTTCACTTACGAGATCTGTTTACGTATGAATGTGCCTTGGCAGGGTGCGTTGGGCATGGTTTTTTGGAATGGGATTTTGTTTTTGATTCTAACAATGACAGGATTGAGATCGCTGGTGGTGAAGGCTATTCCAGAAGCTTTGAAGATAGGCATGCAAGTGGGCATTGGTTTGTTGATCGCTTTGATTGGTTTGAAAAATTGTGGTTTGGTGGTTACGGATGAATCGAGTTTATTACGCCTTGGACCCATATCGGATGGGTGGATTCCTAATTCTGCAAGCCTGGCGTCGCTGGGTTTGTTGCTGATACTTGTTCTTGTCATAAAAAAAATCCCCGGTGCTATTTTGCTTAGTATTTTAGTGGTTACTTTGCTCGGCTTGCTTGTGCCGGGGACCGAGGCCGGGCTCAGCATCACAGAGATGCCCGAGCAGTGGGTTGACCGACCAGCATCCTTGTCCCCCCTGTGGATGAAAGCAGATTGGCTGTATCCTTTCAAACACTGGCAAGTGGCCTGGGTGCCGGTATTGACTCTGATGTTTGTAGATATGTTTGATTCGATTGGTACTTTGTTAGGGGTGTCGCGACGAGCGGGTTTGCTGGATGAGCAGGGAGAGCTTCCGCGTATGGGCAAGGCTTTGACAGCTGATGCCGCAGCTACCTCTCTAGGGGCGATGCTGGGCACCTCGCCGGTCACGGCCTACGTGGAATCGGCAGCTGGAGTAGAGATTGGTGCACGCACGGGGTTGGCGGCTTTGGTGACAGCCTTGTGTTTTGTATTGGCACTTTTTTTTCACCCGCTGATTCTAAGCATACCCGCGGCGGCAACCGCGCCGGCTTTAGTGTGGGTGGGGATTATGATGTTCTCCGGATTGGAAGCTATCGAGTGGAAAGATTTGCGTCGAACGGTGCCCGCCGTCATAACCATGATAATGATACCTTTTGGGCTGGGTATTGCTAATGGTATAGCCTTTGGTTGCATCACCTATTGCGTGGTGATGGCGACAACAGGTGAATATCGCAAGGTGAAAAAAATCATGTATGGTTTGGCTGTAATGTTTGTGCTAAAATTCATTCTGGTGGGAGTTTAGCTGATTGAATACCCCTGTATCCATATAGGAAAACAGCCCATTCAAATTCAAATTTTATCAGCTTGAGCCTTGCAGTTTTAGATTTATTATGTTTTCGTTATAAATAATCCTATGAATAAAAAAGAACGCGGAATACACGAACTTTACAGTGAGAATCCTGAAGCGGCCGATGAGGCCTTGTGGGGCAGGCAAGTGGACCCGTTCACTCGTAGAGGTTTTATGAGTCGCTCGGCTTTGACAGCTATGTCAGCAGCGATTGGAGCAAAGGTGGTTTTTTGGAAAGAGATGCCGGGTGGTTTGATCCCAGCTGCTTTGGCTCAGGATGAAAAACCTTTTAAACTGGTGGGCAAGATCGATGGTCTGACGGTGTTGAATGATCGTCCCATCAATGCTGAGACGCCGCCGCATTTGTTGGATGACGACGTGACTCCGGGTGACCGTTTGTTTGTCCGCAATAACGGCAACCCACCCCCATTGGACGGTATCGACCCGGATAAGTGGACTTTGGAGATAGGGGGGGAGTCCTGCAAAAATCCGCAGACATTCACTCTGCCGGAATTGAAGAAAAAATTCAAACATTACACCTATCAGTTGACGATCGAATGTGGGGGTAATGGACGGGGAGAATACAATCCACCAGCCAAAGGCAATCAATGGACTTTGGGGGCTGTGGGTTGTCCTACCTGGACGGGCGTTCGTTTGCGGGATGTGTTGGAGCATTGTGGGATCAAGGATGATGCGGTTTATACCGGTTATTACGGCAAGGATACCCACCTTTCCGGTGATCCCAAAAAGGATGCGATTTCCCGTGGTGTGCCGATTGCCAAAGCGTTGGAAGACGAATCATTGATTGCCTTTGCGATGAACGGAGAAGACATACCCTGGCTCAATGGTTACCCTTTGCGTTTGGTGACGGGTGGCTGGCCGGCTTCGACATCCGGTAAATGGGTGCGCAAGATCGTGATTCGCAACCAGGTGCACGATGGCACCAAGATGACCGGGCAGGCTTACCGGGTGCCGAAAAAAACCGTAGCTCCAGGCACATCGGTTCCCGACGAGGACATGAAGATTATCGAATCGATGCCGGTGAAATCACTGGTGAATTATCCGAAGTCGGGCATCAGTCATGCGGTTGGTGAAAAACTCGCTGTTCGGGGTCATGCCTGGGCGGGTGATCTTGAAGTGAAGGAGATGTTTGTTTCGATCGATTTCGGATCAACCTGGCAGAAAGCGGAAATAAAAGCTCCGGTGAACCGTTTGGCGTGGCAGCGCTGGAGCGCCGAGGTCAAATTCCCTCAGACAGGTTATTACGAAGTATGGGCCCGGGCGGTGGACAGCGATGGGCGCAGCCAGCCGATGATATTACCTGGTTGGAACCCTAAAGGTTATTTGAATAATGCTTGTCACCGTATCGCTGTTCAGGCGGTGTGATAGGCTTGGTAGTCAATTTGAATGAATGGCGTTATGGGCAAAGCTATGAAAATAACAAATCTTCAAGTCAGTGGCTTGCTGATGGGAATCGGCATGTTGTTGTGTTCAGTGGGCTTGAATGCCGCTGAAGAAAAAAAGAAGGAGAAAGAGATTCCTTTGGATCCAGTGACCGGAATGAAAATGACCGGTGATTGGGAGTTGGTGAGAAACAATTGTATCATTTGTCATTCCGCCCAGCAGTTTCTGCGACAAAAGGGCACGATGGTGACGTGGACGGAGATCGTCCAGTGGATGCAAAAGGATGGTGGTCTGTGGCCATTGCAACCCGAGCTGGAGAAAAAAATCCTAACATACCTGGCAGGAAATTACGGCCCCAGCGATGCCTATCGCCGTGCGCCTATCCCGGCCACCTTCATGCCGGTCAATCCTTACCAGAGTAAAATCAAACTAGAGGTCGAACAGAAACGTAAAGCAGGCCTGATCCCGGTGAAAAAACCCTGAAGCGATTACGTCATTAGGCTGACGGCATGATGATGGTGAAGGTGGTTTTCACGCCGGGTTGACTGCTGGCGGAAATTTCTCCTTGATGCGCTTCGACGGCTCTTTTCACAATGGATAGACCCAGGCCGGTGCCTTTGATGGTTTGCGCGTGGTGTTTTTCAACCCGGTAGAAACGCTGGAAGATATTGGCTAGATCTTCGGAGGGGATACCGATGCCGTCGTCGCTGATAGCGATGTGGACCTTTTTTTTGATTTTTTTCAGGCTGATGGTGATCGTTAGCCCGAGCTTGGGATTTTGTTTGAGAGCATTTTCGATCAGGTTGAAGAAGATCTGATCCCAGTAAAAATGGTCGCCGTCGATCATTTGCTGGGGTTTCGAGGATTCTATCTTAATCGTGGCTTGCTGGGCGGCACTGACTGAGCTGAGCCGGTTGATAGAGTCGTTGATCGAGTCCAGTAGGTTAAAACGTTCTGTTTTAAGCGTTTGGTTATTACTCTCAAGTTTGGAAATCGTAAGCATGTCTTCGACGATGCGGGTGATGCGCTCAGTGTGGTTGCGCATCGTTTTGATGCTGCGTCGGGCGCTGGCCTGATCAAAATTGGAACCCTCGTCCTCGTCGAGCATTTCGAGGTAACCGTTGATGATCGATAAGGGGGTGCGTAGCTCGTGGGACGCGTTGGCGACGAAGTCACGGCGGATTTGTTCGGTTTCCGCCTGTCGGGTGATGTCGCGGATCAGCACCCAGGCTCCACGGCCAAACCCGTCTTTTTCGATTAGGGGCTGTGCTTCGATCATGTAGTTGTGTTCATGACGCCCATCACTCGTAGCACGATCGGGGGCAGGGTGGGGAACGGGGCGGCGTAGTTCTTCACGGGTTTTGTTTTGGCTGTCCAGAGCGAGACTGACGGCATCAGTGATGCGGTGGTCGAGGCAGACTTCAATCAGTTGGCGTCCTTCGTGAGCGCGATCGGAGGCAAAAAGCTGGCGCGCGGCCTGGTTCGAAAAGCGGATTTCCAGTTGGTTGTCGAGAATGATGAGGGCGTCTTCAATCTGGTTGAGCATGCCTTCAAAAAAACGCCGCTGGCGCCTTTCCAGTTTACGTTCGAGATCGATTTCCGTCAGCAGGTTGGAAAGGGCGGATTTCAACGAGGTGAGGGATCCGCTGTATTGAACATGGTCGATGCTGTCGGGTGAGGGAGCTTCTTTTGAGCGCAAGGCAGATGCGATTTGCTCGACTCCCAGGACAAGTTTGCGGCAGTACCAGGAGACGATCACTAGCAGAGTTAACAGCAGAATGATGAGGAATATTTGCAAAGCCTATGAAGTCGATGGTTGATCAGCCGAAATATTCGAGTGGCCTTAGTTGCTCGTCTCGTTTGAATTGAACTGGTAACCCACACTGCGCACGGTTTCAATCCGGTTGCCGTGGCTGCCGAGTTTTTCGCGCAGGCGTTTGATGTGGGTATCGAGGGTACGGGTTTGGATCATGTCGTTATAGCCCCAGATTCGCCGCAACAGATCCCCACGCTCCTGCACCGTGTCGGCGGACTCGATGAGCACGATCAGTAATTTGAATTCGGTGATAGTGAGATCGATTTCCTCTCCGCAGAGGTAAAATTTCAGTTCATTTTTATCGAGTTTAAAATCACCGTTCTGGGTGATCGCTCCGGCGGGGTGGGTTTGCACGCGACTTAAGACATTTTTGATGCGCAGCATGAGCTCCTTGGGACTGAAGGGTTTGCAGACGTAGTCATCCGCTCCCAGCGACAGGCCCATGATGCGGTCGTCGAGTTTGCCGCGTGCGGTCAGCATGATGATCGCGATAGACTGCGTATTCTTATCGGCTTTGAGATCTTGAAAAACACCATAACCGTCCTTTTCCGGCAGCATCAGGTCGAGCAGGATGAGGTCAGGCAATTCCTTTTTGGCGATTGCTACAGCTTCCAGTCCGTCGCCGGCTTCGAGTATATCGTATGCTTCACGTTGCAGGTTCATCGCGATCAGTTCACGGATGTCTTGTTCGTCATCGACTATGAGAATAGTGGCCATGGATAGGTAAGTGGGTGAGTCGTGTATTCCCAAAAAATTTACTTCGGGAGAATCCGACGCCCGAACATGGAGCTTATTGTTAGCCGCCCCAAGCCGAGACTTGTCACAAATGTGTCACATTGAATGTCTGTAGTGTTCTTTTTTTAAGATTGTCGTCTTTTTTGTTGCGGGATGGGCGAAGATTCTATAGACGAATGAACTGCTTTGAAGCTACAATGCAATGAACTTGGTATTTCTACCAGAATACGGATGGTTCAGTGAGTGTTCAGCGACGAGCGTTTAGCGTCAATTTTATATTATCATGCCAGAATTAATTACCGAAGGCGATTTGCCGAAAAATCTGAAAGATCTTTATTTAAAAGGGATAAGTGCCCATGAATTGCGCAATTATGGTTACGCGCTCACTTTGCTGCAGGCAGTTTTGAAAGATGCACCCAGCTTCCTCGATGGACGGAAAAAACTGCGTATGGCGGCGATCAAACAAAAAGAGGGCGCAAAAAAAACACTCAAATTGGGAGCCGAAGCCTTGAAAGTATTAAAACTTCAGGGTCAGGTCAAAAAAGACCCGCTGGGAGTGATGATCGCGGTGGAGAAGGATGTGCTGTCACTGGACCCTTTTAATGCCCAGGCAGGTTTGCTGTTGTTCGAAGCCGCCCAGGCCGCGGAGATGCCTGAAACAGCAGGTTTTGCGCTGGAGATCGTGACCCAGGGCAATCCAAGCAATACCAAATACAAACACCAGCTGGGGCAGTATTATTTTGATCAGGGCTTGTATGTGGAAGCAGCGGAAATATACGGCAAGCTGCGCAAGGAGGATCCGGCGGATCTGGTAGCGACCAAAATGGAGAAGGATTCCTCTGCCCAGCAGTCGATGAAAACCCAGAACTGGGAGGGGGGCATGCAGGATAACTTGCGTGATAAAGAACAGACCAAAACTTTGGATGCCAGAGATCGCGAAGGCATGACGCCGGAGATGATTCAGCAACAGGTTCAGCAACTGTCGGCGATTTATGCCGCCAATCAGAATGATTTGAATGTCACTAAAGAGCTAGCGGATTGTTTTGAGCAGTTGGAGGACTGGACTCAAGCGCAATCTTATTATGAGTGGGCCTTTTCGCTCAGTCGTAACGACCCGGCGCTGGAGCGTAAGGTGCTGGAGATCCGTGAGAAAGTGGGCAACGCTCAACTGGCTGAGCTGCAAAAATTCGTTGATGAAAATCCGGAGCACCCGGAAGCGGAGCGGGTGAAAGCCCAGATTGCCGAAATGAGAGGAGCGCAAGGCCAGCAGTTGCTGGAAGAGGCTCGTTTGCAGGTCGAGAAAAACCCGACCGATGCGCAGTTGCGTTTTGAATACGGCAAGCAGTTGTTTGATGGCGAGGATTTCAGCAAGGCGATTCCTGAATTGCAACAGGCTAAACAGAGTCCGAATTTGCGAATCCGGGCGATGTTGATGCTGGGTAAATGTTACGAAGGTAAAAACATGTTCGATTTGGCAGTGGCGCAGTTCGAAGAAGCGGTGAAAGAAATTCCCGGCATGGACGAGACCAAGAAAGAATTGCTCTACAATGTCGGATTGCTTTACGCCAAGATAGGCAACAAGGAGGCTTCACTTGAAGCTCTGAAATTGATCTACGCGGCTGACTACGGATACAAAGACGTGGCTCAACGGGTGGAGGGTTCCTATCAAGGCGACGACGCAGGGGAGTGATGAAGACTGGCGAATCGGGGCAGGCGAAGCGCCCGCCCTACAATTTGCTGCTGAAGTTGCAAAGAAGCGCAGGCCTACTTCAGGTTCTGCAGTTGGCCGATGCCGTATTTGCTTAATTGCTGGTTGACCGCGAGGGCCATGCGGGCGTCGAGGTAGATGACTTTGGGGTGGTCGGCAAATTCGATTTTGTGCAGGCCCTGGGCGTTGGGTTTTTTGAAGGCTTCAGCCAGATCGCCGATGGCGTTGATGGCCTGGCCGTTGACTTTGGTGAGGATGATGGATCCCAAGCCCTGATAGCCGATGGTTGCGGGGGTTTTTACTACCTGACTGAGAAAGACGATTTTTTTGCGGCCTTCTTTTTCGTAAGGTTCGGGATTGGCTTGTGCGTGCACCAGATTGAGTGGGCCGCGGGTGGGCCATTTGTCTCCCCAGAATTTGAGGTAGGGCAGGGTCAGCTCTTGGAAAATCAACCCGCCGAGGATCATGAAACGCGGGCCACGGTCGAACATGTAGGGATCGACCAGGTAGTCGCCGGGTTCCTTGCGCAGGAGAGGAAATTCGAGATCGACGGGCTTGCCGTCGCGGATGATGTGCAACTTTATTTTATCACCGACGTTGGAGGCTCCGCGGACCAGGTGGCTGAAGTTGATTTTGCCGTATTTGTCATTGCTGTAATTGCCGCGTGAGTCGATGTCGTGGCCGTTGAGGCTGAGGATGACGTCGCCCTCTTTGACTCCGCCTTTACCCGCCGAGCTGTCGGCGACGATGCTGCGGACAAAAACGCCGCCTTTTTTATCAGAGATGTGGGTGAACTTGCGCAGCTGTTCGTCGAGGGTCTGAGCGTAACCGAGTCCCATATTGGGGAAACCTTTGTAGTCTCCGTCTTTGAGGTCATCGAGGAAGTGTTTGATGATCGGGGAGGGCAGCAGGCTACTGGTTTGCTCCTTGGAGCTGTAGCTTAGCAGCAGGCCGGCCAGATTGCCGTTTTTGACCACTGGCAGGGTGAAACTGTTGGCGTGGTATTGCAGCGATCCTTTGACTTGATAGGTCAGTAGTTGGGAGCCGGGAATGAAATAATTGCCAACGGCGACACGCAGCACTTTGACGTCGGTGGCAACACTGTTGCCGTTGTCTTCAACTTGCCAGATTTCCAGGGTATCGCCGGCGACCACGGAATCGTCGAGTTTGAGCGGCACCAGTTTGTCGAGGATGGTTGATTTGGCGTCAATCGGTTCGAGCAGGGCGAGATTGGCTTCGTAGTCCAGGCCGATGATTTTGGCTGGGGTTTTTTCACCGGTTCCGGTCAGTTCGAGTTCGATGTAAGTGGAGTTTTCGACCAGCTCGGCGGTGGTCAGCACCCGTTTGCCGGTGATGAAGGCTCCCAGTCCGCGGCGTGGGGTGGGCGCGCCTTTTTCCCAGGGGCGGATAAAGTTGTAACGCTGCAGGGTGGCATTGATCCTGACCAGGGAGCTGGCCGGTGAGGGCACGATCTCAACTTCGATGGTGGGTTTTTTTGTCACCTTTTTCCCGTCTTGCGCTTGTAGGGACGGGGAGAAGTGGGTGGCGAACAGCAGGGCTGTGGTGAGGAGAAAACAGAGTGATGATTTGTGCATGATGTGCATAAGGGGAAAAGTGGTGATTGGGTGAGGGATCTGGCGAGGTTTATTTTTTGGTGGCTTTTTCCCGGGCTTTGGCCAGCGCTTTACTTTCCAAAATGAGTGGTTTTTCGATGAAGTGGTCGTAACCGACGTTGTATTTATCCATGATGCGCTGGTGGGCAGCTTTGGCTTTGCTGCGCTCCATGACCAGCGGGCGGCCTTCGCCCAGCAGGCGGATGACGTGGTAGTTTTCCTGCCCTTTTTCGTGGGCATCCGAGTTCAAGGCGTCATGCACATCCTGTAGGGTGAGGATTTTCTTGCCGTTGACGGTATCGACCAACTGCTTGGTATAGGCTTGCAGGTGGGTATTGACCGAATCGGGTAGAACGGCGGTTAGGATCACAGGTTCAGGCCGTTCGATGTAGAGTTCTTCGCGGCTGAAGTAGCTGTAAACATAACGCGCTTTCAGATTGCCAATACCAAAGGATCCCATCAGCTCGCGGTCGAGTGGCTGGAATTGCAGACCGGCAAATAACACAAAGTTGGGTTTTTTGTCATAGTGATTGGCCTGGATGAGGTAGGGAATGAAACGTTGCAGTTCGATTTTGATCTGCTCCGGTTTGTGGTCACGCAGAATTTTCAGATCAACGGTGTCACCGACAAATTTGCGTTCGACGATTTCGTTGAGGTTGATGCGCTCTCCTTCGATGGTGACAAATCCATCGCTGGCGATGTCGTAGCCGTCGATGGCGAGTAGCACATCACCGGTTTTCAGCACGCCACCGGCGGAACCGGCTTTGTCAGCAATCGTGACCATCACGCCGCGTCCGTCGTTTTTCAGTCCGAGCGCGAGGCGCTGGGCGGGATTGAGCAGGTTGATGGTTTGAGTGGCCATGTCGACATAGAAGTCGTATTGCCCGTCTTCGATATCTTTGAGAAACCGATTGATCACGGGAACCGGGATCATGTAAGCGGTGTTCTGGGCCTGGGATCCGGAATAACCCTGGAAAGCAACGCCGACCACTTTGTTGTCCTGCAGCACCGGGCCACCACTGTTGCCGGGGTTGATTGCAGCATCAACCTGGATGGTGAGGTGAAAGTCCACACCGGAGTGGGTGTAAGGGCGGAAGTCGATGCGGGAAACTACTCCGCGGGTGACTGAAATGCGTTCGCCGCCGATCGGGTAACCTACCGCGATGACGGTGGTATTCAGTTTGGGGATGTCACCGATGGAGAGAGGTTTGACGTCTTTGAAGGGGGTGGGGTCTTCCAGTTCCAGCAGGGCGAGGTCGCAATCATGGGCAACATGTAATACCCGGGCTTTGTAGGGCTCGGGGCGATCCATTTTTTTAATGTAAATGAGGCGTCGGTTGCTGACGACGTGGGCATTGGTGAGAAAGCGGTTTTTGCCGATCATGAAACCGGTACCGACTCCGCTGCCGAGACCGCCGATGTTCCAGGGAACCCGGTAGTTGCGGTTTTCGACTTCTACTTCGACCCGGACGATGGCATCAAACTCGACTTTGGAGACGTCGGCCTGGACGGATGGCGGAGGCGGGACTTCGACGGTGGATTTTTTTCCCTGCGCATGGACATGAGGGGCGAGGAATAAAACACAGAGCCAGGAAAAAGTGATAGTGCGGGAAAATGGGGATCGGGTGCTGGTGGTCATAAATAAAACGATAAGGATCTAGTCTGTGATAGAGGAAGTCTAAAGTGTAGGGAGTCGGGAATAAAAGTCAATCATACGCCGAACTCTATGTTTAGAGCGGGGTGGGGTGGGGCTTTTGTCTAAGCCTTTGTTGGCAGGCGCAGATACAAATCCCCAAATTTATTGGGAGCGGTCGAAGGGGGGGCGCAGACAAATATGGAAATTTGTCTTACGTTTAGACGTTGAAGAGGAATTCTACGACGTCGCCGTCTTTGACGACGTATTCTTTTCCTTCACTGCGCAGCTTGCCGGCATCACGGGCGGCGGCTCGGGAGCCACATTCGATCAGGTCGTCAAAAGCGATCACTTCGGCGCGAATGAATCCGCGTTCAAAATCGGTGTGAATGACACCGGCGGCTTGCGGGGCTTTGGCTCCTGCGAGGATGGTCCAGGCACGGGTTTCTTGCTCGCCGGTGGTGATGTAGGTGCGCAGGCCGAGCAGGTGGTAAACGCTGCGGATGAGGTTGGCTCCACCAGAGGTTTCTACGCCCATGTCGGAGAGGAATTCGTCAGCTTCTTCCTGACTTAGGTCGACCAGTTCTTCTTCGATGCGGGCGGAGATGACAACGGCTTCGGCGTTGTGGGATTCTGTGGCGAATTTTTTCACCACGGAAACAAAAGAATGGGAGTCGGGATCTTTTTGCGCAGCACCGAGCTCATCTTCTTTGACGTTGCAGGCGAAGATGGTGGGTTTGGCGCTCAAGAGGTAAAATTCCTGCATCAGGGCACGCTCGTCATCATTGAGGTCGGCGGTCAGGGCGGGTTTGCCCTGGTCGAGATGGGGAAGCAGTTTGGTGATCAAATCTACTTCGGCTTTCGATTCTTTATCACCGCTGCGGGCTTTTTTCTCGCGAGAGGTTTTGCGTTTCTCCAGAGTGGCCAGATCACAGAGCACCAGCTCGGCATTGATGATCTCGATGTCGCGCAGGGGATCAACCGAGCCGAGTTCGTGAATGATGTCGTCGTTCTCGAAGCAGCGCACCACTTGGATGATGGCGTCACATTCACGGATGTGGGAGAGGAACTGATTGCCGAGGCCTGCGCCTTGGGACGCTCCTTCGACCAGGCCGGCGATGTCGACAAATTCGATCGCGGTGGGGATGACCTTGGTGGAGTTGGAAAGCTTGCTGAGCACCTCGAGTCGCTCATCGGGCACGGTGACGATTCCGACGTTGGGATCGATGGTGCAAAAAGGGTAATTGGCCGCCTGCGCCTTTTGGGAGCGGGTGACTGCGTTGAATAGAGTTGATTTGCCTACGTTTGGAAGGCCGACGATTCCTGCTTTGAGCATGGGCGGACGGTAGGGGGATATTGGAGGGTTTTCAATGGAAAATTGAAATATGAGGGGTGAACCACGAATGGACACGAATAAACACTGATAGGAAGGAGGGAGTATGGGTTTGCAGTCTTTGTTAGGAGGTGAAGGGCTAGTTTTGCCAGTCACTTTCGTTGAAGGCGGGGGGGAGGGTGTATTGCCAGGTCCAGTCGCCGAGGGTGCGGTCTTTTTTGAGCAGGCCGTTTTCGTCGATTTGGTTGATGCCGACGGAGTAGATCAGCGGGGTGCCGTCGGTTTTGAGGAGGTAGTGTAGGGGGGCGCCGGTGATGAGATCGGGGGGCAGGGCATCGATGTAGCTGGGGGCGAGTGGGGAGAGGGAGTCGGGGTAGCTGTCGTGTTCGCGGCGGTAGAGCTCGAGCGCGATGGCGAC
>JASFYY010000114.1:0-9968 GCA_045046875.1 Verrucomicrobiota bacterium | reverse complement strand
CCACCTTCATCACCCCCACCCTCAACGGTATGTCCGCCCTCCCCGCCGCGTTGACTTGACTCACTCGCTACGGCTCCATAATGCCAGGCTCGATCAAGGTTCATTTGCCCCAATCTTGCCAAAGTCATACCATAACCGCTCTGCTTCAAAGCAAATGCATTCTGGTGATAAGCGCTAAGCCCTGATTTTTTTAAGTTTAAAAAACCGCCCACCGCTATCAGCCCCCCCAGAGCCATACACATTATTGCCCAAATCCTCATTTTTTCACCCTGAACAAAAGCACACTTGCCGATACCACCACCAAAGCCAATCCCACAAAATAGACCAGTATCTTGATAAAAGCAGAATTTTCCAAAGGCCCCATCTGAAAGACCAACCGATTGGTCAGATCAGCCAGGTGATAGTGGGGCGAAATCACATAAACAGCATCAATCACAGGATTCCCCGACTGGGAAAGAAAAAAGTCCAAATAACCAATGCCATACAAACCATAAACAGCCATGCCAGCCGTGATCACATAAGCAGCGGTGCCGTTAATCCTCGTCCCCAATGCAATCGCCAATAAAAACAAGGGAGCTACCGCCAGCAAATAAAGCACGGCATACTGCAAATTAGTGACCACCCACGGCCCCACACTTTCTGTTTTTTCCGGCAATGAAAATACCAGCGCAATGATCAAAACCAAGCTCAGGCAGATCCCACAAAACAACAAGCTGTTCGCCCACAATTGAAGCATCTGGTTACGCCGCTTCATCCCCAGCGTCTTAAAATACTCCAACACCCCCTGAGATGCCCCGTCATGTCCCATGATGGCCGCCTGATAAAACAACCACAGCAAAGTAAGTAACCACAGCAACCCCCAGGCTGTCAGTGCACGTGCCGGAGCGAATACCGATGGCTTTTCCTCCCAAGGCGTCAAATAAGGCAAAATCCATGGCAAGGTCACTAAAGCCAGCAGAAACACCAAATAAGTGTTTCTAGCGATAATCGTTTTTAATACAAGCTTGAACAAAGGCATAAACACAAATCAAATCCAAGGTTTTCTATTCAACTCAAACTCTTACGGGTTTCAAACCAATCCAATTCCCCACCCGTCACTTTCAAATGAGTGATCTTTTGTTCGCTGATGATCAAGGCGCTCTCCGCCTTGAGTGTAGGCTCATCCGGATGCACACAAACCAAGCGTAAAACCCCGTTTTTGTTCTCATTCCAAATAGCATCCACTTCGTCACGCACATGGAAATCCAAACCCGAAAAAGGCTCATCAAGCAGCAACACCTGCGATCCACCCGCCATCGCCTGCACCTCGGCAATGATCAAGGTCACCTTCTGACGATTCCCCTTGGACAATTTGCCATACGGTTTTTTCACATCCAGTTCCAACCTTTCAGCCATCTGCAAAGCACGCTGCCAAGCTTCCTTCTTGAAAAAAGAAGCCAGAATGCTAGCTGATTTTAATTCCGGATCGAAGCGCAACTCCTCATCAATGTACTGCACCTGCCCTTCCAGTTCGAACCCTCCCGAAAAAACCGGCAACAATCCGGCCAGCGTTTTCAACAGAGTTGTTTTGCCCCGTCCATTTCTCGCCAACAACAAATGCCTGCCTGCCCCCAGGCTCACTTCATCAGTCGCATCCGCCAATTCCAGATCCGGCACTGATCGATTTCCCCAACCCGACCGGTAACCGATACTCATTCCTTGTCTGATGACGATTTTGGGTTCCATTGGAAATCATTTATTAAGCCATCGCATTCTATCAAAACGCACTGATATGTAAAGCATCGCCACTAAAAAAATTTCCCATCCATGAAAACCCCCATCATCATCCTGTTTAAAACCCAGCTCGGGGAAAATATCGGCATGTGCGCCCGCGCCATGCTCAACTGCGGCCTCGACCAACTGCGCTTGGTCGCCCCACGCGATGGTTGGCCCAACCCCGCGGCAACGGCCACCGCCGCTGATGCTGACCGGGTATTAAAACAAACCCAATGTTTTGAAACCCTCGACGAGGCCATCTCCGACTGCCACCGCCTCTATGCCACCACCGCCCGTCCCCGCTCCCAGTCCATCCCTTGCCTGCCGGTGATGCAAGCCGTCGAGGAAATTTTCGCTACAACTTCGTCCACCGATTCTACACCGGCACAACAGTCCGCCATCCTCTTTGGTCCCGAAGCCTCGGGCCTCGACAACAACGCCCTCTCCCGTGCCGATGCCCTGATTCACTTTCCCACCAACCCGGAATTCAGTTCACTCAATCTGGCCCAAGCGGTATTGCTTTTCGCTTGGGAATGGCGGAGGGGCGAAACCAGTAGTCACTCCCTGCCCCCAGCCTCAAGTCCCGCCACAAAAAAAGAGCTCTCCAATTTCCTCGACCGACTTGAAAACGAACTCGATCAGAGCGGTTTTTTCCTCACCCCCGAACTGCGTCCGGAAACCCTGCGCAAACTACGCACCATCTTCACCCGCTCCCAACCCAACGAACAAGAACTCAACATGTTACACGGAATCATCACCGCATTAAAAAAAGCCTAACTCAACACTTCATCATTCGATATTTCTTGTTCAACATTCGATATACCCCTCTTCACTTCATCATTCCTTGTTCAATATTCGATATTCAAACCCCTTTTACTTGTCTTGGCGCAGAAGTTTCCGCGCCACCAACCACATCACCACTGGCAAGGCAGCGCTGAGCGCCATCGCAAAACCCGGAGTCTCCTTCCCTGCCGCCCCAACGGCAGCAAAAACAAAACCCATAGGCAAGCTGCCGCACAACAATGCGATCAGAAAAACCCGGAAGGGCATCCGTGTGAGCCCCGCCATACAGGCCACCACTTCAGGCAATACTGGTAGCCAACGGGACAAAACCACCACCCAGCCCCCACCTTGACGAAAAAAAGATTCTGCTTTTTTCAAATCCTGCTCCCCTGCCAACCACAAAGCCGCTCGATGCCCCAGTGCACGACAAAGAGCATAAGCCAGCAGCCCCCCCAATACCGAACCCAGCGAGCTGTATAACCCACCCCACCACGGGCCATAAACATAACCCATCGCCGACATCACCACCGTCCCTGGCACCGGCAGAAATAAATCGCCAATCAACAGAGCTATACCCGCCCAAGCTCCATACTGCTTCAACCACTGCACACTGCCCTCACTGGAAAAAAACTGCGTAAAAGAATCCCCCCAAACCATGAACGGCACCATGACTAACACCGCCAATGCCAAAAATATCCACCAAATACGCATGGGGATGGGTAAGCTAATATTTGAGATTTAAAATTTGAAATTTGAGATCCCTCCCATTTTCCAGTCTTCATTTTCCGTTTTTCATTCGTGTTTCTTAGTGTCTATTAGTGGTTCCGTTTCCACCTATTCAGCCATGCCCCAGCCCACCCCCAAACCCATCAACCCATCCCAGCTACCGGAACTCGCCCGCAACTGCATCCGCAATGCGCGTTTTCCCCAGCTCGCTACCATCGACGGCGATCAACCCCGTCTGCGCCCCGTGTCCCCAGTCCGGGTGGATGAAGAAACTTTCACCATCTACGTCGCAAATCTGCGCAGCTATCACAAAACCGGTGAAATCGCCGCCAACCGCAATGTCGAACTCTGTTACCTCGACGAACAACACGACCAGGTGCGCATCTCCGGAGTCGCCGAAATTCTGGACGACCAGGCCATGATGAAGGAAATATGGGACAGCAACCCCCTGCTAACCCAATACCTCGGCAGCATCAACAACCCCGATCTCATCATCTACAAAATCAACCCCACCCGGGTTCGTTTCATGCGGGAATGGGCGCTTGACTACTACGAGATTCCCCTTTCCTCTTAAACCCATGAAAACACCGCTCGCCGCCCTGGCTATCTCTCTACTGCTGCTCTCAACCACTTTTGCCAAGGATCCAGACGCCGCTTTCGCCAAATGGGAAGGTTCCATCGCTGCTTTTGAACAAGCAGACAAACAAAGCCCGCCCCCCCGCGATGCCATTCTTTTTGTCGGCAGCTCCAGCATCCGTATGTGGGATCTCGATCCATTTTTTCCGAAACTAAAAAAAATCAACCGTGGTTTTGGTGGCTCGACCATCGCCGATTCGATCCATTTTTTTGACCGATTGATCAAACCCTACCAACCACAAGTCATCCTGCTCTACGCCGGCGACAACGACATCGCCAACGGTCTCTCACCAGAACAAGTGTTCGCCGACTTCAAAACCCTCACCGCCAAATTGGAAAAATCGTTACCCGGCACCCCCTTGATCTACATCGCGATCAAACCCAGCATCAGTCGCAAAAAACTGTGGCCGCAGATGAAAAAAGCCAACGATCTGATCGCCGCCTACTGCGCCCAGAAATCCACTTTGCAATTTGGCGACATCGCCAGCCCCATGCTGGAGCAAAAACTCTCCCCCGATCTATTCAAAAAAGACGGCCTGCACCTCACCGAAAAGGGATATGAACTGTGGAAAAAAGCCCTGCTGCCGCTAATAAAAAACGCCCAGCCATAGCTCTGCTTTCACTTCATCATTCGTCGGTTTATTTCTCAAGAGATATTCAATTCCCTATTCGTGTGGATTCGCGTGAATTCGTGGTTCCAATTCCCCCCCGCTTCGCCTTGCACCGCCCACAATCAATGCTACCTTCCGCCGCCCTCCAAACGGCCTGGCTATGAGCGATCAAAAGAAGCAATCCAACACCTACAAAGACAGTTTGAACCTCCCGCAGACGGATTTTCCGATGCGGGCGAATCTGGTCGAGCGCGAGCCGCAACGACTGGAAAACTGGGAAAACCAGGATCTCTACCGCCAGATCGTCGATCAACGACAAGCGGAAAACGCACCCACTTTCATCCTCCACGACGGTCCGCCCTTTGCCAATGGTGACGTGCACATGGGCACCGCACTCAACAAAGTGCTCAAGGATCTGGTGATCAAAAGCCGCTCGATGGCGGGTTATTACACCCCTTTCATCCCCGGCTGGGATTGCCACGGACTGCCGATCGAGTTCAAAGTAGTGGAAAAAACCCGTGGCCTTGAACCCGCCGAAATCCGCCGTCGCTCGGAAGAATACGCCCGCAACTTCATCGATATCCAACGTCAATCCTTCCGCCGACTCGGTGTATTCGCTGATTGGCAGAACCCCTACCTCACCCTCGATCCCTCTTACGAGGCCGACGTCATCCGCACTTTTGCTTCGCTGGTCGAAAAAGACCTCGTTTATTGCAGCAAAAAACCGGTACTGTGGAGTTTTGGTGCCCAGACAGCCCTGGCCGAAGCCGAAGTGGAATACGAAGACCGCACCGATCCCGCCATCTTCGTCAAATTTCCGATCTCCAGCGGCGAACTCGCCGGACAAACTTCCCTCGTCATCTGGACCACCACCCCCTGGACCTTGCCCGCCAACCTCGGCATCGCGCTACAGGCTCGTTTTGAGTATATCCGTTCCACTTTCACCCACGCCGAATCCGGTCGTAGCGAAGACCTCATCATCGCCCGTCCCCTGCTCGAATCCTTCATCGCCAAAACCGGCTTCAGCCCCAGCGGCGAAGAGCAAATCGTCGATCCCAAAGGACTCGAAGGCCAGACCGCCGACCACCCCTTGCTCGAGCGCACATCGAAAATCATCCTCGCCGACTTCGTCACCGATGAAGCCGGAACCGGAGCGGTGCACGTCGCTCCCGGCCATGGCTCGGATGACTACGTCGCCGGTCTGCAGAATGATCTCGGCCTGCTCTCCCCCGTCGATGATCTCGGAAAATTCACCGATGAAGTAGGCATCGACGCCCTGGTCGGCCTGCACGTCTTTAAAGGCAATCCTATCGTCATCGAACTGTTGGAGGAAAAAGGCGCACTGATCGCCCAGGAAAACTACGTTCACTCCTACCCTCATTGCTGGCGCTCCAAAACACCGATCATTTTCCGCTCAGTGGAGCAATTTTTCGTCCGCATCGACGCTATCCGCGAAAAAGCATTGGAAGAAATCGACAAAGTCGAGTGGCTGCCGCATTGGGGCCGCAACCGCATCTACGGCACCGTGGAATCCCGTCCCGATTGGTGCATCTCGCGCCAACGCACCTGGGGAGTTCCGCTGCCCGTCTTTTTCCCCGCAGGCAAACCGGATCAACCCATCGTCGATGCCGAGCTCGCGCGCAAAGTCGCCGACCTCACCGAACAACAAGGCACCAACCTGTGGTTCGAAAAAGACGACGCCTGGTGGGCCGAACAACTCGACCTGCCCGCCGGCACCACCCGCTGCCACGACACCCTCGACGTATGGATCGACTCCGGCAGCAGTCACGTCGCCGTGCTCGACAAACGCCCCGAGCTGCACACCCCCGCCGACCTTTATCTCGAAGCCACCGACCAGCACCGTGGCTGGTTCCAGTCCTCGCTGATGCTCAGTGTCGCCCATCGCGGCACCGCACCTTACAAAAAAGTGATGACCCACGGTTTTGTGGTTGATAAAGACCGCAAGAAAATCTCCAAATCGGATGCCAAGAAAAAAGGCAAACCGATGGACGCCGCCCATTTTTACAACCAATACGGTGCCGACATCCTGCGCCTGTGGGTCAGCAGCGTGGATTGGCAAAACGAGGTCCCCTTTGACGAGAACCTCTTCAAACAAACCGCCGACACCTACCGCCGCATCCGCAACACCCTGCGCATCCTGCTAGGCAACCTCAACGGCTTCGACGCCGATACACAAGCCGTCGACAACGACCAGCTCACCCTGATCGACCGCTGGATCCTCGAACGCCTGCACGTCGTAACCGCCGAGTGTATCGAAGCCTACGAAAACTACGAATTCCGCAAAGTGTTCAATACCCTCAACCAGTTCTGCGCCGTTGATCTCAGCTCGCTCTACATCGACATCACCAAAGACCGTATGTATTGCGAAGCCAGCGATTCCGTCAAACGCCGCGCCAGCCAGACCTCCATGGCGCGAGTCTTCGAGAGCCTCACCCGCCTGATGGCCCCGATCCTGGTTTACACCGCCGACGAAGCCTGGGAATTCCTCGGCCACAAGGACAGCATCCATTTGCAGAAATTCCCCGTCGCCGATCCCGCCTTCGCTGAACAAGAAGGAGCCGCCAGCCCGGTCGTCGAAGAACTGCTCAAGCTGCGTGCCACCATTCAGCAGGAAATCGAAAGCGCACGGCAACAAAAACTCATCGGCAGCAATCTCGAAGCCCGCGTCGAGTTGGACGTGCCGAGCAACGCCGTGCTCGACAGCGTGCTCGACGATCAGGCCACTGTGCAGGAGTTTCTCATCGTCAGCGACTTGACGATCCAAATCGGCCAGGACAAACTCTTTGCCAGTGTCGCCAAAACCGACAACGGCAAATGCGCCCGTTGCTGGCGTCACGAAGCCTCCGTAGGAAAAATCGAAAAGCACAACGACCTCTGCCAACGCTGTGCCGACGTCGTCTGACCAGTCGCATGAAAAAATATATCCTCTACCTCACGCTACCGCTCTACCTGCTCGACCAACTCACCAAATGGATGGTTGTGCGTCACTTCCCCCACGAAACCTACTGGGGAGAGGAAATCATCGTCATCCCTGAATTTTTCAATATCGTCCGGGTTCACAATACCGGCATGGCCTTTGGCGCCTTCAACAACTCCCCCTACGCCAACCTCGCTTTCGGTGCCGTCGCCACTTCCGCCCTGGTCGCCATCACGGTTTTATGGAGACGCCAGGCCTTCCCCACTATTCCCTCCAAACTCGCCGCCAGCCTGTTGATCTCCGGCATCCTCGGCAATCTCACCGACCGCCTGATGCCCGACCGCGGTTACGTCGTTGACTTCCTCGACTTCACCTTGCCATACTACGACAAACTTTTCCCCACCAGCGGTGGCCACTTCCCCTCCTTCAACGTCGCCGACTCCTGCATCTCCATCGCCGCTGTCCTGCTCATCATCACCGCCTTCCGCGGCGAACCCGAGAAAGAAGATCAACCACCAATGGACACGAATGGACACCAATAATACATGAGGAATCAAGCTTTGAAGCCTACAAAGTTTTTATGTTAATAAAGTGAAATTCATTCCAACCCGCTCACAAAAAGGTAATTTCAAGTAAATCGAACTTGTGTTCGCTGCGCTCAAAAGCCTCTTCTTCATTCGTGTTCATTCGTGTTCATTAGTGGTTCACCTCATTCTTCCATTCCACCCCCAAATCCTCCCTCATGTCCCGTAAATCCCTCACTTGGATCATCTGCATCCTCGCGGTCTTTGCTATTCTGCTCAAGCTCGAGCACTGCTCCTACGCTCAGCTCAGCGAAACCCTGACCATGGAAAGCATCACTAAAAAAATCACCTCGAAGTTCAACCAGGTTCAACACATCACCACCAGCGACTTGGCAAAAACACTCAAGCAGGCCGACAAAAAATCCACCACCCTGCTGATCGACAGCCGCGCAGCCGAAGAATTTGCAGTCAGCCACCTGCCCGGCGCACAAAACCTGCAAAGCCCGGCAGAAGTCAAAACCTATCTCGCCAGCCTGCCTCAAGCCCCCGAACGCATCGTCATCTACTGTTCGGTCGGCTACCGCTCCGCTGATCTCGCCACTCAGTTACAAAACAAACAAAGCACCACCATCCCGATTCAGAACCTACTCGGCTCGATCTTTTCCTGGGCCAACGAAGATCGCCCACTGGTCAAAGGCAAGGACACCCCAACCGTCAAAGTCCACCCTTTTAACAAAAAATGGGGACGCCTGCTCAAAACCGAGCATCACTCTGAATAAGGGCCGCGGCCCTAACGTGAGTCACCCCCGTCTCACAGTTTATCCAAGTACTCCAGAATAATCCCCACGGTCAGATTCTGCGGCAAAATAATCGCCTCCTTCTCCGGATCCGCGGGGAAAAGCGGATAAAAAGGCACACTCGCCCGGCCATACTCAGCTAGAACCTTGGTGATATTCGGATCCGAGTTGGTCCAATCGGCAATCACAAAAGCCACGTTTTTATCCCGAAAAGCCTGCTGCACCTCTTCCGAATGCATCGCCGGTTTGTTCGCTTGGCACACCAGGCACCACTTCGCAGTGAAATCGACAAACACCGCCCGCCCCGCTTTGCGATGGGCTGCGATCACCTCTGCTATCGGCTCGCTGGACGTGACCTCTGGCCTTGCTCCGGCCGCTTTCACCGACAGAGCGGTCGCAGCAACCACCAATCCGGCGACCACCACCCATATCAGTTTATTCTTCCCCCCCGCCGCGCCACCAACCGTCAAATACTTGCCATACAACCACACCGCCGCCGCCAGCACCGTCAAAGCTCCCAAAAACAAAGCAATGCCATCAATACCAATCTGTGCACCCAGCACCCACAGCAACCACACCACCACGATCAACATGGGAAAGCCCATCAAGTTGCGGAAAGTCTCCATCCATGCTCCCGGACGTGGCACGTAGTCGAGCAGTTTGGGGATCGCCGAAAGCAAAATGTAAGGCGAAGCCATACCCAGACCGATCACCGTGAAAACCAACAAGGACATCAAAGGCGGCTGGGAAACGGCATAACCCAAAGCCGGCCCGAGAAAAGGCCCGGTGCAAGGTGTGGCCAACAACACCGCCAAGGCGCCACTCCAGAAACTCCCACTGTAACCCTTGCCGGTGGAAAGCTTACCCCCCACTCCCGTCATGCCCGCTCCAAATTCAAACACCCCGAACAAACTGAGGGATAAAACAAACATCACCACAATCATGCCAATCACAAAAACCGGTGACTGAAGCTGAAAGCCCCAGCCCAGCTGCTGCCCGCCCGCCCGCAGAATCAACAAAGCGCCAACCAAAGCCCAGAAAAAAACCAGTATCCCCAAAGTGAACACCAAACCATGCGCCAAAACACGCTGGCGACTCTCTCCCGCCTGCCCCACAAAGCTCATTATTTTTAACGAAATAACCGGAAAAACACAAGGCATCACGTTGAGGATCAATCCTCCGAAAAAAGCCGCCAGCA